>NZ_CP122961.1:2416509-3020636 GCF_029854215.1 Halomonas alkaliantarctica | reverse complement strand
GCCAGCAGCGATGATGATGGGGATTAGAATGGCATAGAAGGCCAGAGTCTCTTCTGCCATTCCGTAGGTGGTGCCTCCGAGGGCAAACAGCGTCATCAGGATGGGGATCATCCAGATCTCTCGGCCTTCCAGCCGATGCATCACGTTACGTATCCCCGTGTCGATTGCTCCGGTAGCATTGATAACGCCTAAGAAGCCACCCAAAAACAGCACAAATAAGGCAACGTCGATGGCATTGGCGACATAGCTGTCGGGATCATAGAAACCCGCCGTGGGGGCCAGCATGACGTCCACAAAACCTTGCGGGTTTGAATCAACCGTTACATAGGTGCCAGGTACTGCAATTTCGCGTCCGACCTCTTCGTTCATCGTACGTTCGTATTGCCCGGCAGGAATGATCCAGGTCAGCGCCGCTACAAGAATAATTAGCAGGAAGAGAATTGAGTAGGCTGTAGGGAACCGTGTCGCTAGATCTTCTTCAGGATTTGATGAAGTGAGCTTTTCATCTGACATACGCTGTCTCCGACCTATGATTAAGAAGCAATCAACCATATTCAGTGTAGGCCCATTACAATGTCTTGAATTGATTTAGATCAATCACACAAAAGTACATGCAGCTACAGCTAATAAATGGCGATAAATATAATTGGTCGAGCCGTGCTTGCTGCTGTAACGGGCAATGCAGATTTTGAGATTTGGTATGTTCTGAAGACGAGCTGGTAAGTTTTTCGTAGCTTTAGCTATTATTAACTTTTACGTTTTTTTGGAAGCATACTAAGTTTGGTTTTGTGATTTATTCATTAGTGGTTTTTATATCTCGCTACAGCACATCGGTTTGATAAATTTCGGGGCTTGAAATAAACGCTGCGATCTTTTTCCAGAAACAGGTCCTCTACAAGTGAGATTTTCAGCTACGTTTACCCTGAAAGTAAAAAGCCTAGTGATGAGGCGATGCCGACTGACGATGGGCCGCTTTGGGCACGTCTGTAAGCCTTGGATGATTAAAACGTCTATAGGAAGAAAAGGGTTGGTCTGAAGCTGACATGGGCCTCGACTCCATGTCAGCCTCTCTGCTGTGTGGGTCTCGATCCAGCGGGGCGCCGAAACCGGGCCCGCCTTTCATGGTGTTGAGATAGAGATCGTAGTCCTTGTACATCTCCTCGGTGGTGATTGCTTGCTTGTCACGCTTGACCTTGGCATCGGGGATCAGGCTCTCGTAGACGGGATTGCCCGGGTCGATGTCGCCGCCGCCCTGCAGCCAGTTGGAGGTGTTGGCATTCCCGGCGTTGACCTCTTCGAGGTAGCCGCGTCCAAAGTAGGAGCGGGAGAGGCCGCGCCACAGTACTGATGCGCTGACTCTCGTGAAGCCAGTCGCAGAATAGCGTGTCGTTGGCACCGATCTTGCGGCAGGTGATGGAGTAGCCGTCGCCGAAGCGTTGCACCTTGTAGAGAATAGGGCGCTTGTCGCGCAGTTCGAGGGTCTCCAGGCCGGCGAAGTGCCGCGATTGCCGGGTGTTGGCCATAATTCGGTCACGGTGAGCCTTGAGGGTTTCGCCGCCGCGGACGATGCCCAGGGTGTGCTGCCGCCTCAACAGCGCCCGGACATTGGCGCACTTCGCGATTTAGGTTTTAGCGGTAGCAACATGAAGTGCTGGCACGCGCCGCTAGTGAGGCCCCACAGTTGCTGCGGTTCCAGTATGTGGACGGCTAACGCGGGCACTATTACCCCCAGCATGGATGCACCCGATAGCCGGGTACACTTCACCCCAGCCAATCTACAGTCCAGCTTTCACCGTTACCTGGAGCCGCAAACGACTGGCCGCGTGCTGCAGGCAACCTTTCGTGACGAACAGCACTTCTCTCAACACCCGTAGCGGCGAGCGCGAACCCCAGCGCTTTCCTGCTCGACAAACCCTGGAAGCCAGTCAAGCGGTGGCCCGCCAGCATGGGTTAACGGAAGCACAAACGGTATTTGCCCAGCAGCACCCGGATGCTATCGATGCGGGTGTATTCCATAACGATGTCATTGCGGTGGGCAATGGCCCCGTGTTGCTCTACCACGAAATGGCCTTTCTGGACGAAGAGGGCACGCTTGACGAACTTCGTGCCAAAATGACCAGCCCGCTGATACTGGTGCGCGTGCCCTTGGAAGCGGTGAGCATGGAAGACGCAGTGGCCTCATATCTCTTCAACTCGCAGCTGCTCGGCCGTGTGCTGCTCACCGATGCTCTGTACGCTGATCTAACCGCGTGAGTGGAGCGCCACTACCGCAATCGCCTTGCCCCGGATGATTTGGCCGACCCACAGCTGGCGGAAGAGTCACTTGCCGCACTGGATGAACTCACTCAACTGCTGAAAATTGGCCCGGTTTACCCGTTTCAACTGGGGTAGTGTGTCATGTAGCGAGGGAAAATAATAAACGCCATGGCAGTGCCTTGGCGTTTTGGTTTAAAGTTTGTAGCGAAAGCTTAGCCGTCGCTTTGCCCGGCGTATGCGGTCAGGAGAGAGCAGTGCGACAATATATGCTGGCCTTGGTGATAGGAGTATTTTTAATAATGTCGACAGGCACTAATGCGAACGGCTTGGATTTCGAAGCGTTAGTGTCTGAGCAAGGCGCAACAGGCACACTGCCAGCACTTCAGCCGTTTGAAGCAAGGGATGGCACCACACTTTCATATCGGCATTATTCAAGTGAATCCGACACGACGCTGGTGCTCGTGCACGGCTCAGGTACCGACAGTCGATATCTGGCAACCTTTGCTCGCGGATTGGCAGCTTCAGGCGCCGCCGCTGTTTACACCCCTGATATTCGAGGGCATGGGCCATCTCCTGTTCGGCGCGGCGATATCGACTATATCCATCAGCTTGAGGACGATCTGGCTGATTTTATTTATCACGTCAAAACGGAAAACTCAGCAATAAACAGATTAGTGGTAGGTGGGCATTCGTCAGGCGGAGGACTTGCTATACGCTTTGCTGGTGGGGAGTACGGGCACCTTGCCGCTGCATACCTCCTGTTGGCACCCTATCTGGGGCACGACGCCTCTACCGTTCGTAATAACTCGGGGGGATGGGCTGAGCCGAGTGTGGCTAAAATTATTGCGCTATCTATTCTCAACAGGCTTGGCGTGAAAGGCTTGAATAGCGCGACCGTGCTGCGATTTAACTTACCTCCTGAGTATCGGGATGGGTCAGAGACACTGGCTTATTCTTATCGGCTGATGACGGGGTTTAATCCCTCTAACTACCCCGATGACCTTCGTTCTATCAATGTGCCGAGCCTTTTCCTAACCGGCGCCGAGGATGAAGCCTTTTTCGCCGATCGCTTTGAGTCTACCGTTCGACCGCATGTCCCTGACGCCGATATCGTCACTGTCCCCGGCACATCGCACTTGGGGCTGTTAGTGAATGAAGAAGGCATTGAAATAGTGCGTCAGTGGCTTCAAGCGCGAAGCAGGACATCATCGACGTCTACTTTTGAAAACAGCTAAAGTTTGATGGGTGATAATAAGAAGAGAGCACTCAGTTAAGGGCATATGAAGTATCAGTTTTAAGTTAACCACCGTACTGGAGACCGGCAATTTGAGAAAAGTATTAATGAGCGCCTATCTTTTGGGTAAAAAGGTTCGCTATGATGGTGGTGCCCTTTCCGTGGATGATCAGATCGTTGAGCGATGGCGTTCGGAAGGTCGAATTGTTTTTGTCTGCCCTGAAGTCGAGGCAGGGATGAGCATTCCCAGACCACCCGCAGAGATTTTCAATGGCAGCGGTGAGAGCGTATTAAATGGCGAGGTCGATGTTATCGAAAAAGCTGGGGGCAAGGTAACCAATGAGTTTTTAGCAGGTGCTTCTATCGCCTTGAACTTGTGTCATAAATACAATATCGATATTGCAGTGCTTGCTGAGTTCAGCCCTTCATGCGGAAGCTCCGCTATTTATGACGGTACTTTCTCTGGCAAAAAAATACCGGGCATGGGGGTGACAGCTGCCCTGCTCCGTGAACATGATATTCAGGTGTTTAATCAGTATGAGATAGCGGATGCCAATAAAGTGCTTATTGGAGAAATTGTCTGAACGAAGTAGTTAGAGAATGGATATAACCCCTATTATTCGGCCGACAAATGACAAAGCGTTCGCGGAAAACATAATTCTTCAGAATATGTCAGCCTACTACAAACAGTTGGATATGCGCTGGGATACAGCGCTGTTTGATAAACAGTGGGGTGAGTTAGATAGCTACGAGTTAGTCATAAACGCTTCACGAGTGGGGCTGCTATGCATAAATCACGATGAAAACGCTTACTATATTAGAGAGCTGCAGATTGCCCCACTGTGGCAGCGTCAAGGCTTAGGTTCAGCGGCAATCCGCTACACGAATGAAATCGCCCAGCAGTCGGGCATCCGCTTACTTCGGCTGCGTGTGTTTTGTATCAACCCAGCAATCGCGCTATACGAGCGTATGGGGTTTCGCGTGCGTAAAACCGAGGGCGGGACTCACTATATGGAGCGGAGCGTTCTTTAGCTATACAACTAACATCGTTTAATGATTCTGCTGAACTCTTCTATTCCCGATTCTTGCCAAATTCTATACCCATTAATTAACGAGCCCATATTGCTTTTGCAAGCGCTTCTAGTCACTCCTAATAACACCCTCTTCATCCTATTCCTTAGCTTGGCCGCTTGGAAAACGCTTGGCTTTGCCAATATTAAGCAGGGCAATACCTGCACCAATTAAAAGAGTACCTAGTAGCAAGCCCTCGGGGGCGGCTTCTCCCTGCAACACGATGGCGACCGGGACACCCACTATGGCGCCCACGGAGCCCAACAGGCTCAGAAACACCGGGCCACCACTTTTCTGCAACAGGAAGAGCAGTAAAAACTGGCCTGCGAAGACCAACGCTTGAACGGCTATCAGCATGATCGGCAGGGAGCGGTCTGTCGTAACGTTCAGTGAGAAGCCCGGCAGAAACCCCACGCTGAGTAGAATAACGGCAGCGGCAATGAGCATCCCCGGCGCCAGTGCATCGCTGGATACGCCTTCTGGCCAGCGCAAGGTTCTGTAAAGATTGCCGATGGCTAGCAGTACGGGCCCGATTAAAGCGAGGAGAATCCAGAGATAATCAGCATCAGGCGCAGAAAGTTTATGGAAGGCTAGGGTGACGGCCCCTGCCAGGGCTGATATTACTCCCGCCGCACGCAACAATTGGAACCGCTCCATTTTTAATACTAGTGCGCCGACATAGGTGAGCAGAGGTGGCAGGGTGATGATTAATGCCACGAACCCAGCACCCACATGGGGGACCGCAGAGAAAAACAGCAGGTTGGCACCCGCTACGCCCAGCAGCCCTGAAATAGCGTAATACTCAACGGTGCGAACGTTGACCGGCGGCAGATTGCCGCGGAAGGCGGCGAGAACTAATAGAATAAGCGCCGCCCCTGAAATTGACCAAAACAGAAAAGCGAGCGCCGGTAGCTGAATGTCACCGGCAAGTTTCGCCAAATTAGTCGATAGACCCAGCAAGGCACCGCCGGCTAGCAGGTATAGCAGTGGGGCAAGCCAAGATTTTTTAAGTGAGTGAGTTGTGCGGGCAGTGCTTGATAACGTCATTGGCGAAGTTCTCATTCGTACCGTTTTTTGAAAATATCTTGATATCAAGGTATGTGCGATTAATCTTGACGTCAAGATAATTAGGCGCAGAATACGCTGATGGATCATGTAGACAACATTCTTAAACAGTGGCGACAGGAGAGGCCCGACCTTGACGTTTCGCCGATGGGTACCATTGGGCGAGTCAAACGGCTGAACCATACTTTAATGCGCGCAATGGAAAAGACCTGGGCGAAATATGGTCTTAATGACGCGAGCTTTGATGTGCTGGCAACTCTTCGCCGTGAGGGGGCACCCTACGCGCTATCGCCGGGGGATTTGATGGCGTCCACAATGGTGACATCGGGCACCATGACTCACCGTATCAACCAGTTGGAAAAGTCGGGCTTGATCGAGCGAGTCAAAAACCCTAATGATGGTCGTGGCTTTTTAATCTCTCTTTCTCAAGACGGATTTGATTTGATCGACGAAGCAGTGGCCGCCCACGTGGACACACAGGCGCAGCTAGTGGGTTGCCTGACTGAAGAGCAACGAGCGCAACTCGATGATCTGCTTAAGCAGTTTTTAGCGGGATTTGAGCAGAAGTGAGGTGTGCTGTAGCAGCAGGATAGTCATTATTTAATCCGCACATTTTCCATTAAGTGGTAAGCGTCCTGCCTCGAACCCCCTCTGTTATCGCCTCCATAAACGCGCGAACCCTGGCCACATGGCGCATATCCGGATGAGTGAGGAGCCAAAGTTGGGTAGTGAGTGCGTCAATGGGCTCGCTTAGCCTGAGAAGCGCTGCATCGGCATCGCCAAGGTAGCAGGGCAGTATCGCAATACCTGCCCCGTGGCGTACCGCTGATTGCATGCCCAGCATGCTGTCCAGCCGGTAGGCGGTGCTTTTATCCATCATCCACTTTTCAAGTTTTGCATCGCCCAGATGAACATCCGGACCGATCCAGCTTTCTGATGTTAGTGACGCTGGCTCTAGCGGATGCGGGGCGTTTTGCCAGAGCGCCTTTTGGCCATAAATTGCCTGGTAAATATCGCTTATCTTGCGGCCTACCAGAGTTTCGGGTGGCTGTTGAGTTGGGCGGATTGCGATATCGGCCTCCCGCCGAGACAGGCTTTGCAACTGATTGGAGATGACTATCTCCAGCGTAATTGCCGGGTAGCGCTGACGAAAACTTGCCATTAGAGGCGAGAGCATCCCAGCAAACAGCGTATCCGTAGTGGTGATGCGCAGACTGCCGGTTAGATTGAGATCCTGCCCGATAATACGGCGTTCGGCGCCGATGATTTCGCTTTGCACGCGCTTGGCTGACGCCACTAAGTCTTCCCCAGCCAGCGTTGGTATGTAGCCGTTTCGGTGGCGCTCAAACAATGCCACCCCCAGTCGTCGCTCCATCTCGCTTAAACGCCTAAATACCGTAGCATGGCTGATACGTAGCTCACGGCTGGCGCCTGATAGCGAGCCCCTCTGGGCAACCGCTAATACAATTTGTAGGTCGTCCCATCGTATGTGCTGTTCATTCATGCAAGCCAGGTTCTCATTTTTGGCTAATGTGTTTGCGCTTACGAACAGGTTAGCCTGTTGTCGAACCAACCAACAGGGGAAGGCACCGTATGAATGTATTAATCGTATTGGCCCATCCAGAACGCAAGTCGTTTAATGGGGGGCTGGTGAATGTGGCGGTAAACCAGTTGGCGGAGGCTGGGCACTCGGTAGAGGTGGATGACCTTTATGCCGAGCAGTTTGATCCGGTTGAGCGTGCAGAGCACTATCCGCATCAATCCGTGGACGCGGACTACTTCTATCCCCTCAATGAGCAACGGGCTCACTATCAGCAAAACACCCTGCCGCTGGACGTTCAACGTGAGTTGGCGCGGCTGGAGTGGGCGGATTTGGTGATTTTCCAGTTTCCTCTATGGTGGCATGCCACGCCCGCTATCCTGAAAGGCTGGCTTGATAGGGTGCTGGTGTATGGCGGGCGCTATACAAGCCGCATGCGTTACGACCGGGGCTACTATCGTGGTAAGCAGGCGATGCTTTCAGTTACCACGGGTTCACCGGAAGAAACGTTTCAGCCTTTCGGCCGCGCTGGCAACATGGTGCACTGGCTGTGGCCCATGCACGCATCGCTGTACTACGTTGGTTTTGACGTGTTAGCGCCTCAAGTGAGCTACGGCATTCAGGGCGGTGGTATCCGTTATCAAGAGGAAACCGACATCGCTGGCCATCTAGCGACATGCAAAGAAACCTTGGCCTCTCGTCTGGTAAGCCTGGATAGTGAGCGACCCATTCCCTTTACCGGGTGGAATGACTGGGACGATAACGGCGTTTTACGCCAAACGAGCCCGCTGCGCTGGCGACTGGGTTGAGCTCGTGTAGACTCTGCAGTGTCTATAACATTGATCAGCAAAAGGCCTCGCCAGCGCAATGACTCATTCGAACTACCATTTTTCCGATGCTGAGCGGCGTGGGCTTTATCGCGCTATATATGAGCGGCGCGATGTACGCTCGCAATTTCTGCCCGACGCCATTCCTCCCGAGGTATTAGCGCGGCTGCTCAACGCGGCACACCATGCGCCTTCGGTGGGGTTTATGCAGCCTTGGGATTTCATCGTGATTGAAAGCCGTAGCGTCAGGGAAACGGTGCTGGCACTGTTTGAGCAGGAGAACCAGAAGGCCGCCGAGCAGTTTGAGGGGGAGCGCCATGAGCGTTACTGCAGTCTCAAGTTACAAGGCATTATGGAAAGTCCGCTTAATCTTTGTATTACCTGCGACCGCAGCCGGGGTGGCCCCCATGTACTGGGGCGCAATAGCATTATAGAGACCGACTTATTTAGTACCTGCTTAGCAGTGCAAAACCTTTGGTTGGCGGCGCGGGCCGAAGGCATCGGCGTTGGGTGGGTGAGTATTCTTGACCAAGAGCAGCTACGTACGGCGTTGAACTTGCCTGAACACGTTTATCCGCTGGCGTACCTTTGCCTTGGCTATGTCAGCGAATTTTTAGGCCAGCCGGAGCTTCAAGCGAAAGGGTGGCGCTCGCGACTGCCGCTGAATGAGTTAGTGCACAGCGATAGCTGGGGGCAGCCGCTCGGGGATAGTCCCCTTGAGGCAGCGCTGAGTGAGCCGCAAGAGCGTTTGTGACCACTGCCTTACTCTATCGGCACTTTGGGATGAGTGGCTAAAGCAGTTCCTGGCGGGGGGTGAGTAGGAGAGCTGATTACCACGGGAGCATTAGCCATTATTACGCCATCTATTAAGCAGACTGATAAAACGGTTACGTCTTAGGAAGGCCTTCTCCTGTAGACTTGGCGTCTAAAAAATAACGCACTGAGTGGGAGTTAATCAGTATGTCCTTACATTTTCGCTGGTCGCGGTTCGATGAACTCAGCACGCGTGATTTTTATGAGGTTGTCAAAGCGCGTGAATCGGTGTTTGTGGTGGAACAGGAGTGTGCTTATCAGGAAGTGGACGAACTGGACCCGCTCGCCTGGCACCTCTTGGCAACCGAAAGTGGACAACTGGCTGCTTATGTCCGTCTGGTAGGGCCTGACGACAAGTTCGCCGAGCCCTCGATTGGCCGAGTGATAACCCTCAAAGCCTTTCGCGGTCGCCAGTATGGGCGTGCGTTAATGAGCGAAGCTATTCGCTTTACTGAACAGACTTATCCTGGCCTGGGCATCAAGATTGGTGCTCAGGTTTATCTTACTGCCTTCTATGCATCTTTCGGTTTTGAAGCTGTTAGTGCCCCCTATGATGAGGATGGCATACCGCATGTCGATATGTTGAAACCTCCCGCATGCCCTTAAGTGAACTCATGCATGGCGATAAGCAGGGGCAGCCACTGAAACGTGGTTGATGAGAAAGCCTCTATAAAGAGGGTCTGCTCTTTGTGCCTAGATCATCTGTGCTGTGTTTGCGTCGTTTACTCTTATCTTCGTACATGCGCTCGTCTGCCAGCTCAAACACCTGCAGAGGAGGCACTTCGCTGGAGCTGGCGAATCCCAGGCTCAAATGAAGCGGCAGTTCTTCATGCTCACCGGTAACAGTGTCTATGGTGCAACGCTGTTCAGGTAAATTCTCTCTGATCAGGCTGGCCATACGCTTGGCTGCCGTCAGATCGGCAGAGGGATACAGAATGACGAATTCATCGCCACCGTAGCGTGCCAGTATGTCGCTGTCTCTGCAGTGAAGTTGCAGGTATTTGGCAACGCTAGAAATCAGTTGGTCGCCTGCGACATGTCCATAATGGTCGTTCACTGCCTTGAGCCTGTCGACATCCATCATCAGCACAGCAAAATCCAGGCTCGGCGCCTGGGCCTTGCCCTGAATACTCATCTCCAGCGCCGATTCCAAGAAGCCTCTGTTATAAAGGCCGGTTAGCCCGTCACGCTCAGCGGTTTTCTTTAACTCCAAATGCAGCAATTTGTTCTCGGTAGCGGCCGCCAGTTGGTCGGCAAATAGCGAAAGTATTTCCTCCAAACCGTCGTCCCGACTGGGAGCTTTCACTATCAACCAACCTTCGTAAAAGCTTAGGCGCCCGTCCATGGAAGCGGCATATAGTCTCGCACCTTCGTCTGTTTGTGGCAGTGTGTTTGACTTTCCTCTTTGGCCATGAACGTTAGCCAATAGGCGCTTTAGCCGCTTTTCATCCTTTGGATCTAGCCCTGCAACCGTCGCGTAGCGTGTCATTTCAGAGCGTTGCCGCTCTTGTAAAAAAACAGCAAAACCGTAGTCGGGGAAATGGGCATATAGGTGGTTTAAGGAGGCATCCAGCAGGGAAGGGATATTGGTAGCGCGATTTGCGACCGTGCCTAGATCCAGTAGGGCATGAAAGACTCGGTTCTGAAACTTAATCTCGCCAATGCTGCGGACGATCTGACGATTCTGACTGTACATTACGCGGCCTATGGTTAGAAAATAGACCAGTGCCCCCGCCCATTGGTAGATATCTAAATGGTTGCTCACATAGGGACGAAAATTGAACCCTGTTAGAGCGCTTCCGATCATGGCCGCGCTAGAAAAAAGTGCAGCTGAAACAAACATCTTTCGCAGTCCACCGACCACTAAGTTGTTCATCAAACAGGCAAGCCCCATGGTGATGGTGGCTAAAGCATAAAAATCCAGTACGCCGCACCAAAACCCGAACAGCAAGCAGTCGAAGAGAAGGTTCCTGAACTCGGCACGCTTAGAATTCTGGGCGCTTGCCGCAAGCGCATAGGCGACTCCAGGCCATAGCAACAGCAGCATCCCAGGCAGAATCAATATCCAGCCGCTGCCTTCTATTACTGCTATCCATACGATTAAGCCGAATGTATGGCAAATGGCAAAAATGCGCGGGGCAATGGTCGCCAATGCAAGACGGTGTGGGCGTCTGAATGAGAGTTGCATTCGTGAGTCTTTACTCAACGTTATTTGATTAACAGACTAGCACCTAAGAGGTTAAGGCGTCCTGTTCTAACATTAGGTGGGGAGCGCTTTATTTCCTAATGCTTTAGTCTCTGTAAGGGCGTATCTATTGGTTATGACCAAACATACTCGTAACGGGCTAGTAAAGGCTTGCATGCTCGCGAACTGCTTATTTGATGCCCTCTGGCTTAAGGACGGTAAATTGAAACGGGCGCTTTGCTTATAATCTTAATAAGAGGTTTCTCAATTGCATTGCTGCCTTGTCTTAAGTGTGCAAGTACTTTCAAGTTGAGATAAACCCAATCTGGTTGCAGTTTTGTAAAAGTTAACAGCGTTAAAACCTCTGGCTAGCGGTGCGTTTGGGAGGTATTGGTGCTGGTCAGCCTTACCATATATCGCTACTGTGTTTTATTTTGCTAAATAAGTCAGGACGATATCATGCAAAGCGATATTACCCTTCAGCGGCTAAGCGCCGAAGACCCTAATGCTGCAGTCGTTGCAGGCTGGATATTCGAAGCCTGGGGTCATTTGCACCCTGGGCTCACACTGGAACAAGCCATTGATCGCACTAAAGCCAAATGCGGCCAGGCTGGCGTACCTTCCATCTTTGTTGCAACACAAGGCGCTGTCCCCGTTGCCACCGCCAGCCTAGTTGCTGATGATATGAGCATACGTCATGAACTTACCCCTTGGCTGGCCTCCGTATTTGTCTTGCCTAAATGGCGAGGGCAGGGTATTGCCTCTGCGTTGGTACGCCGAGTGGAAGCCGAAGCAACTGCGAGTGGTTTTGATCGCTTCTATCTCTATACGCCTGATCAGCAGGCGCTCTATCGGCAATTGGGTTGGCAGGATGTAGAAAGGCTTGAGTACCGAGGTGAAAACGTAACAGTGATGTCACGGCAGATGGAGCTTTAAGGGGGCTTATGATCAGTGGCCGTGCATTACGCTACTTCGATACTGTGGCTCGGTGCCGTTCGCTGCGCCAAGCCGCTGCACAACTGCATATTGCCCCCACGGCGATTAGCCGCCAGATTGATTTACTGGAACATCAGCTTGGCGCACCACTTATCGAGCGCGGCCCCAATGGCATTAGCCTAACGGCGGCGGGAGAGTTGTTGGCTGCCCAGGCGCAACGTACTCTGCGCGACCTAGAGCGAGTGCAGGAGCATATTGCCGACCTCAAAGGTTTACGTACTGGCCGGGTAAGTTTGCAGGTGGCAGAAGGCGTTGTCGCTGGCTTGCTAGCGCCTACGTTAGCCAAGATGGGGCAGCGCTATCCCCATTTGAGTTTTGATATCGGGATCGTCAGCGCTAGCCAAATGGTGTTGGCGCTGCGCCGAGGCGATGCAGATATTGGC
This sequence comes from Halomonas alkaliantarctica, assembly GCF_029854215.1. NCBI lineage: Bacteria > Pseudomonadati > Pseudomonadota > Gammaproteobacteria > Oceanospirillales > Halomonadaceae > Vreelandella > Vreelandella neptunia. The sequence continues at coordinate 3,008,266 of NZ_CP122961.1, read as the reverse complement.
CTGACGTTTTTTATGCCCCGGCATGATGACATTGTGCCCTTTGCTAGCGCCGAGTTGCACCACCATGCAGTGATGGCTCCAGGCCATCCATTGACCGCAGCTTCTGAGGTGAGTCTTCACTCCCTGGCAGCGCACCGGCTGATCCTGCCTGATGAATCTTATGGCGTGCGCCAAGCGCTGGAGCACGCCGCTCACCAGGCCGGGATAGTTCTGGCTCCCACCTTTAGAACCGCTTCACTGGAAACTCAAAAAGCACTAGCCCTTAACGGTGCAGGTGTTCTGGTATTGCCACCGATGGCGGTAGCCCGGGAGTGCCAATTAGGTCAACTCGTGAGTATTCCCTTGGCTTCTTCAGAGCTTGAGGCCGCGCGGATTGATCTTTGCGTTTATCGCCATCGCCAGCGCAGCTTTGCCACCGAGGCGTGCCTTTCGCTGCTGGCAAGTGCCCTACAAACATTGCCAGACTCGTCCTTCTGAAAGATGTTGAAAGCGTAGAGTGCACACAAAAAGTGGACACGCTGCGGTCAAGATTGAAATAGCAGAAGACACGGTGTGGGTTCATGCTGAGACTGTTGATAACGAAAGCCTGAAAACAACAGTTTTAAAACAATAGCAAAGGGTAATGTGATGCCTGAACTACACCAACTCACCGCCACTCAATTAATTGATGGCTACCGAGCCCATAGGTTCTCGCCAACTGAAGTAGCCTGCGCACTGGTTGAACATATCGACGTCTGGGAACCGCACATTAATGCGCTGTATGCCTATCAGCCTGATGCGTTCATTAAAGCAGCCGAAGCCTCCACCCAGCGCTGGGCTAAGGGGCAACCTAGCGGCGCGCTAGATGGCGTGCCGGTGACCCTTAAAGAGTTGATTGCCACCAAAGGGATGCCAGTCCCGGTGGGAACCGGGCTTGGCGAGCAGCCCGTTGCCAGCGAGGATGCTCCCCCCGCTGCCCGATTAGCGGAAGATAACGCTCTGCTGCTGGCGAAAACTACCTGCCCCGACTTTGGCATGCTCTCATCCGGGCTCTCGTCGTTTCATGGTTTGACCCGCAATCCATGGGATTTAGCTTGTAATACCGGCGGCTCAAGTGCGGGTGCAGGCGCTGCGGCTGCTGCTGGGTTTGGGCCGCTACATGTGGGCACCGATATTGGTGGCTCGGTACGCCTCCCTGCGGCGTGGTGCGGTGTGGTCGGCTTTAAGCCCACGTTGGGCCGGGTACCGATAGACCCTTATTATGTAGGCCGTTGTGCCGGGCCAATGACCCGAAGCGTAACGGATGCCGCGCTGATGATGACGGCGCTTGCCCGCACAGATCGACGCGATGCGATGCGCCTGCCGCCGGAAACGATTGACTGGATGGATTTGGAGCTCGACGTTAAAGGTTTGCGAGTGGGTGTGATGATGGAGGCGGGTTGCGGGTTACCTTTGGATGATGAGATTCGCCACCACGTGGAACTGGTCGCACAGCAATTGGAAGCCGCTGGGGCAACGCTGGTGCCGATGGCGCCAGTGCTGAACCGCGAAATGTTAGATGGGCTGGATCACTTCTGGCAGGCCCGTCAGTGGGGCGAGCTGTTAAAGCTCTCGGCTAACGAGCGTGAGCAAGTATTGCCTGCCATTTTAGCCTGGGCCGACGGTGGTGCACACTTAAGTGGCGTTGACGCGGTGCACGGTTTTCAGCAAACCATGGCGATGCGACGCGCCACCGAAGCCGTGTTTGATGAGGTCGATGCGGTGATTTCGCCCACCACACCCAATATCGCCTTTCCGGCTGAGTGGCCATCGCCCACCAATGATCCTCGCCAGCCCTTTGAGCACATTGCTTACACCGTGCCCTGGAACATGGGTGAGCAGCCTGCTATTTCACTTAATGCTGGGGTCAGCCGTTCCGCTATTTCCGCCAATATGCCGATAGGTGTGCAGTTGGTTGGCCCCCGCTTTGCCGATCACTTTGTATTGAAGCTGGCGCGGCAGTTAGAGGAACGCTTAGCGCTGCCAATACGCTGGCCTACGCTGCCAGTCGTTAAATGAAGTTTGAAGTTAATTAAAAAAATCGGTCTTTAAAAAACTAAGGGGAACATTCATGCGACGTTTATTGGTACTGCCTACCTCCCGGGCGGGCTGGGGGCTGTTAATTGCTTTTTTGGCACTGGTGCTGGCAGGTACGTGGCCGGTGATTGGTTGGGTAAACAGAGCCACCTTAGTGATGGGGCTGCCGTTGTTAGTGGTGTGGAGCTACCTGGTGATTTTTGCCTGCGTCGTGGTGATGCTGATCGGCAATCACATTGTGGAGCGAGACGATCATGAATAGCCCTTGGCCACTTTTGATTACCTTGACCTATGTCGCCATTGCCATGGTGATTGGCCTACGTGCCAAAGCAGGGCGTTCCATGAATAGTTTGGAGGAGTGGGGCGTGGCGGGCCGCAGCATGGGGCCGGTGACGCTTTATTTACTTATAGCCGCCGGTAGTGTGAGTGCTTACACCTTTATGGGAGCGCCCGGTTGGGCTTATTCAAAAGGCGTCGCGGTATTTTATGTAGCGATCTACCTTGCTTACCTGGCATTGATAGCGTGGTACTTCGGGCCGAAGGTGTGGCAGTTCGGCGAGCAGTTTGGCCACGTTACCCAGGCAAGCGCCATTGCTGACCGCTATCAAAGTCCTGCGCTGGGAGCACTGGCAGCGCTGGTGATGGCGATCGGCTCTATTGCCTATGCGGTACTGCAAACCATTGGTTCAGCGTATATCTTGTTCGTGATGAGCGGTGGTTTGATTCCCATTTGGTTGGGGGTTGTGCTGGTGCTGGCCTGCATTGCCGTCTATCTCTACGCCAGCGGTCAGCGGGCGATTGGGCGCACCAATGCCTTTCAAGGTGTGTTGATGTTGATCGTCGCCTGGGCCGTTGGCCTGTGGGCAGTGCACAGCGCTACCGGTGGCTTAAGTTTTGCGGGAGTATTCGAGCGTATCCAAACTGAGCATAGCGAGTTTCTGACGCTGCCGGGGGCTGGCGGCGATATGAGCTTTAGTTTCTGGACGACCTCGATCATCGTTTCAATGTTCTCGTTTATGCCGCCGGTGTGGACACAGTGGATGAGCGCTTCCTCTGCACGCACTATTCGCCGTAGCGCAACTTGGCTGCCCACTTATTACGTGGTTATTTTGCCCATGGTGGTTGTCGGCTTTATCGGAATTTTTTCGCTGCCCGAGCTGGCCCGGGCCGACACTGTGGTACTCGAATACGCCATGCAGCACTTGCCGGTGGTATTAGTGGGACTGCTCGGCGCGGGTACCCTGGCAGCCTCAATGTCTTCCAGCGAACCGTTTATTCATTCGGTATCGCTATCACTCAGCAAGGATGTACTTCAGCCGGTGTTAAAACTCTCTAATGGTGTTACCGGTAAACTCGCACGGCTGCTGATCCTACCCATTATGTTCTTAGTCGTAGCGCCGCTCGCCATTGCTGAGCCTGGCAGTTTGGTAATGATTCTATTGGTGGGGCTGGGATTTGCCTCGCAGGTGCTGCCTGCTTTTATCGGCATGTTCTTCTGGCCGCGGGCTTCTCGCTTGGGCGTCATGGCGGGGATCGTGGTGGGCTTTCTGATTACCGTCGCGTTTACTACTCTTTGGCCACACCCAATGGGTATTCACGCGGGCTTCTGGGGGCTGATGCTCAATCTGCCGGTATTTGTCGCCGTCTCATTGATGACGCCTGCTACCGGCGCTGAGGTGGTGGAGCGCTTCTTTCGTATTGCCGCCCCACGAGGTTTTACCCAACGGGGACGTCGAGCTGTGGTGTGAGTGCTGACTTAATCTATTCATGGTTATCGACTACCTTTGTACCAACGCATTTTTTTGCATCCACAAAGGCAATTCGATGAGCCATGCATTGACTGAACATAACCGCCCTCAGCAGGTGATTGAGGCTACCCAGCAGGCGAATAACGCCTTACCAACGGCCACCCGCCAAGCCAAGTACGCCAAAATGGCCGCGTCGCCTTACCGCTTTTTCCGCGGTAGTAATCATTTGTATTGGAATGACGTATGGCACGATTGGCGTTTTGCCCTGTTTGGCGGCTGGCCGGAGACCCAAACCTGGCTGCAGGGCGACGCCCACGTCTACAATTTCGGTGCTTATGGTCACCACGATGACCAAGTGCGCTACGGCATGGATGACTTCGATGATGCGCTGATTGGCGACTACCAGTATGACCTGTGGCGGCTGGCTATCAGCGTCGTATTAGATGCTCGTGAAAATGCTGAACTGGATCCAAAAGCGATTGATAAAGCGCTTAAAAAGTTAATAAAAGGCTATTACCAAACGCTGGTCAATCATGTTGATAGTCAGCCCGTACACGCTGTGACCCTTGAGAGTGCCAAGGGACTGCTTAAGCCTTTTATGAGTAAAGTCGCCGATAAGCAGAGCCGTGCTCGCATGCTCGAAAAGTGGACGACTCTAGATGAGCAGAAAGGCCGCCAGTTCGCCGAACGGCTTGGTAAGCTCGCTAACCTGCCGGCGGATGTGGCCAGCCAACTACGCCGCTTGATTGAGCAGGAGTATCAGCAAACGCTGCAACACGCTATTAAAGAGAACGATCCCCACCATTTTCGCGTCAAAGATACAGCGCGACGCTTGGATGCAGGCACCGGTTCGTTGGGCGTGGAACGCTATTACGTCTTGATTGAAGGGGGCGTCGAGCACGAGCACGATGACATCATCCTGGATGTTAAAGAGCAAGTACCTCCAGAAGCGTTTCGGTTAATGGATAAAAAACAGCAGCAGGCGTGGCGTAAGCTGTTTCCTAACGAAGCCATCCGCCATGCGGCGGCTTTCCACGCTATTGCCGAGCACCCAGACGCCTATCTCGGCTGGCTAACCATGAATGGAAAGGTGTTTTCGGTGCGTGAGCGCTCGCCCTTCAAGAAAGACTTTCCAACCCATAAACTCTCTGGTGGTAAGTCATATCGAAAATTGGCCCGGCAGTGGGGAGAAATTCTCGCCCGTGAACACCTGCGCGGTGCCCAGGCGCTTAACCAGGGTGACCCAACACGCTTTGCCAAGGCCGTTTGCCAACGATTGAAAGGGCGTGAAGACCTGTTTGTTGAGGTAGTGTCGACACTGGCGGTAGCTTACGCCGATTGCACAGAGCAGGACTATGCTGTGTTTATTGATCACTTTCTGTCGGCGGAGTCTGCTTAATTAACCAACACCATGAGAGATTATTGCGGCTGTTGCTTAGCGAGCATATATCCCTTCTCTTCTAGTGTATTTTCCCATACTACACAGCGGTTCCGGCCGCTGTGTTTGGCTTGATAAAGCGCTTCATCGGCAAGACGTAGCAGTTTCTTAGGGTCTTGAGTGTGATCTGGATACGTTGCAACACCGCAGGAGAGCGTGATTTTCCGCATTGGGGTACCTTGATAGGCAAATGCCTGATGAGCAATGGATGTTAGCAGCGCCTTTGCGCGAGATTCGGCAGCGATCCGAGAGGTGGCGGGTAGCAAGGCAACAAACTCTTCACCTCCAAAGCGACAGATCACGTCCAGATCCCGTAGGTGGTGACGTAGTAATAGGGCGATTTCGACCAGTACAGCGTCACCTGCATCGTGACCAAAATCGTCATTAATCTGTTTGAAATGATCCACATCCAACATTAATACGGACAGTTGACTGGCATGCTGCTTAACTCGCTGACACTGGTGCTCGAATGCCGTGTCGAAATGGCGTCGGTTGTGCAAGCCTGTTAACGGATCTTTGCGTGAGAGCCCTTCCAGTTCCTGAACTAACCGGTCGAGGTCGGCCGTTCGCGCCGCTACCTGCTGTTCAAGGGTCTCATTGGCCATCGCAAGCTGTTGCTGTGTATGCCGGTAGTGCCATAGAAAAATAGCCGCGTTAGCTAACGAAAAAGCCAGCGTGCCGTAGCTCAAGGGCACACTGCGCCAGCCCACAAAACCGTGGGCGACTGCCATGTCAGCCAATAGCAGCGGGGCAAAAAAAGTGAAACTCACTACTAAAAGCCGTTGTTCAAGGGTGAGCCGTTGAAAGCGCATGAGCGCAAGCGCCAGCATTATGGGAAGCGTTAAGGCTAGCATGACATCAAATACGGGGAAGGTTAGTGAAAGACTCACCATCCCAAGTTGAACCAAACCAATCGCAAGCACCAAGTACACCAAGTGAATGACCCATAGGTGCGTTATCCAGCGCTTAGCAGTCCCTTCCAGCCAGTAGCTAAGCAACAGCCCTAATGCCACAGGCAACGTGTAGTAGCTGCCCGCTCGGAGTGTGTCCCAGGCCAGTGGTCCATCGGCAATGAATTGACGCGCTGGCGTCTCCGCAAGCAGCATCAGTCCCGAAGCGTAGGCAAATAACGCAATAGACCCAAAACCACGGCGTTCGGGGCCTATTATGGCGAAAATGGTAGCCAAAACAGCGAGTACTAAAACCAAGGCACTCACGCCGAGATCCTGGGCGGAGTCATGGATAACTTGCTTAAGGACCTCAATACGCTCCATTATCTGGACTTGGCCCCATAAGCCAATACTGGTGTAGTTAGAGTAAAAGCGAAAGGTGAGCGTCTGCCCGGCGGCATTTTCTGGTAGGTCAATCATGTGCCAGGGCCAGCCTGCAAAATCGCCTTTGCCCTGATCGTCAAATTCACCATATTGATAGATCAGTTTGTCGCCGAGATAAACTTGCCCAATCAAATTGATACTGGTGATAAAGAGCACTGGATCGCTCCAATCACCGGCGGGCACTGTGGTGCGTAGCCAGAGATGTTCGTGCCCCTCGCGGCCCGGTGGGTTGGAAGGGGAAGCAATCGACTGCCAACCGGTTGAGCCACTTTGCAGCCATTGAGGACGCTTATCGGCATCGTAAGGAGAGTCGCCCCAGCGATACTCCCAGCTCTGCAGGGGATATGGCGGAGAAGCAGCTTGGAGGCTGCTTGAAGAAACCAACAGCATGGCAATTGCCATCACAAACAGAAGGCCATAATGAATGGCGTACCCACGAAGCAGCATGGTGAACGTCCTGATTTCCAACAATATTGCATTCCACCGATAAAGGCATCAACCAACGACACAAGCAACGAGTGATGCTGCATGATGCCCGTGCATCTGGGCATTGGCGCTCAGTTTAGCTAAAAATTGGTTTAGATGATGAGTGTTGCTTCAACGGTTGGCTGTGGGTAATAGAGAAATAAAATCAGCATTAAAAAAACCGAGCCTTTTAGGGCTCGGTCGATCGCATTTTTAGCCTGTGCTTTGATAATGCGGTTAGGAACCGCTAGCGGCGCCGCCTACAATTCCACTGCGAAAATCACTGTCAACGTGATTACGGTTCTTAAGATGGTTAGCCACAGTATCTTCGGGCGAACCTGCCATTTCTCGGAACATACCCATAGAGCCAAGCAGGGCAGAGGATTCGTAGGGCACGAATACCCGCTCACCATCTTTCGCCATATTGGGTAATACCTTGATATAGCTCTGACCCAGCAGGTAACCCACTACGGTGCGCTTATTCTCTTCGCTATCGCCAATCGCACTAAGCACCAGTTTAATCGACTCCTGCTCACCCTGGGCGCGCAGAATCGCCGACTCTTTATCACCTTGTGCGTTGAGGATCGAGGATTCACGCTGGCCCTGGGCCATCGCAATCGCCGCTGATTTTTCACCCTCTGCTTCGGTGACGGTGGCACGGCGTTTCCGCTCGGCGGCCATTTGCAGACGCATGGCGGTTTCCACTTCTTCGGGCATGGCGATGTCTTGTACTTCAACCCGGGAGATTTTGACCCCCCATTTAGACGCAGGCTCTTCCATCGCGGCCTGAATTTCATTATTCACTTCCGCGCGGGACTCAAACAACTTATCCAGTTCCATCTTGCCGACCACCGAGCGTAGCGTGGTTTTGGCCAGTACTTCGACGGCTTGGCTCATGTTCTCGACTTCATAGACCGCCCGCTTGGGGTCAATGATCTGATAGTAAAGGGCGCCGTTAATGCGCACGGTGACGTTATCGGTGGTAACAACCGGCTGGCCCGGGAAATCCATCACCGTTTCGCGGCGATCGATACGCGTTTCGTCTGAGGTGATGGCTGTGTACTCCTCACCCATTTTGCGGTAACGCAGCATGGTGATCGCACGAGGTTGTTCTATAAACGGGATAATAATGTTAATGCCGCTTTCTAAAACGCGGTGGAACGAACCAAGACGCTCCACCACCATGACTTCCGATTGGCGAATAATAATCAAGCCTTTAGAGATGATCAGTATGGCAATCACAACAATAATAAGGCTTATTAATAAACCTGGGCTTATAGGTAAATCCATCGTTAAGGCTCCTTGCGTTGGGAATTTTCATCTTGAGGGTCGATTTCTACAGGCTGGGGCAACGTGACCAGCGCAGTGGTGCCCTCAAAACGTTGGAACACGACCGGTGTTCCATTGGGTAAATCCGTTTCACCGCTTTCAAGCACGCGTAAACGGTAGAAATCGCCGTTTACCTTAATGCCGGTGGCATCGTCAAAATCCCGGCGCAGCGTCTTATAGCGATTGCCTTTTTCGACGCCAGTACCTGTTGTGCCATAAGCAACGCCGCGGGGTGAGAAGCGTGGACGAATGATCATGATGCATAGTGGCAGCAGTACACCCGCAAAAATAGCCATGCTGAGCAGTTGCCAGGGGAGCGTTAATCCCAACGCTGTAACGGCGGCGGTAAGTGCCGCGGCAATGCCCAGCGCAAGCAGCACCATTGCGCCAGAAGTCAGCTCTGCCAAACTTAATAGTAGGGCGAGTACCAACCAGCTATAAGCCGGGTTCCAGTCCATGTGCTCTCCAATGCTAGCGACGAGGGTTGCTCAACAGAGTAACGCACTTAGTATCAATATTGCTGGTAACAGCATTTAAATGTTATCGGGGTTTTTCTGCGGGAATTCGTCTTTGGCGTCAGCACGATCAACGAAGCGGTCCGCCTTGTTGGGCATAGGATACATCCGGCTCAGTCATCTATTCCATGGAGTTAGCCTAGGTAGAGGGCATTGATCTTGCCCTGCTGTTCATCGACATGGCGCTGATAGGTGGCGTCGTCCATATCTCGCCAGAAGCGCGGATCACGACCGCTGTGCCGGTCATGCTCGCGGGTGGTGGGGTCGGCCGGCCGATCCTGTTCTAACATGGGCAAGTCCGGCAACGGCTGGGAGACGTCCATATAGCGCTGCAGCATGTCCCAGGTGGCGCGTTGCTCGAGGTGGCTCTGGGTGGCGCCGAACATGCCGACCAAGCGCACCTGCACCTCATCGATGTAATGCACCAGGCTCAGCGAGTACAGGGGTGAGCCCTGGGGGTCCGGGGTACTCAGCAGATGGCAGTCGAACTCATGGAAAGGCAGCGTATAGCCGACCTTCCAGGCGGTGCGCTTCTTGCTGGAATCGGCGAAGACGGTCACCTGGCCGGTGCGGCGATTCAGCTCCCACATGGGGCCCGGCTGCATGCCGGCGGCGAAGTTGGGAGCAAGGCGTTGCACCAGCGATGCCCCCCCCATATAACAAAGAAGATCATGAACACAACAAGGGGGATTAACCAACCATGGAACCCTAAAAAGCTGGAGATAAAGCTACTGCCTCTTACTTGATTCGCCGAAACAATAGCTAAAACTATTGTGGTAACTAAAAAAACAGGAAAAGCAAAGAACAACCCTCCTAGCCCTAATATCCTTGCTATACCGAAGAAAAAGGCGCGCTTGGTATGGCTGGTAAAGCGGATACACTCCTCGTCCCAGCGCAGCGGCTGATCGGCACGGTATTTGGGATCTTCTAGCCTGACCATGGCCGGATCGGCCTCACGCTCGCGCAGCTCCTGCGGCTTATTATGCTGCCACCCGTGCATCGGGCTGATATCCACGCTGGGCTCACGATGTGCCAGGCGCTCGCCACCCGCGGCGAAGGTACGGAACTTACGCGAGTGTTGGCATTCGCCTGCAGGGCGTCGATGCAACTGGTCGGGGGTGTAGGCCTCCTCGGCGTAGGCATGGGGCGTATTAGCCATCTGTTACTTCGTCCTTGTCAGTCATCTCGTCGGCCCAATAGGGGCGGTCAACTTCGGTAAAGTCCGGCGTGAGGCGTGTGCTCTGCGGGATATCGGCGGGATCTTTCAGCGGCGCCGGGGCCGGCAGCACCCGGGGAAGGTGAGGCACGCCACGTGGCGCCTGTGCTTGTTCCCATTGCACCCGCACCGCCCAACCATGGCGGGTCCGTGTCCTGCGCCTCCCCGTGCCGCGAGTCTCGTTGTTTGGGGTATGCACGTAATATTCCACGCCGTGGGCGGTATCACGCTGGAAGAGGGGTTGACTATCCCTGTCATCGGACTCCATATCGCCCGACGACCAGCCAAGCTGCACTCCCTTCGAGATCAAAGGTTCATCGACTGCCTGTTGTCTGCGGAGGTGCGGCTGAATCTCCCAACCGGCGGCGAGGCCAGCCAAGTTGCTCTCGACCGTAATGCGGGTATTGGCGGTGGGAGAGCGGGCCTCCTGGTAGCGCCCAGCTATTAAGTGACCACATCAACGGCAGTAATAAAACGAATAGCAGACGCGTTGCTTTTGCCATATCTCTACTCAGAAACCAAAGCGTTGTGGAAATCTAGAGAGCGGTGGCTGACGGCCTATCCATTCCGCTTCCGCTAACGCCTTAGCCTCCTGGCGTTCACTTTCATCCAACTTATCTTGGTTTCGACTCATAAGGCTGCTTGGAGCATTATCGCCATCCAGCTCATGTGATAGGGCATAAAGTATTGCCCATCCTTTAATAGGATCTTCTTCATTAATACAACGTTGATCGGGGGGGTAGGACGGATCAAGGTAACACCAGCCTAAGCCAAAACGGTTACTATAACTTCCGTTATCTGATGCTTGCACCATCCACTGCCAGCTAGCCTCGAAGTCTTCTTGCTCTCGATTGACACGCTCCATTTGTTCCATAGCGGGTACATAACCCTGCTCGGCCGCACGGCTAAACCAGCTCTCGGCAGCTTCTAAGCGGCGGTTTTTCGTAAAATACCAGCCTCTCCCGCCCATGATTCGGCGGCCCCACGTGTTTTGGGCTTCGGGAAGCCCGGCTTCGGCAGCTCGCTTTAGCCACTTGCTTGCCCGGGTTGGAATGCCCAGGAAATTGTACACAGAGGTTACCCAAGAGGTATCGAGGTTGGCGTAGATGTAGTACATCGCCAGCATGGCCTCCGGGTCACCTGCTTCAGCTTTGGGTTGGGTGATTTCCAGCGCGGCTTCACGCCAGCCTTTTTCTTGCCAATCATCGCTGCCCTCGGGGCATCTGTCGCCGACGATACAGGCGCCGCCTTGAAATAAGCGAAGCATGGCATAGGGATCGCCTTGTTCGGCAGCCTTTAAATACCACTCCATGGCTTCAGTCGTTAAGCCCATATTACGCAAACGATGTACTTCAGCCAGGTAGTACATCGCTTCCACATCACCCGCTTCTGCTGCGGGTTCCAAATATGGAATGGTTTCTACCGATATGCCAAGGCCATAGAGGCGCATACCTTCATCTTTGGCGGCCTGGATGTCCGCTGGCAGCGCCCAGCTATTCAGTGACCACATTAATAGCGCAGCAAACACACTTTTTTTTAATAACATAACGTAAAGTACCTCTTTAATTTTCACGATAACGAACCCGCCTACCACGCGCAGAGGAGTAATATCCACGATAGTCATCAATATCCGATCCTAGTCGGCGAGAGATCGTAAAATAACTTTGTTTTGCGTCATCTACTCCATTCTCTCCTTTGCCATTTCTTCGCATAAACTCATCCAACTCTTCGCGATTATGGCAGTAAGCCTCCACCCAGGAAGAGTTGCTATCAAACTGACCTGTTTGGGACATTCTTGCCACGGCCCGTTCAAACAGATGCTCAGCGGCCTCTCGACTGTAGCGATTGTCCAAATATCCTTGCTCCAGCCACTCCACATACTGGGCAATCGCGATTTGCTGTAGATCGATTGCCCGTCCTCTATCAATTTCATCCCCGTTGGCGTCGACCGGATGATTAAACCAACCGGGAGAGGTGGTCAGCGTATTCAGTAGCGGCCCCAATGCTTCCGGCGGGAGATGCTGCACCCAGGAACACATTTCTTTTTGCCGAGGGTCGTTTACAAATGCATAAGGCACCATCCCCGCTCGGTCGCTTTGGGTCATTAACTCGTAAAGGCGCTTAATACCGTCGATGCCTCGGGCGGCCAGTAGGCTCACATCCAGCAGGGTGGTGGTGGCCAGATAGGAGAGGTGGCTAAAGCCTTCAAAGGCATCAGCATCTACCCAGTCGACAAATCCGTAGTCATTGTCGCGCAGTGCCTGGCTCAGCATCATCATCCACAGATTAAGCTGCCGCGGGTCTAACTCAATCGCGAGTTGTCCGCCAACGCCTACCCCGGCAACCAGTTTGGCGCGAACATAAGCAATAAACTTGCCTTAATGGCTGCATTGCTAATCCAATTGTGCTCTGTGTGTGAAGCTATGTATCAGCGAATACTTTCTTCGCACACCATCCAAGGGAGGGGGTGGCTTTAACGCAAGCGAATATTCTTTTGGTACTTCTCTTCCTGTATTTTCTCTACTTCGGCTTCGCTCATATCCCGCCAATAGCGCGGATTGCGGCCTTTGCGTTTGTCGGAGGCTGCCGTGGTAGGGTCTTTGTGGCGATGGATTTCCAAGGCAGGTACATCCGGTAGCGGCTGGGAAACATCCATATAGCGTTGGATAAACTGCCACGCGGCCACCAATTCACCGGGCATATTGGTAGGCGGAAACTGCGCATCCAGCTTCTGGCGAAGCCCTGTTTCAGGGTGAAAAAGCATCAGCGAATAGGTAGGGCTACCTTGGGTATCCGGTGAGATTTCAAGGTAGGCGTCGAATTCGTAGATGGGTGCTACTAAGCGCTCTTCCCAAGCTCGTTTTGGGTTATAAATTGTGAAAAATCCATTCTGACGGTTTAGTTGCCAGAGTGGGCCTTTCCTTGCCCCCAAGACAGTAGGATGTTTTTTTGTTAATAGCTCGCACCCTTTCCATAGTAACAAGAGAATCAGCGCTATTGGCAAAGTGAGCTCAGCCATACCTATTATGGCTAAGAAAGAATCTTTTATTCTTCCATTAAAAATAGCCATAATGGAAATTAAAACAAAAGAAACGGCTAGGACAAAAATACTTAAAAACATCCCACCTTTACCAATTGCCATCATTGTAAAAATAATATTAGCAATGGTTTTGAAATTCGGGGGCATAATAGACTGTTGGTCGTAACGAACTTTCATATTATTAAAAACATCATCATTTATCCCTCCCGTTTCCGCTCTTCGTGCCTCCCATGTCAAAGAAATAGAAATATTATTATAACCATATTCTTCTTTAGTGCCGTTGTCTTGAGTACGTCTTTGCCATCCTAAGCAATATCCATTTTTACGTTGACGACCAGGATTAGCCTCATCCCACGCTACTCGTTTCGCTGGTTTATATGCCGTATCAGCGTAGTAATCTTTCGGGTTAGGTTGTTCAGACATTTAATGTTTCCTTTACCCAGTAATCACTATTAGATGATGTGCTGTCAAAGACTTCTGCCATATTGTTGGGTGTTTCCTTTAGCGGTTCAGGCGCGGGATAGAACCGATCATTGGATAGAAAAGGGACTTGCGGTACTTCTCGAAACTGCACTTGCACATTCCAACGGTAACCGATGCCTGTATGAGGCCCCCATGCACGTTTACCCACAGGTGTATAAACAAAGTAGCGAATAGAATTTGCAGATAGCTGGGTCAGTAGTGGCGTAATCTGCGTTTCAGATTCTTTCGCCCAGCCACTATAGGCCGGTGTATTGTGAGTTTTTCCTTCTAAGCGCTTAATGATTGCGATATCTTGTAGCTCAACACCCATACGAGGCAGTCCGCTTTTTACTTCAATGACCGTATTGATAGGTGTCTGCTGAAGATGCTCTTGCCACATTTGGCCCATGAGAAATGACGTAGGCGTGGGGCGGTTATGGGTATCGCCAAGCTGGGTCGTTAATGCTTCGCGATCATGTGGCTTTCGGCAATTCATACCATCACTCACTGGGATTAATTTAACCCATTAAGCCACGCTACCGCCGAGGCAGGCGCGTAGTAGCGACTTCCTTGAGAGTGTTGTTTGATACAATGACTGGACTGCGCCTACCGGCTAACGCAAACGAATATTCTTTTGGTACTTCTCTTCCTGTATTTTCTCTACTTCGGCCTCGCTCATATCTCTCCAGTAGCGCGGGTTACGGCCTTTGCGCTGGTCAGCGGCTGCCGTGGTAGGGTCTTTGTGGCGATGTATTTCCAGAGCAGGCACATCCGGTAGCGGCTGGGAAACATCCATATAGCGCTGGATAAACTGCCACGCTGCAACCAATTCTCCGGGCATGTTGGTAGGCGGGAACTGCGCATCCAGCTTCTGGCTAAGTCCTGTTTCAGGGTGATAGAGCATTAGCGAATAGGTAGGGCTACCTTGGGTATCCGGCGAGCTTTCAAGGTAGGCGTCAAATTCATAGATAGGTGCCGCTAAGCGCTCTTCCCAAGCTCGTTTTGGGTTATAAATCGTAAAAAAACCATTCTGACGGTTGAGTTGCCATAGGGGAGCTTTTCGCATTCCATAAAAAAATCGAGGGAATTTACTCTCTAAAAAGCGACCACCCTTCCAAATAACCAATGAAATCAGTGCTATTGGTAAAAAAAACTTAGTATTAGAAAGCATCGACGAAACAAAATATCCAAGGTCATTTTTACCAAAAATCAAAGAACTCAAAAATATTAAGGATATTAAGAAAAAAAACATATTAAAGACATCCATAAAAAAACTATTCCAAAACCCATTAAAACATATATGCATTTCGATAAAAAACTATAGTGTGGAGGCATGACTGATTGATGATCATATCGAACTTTTAACGCATTAAAAACACTATCTTCTGCTCTTAACTTCGCTCTCCTTGCTTCCCAGTTCTTAGATATAGCTAAATTATTATGACCATACTCATCCTTTGTACCATTATCTTGAGTACGGCGATACCATGTTAAATGTGAACCGCTGATACGTTGATGATCTGGATTAGCTTCCTCCCAATCCACCCGTTTAGCAGGTTTGTAGGCAGTTTTCGTGTAGTAGGCTTTTGGGCTAGGTTGATCAGACATTTAATGTTTCCTTTACCCAGTAATCACTATTAGATGATGTACTATCAAAAACTACTGCTATATTGCTGGGTGTGGCTTTAAGCGGTTCAGGAGCAGGGTAGAACCGATTAGTGGGCAAATTAGGCACTTGCGTTGCCTCCCGAAATTGTACTTGCGCTTCCCAACGGTATCCGGTGCCCGTCTGAGGCCCCAAGGCACGTTTACCTACTGGCGTATAAACAAAGTAGCGAATGTAATGCGCAGAAAGCTGAGTCAGCAGTGGCGTAATCTGCGTTTCAGATTCTTTCACTCAACCGCTAAATACCGGTGTATTGTGAGTTTTTCCTTCTAGGCGCTTAATGATTACTACATCTTGTAGCTCAACCCCCATGCCGGGTAGGCCGCTTCTTACTTCAATCACCGTATTGATAGGTGTCTGCTGAAGATGCTCTTGCGACATTTGGCCCATTAAAAATGACGCAGGTGTGGGATGATTATGGGTATCGCCCAGTTGGTTCATTATGCATCGCGCTCTTGTGGCTTTCGGCATTTCATGTATTCACTCAAGAGAACTAATTTAAAACATTAAGCCCACGCTACCGCCAAGGCAGGCGCTTGGTAGCGCCTGCCTTAATAATTTTGTTAGATTAAATGACTGGTCGCTGCCCCCTACGGGCCTTAGCGCAAACGAATATTCTTTTGATACTTCTCTTTCTGGATTTTCTCTACCTCGGCTTCGCTCATATCCCGCCAATATCGCGGATCACGGCCTTTGCGTTTGTCAGCGGCTGCCGTGGTAGGGTCTTTGTGGCGGTGTATTTCCAGAGCAGGCACATCCGGTAGCGGCTGGGAAACAACCATATAACGCTGGATAAACTGCCACGCTGCCACCAATTCACCGGGCATATTGGTAGGCGGAAACTGGGCATCCAGCTTCTGGCGAAGCCCTGTTTCAGGGTGAAAAAGCATCAGCGAATAGGTAGGGCTACCTTGGGTATCCGGCGAGCTTTCAAGGTAGGCGTCGAATTCATAGATGGGTGCTACTAAGCGCTCTTCCCAAGCTCGTTTTGGGTTATAAATCGTGAAAAAACCATCCTGCCGATTGAGCTGCCATACTGGGGTTTTTCGCATTCCATAAAAAAAATCAGGAGACAATTTCTCAAGCAACCTCCCACCTTTCCATAGGAAAACTAAACTTAAAAAAACAGGTGAAACAAAAATGAATACAGCACTTATATCTTTTATAAGCTCTTCTAATTCACCCATCAAGATTGATTTAACTGATAGGCCTAAACTCATAATAAAAAAAACCCACAAGCTAAGAAAAGCCCCTCCCTTGCCTATGCCCATGGTGGTAAACAATATTCCCGAAATTTTCTTATAACTAGGCGGAAGGATAGCCTCATGGTCATAATGGACTCCAATTTCCTTAAACGTCTCGCTGCCCTCTAAGTTACCCTCAGCTTTTCTAGACTCCCACCTTTCAGAAATTTCAATGTTATTATATCCATACTCGTCTTTAGTACCATTATCCGGAGTACGGCGATACCACGTTAAACGCGAACCTCTAATACGTTGTCGATCTGGATTAGCCTCCTCCCAATCTACCCGTTTAGCTGGTTTGTAGGCAGTATCAGCATAGTAATATTTTGGGTTAGTCTGATCAGACATTCAATGTTTCCTTTACCCAGTAATCACTATTAGACGACGTACTATCAAAGACTTCTGCTATATTGCTGGGTGTGGCTTTAAGCTGTTCTGGAGCAGGGTAGAACCGATTAGTGGGCAAATAAGGCACTTGCGTTGCCTCCCGAAATTGTACTTGCGCTTCCCAACGGTATCCGGTGCCCGTCTGAGGCCCCAAGGCACTTTTACCCACTGGCGTATAAACAAAGTAGCGAATGGAGTGCGCAGAAAGCTGAGTTAATAGTGGCGTAATCTGCGTTTCAGACTCTTTCACCCAACCGCTAAATGCCGGTGTATTGTAGGTTTTTCCTTCTAGGCGCTTAATGATGACTATATCTTGTAGCTCAACCCCCATGCCGGGTAGGCCGCTTTTAACTTCAATGACCGTATTAATAGGTGTCTGCTGAATATGTTCTTGCCACATTTGGCCCATTAGAAATGATGTAGGCGCGGAGCGGTTATGGGTATCGCCCTGATGGGACGTTAATGCTTCGCGATCATGTGGCTTTCGGCAATTCATACAATTACTCACTGGAACTAATTTAACGGATTAAGCCACGCTACCGCCGAGGCAGGCGCGTAGTAGCGACTGCCTTGAGAGTGTTGTTGGATACAATGACTGGACTGCGCCTACCGGCTAACGCAAACGAATATTCTTTTGATACTTCTCTTTCTGGATTTTCTCTACCTCGGCTTCGCTCATATCGCGCCAATATCGCGGATCGCGGCCTTTGCGTTTGTCAGCGGCTGCCGTGGTAGGGTCTTTGTGGCGGTGTATTTCCAAGGCAGGTACATCCGGTAGCGGCTGGGAAACATCCATATAGCGCTGGATAAACTGCCATGCTGCCACCAGCTCGCCGGGCATATTAGTAGGCGGGAACTGCGCATCCAGTTTCTGGCGAAGTCCTGTTTCAGGGTGATAGAGCATTAGAGAATAGGTAGGGCTACCTTGGGTATCCGGCGAGCTTTCAAGGTAGGCGTCGAATTCGTAGATGGGTGCTACTAAGCGCTCTTCCCAAGCTCGTTTTGGGTTGTAAATCGTAAAAAAACCATTCTGACGGTTTAGTTGCCAGGGAGGGAATTTTTGCATTTTATAAAAGAATCTCGGAAATTTTTTTTCAATAAATCGGCCTCCTTTCCAAAAAAATAAAGAGATTGAAACTATTGGAAAACAGAAGAGAAAACTCGTAGCAAAGGCTGACTTAAAATATTCAAAATCTTGACCTCCTATAAGCCAATGTGCCGCTATAACTAGGACAAGAAAAAAAATGCAACTATGAACATATAAAAAGAGCCTTTGCCAAAGGCCATGGAAATAAATAAAACTTGAGATAAAGCACTATAGCTAGGAGGTATGATTTTTTTATTATCATAATGAACTCTCATGACTTTGAAAGCATCAGCCCCCTTCACTATCAACTCAGAGCGCCTATTCTCCCAATTATTTGAAATGGCAATGTTATTATAGCCGTACTCATCCTTAGTACCGTTATCCTGAGTACGACGATACCACGTTAAACGTGAGCCGCTGATGCCTTGACGATCTGGATTAGCTTCCTCCCACGCTACCCGTTTAGCAGGTTTGTAGGCAGTATTGGCGTAGTAGTCTTTTGGGTTAGGTTGATCAGACATTTAATGTTTCCTTTACCCAGTAATCACTATTAGATGATGTGCTGTCAAAGACTTCTGCCATATTGCTGGGTGTTTCCTTTAGCGGTTCAGGCGCGGGATAGAACCGATCATTGGATAGAAAAGGGACTTGCGGTATTTCTCGAAACTGCACTTGCACATCCCAACGGTAACCGATGCCTGTCTGAGGCCCCATGCACGTTTACCCGCAGGCGTATAAACTAAGTAGCGAATAGAACTTGCAGATAGCTGGGTCAGTAGTGGCGTAATCTGCGTTTCAGATTCTTTCGTCCAACCGCTATAGGCTGGTGTATTGTGAGTTCTTCCTTCTAGGCGCTTAATGATTGCGACATCTTGTAGCTCAACCCCCATGCCGGGTAGGCCGCTTTTAACTTCAATCACCGTATTGATAGGTGTCTGCTGAAGATGCTCTTGCCACATTTGGCCCATGAGAAATGACGTAGGCGTGGGGCGGTTATGGGTATCGCCCAGTTGGGTCATTAGTTCATCGCGCTCCTGTGGCTTTCGGCATTTCATGTATTCACTCAAGAGAACTAATTTAAAACATTAAGCCCACGCTACCGCCAAGGCAGGCGCTTGGTAGCGCCTGCCTTAATAATTTTGTTAGATTAAATGACTGGTCGCTGCCCCCTACGGGCCTTAGCGCAAACGAATATTCTTTTGATACTTCTCTTTCTGGATTTTCTCTACTTCGGCTTCGCTCATATCTCTCCAGTAGCGCGGGTTACGGCCTTTGCGCTGGTCAGCGGCTGCCGTGGTAGGGTCTTTGTGGCGGTGTATTTCCAGGGCAGGCACATCCGGTAGCGGCTGGGAAACATCCATATAACGCTGGATAAACTGCCATGCTGCCACCAGCTCGCCAGGCATATTGGTAGGCGGGAACTGCGCATCCAGTTTCTGGCGTATCTGCTGGAAGGGATGATAGAGAATCAGCGAATAAGTGGCACTGCCCTGGGTATCGGGGGAGCTTTGCAGAAAGGCGTCATACTCCCAAAAGGGAGCTTCCAGGCGTTTCTCCCAGGCTGTTTTGGGGTCATAAATAGTGAGTAGGCCTGTTTGCCGGTTTAGCCGCCAAAGGGGGGCTTTCCGCATGCCATAAAAAATAGACGGGTGTTTCCCCTCCAAGTATCTCCCCCCTTTCCAAAGAACCAAGCTCGTCATAACAACAGGAACAAAAAACTGAGCACTAACCAGCATGGAGGACAAGAAGTAATCAACATTATTCCCACCAAATAACCAATGAAAAGAAATAATTAAAAAGAGGAGAAAAAAACTAGCAGTCGACATAAAAAAGAACACTATTCCAAAAGCTGTTGCAACATGAAGAACTCTGGTTAGTGCTGTGTGATGAGGAGGCATAATAACCTGATGATCGTAGCGCACCTTCATTCCCTTGAAGATGTCATCTCCTTCCAAGCTTTTTTCAATACGCTGATCCTCCCAGTTCTGAGAGATAGCGATATTATTATGACCATACTCTTCATTCGTTCCATTATCCTGCGTACGCCGGCTCCAGGATAGCCGCGACCCGATAATGGTATCCCGCTCAGGATTCGCCTCTTCCCACTGCTGGCGCTTGGTGGGCGTATAGGCAGTGTCGGCGTAGTAATCACCCAGGTTCTCTTTAGCGGACATTAAGCCTTTCCTTTATCCAGTAGTCATCTGCGGCTTCCTCAACGCTGAGGATGGTCGACATATCTTCCGGCATTGCCGTCAGCGGTGCAGGTGCAGGGTAGATGCGTCTGCTGGGGCGCAGCGGTACCTGTGTCACTTCACGAAGTTGTACCTGAATGTCCCAGCGGTACTCGGTCACGCTACCAAAGCCTCGCATTGGCTCGTTGGCCGGAGAGTGCACATAGTAGGTGATGTGCTGTGATCCCAGCTGTGTAAGTGCAGGATGAATTTGCTTCGAGGATACTTCATCCCAACTGCTGCCGCCTGGTGAGCGATAGTGGGCACCTCGTACTAAACGTAGCACTGCCACATCATTCAACTCGATACCCATCCCAGGCAGGGCGCTGCGCACCTCGATGGCGGTATTGATGGATTGGCGCGTATCGAAATGCTCCTGCCATAAGCGCCCGATCGGCATGGCCGTTTCATTGGGGGAAGTATGCGTCTGACCAAGCCGGGCCAATAAGGCATCGAGCTCCACAGGGGGGACTCTGCGCAGCGAAACCTGAATATTGGCGAGCAGGCTTTGCAGGCGATAGTAGGCTTCCTCCGCCTCCTCCAACCATGGAGCCGTGCCACGCTGGTTGCCGAAGGGGCCATGCTTTATCCACTGTTCTAGCGGCCCGTCAGTCAGCAATACGCCGACTATGCCACCACCAAGCAGTAGCGCCAGACCGACCCAGCCCACTGGACCGCTAAATAACATCAACATCGTCGCACCAGCCGCCGCCACACCGAAGGCCATGGAGGCATCAGTATCACCTTTGCGCATTCGTTCAATAGCTTCCCAGGCCATTGATACAGCCACTAGTAACGCTGCGCCTTTGGAAACCACCCAATTGACGCGAATGATACTCGGGAAAAAACGGCTAATAATGTTAGCCTGTCCATTGCGCAATAAAACTTTCTGACTGAAATTACTTGTACTCTCAATAGCTCGAAATGTTCGATTCCGTCGAGTCAAGTAATCACTAATATTTAATATAGCAAGACTTAGATCAACCGAGGCTGCGAAGAAGCCAACAACTTCCTTTAACCTTAACTCGTCCTTAAAAACACTAGCACTCTGCCCCAAATTTACCGACTGAATAACAACCATCATATAGGGCAATCGAGTAACATTAGTGGCACGTTCGACAAAGCCTATTCGACTCCGACCTCGACGCACTAGCTCAACAGCGCGCGAGTCGGCAGGCGCAAATACAAAGCGTACGTCGCGCGCTTCGCCTACCTCTCCCATGGCGTCTATCCGTTGCTTACTAGTGCCGCCTAGCAACTCACCGCTGGAGGTACGGTAGATCTCGCCATAGAACTGGCGATGGTTATTGCGAGCGATGTACTCCCTTTCAGCGGCATCGACACCAAACCGCATGCCGGTTTTTACGTCTTCCACGCCGATCAGTATGTAGCGCCCCAGGTCGACGTCTCCCATCGGCTGGAAAGTGAGGTCGCCGAGCAAGCGATGCAGAGCCCCGCGGGAGGCATTGAAGGCAGGCATGTATAGTTTACCCGCTACGGCTGTGCGTTGACTTTCATCTGCCACTTGGGCTAGTAGGTTCTGGCCGCTTTCGGCTATTTTCGCGAACACGGTATCCAGGGCATCGGCCCAGCGCTTAAGCTCGCTTGGCGCACTGGTACGCGCCATGGCAGCCAATAAGGATGCTTCAAAGGTCTGCAGGTCGTCCTTGCCCGGCACCTCGCTGCGCTCACCTTCCTCGGCCAGTGCTTTAGCTCGGAAACGGCCACTACCGTCATTAACCTCATCCTCTGGCAGTATGAAGGGGTACTCGGCGGGGTGGGCATGACTGTCGGGGAAGCACATGGCGTGCAATGGCTCGCGGCTGTCCTCCTCCAGCAAGGTAAGCAGTGTGCGCTGAGCTTTTCCGGCATTCGCAGTATGGAACAGACTGGGGATATCCTCATCCACTAAAGTGTCGACACGCTTTGGATCGAGACTCAGAGCGGTGAAGCACTGCTCCGCGAAGCAGAAGCCGCTGACGTAGTCGCTGCCCTCAAGGCTGAAGTAGTCGGCCAACACCCGCTGGTAGTCTGCGCTAGCCAGCAGGTCAGCTAACCGAGTCTGGTGAAACTCCCAAAACCGATGTGCAATGTCGCGAGACAGCGTGGCTACGCTGGTGTGGAACTCCCCACCTAGGTAGTTTAGCGCTGGTTCCGAGGCGAAACGCCGCAACGGATTGTTTTCACCGCCGATGCGCTCGGGCATGACGCGCTTTTGAAGCAGCACGGCGCTGCGATAATGCGGCCGAGAGGCGCAGCGCTCAAGCAGCAGCGTCAGGTAGTTTTGGGCCAGCTGTGCCTGACTAAGCGCATGGCGTAGTTCGAACAGGGAATCGTTAATGACAAGCCCTGGTATTTGGCGTTCTCGTGCATCCGCTAGGATATCGTTACCTTCGGGAAGATCGTCCCACACCGGTGGTTCGTCGTCCTCTTGCAACTGTGTGGCATCGCGATTGGGTTGGCATACCACTTCAACGGCGGCGCTACGCAGTCCAACGTCACGCCTTAAGGGTGAATTGTCGCGATTGGCTTCGTTCCAGGCGCCGTTTACCGCCTCCGAGCCACCACTATCAAAGCGTTGCTGCTCGCTCAAGGCTTGCTGATAGCGTTCAGCGACGCTGCTGCCCGAAATATCCTCGGTCCAGAGCGGCGGGTGCACGAGTTGCGTTTCGAGGCTGGAGCTACGCCCTCTCTGTGGCACCAGCCCTTCGGCCGCAAGCAACTGACCACTTGCGATACGTCCGGAGGGATTACGCAGAGAAACAGGCTGGAAGCGCTGATTGATGGCCGTGGGATCGGATTCCAAGCAGTTCAGTCTGGCCGCCGACCATTGAACATCTGAAAAGGCTACCTTGATCTCACTGCTTAGCCAGCTAGAAGCACAACGTGCAGGAAGCCAAATTTCAGTTAAGGGCTGGCCCGTAGACGAGCGTTGATCATCAATGAACCTCGCACTTTCATCGCGATGCTTAGCGAGATCTACGTCCCGAAATTGCCATTCGTCGGACTCGGACACACCCACCTCAATTTCTCGCCATATAGATCCTTGATAGTGGATATACAGGTAGCCGGGGCGGCTCGGCAGGGCATGAGAGGCATCATCAACAAGGGATTGCCAAAGGGCGAGCGGCACAATGGGCTGAACAACATACTGCTGGAAAACCGTATCACGTTCATGCTCCTGCCAGGGGGTTTGGCCCACACCCGCAAACAGCGGTACACGTATTGGATCACCTTCTTCGCTGGCAATCTCTAACCAGACATTACGATCTGGTTCTGCCTCCCACTCCCAGCTGTGGATACGGCTTATCGGTTCTGGCAGATCCTCTTCTTCTACAGCATCTGTTAACCCAGGCTGCTCTTGCTCGTCGTGTTCATCATAAAAAAAGAACCGATGACCTTCAGGGTGTTCTTTGCCAAGTACCTGGATAAACAGTTTGGGTTCTTCGCATGCCTTATGTTGGCTCAGTTCCTGACTCATACGGTGCTCTCTGCCGTGTCGCTAACCGGATTATGATTTTCAGCTGGGAATAACGCTTGTTGTGCTATATCACTGTTCAAGAAACGTTGTCGTATTTCCATATCGTCCAACGACTCACCTGGGCTTCTATACTGTTTAAATGCTCTCGTTAATCGAATATACCGTTCAAGAGCTTGCTCTTGATGCTTGGTCAGTTTTAGCACATGGCCGGTGGTAGGCATTCTCTCATCCGTTTGATCACCTGCTTCCAGTGCTTGCCACAGAGGGGATGCCGTGTGTTTAACTCCCATCTCGTCGCCTTGCCATATCCACTGGTCTATTGGCCCAAACCACTGCCTACTAACCCCTTCAGGATAACTAAATATCGCAGCAGCAATATCGGGGTGGTAAAACCGCAACATCCCTTTTCGGTTGCCGTAAAATGTTACTTCCAGACAGCTTCGCAAGTGGGCTAATACTTCGTTTCTCGGGGCGTGACTAGCGATAACGACCCCAGGCGCAATTCCCCTTCTTGGATCGGCAGAAAATGTTTCTAGAATGCCTCTAGTAACTTGGTTCAAAGGCATCATGATAGGGCTACGCTTCAAAAAATCTTTATAACGGGTCTGAAGAAACAACCAATCAAAATCAACATTGGGCAATTGCCGATATAGCGACGATAACGTGTTGCCGCTTTCTTCCAGCACCAGCCAATACTGCAGCCCATTATTCTGATTTAGCAGTTGCGATAACGTGCTTGCTTGAATGACTTTCATCACGCGACATTGTTCCTGCAGGGGCAGTCAGCTAACGGGCAGCTTCCATCACGCTGCAATTGGCAAAGCTCAACCAAAGGAATGTCATCAGCCATTGCTTGCTCAAGCCGTTTACCAAAAACAGGCCCCATGGTGACATCCTCACTTACCTCCGCCACCGCATGCCCTGGCAGGAGGGGGCTTTCCACCGCTTGGCCGCTGCCGCTACCGGGGCTGCCGCCCGCGTTGACGCGCACTTTGGGGCCGACCATGGTGACGCCGCCACCGTCCAGTTTGAGAAAACTGCCGCCAGCGTTCAGGCTGAGTTCGTCACCGGCTTCCAGCACTACTTTGTGGCCTGCTTTGATGTGCAGTTCTCGGCCGCTTTCGCTGAGCCAGGCTTGGCCCGCGCTGATATGCAGCGTGCCCTGTACCGTTAGGTGCTGCTGGCCTTCGGTGTGCTGGAAGCGGTTGCCGTGCACCGTGTGGTGGTCGTCGTTATCGATCTCGCTGATGCGGTCATTATTGACCTTCAAGAAGCTGTCGTTACGGATCTCTTCAATGCGGTCGTTGAGGGTTAACAGCTCCAGGTCTTTCTGGGCATGGAGCCAAATCTGCTCTTCGCCCGCTTCATCCTCAAAGCGCAGCTCGTTAAAGCCTTCAGCCTTGTGGCTTTGGGTGCGCAGCACCGTGCGGGTTTTGTGTTCCGGCAGCGGGTAGGGCGCGGTGTTCACGGCGTGGTAGGTACGCCCGGTGATCAGTGGCTGATCCGGGTCGCCTTCTAAAAAAGAAATAATCACTTCATGGCCGATACGCGGGATGGCGATACTGCCGTAGCCACCGCCTGCCCAGCCTTGGGCGACCCGTACCCAGCAGCTCGCTGTCTCATTAGGTTCGGCGTAGCGGTCCCAGGGGAACTGTACTTTGACCCGGCCGTGTTCGTCGCAGTGAATCTCTTCGCCTTCGGGGCCGACCACGAAGGCGACCTGAGGGCCATCGACGCGGGGTTTGGGATTCGGCGTTGCTCGCCAGGGGGCATCACCGGGGATGAGGGTGACCTGGTTGTAATAAAGAGTCATACCATTTGCATCACCTTGAGTGATGCCATCTTCTTCCAGCGCCTGGGGTTGCTCGCCGTGGTGGGCCACTTCAATGGCTTGCCAGTCGCGGTTGAGGCTGTCGGTGTCGTGGTCGGTCAGGGTGAAGCGAAGGCCAGGGGCGAGTTCGGGCAGGTCACTTTCGGCGTTGGCGGTGAGCGCTTCACGACGTAGCTGTTCCAGACGAATGCGCGTAAAGGGCTTGCCGGAGGCGTCCTGCTTATAGCGGCCGGGGTAGTCGTAGTGTTCGTAGTCAGCATTCTGACCATGCGCTTCTACATCGCGGCCTAGATGTTCATGCAGCTGCGCATACGCTGGATTTTTAAAGCTGTAATCCTTCAGCGTGGCGGAAGCGGCGGCGACTCTAGCGGTGTGGCTGAGTTTGCGTACATGGCGCATGGGGGCGGTGCCTCCCGCCCGGCTGTGATAGGAGCGTTCGCCAACGCTTACGAGCACTTGGGGGTCGTCGGCGAAGATCAGCCGGTGGGCGCCGCCGTCACGCGCTTCAAATTCATGGAAGTAGAACAAGCCTTCTTCGGCGGCCAGGCGCTCGATAAAGGCGAGGTCGGTTTCGCGATACTGAACGCAATACTCCCGCTGCTCCGGCTCGCGGGTGACCGCAAAGGACACGTCGGTAATGCCGCGTTCATCGCAGAGGGTATTAATGATGGTGAGCGGGTCGGCTTTTTGGAAAATACGCGAGTTCTGGCGCAGCGAGAGCCGCCATAGCGCGGGGCGCAGCACCAGGGAGTAGAAGGTGCGGCGGTGTCCTCGGTCACCCCGGCCAAATTCGCTAACGATACCGTGTACTCGACGCAGCGGTTCGCCGTCCTGCCAGATGGTCAGGGTGGCTTCGCGATCCAGCAGTTCAGCAGCATCAAGACTGCCGTCCCGGCTCGCCAGGTTCAGCACCAGCTCAAAGGGCTGGGAGAGCGCCTCGCGGTGGGTAAAATCGATCACCGCTACGTCATCAACGCCGGGCAAGGCTAAGGTGAATCGCAAACCGCTGCTGAGTGCCATGCCCCCTCCTGGGATAATAGCTAAACGTAACCAAGATAAATGAGAAACGATCAGGATAACGACCTAGACCCAGACAACAACCCCCGTTGGGCAGCTAACGGCAATGTCTTACAAATGGTGTAGTCAATGTCTTACAAATTAGCGGTATTATGATTAAAAAATGAGCAGTGCCGCACTCCTTCACGCTGACTAGAGTGCTATCCTGCCTGCCTTCATAGATAGCGAGCAAAGGAGAAGGGCGTGTCGGGCGTGGTCTACTGGCTGGATATGGCGGGTGTCATCGTGTTTGCGCTCTCGGGGGTGATTTTGGCGTGCCGGTCGCGCATGGATCCGATAGGCATGCTGGTGCTGGCAGCGGTGACCGGCATTGGTGGGGGCACGCTGCGCGATTTAGTGCTCGGTGTAAGACCGGTGTTTTGGGTCACCGAGCCAACCTATCTGTGGGTAATTTTAGCCACGGTGGGTGTCTCGCTGATGGGCTTTCACTATATCCACCGCCTTTCGCGCGGTTTTTTACCGATCGCCGATGCGTTTGGGCTGGCACTTTTCACGGTTATTGGCGCTCATAAAGCGCTGCTGCTGGGTACCTCTGGCATGGTGGCAGTGTTGATGGGCATGATGACCGGCGTAGCAGGCGGCATGATCCGCGATGTGTTGGCCCAACGAGTGCCCATGGTATTGCGCGAAGAGGTCTATGCGACGGCAGCGATGGCTGGGGGAATTGTTTATGTGGCACTGCATGCGCTGGAGGCGCCGCTAACCATGGCGATTGCCGCCTCACTAAGCGTTACCCTGGGGCTGCGTTTGGCGGCGATCTATTGGCATTTGGCGTTGCCGTTATTTGCTTGGGTCACGGTGCCGCCGAAAACCCATGATGAGGCGGCGGCACCGCTCTCTACGCCGCAAAAGGCTAAAGAACGCGTCAGGATGATTCGTCGTGAGCGCAAAAAACGCTAGGCAACGGTTATTTGTATTACTTGCCATTGGCCTCCCGCCAGCGATCAAACCAGCGGCGCGGTTGAATAACTTTTAACGTTGGTTCGCTGTCCTCAAGTTCTACTCCCAATCCAAGTACGCCAAGGCGCGCGTAAAGCGCGCCATCCGCGCTGCGCTCTGCCAGAGTGACATCGGAAAGTAGCAGCAGCGGGCCACCGGTGAGCGTCAAGTCGCTAAGGCTGATCTGCTCGCCGCTGATCTCTAGCAGCGCCGTGCCCTCAATGTCGTGAACATTCAGCAGTCGCCCGAGCCAGTCGCTATCCCGTGCGCGGGCGAGAAATAGCCGGGCGAGCAATCCGGTATCACGCATCTCAAGGTGGAGCTGGCTGGCGAGACGAATAGGGTCTTCCCACGCTAACTGCGCATCCAGCATGGAAAGCGTTACCCACCAACCGGCATCGGCAGAGCCGTTTTCACTTTGTCGGCTAACATTCTCCAGGCGTAGGAATGAGTCATCGGCAATAAAGCGACGCGTTTCCAGGTCGCCGTCGGTGAGATTTAAGGCGAGATGCACGTCGCCGCGAAGCTGCTGATCCAGCAGTGCTAACTCTGCGCCAAAGGCGCGCAGGGTAATTTCACCCTGGGCGTTTAAGCCTTCCAGCAGCCACTCGCTTTCCAGGCTGGCTTGCCCATCCAGCAACGTAATACCTGCACCTTCGGGCAGGTAGCGGTTGTAACGGGTGAAGTCGGGCACCTCGGTAATCGGTAGCGCAATACGCGTGGTGAAGTACTCTGGCTGGGCAGATTCAAGCACATCGCTAAAGCGCTCGGTTTGCGTGGTGAGGGCAAAATGACGACCTTGTAGGTGGGGGCTGTCATCGTCTTGGCGCCTGAGGGTAAAGCGGGGGATGCCAAGCGAGAGCTGGGCCTGCTCGGTGCTGTCCAGTTGGGCGGTGAGTTCTCCACGCCCGGTGGCGAGATAGTCTAAAAACATGACCTCTAGCTGGTCAGCGTTGACCCGCAGCCGAGTAGGCGCCTGCAAGCGGTTATTGCGAAAGGCGCCTTGAGCAAAGAGCTGGCCTTCTCCCGCGATGGCCAAGCCGTGAGCGTCAGGCAAAAACGCATTTAAAAAGCCCAGCCGTTGCACGCTTCCTTCTAGTGAAAATTGCCCGCTTGGTACGTTATCTCGGCGTTGAAAACGACCATCATTTAACACTAATACGCTTGCTAAGCGCTCACTAGGTTGGTCGACATCGGCCACTTGCCAGCTCAACCGGGTGCCGCTGATATCCAGCGTTGAGCCATCCATTGCCGCCTGCTGAACAGGCAGGAAAAGCTGCATATCACTGGTTAACGTGCCGTCTTGTTCACCGTGTTGCCAACGAGTGGTAAGCCCGTTTCCGGCTAAATGCACCTCTCCGCTGAGCTGTTCTGATGCCATGGAGAGCTGGCCATGGCTAGTGGCTTCCCCGCTGAGCAACTGCAGTGGCGCTGGGTCAGGTAAAATGGCGCCTAAATAGGGTTGTAAAACGTCAATATTAGGCAGGCGTGCGGATTGCCAGCTTAACGTCGCGGATGCCTCTTCGCGGGCTTTTTCAGGATCCACTGGGCTCAATGCCACGACGTTGATAGCGGCATCGTCAAGCAGCAGGCGCTCTTGGTGGTGCAGCGTGGCGTCGGTAAAGTTAAACGTTGCTTCAATGTCCTCCTGCGGTGTCAGTTGGGCATTAAGCGAGCCGCCTCCCTGGGCGGTGAATCCCCGTATATCCGCTTTCAACTCGGGTGCTTGAATGCTCAACTGGGCATCAAAAGGGCGCGATTCGCGAATGTTGGCAGAGGCCTCAATTTGGCCATGGCCTGAAACGCGGATGTCTCCTGGTTCAGTGCTCGCTGCTTCTGCATCGGGCGAAAGATACCGGTTCAGCATATCCAGGCGGGTGATGTCACCTTGCAAGGCTAGGGTCGCCGCCGTGGGAAGGTCGAGTTGATCCAGGCGCTGATTGGGAACTTGGGTAGCAAGGCGTAGTTCGGCGTGCTGTGCGTAAGGGTGTGTGTCTGCTAGTTCAACATCGGTCAGTTGCGTTGAAAAATGCAGTTGATCGTTCTCAACCGTCAAGCGAACCTGGCCTTCACCCTTAGCCGTGTGGCGAGGCGGTGGGTTATCCGCCACTAGCCAGCGCGGCGCGTCACTAGGCCTGCGCAGACGATGCTCATCAACCGTTAAGCTCATCGATGGGGCGTCCAGCATCAGTTCGCTGCCAGGTTGTAACTTGCCAGCGGTTAGCTCCAGCTCACCCGTTAGAGTCCCGCCCCCCGCTAGGGTTAGCCAGGGCAGGGCATCTAGGTAGGGCATAAAGACATCCCAGGCATCTGCCTGGGCATCCAACTGTAGCTGTGCGGATAGCGCGGCAACTAAGTCAGGATTCAACTCGCCGCTGGTGGCGTTGACAGGGGTTATCGTTTTGAGCGTCGCCTCTGCGTTAAGATTGATAGCGCGGACTAAGTGCACTTGATCACTCAGGCGAACTAAACGACCATTACTAATAGCGAGGGAAACGTTAGGGATCGCTAAGGTGTCGCGACTCAGCGTGGTCTCCGTTACGTGTAGTTGGCCGTCCGCTTCAAGTGCGATGTCACCCACGGTCAAACGGCGAATCCCTTTGGCATCGAGTGCGTCGATATGCAGTTCACCGCGCAACAGGGCCAGTAGCGAGAGCGAAAGAGTGGCGCGTTCGGCCTCTATCGAGATGGGCAGTATTTCATCTTCACGGGCTAAGTAGAGCCCCTCGACTTCCCAGCGGCCAGGGTGCCGGCTGACGCCTTGCTCCCAGTGGATGTCGATGCCCTCAAATTGTGAAATACGCGCTGGCAGCCACTGGCTATTAAGCAGCCAATAACTGCCCACCACCCAGATAAGGATGAGAAACAGTAGGCTAATCAATACCCTCCGCAATAGGCGAGGCAGGCGATTTTTACGAGCGTTCGCGTCTGGCATAATGGTTTCCCTAGCAGATAACTCCTGTTTGGGCGTGTTTTATGGCATTATGCGCGGCGTTGGGCAGTGACGGGTTTTCGATTTCAACGCTAGGCAGGCAACAAACGCCATGTTCAAGGATTTTTACGCGCAGCGCGGGGAGTATGTAGTGATCTCCGCAGAGCAGGCCAGTCGCTTTGCAAAAGGCGTGGCTGGTGACTACAACCCTATTCATAACCCGGATGCACGCCGTTTTTGTGTGCCCGGTGATCTGCTGTTTGTGCTGATACTCACAAAGTTTGGGTTGTCGCGGCAAATGGAATTTCGCTTCACCAACATGGTAGGGGCTGACACGCCACTGAAGTTTAGCGAAGCAGACGATGGTGTCCTTCATGTCTGCGATGAGAGCGGCAAATGTTACCTACAGGTTGTGCGTAGCGGTGACATTACCCACGATCCCGCTGTGGTGGAAGCGTTTGCGCGTTGCTATGTCGCGTTTTCAGGCAAAAATTTTCCCCACTACCTCAAGCCGCTGATGGAAGAGCACGGGGTTATGTTTAACCCTAAACGCCCATTGGTGATCTACGATAGCATGGGCTTTTCACTGGAGCGCTTGGATGGCCTTTCGCCTGGTTTGACGCTGAACCACTCTTCGCTAGAGGTTCACGGTAAACGCGCCGATGCGTTGCTGGAGTTCTCAATTGAGTCCGCTGGTGAAGCCGTAGGGATGGGGTCTAAAAAGCTGGTAGTCAGCGGCCTTTGTGACTACGACGCCGATGAAATGGCCGCTATTGTAGAAGAGTTTTATCGCCTCAAGGCCGCCTACGAGTCGGCCTAGTCTTTAGTAGGCATCACATCGACTTCGACTTCCAGGCGATGCTCGCCGCCTCCGTTCATAACGCCTTTGAGCGGAGCGACATCGGCGTAATCTCGCCCCCAGGCCAACACCGGGTGTTGCTCGCCTGCCACGGTGCCGTTGGTGGGGTCGAGGGCCAGCCAGCCCCATTCGGGAATCCAGGTAGCCAGCCACGCATGGGAAGCATCTGCGCCTATTAGTCGTGGCTGACCTGGTGGCGGTTGGGTTTCTAAATAGCCGCTGACATAGCGTGAGGCGAGACCTACCGAGCGTAATGCACCAATCGCCAAGTGAGCAAAATCCTGGCATACGCCGCGTCGGCTGGCGAGTACCTCGCTTAGCGGTGTCGCTAGCGTGGTGAAGCTGGGGTCGTACTCAAACGTTTTGTAGATTAGCTCATTAAGTGCCAAAGCAGCCTCAACTATCGGCCTGCCTGGGGTAAAGCAGCTGTGGGCAAAGTTGGCTAGCTCGTCGTTACGGCGGATAAACGGTGAGTCGAGGCGGTAAAGTTGAATGTCAAAGTTGTTGTTCTGGCTAAGCTGCTGAGCAACCTGTTCCCACGTAGTTGAGGCGGTTGGTAGCGCCGCTAAGGGTTGCGTGCTTAGCGGCGTTACTGCCGTGACATCCAGCGTTTGATGGACGTCCTCCATAGCGAAATAGAGCACTCGATTGCCGAATACATCGCGGCGCTCCATCTGTACCTGCGGCGCGGGGCTGATTTGCAGTTCTGACGCGCCACACTGCTGGTGCGGCGTTTTGCGCGGTAGCACCCGCGCTTCGCTATGGCACAGTGTTACTGGCGCGCTGT
This sequence comes from Halomonas alkaliantarctica, assembly GCF_029854215.1. Classification (NCBI taxonomy): domain Bacteria; kingdom Pseudomonadati; phylum Pseudomonadota; class Gammaproteobacteria; order Oceanospirillales; family Halomonadaceae; genus Vreelandella; species Vreelandella neptunia. The sequence goes on along the minus strand of NZ_CP122961.1, from coordinate 2,976,143 downwards.
AGTGATAGCGGGTGGTATGGCGCAGTGTGTAGTTCATGCATTGGGCCCCATGCTGATTAACTGGCGTGGCCTCTCTACATGGCTGAAATGACTCTGGCTAATGGCTTCAGAAAGCGCGCTTAAAGGTTCAATGAGCGCATCCAGCAGTTGCGCTAAGGCGTCTTGTGCCTCTGAGGTGTCGGCCAAGTGGCTTAAGCGATCAATGTCGGCCAGGTGAAGCACCGCATTGGCCTGAATTAACAGCCGTCGCTCCGCGTTGCGGTAGGGCGATGAGCTGCCCGGCAGGCGATCCATCTGACGCTCAATGCGCCTAAGCATATAGCCCACCGAGCGAGGATTGGTTTCATCGAACAGCAGTAGATCGAGAATCGCCGCAGGGTGAAGCTCGCTGCGGTAGCGGCGGCGGTAGGCGGTAAAGTTATCGGTGGTGGCGAGCACGACTTCCCATAGCGCCAGCCCCGGCGAGTGCGGTGCATTGAGGGTAAGCTTGAGCAGCGAGAGCAGGCCCAGCACGCGATCCAGGAAGCGACCAATATCCATAAACCGCCAGCCGTAGTGATGCGGCATGGTTTCGTTACACAGTCCGAAGAAGGCGGCAAGCTGTGCAGATAGCCCTTCGCAAGCGCGCCGCGCCGCGCTGGCCCCTAAGCTAGGGTTGAAGGTGGCCATGCGCTGGCGCAATTGGTGCACTACCCGCCAGGAGTCATCGCCTAAATGGTCGCGTACGCTGCGTGCGTTGCGCATTAACTGTGCAAAAAGTGGCTGCAATGCCTGAGGGTCTACGTCATCAAACTGGGCCAGCAGCGCGGCGCGCTTTAGGTCAAAGCCAATCAGCGGTGCCTTTAGTCGCTGTTCGTCCTCTTCGTTTAACGTGGTGATATCCAGTGCTAGCAGGAGTTCATCAAGCAGTTGATCGGCGATCTCATCCTGGTCGTACTCCATTAACCTCATCAGCGCTTCACGCAGCAGTCGCGCGCGGATGTCTAAGCGCTCACCATAGCGGCCTAACCAGAATAGGCTTTCGGCTACTCGGCTGGGTAGGTCGGTGCCGTCACGGGTAGCCACCACCGGGCCGCGGGCCTGTCGGAGCTGGCTGACATGGGGCTGGGGAGAGGCCGCCGTAACCCACACATCCTTAACGATGGTGCTGCTTAAGGACGGCGAGCCAGGCTCGCCGACCCAGGCTAACCCCCCGGGCATTACTTGGTACTCGCCAGCCGAGCTGCTTTTGGCAGTGGCATTGGGTGTGCGTGTTACAAAACAGCGCAAGTTGAGCGTGGTGGGCTCCAGGCGCTGTAAGTGGCTATCAAAAATTGGTGCAGTGGCGGGTCGAGTCGAGGCATCGGCGTTGGGCAGCAGCAGGGTTTCACCCAGCAGATGCTCGCACAGCATCGGTAAGTAGTCCGCTAACACCGGGGCTTCCAAAATGCCCACTCCTAAAGCGTTCGATAGTGCCACGCCGCCTGCGCGCATGGCCTGCAGTAACCCGGGTACGCCCAACTGCGAATCGCCGCGCAGCTCCAGCGGGTCGCAATAAGCGTCGTCGCAGTGTCGCAGTATTACATCGACTGGCTGCAAACCGCCCAGGGTGCGTAGCCACACCTGGGTATCACGAACGACCAAATCCTGGCCTTCTACCAGCGCAATATTAAGGTAGTTGGCTAGATAGGCGTGCTCAAAATAGCGTGGGCTCCCCGGCCCCGGCGTTAATAAGATAAGCGTAGGGTTATCGCGGTGCTGATAGGCCATGGCGATCAGCGTGCGGTGGTGTAGGTCAAGAAACCCCGCTAACCGCTTTAATGGTGCATTGCGATACATATCCGGGAGCGCGCGGGCCATCAGTATGCGGTTTTCAAGCGCAAGCCCAGTACCTGATGGCGCCTGTAGGCGGTCTGCCATCACTCGCCACTGGCCCTGCGCATCCTGAATCACATCCACTCCATGGAAAATAATCGGGGCGCGATCATTGGGCAGCGACTGGTGGCAGGGCAGTAATAAAAGCGCTGAAGCTAGCAGTTCCTGGGTGGGAAGTAGCCCCGCCTCAAAGAGCGTTTTGGGCCCATAGATATCGTCGTAGAGGGCGCTCAGCAGACGACTGCGTTGGATGAGCCCAGCTTCTAATGTATGCCACTGTGTTTCTTCAATCACCCAGGGTAGCGGGTCGAGCCGCCACGATCGTCCCTGGGTTTCATCATGCATATTGAAAATTACGCCGTTTTCAGCCAATAGGCGCTGAATCTCGTCATGCTGCTGGTGACGCCCCGTCGAACCTAGCGCCTCCAATGAGCTGAGTAAACTCTGCCAACCGGGGCGTAACTGCCCCTGACCATCGAGCATGGCGTCAAACGTGCCGGGCTGTCCCTTGCCTAGCTGATGTAAGTAGTCCTCAACGAGCCCGTTAGCGACGGGCGCGAGAAGTGAGGGAGAGACAGGGGCCGTCATTATCCTTGTAATCCTGATGGGTAAGGGGCGGATTATCCTGTACCGGGCGTTAAGAGAAAAGCCTTAGCTTTGTTAAAAAACTTTAACTAGGCGTCCAACGCAGGTCGAGGGTTTGCGGCAGTTCCAGGCTAGGCGTTTCCAGCTTGGGAACCTGATGGCCATGGCGATGGCCACTGTCACTAAAACGCCCCAGCCTTCGCGCTTCGGCTTCAAACGCATTGACCGGGAAGGTGTCAAAATTACGCCCTGTGGGGTGCACCACGTAGTAGGTACAGCCCGCTACTGAGCGCTGGTTCCAGGTGTCGATGACATCAAACACCAGCGGCGCGTGAATGGGAATTTGCGGATGCAGCGCCGAGGGTGGCTGCCAGGCGCGGTAACGCACCCCGGCCACCGCTTCGCCGTTTCTGCCGGTTGCTGAAAGGGGTATCCGGCGACCGTTGCAGGTGACCACGTAACGATCACCGCTCATGCCGCTGACTTTGACTTCCAGGCGCTCCACAGAGGAATCTACATAGCGGGCAGTGCCGCCAGCCGAGGCCTCTTCACCCAGTACATGCCAGGGTTCGATGGCTTGGCGCAGCTCGATATCCAGCATGGGGGTATGTAAGCGCCCGTGCAGCGGGAAGCGGAACTCCAGGAAGGGGGCGAACCACTCCAGATCAAAATCGAAGCCGTGGCGGCGCAAGTCACCCAGCACATCGTCAAGGTCGCTCCACAGGTAGTGGGGCAGCATCCAGCGATCCTGAAGCGCGCTGCCCCAACGCACCGGCTTGGCTCGGTAGGGCGTTTTCCAGCAGCGCGCGACTAATGCGCGGATCAGCAGCATCTGCATCAGCCCCATGCGGGCGTGGGGCGGCATCTCAAAGCCACGCAGTTCCAGTAAGCCAAGGCGTCCGCTGTCGCTATCCGGCGAATAGAGCTTGTCGATACAGAACTCGGCGCGGTGAGTATTGCCGGTTAAGTCGGTGAGCAGGTGGCGCAATAAGCGATCGACCAGCCAAGGCTGTACCACTTCGCCTTCGGGCATTTGCTGCAGGGCGATCTCCAACTCATAGAGCGCTTCATGGCGCGCTTCATCCACTCGCGGCGCCTGGCTGGTGGGGCCAATAAACAGACCTGAAAACAGATAAGAGAGACTCGGGTGGTGCTGCCAATAGGTCACTAAACTGGCCAGTAGATCCGGGCGACGCAAAAACGGTGAGTCGTCAGGTGTCAACCCGCCCAGGGTGACGTGGTTACCACCGCCAGTGCCGGTATGGCGCCCATCCAGCATAAATTTCTCTGTGCCCAGGCGGGTTTTTCGCGCTTCTTCATACAGCCGTTCTGTTTGTGCCACCAGGGTTTGCCAACTGGCCGCGGGCATAATGTTCACTTCGATCACGCCGGGGTCAGGGGTGATCATAAAGTTTTCCAGGCGCGGGTCTCTCGGTGGCGAGTAACCCTCTATCATGACCGGGCAAGCGAGCTCCTTGGCGCACTCCTCAACGGTGCTAATCAGGTCAAGGTAGTGCTCTAAACTGGTCAGTGGCGGCAGGAAAATATGCAGGCGGCCATCCCGTGGCTCCACACATAGGCTGGTATGAATGACGCTACTTTCCCGGTCGATGTTTGCCCGGGGCTGCTGTTGAACGGATTCGCCCTCGGGATGCGATGGGCTAGGGTGGCTTGAGCGACCCAAGCGTTCGGCATCGCTGATATGCAGTTGTTCGGCGTTGCGGCGGGCAACCTCACCGTGAATATCGCCCAATTCAGGCCGGGGCGCGAACAGTGATTCAGGCTGGGGCTGCTCCTCTGGGTCAGCCCAGGGCAGTGCCGAAAGCGGCAAGCGTAGCCCCATGGGTGAATCGCCGGGTACCAGAAATAAGTGGTCGCGTTTGAGTGGCCAGCGGCCGCTCTCCCAGCGGTGGGCTTGGCTGATCGAGTGGCGCAGTGGCAGGGCGTAGCCCACCACTTCGTCCAGGCCTTGCTCTAACAAACGGGCTAAGCGATGGCGTTCAGCGTCATCTTTGAGATTGGCTTCCCGTGGGTCAACATTGACTGGCAGCGACTGCTCTTTCCAAAGGTAGTAGTAGGCATCCTCAAACGCCGGAATCCAATAGCGTTCGGCAAGGCCCAGGCGTTCGCTAAGGGCCTTGGTGAAGCGTTGCACCATCGCATTATCAACGTCTACCTTGGGGGCGCCTTCCATACAGGCCAGCCACTGGGGATCTCGCCATAGCGGCACGCCATCTTTACGCCAGTAGCAGGCCAGCGCCCAGCGGGGCAGCGGTTCGCCGGGGTACCACTTACCCTGCTGTTGCTGAATGGCGCTGCCGGGCGCATAGGCGGCTTGCAGCCGGGATAGTAGTGCCTCGGCGCGTTCGCGCTTGTGCTCGCCTAACGCTTCGGTATTCCACTGCGGGCTCTCCATATCATCGACGGATACGAAGGTGGGTTCGCCTCCCATGGTGAGTCGTACATCCTGCTGCAAGAGTTCAGCGTCCACTTGGTCGCCCAGTGTGCAGATACGCTGCCACTGTTCATCGCTATAGGGCTTGGTGACACGTGGATCTTCATGGATGCGCTCGACTTCCATGGTGACATCAAAAGTGACTTCACACTTATCCGAAAACCCGGTGATGGCGGCGGCGCTACCGGTCGTTGGAGTGGCAGCGAGGGGAATGTGTCCTTCACCGGCAAACAGACCCGAGGTGGGGTCGAGACCCACCCAGCCTGCCCCTGGCAGGAAGACTTCGGTCCAGGCGTGCAGGTCGGTGAAGTCCACCTCGCTGCCGCTAGGGCCATCCAGCGCTTTAACATCGGGCTTGAGCTGAATGAGGTAGCCGGACACAAAGCGTGCGGCAAGGCCCAGATGGCGGAAAATCTGCACCAGCAACCAAGCGCTGTCGCGGCAGGAGCCGCTGGCGAGTGTCAGCGTCTCTTCGCAGCTCTGAACACCAGGCTCCAAGCGTACTAGGTAACCTATGTCATCCTGAAGTCGCTGATTAAGCGCCACTAAGAAATCGACGGTGGTCGTCGGTTCGCGTGGCACGGCTTTGAGCCACTCCATCAGCCGCGGCCCTGACTCGGTGATTTCAAGATAGGGGCTTAGTTCCTGGCGCAGCGCGTCCGGGTAAGCAAAAGGAATTGTTTGCGCAATATCGTCCAAGAAGAAATCGAACGGGTTGATCACCGTCATCGGCGCGATTAGCTCGACGGCAATGGTTAACTCTTTGCGGGGTTCAGGGAACACCACGCGGGCATTGAAGTTGCCAAACGGATCCTGTTGCCAGTTTAAAAAGTGGTCGTCGCCGGAGAGTTTGAGCGAGTACGCTTCGATATGAGTGCGGCAGTGGGGCGCCGGGCGCAGCCGAATAACATGGGGCGAAAGACGCACCGGACGGTCAAAGTGGTAAGTCGTACGATGATACAAGGCAACGCGAATGGTCATGGGCCACCCTCTAAAGAACCGTTATCAACCGGTTGGCTGGGCTAAGGAATAACCGAACGTTTCGCAAGTATCGTTCCACTTTTACTTTTTTGCAGCCGCTATCTTAACTAAGGCGTTTAACTAAAGTGGAAATCACGTTATGCACCAACTTGATGCCACTCTCCTGCACCAATATAGAGCATTAAAGCGTTTTAAGTTTCTTATGCTCCCTGTCAAGTAGCGCTTAAGTAAGCGAACGTTGAAATATCGCAAAAGATGGTACGCATTTTGCTCTCAATTGTTTGATTGTTTTGCGCGCGGCAAGCCTACACTTAGCAATGAGGAAGTTGCCGCTTCCACCCCAGTGCTAGGAGAGCGCCCATGAGCCAAGTGAATTGGAATAACTATGCGTGTCGTGATTACTACGATGAGCTGATGGCCGCACCCGGACAGCCACGCGAGTCAGCGGGTGAATTGTGCAACATGTTGGCAAGGTTTAGCGCCGATGAGCTAGCAGAGCGGAAAACCGCAGCAGAGATCGCTATTCGCACCATGGGGATTACCTTCACGGTCTATTCTGAAGGCGCGATGATTGATCGCGCCTGGCCCTTTGATATTGTGCCGCGGATTATTCCCGCCAGTGAGTGGCGTAAAACCGAGGCGGGCCTTAAACAGCGCGTGCAGGCGCTAAATCTCTTTATTGATGATCTTTACCATGATCAAAAAGTCATTAAGGACAAAGTGCTACCCGCCGAGGTGTTGGCACAGTCGGTTAATTTCCGCCCCCAGTGCGTCGGCATTAATCCCCCACACGGCGTATGGGCCCATGTGTGTGGCTCCGACCTCGTACGCGATGGCGACGGCACGCTCTACGTGCTGGAGGATAACTTACGCATTCCTTCCGGCGTCTCCTACATGCTGGAAAACCGCAACGTCACCAAGCGGGTGCTGCCGGAGCTCTTTGCCTCAGGCAAAATTTTGCCTGTTGATGATTATGTCGCTCAGCTATACGACATGCTGGCGGCGATGTCGCCAAGGCCCGGGGATGACCCCCAGGTAGTGGTACTAACCCCTGGGATCTACAACTCTGCCTACTTTGAACACGCCTATCTTGCCCAACAGATGGGCGTCGAGCTGGTGCAGGGGAGTGATCTACTCGTTGATGACGATGATGTGGTGTACATGCGCACCGTGGAAGGGCTACGCCGGGTCGATGTTATTTACCGCCGGGTAGACGATGAGTTTCTCGACCCGGAAGCGTTTAATCCTGAATCCATGCTGGGGGTGGCCGGCCTAATGCGCGCCTGGCGGGCGGGGAAAGTGGCGCTCGCCAATGCGCCGGGGGCTGGTGTGGCGGATGATAAGGTGGTTTACGCCTTTGTTCCCGCGTTGATTCGCTACTACCTCGATCAAGAGCCGCTGATCCCCAACGTGCCCAGCTACCTGTGTATGTTCGAGGACGACCGCCGCTACGTACTCGACCACCTGGATGAACTGGTGGTGAAACCGGCCAATGAGTCAGGGGGCTACGGCATGCTGATTGGCCCACGTTCAACCAAAGAGACCCGCGAAGAGTTTGCCCGCTTGATTACGGCGAATCCGCGCAACTATATGGCGCAGCCCACCCTGGCGCTGTCGACCACGCCGACGTTGGCAAATGGCTTGGCGCAGCCGCGCCATGTGGATTTACGCCCTTTCATCCTCTCGGGTCCTGAAATTCATGTCACCACCGGGGGCTTAACACGGGTGGCATTGATTGAAGGGTCGCTAGTGGTGAACTCTTCACAAGGTGGCGGCAGTAAAGATACCTGGATTGTAGAAACCGACGATAAGGCGGCAGCGGCCGCGGTGAAAGGAGCCTAACGTCATGCTGTCACGCGTTGCAGAGAACCTCTACTGGATGGCGCGCTATATCGAACGAGCGGAAGATACCGCGCGCTTATTGAGCGTCAATAGCCACCTTATGCTCGACTTGCCGGGACGCCTTCCGTTAGGTTGGGCTCCCCTTATCGAAATGACCGGCAGTCTGGAAGCCTTTACCGCACGCCATACAGATTTTGATGAGCGCAACGTGGTGCACTTTTTGTGCGCCGATACCGACAATGATATTTCGATTATTTCCGCGCTTGCCAGTGCCCGTGAGAACCTGAGAACCACTCGGGATGTGGTGCCCCGGGAGATTTGGGAAGAGGTTAATCAGCTCTATCTGAGCGTCGCCGATCATGCCGAAAACGGTGTTAGTCCACGCCGTCGCGATAGCTTTCTTAAAAGCGTTATTCGTGGCTGCCAGACGCTGACGGGGCTGATTGAAGGCACGTTAAGCCATGGCCCTGCCCGCACTTTTATTGAGCTGGGGCGCCAGTTAGAGCGGGCCGATATGACCACCCGTATTGTGGATGTTCGCTCTGCCAGCCTGCTACCGCAAAACCCTGAAGAATTGCTGCCGTTTGAGAACCTGCAGTGGATGAGCGTGCTCAAGTCGCTCACTGCTTACCAAATGTACCGCCAGCAGGTGCGCTTGCGCGTGCGCGGCCCCGATGTGTTGCGCTTTTTGCTGCAGGACCCTAACCTGCCGCGCTCGATTGCCTGCAGCCTCGAAACCCTGGGCCATGAGCTGTCCCTACTGCCACGCCAGGATCGTCCGGCGGCAACCGTTTCGCTGGTGCGCGCCGATGTGGTGGATGCCGATATCCAAGCGCTGGCCCATTCACCCAGCAAGCTGCACTTGTTTATCGACGAGTTGCAGATCGGCTTTGCCGCCATCCACGATACGCTGAGCGCCACCTACTTTGTGAATGACGATAGCGTGCCCCGCGTTACCCAAACCCAAACCCAGAGTCAGAGCCAGAGTCAAAGCCACGCGGGGGACAACGATAACGACTAGTCGGTGAGTGAGTCGCGCTCTAGCGGGCTGGCGGCCTGCACGATTTGATGCAGGTACGCCAGCTTCTCGCGCACCGCCGGGGCAAGCACTCCTGGGGCCAAATCGAGCAGGCCCATGTCCCGGTTGAGCTCATTCACTGCCATTCCCACCTGATGAAAGGCAATCAGCATGCTCTCCAGGCTACCGTCGTACTCAACGTGGGTAATGCCCATGTGCAGCGCTGTATCCAGTACGGCGACCATATCCAAGTAGTAGGCAAATGTTTCAGCAAAGTCTTCCCATGGGTGCATGGTGGCATAAGCGGAGATGAAGCGATTTGGCCAGTCGCTGGGCGCCCCTTGCTGGTAGTAGCGCTCTAACGCTTCGGCATAAGTTGGCCGGTGGTGGTTGCCAAATACCGCACGGCAATTCTCTTCATCGCGATCCTTAACCAATACATCCCAGTAGTAGTGGCCGATTTCGTGGCGGAAGTGGCCAATCAGCGTGCGGTGGGATTCATTCATATCGACCCGCAGGCGCTCGCGTTCAACGTCGTCGGCTTCTTTCACGTTGATGGTGATATGCCCTGATGCATGGCCGGTATACACCCTCTCTTGCTTGGCAGTGGAGCGCCATAATCCCTGGTCGGGCAGGGCATCGGCCATAAATGAGAAGCTTAAAGGCACACTAATGTCATCGTCTTTGGTGCCGTGGGGAAGTTTAAGTAAATCCAGAGTATGAAAAAGGCGCCTTTTCGCCGCCTCTAGTGCCGCCCAGCGCTCGCGATGGCCGGCAATATTGAGGTCGGGTATGACTTCGTTGTAGCGGCAGCAGTCGCAGAGTGTGTCCGCTTTGCCGTGCTCCATCACCACTAGACGATTGCACACATTTTCAACGGCGTAGTTGCGGCACTTCATTAGCGGCGTATCGCAGCCTGGGTGGGTACAGCGATAGCCGCCGTTATCCAAGGGCTCAATGGCCACGATATTGCTACAAGCAGGGCACCAGCCTACTTCTGACTGACAGGCAAGGCAGTGGGTGTTTTCGTAGAACAGCGGATTGCCACAGCGGCAGCTAAAGGTCTGCATAGATAATTCCCTGTGTGTAAACACGCTCGTTCGCCATGGGTGATCCGCAGGCTGCGGCACACCAATCATAGGTTGCCTAGCCGAAGCATAGCCAGCGCGGTGGCACAATGGAAAGGCTAATTGACGTCTGGGCGTAGATTTTGTTTACTCATGTGATACTTGGTTGACGTTAACGTCAACTTGCTGCTATACCCTGTGTACTTGCCTTACCGCGATGCACTTTAAAAACAGCTTTTTTCATCACTCGCACCCATAACAACCACAATCATAGATAGGAGCAGCGCTATGTCCGTTCGCGAAATCCCCATGTATATCGACGGTCAGCCCGTGCAGTCGCAAAGCCAGGAGTGGCGCGACGTCGTTAACCCGGCGACGCAAGAAGTGGTGGCTCGCGTACCATTCTGTACCGCTGAAGAAGTAGAGCGCGCCATCAGTAGCGCTAAAGAGGCGTTTAAGGAGTGGCGCAAAGTGCCGCTGGGTAAGCGCATGCGTATTATGCTCAAGCTGCAGGCGCTGATTCGCGACAATACCGCTGAACTGGCGGCACTGATTACTGAAGAGCACGGTAAAACCCTGCCCGATGCGGAAGGCGAAGTGGGTCGTGGTCTGGAAGTGGTAGAGCACGCCTGTTCAATTACCTCTCTGCAGTTGGGTGAATTAGCCGAAAATGCCGCCAACGAGGTAGACGTTTACACCATGCATCAACCGCTGGGGGTGGGGGCTGGGATTACCGCTTTTAACTTCCCGATTATGTTGCCCTGCTTTATGTTCCCGCTGGCGATTGCCACCGGTAATACCTTTGTTCTTAAGCCCTCCGAACAAGATCCCAGCTCTACCATGCGTTTAGTGGAGCTCGCCCACGAAGCGGGTGTCCCTGCGGGAGTGCTCAACGTAGTGCACGGCGGACCGGACGTGGCCAATCAAATCGCTGATCATCAGGATATTAAAGCGCTCTCGTTCATCGGCTCTACCCACGTGGGTTCTCTGCTGTATAACCGTGCAGCAGCAGCGGGCAAGCGCATGCAGGCGATGATGGGCGCCAAGAATCACTGTGTGGTCATGCCCGATGCTAACCGTAGCCAGGCGATCAACAACCTGCTGGGCTCAGCCTTTGGCGCTGCGGGCCAACGCTGCATGGCCAACTCGGTGGTGGTGCTCGTAGGAGACGCACGTGAGTGGTTGAGCGATATTGTCGATGCAGCCCGAGCAATGAAAGTAGGCCCAGGTACTCAGCTTGATGCGGACTTGGGTCCTTTGGTGTCACCAGCAGCCCGTGATCGTGTACTGCGTTTAATCGATGCGGGGGAGAAAGAGGGCGCCAAACTGATGGTCGATGGACGCAACGTTCAGGTAGAGGGTTACCCCAACGGTAACTTCGTGGGGCCTACCCTGTTTGCCGATGTAACCGCCGATATGACCATTTACCGGGAAGAGATTTTTGGCCCCGTGCTGTGTGTGGTTAGTGTTGAAACCCTGGATGAGGCGATTGCCTTTATCAATGCCAACCCCAACGGCAACGGTACCTCCATCTTTACCAACTCTGGTTGGGTGGCGCGCCGGTTTGAAACCGATATCGACGTTGGCCAAATTGGCATTAACGTGCCGATTCCGGTGCCCGTTGCTTACTTCAGTTTCACTGGTTCAAGGGCTTCAAAGCTGGGAGATTTGGGGCCTAATGGTAAGCAGGCGATTGCGTTCTGGACACAAACAAAAACGGTGACAGCTCGTTGGTTTGAGCCCGAGAATGTTTCCAGTGGCATCAATAGCACGATTTCGCTGGGCTAAAGAACGTTTCCTGCATTACTGAAAATTGGCCCTGCAGAAAGAAAAAGCAGGGTCAATTGACGGGAGTGTCCTGGCTGTTGTTGCTTAAAAATTATCGAATAAAGGTAGGCTTTCTTCGAGCAGTTGCTCGATGGGGCCGAGCTGGCTTTCATGCAGAACCAGTAGGCAGGGTTCGTTCATGAAGTGCTCGGCGGCTGGCACTAGTAGCGCGAATTCACCCTCTTCAAGGTGAAACTCATGTATTTCGCGCATACCCAGCGGCGTCATACATTGTGTGCAGCGGTAGGTGTCATCTTCGCCATAAATCAATCGGTGGTACATTTTAAACAGCGTATACAGGGCCAAGCCGCCCTCGAATGCTGGCCAGCGCGCTGGGGTATCGCGAATGTCGTTGCTGAGGTTCTGCCCCTCGGCTTCGGCACCGGCAATCGCATCGGCTAGTGGGGCGGCAAGAATGGCGCTTTTGTCGGCTGGGAGAGGAGTGTTGTGCTTGGAAGCGTGTTCAAAATCTTGTACCGCGCGCTTAAAGTCAGGCACTCCACCGAGGTTGCAGTCGACATGTTGTAGGTCTTCGGGCTCACATCCGCCGTTTTCCCAGCCATGAATGACCCGGAGTGTCATTTGACCCCGTTTCATGGGACGGGCAAGCAACATATGCAGCATGATACGAATATGTAGCTGACGCTCATCGGTATCATTTTCAAACGCTTGGTAAGGGTCAGAAAACAGCTCGTTTAAACGACCGGGGGTATGTTCCTTGGCTTCGTTATGGCTCATGACAGTGTCCCTTTGAACGAACTGTTTATTAAGAGTAGCGCGAGGCTTTTGTTACAGATCGAAATTACAGTATGGCGAGCAGAGTGGCTGATTAAAAGCGACTTAATTTAGCTTTTTGTTACCTGTCAGCTAAACCATTTTTACCAGATGGCTAAACTTAACAATAAAGAGGTGAGCATGTCTGCATCATTAAGTCGTTTTAATGTGCCTGAAACATTGGATGATCTGCCGGAAGATATTCGCAGTGCCATTGTGGCCGTTCAGGAGAAAGCGGGTTTTGTACCCAATGTTTTTTTGATGCTGGCCCACCGCCCCGCCGAGTTTCGGGCTTTCTTTGCCTATCACGATGCGTTGATGGAGCGCGAGTCGGATACCCTCACCAAAGCCGAAAAAGAGATGATTGTAGTGGCTACCAGCGCACGTAATCGCTGCCTATATTGTGTGGTTGCCCACGGGGCACTGGTGCGTATTTACAGTAAAGACCCGCTACTTGCTGACCAGGTGGCGATCAACCATCGCGTGGCGCCGATTAGCGAGCGCCACCGGGTGATGCTCGATTTTGCTATGCACTGTGCTATCGATGTCGGAGAAATGACCGACGAGTGGCTTTCCCGCTTGCTGGAAGTAGGCTTTAGTCAAGAGGATTGCTGGGATATAGGTGCCATCGCGGCATTTTTTGGCCTGTCGAATCGGTTAGTCACGCTGGCGGGCACACCGCCCAATGAAGAGTTTTACCTGATGGGACGTGTGCCTCGCTAAGATGCTGCCACCACGCCTTAAGCTTTACTAAGCTGTGATTATGATTGAGAATAGTTCTCGAAATAGCTTTTGAAATGGTTCTTGAGTGCTAAGAAAAGCACTTAAAACCACACCTACATTCACTGTCGCCAGGGGAGCCCTGCTTTAACGGGCTGAGATGCGTTCTGCGCAGACCCTGGAACCTGATCCGGTTAGTACCGGCGGAGGAAGTGCGACATGCTTTACCTGACGTCATCCGTGCTTGGCGCGGCGCTGTGCTGCTTTGCTTATTTAGGTCTGCGTGCTCGCTGGGTGGATGGCCCACTTGATGATTACGTTACCGCCCGCAACTCGCAAACGGCGTCTACCCTGGGGCTCTCCTTTCTTGCCTCTGGGATGGGCGCTTGGATTCTCTTTGCGCCCCCTGAAATTGGTGCCTTTGTGGGCCCGCTCGCCCTGGCAGGCTATGCATTAGGCTCTGCGTTGCCGTTTATCGTCTTAGGGCTGTATGGGCCGAAAATTCGTCGTGCGCTGCCCGAAGGGCGCAGCATCGCCGAGTTCGCTGAAGTGTGCTATGGCCCTGGAGTAAGGCATTGGGTGACGCTGGTATCAATCGCCTATATGGCTTGCTTTTTAGCCGCCGAGCTAACCGCCATTGGAGCAATCACCGCGTTACTTTCCGATGTGCCACCCACACTGGTGATTATTGGCGTAGCGCTTACCACGCTAATCTATACTGCGGCGGGTGGCCTGCGTGCCAGCCTTGCCACTGACCGATGGCAGGCGTGGCTGTTGCTGGTACTGCTGTGTGTGGTGGGCAGCATGGCTTTATGGCGGCTTCCCACTATTCCCAATGAGACTGCTCTTCCGTCTATACCCATCACCAGTGCGCTCAGTGTAGCGTTAACGCTGGTGATCGCGGTAACCGCTGCGAACCTTTTCCACCAAGGCTATTGGCAGCGCGTGTGGGCCGCTCAAGACGATCAAAGCCTGGGGCGCGGGGCCTGGTTAGGCGGGGCGATGACAGTCGTTGTCGTCATGGTGATTGGCGGTCTGGGCGTGTTGGCCGCGATGAGTGGCGTGGCTCTAGGTGACCCACCAATGCCGTTTTTTGCCTTACTTAGCGATGCACCCATTTGGCTAACGTTACCCGCCTTAGTGCTGGCGGTCACTTTGGTGGCCTCTAGCGTTGATACGCTGCAAAACGGCATTGCCTCGCTGGTGGTAGCGCGTAGCGGGCAGCGGGGCGTTTCCCTGGGTGCTGCCCGCTGGGTGACGATAGTGGTGATGGTTCCGGTGGTATTGATTGCTTTGCAGGGATTGTCGGTATTGCGGCTGTTTTTGATTGCCGACCTGCTGTGTGCTGCCATTGTGGTGCCTGTACTGCTCGGGCTTTGGCAACGAATGACGCCGGTCGCGGCGATTGCCGGGGGTGTCGCAGGTTTGCTGGGTGCCATTCTGCCTGGGTGGCTAAGCCAGGGAAGTCTGATAGATGGTGTGGTGGCTGCCAGTTTTCCGGGCAGTATCCCCACGCTGGGACCATTCGTTGGGGCCTTAATCGCTTCAACGCTAACCAGCGTCCTGCTCGCGGTTTTAGCTAAAAAAGTGAGTAGTAAGCAATAAAGGCCTAGTCGCGATATGCTGGCAGCACTATAGCTATCTCATGGGCAATACAATAATGAGCCACCCCATATCACCTGACGAAGAGATGCGACTAGCAGCTCTCCGTCAGATTGAGCTGCTAGACACCCCTGAAGAGCCTGCCTTTGACCGGGTCACCAGATTGGTGACCCGGCTGCTCAATGTGCCTATCTCAACGGTGACATTGATAGATGCGAACCGACAGTGGTTTAAGTCCCGAGTAGGCGTAGAGTTTCGTGAGACGCACCGCGACATAGCTTTCTGTGCCTACACAGTGGCTACCTCTGAGCCATTGATTGTTGAAGATGCCTGTCAAGATTCTCGCTTTGCCTGCAATCCTCTGGTGACTGGTCCCAGCGGCATCCGTTTTTATGTGGGTATTCCACTACGGTCTTTGCAAGGCTTGGTGCTAGGTTCACTCTGCGCTATTGACACGAAGCCGCGGGCCATTAGCAAGGATGAGCTAGCGGCCTTGCAAGATTTGGCAGCAATAGTCACGGATGAAATTCACCTGCGAGAGCGGCTGGTACTCGAGAAGAAAAATGCCCACGCCTCTCTGCAAGCGCTCAATGAGTTATACCGAAGCATGGAGAGCCAAATCGAGCGGCGTACTAACGAGCTCAAATTAGTTATTGAGTCTGCCTATGACGCTTATATCAGCATTGATGCCTACAACGTTATTTTGGATTGGAATCAAGCGGCTGAAATGATGTTTGGCTGGCCACGAAAAGCGGCTCTGGCTAAGCCAATCACACAGCTGATTTTCCCCGCTGGGTTGCCTGATGCTAAAGACCAGACGGCTCTTGAGTTTATGGCGCGCCGTTATGATGGCACTGAACTGGCCGTTGAGGTGCGCGTCAAAAAATTGATGATTGATCGGCGTGAGCGGCGAAGTCTCTTTATTCACGATATTACCGAGCGACAGCAGCTAGAACGTCTGCGTGATCAGCAGGCCCGTGAAGATGTATTAACCAAACTGCCTAACCGACGAGCCTTGGATGAGCGCTTGCCTGACGCAATGGCTCGTACTCGACGCACTCGGCAACCCTTAGCCATTTTGTTTATGGACCTAGATGGTTTTAAGATGATTAACGACGCCCATGGGCACGCCGTGGGCGATGAGTTGCTGCGTGTGATCGCTGACAGATTGGGCAAAACAATACGCGAAACCGATTATATAGCACGCTGGGCCGGGGACGAGTTCGTCTTATTCTTAGAAGGGAGTGAGCCCACGGCAATCGAGTCGCTGGCCAATAAATTAGTTAAGGTCGTTCAAGAGCCGCTGGCCGCTGGCAATGCAGCGTTGCAAGTGAGTGTCAGTATCGGCGTTGCAGTTTATTTACCCGCGAGCGGCGAGACAGCCAATGAGCTGCTTAAGCGCGCTGATGTAGCTATGTATGAAGCCAAACGCTCTGGAAAAGCCCAAGTCAGTGTTTCCCAACCTGCAGATAGGGCTTATTAAGACCGGAAATATTCAAGGACGACCATGATTCGAACTATTCTGACCACTCCTGAAGGCGAAACTCACGAGGGGGATGAACGCCTGTTAGCAGCGTGGCAATCTTCGCCTGGTAGCCATATCTGGATCGATATGCAGGGGGAGTCCCAGCAAAGCGAGCGGGCAATTTTAGAGACGTTTGAGTTTCACCCGATGGCGATTCAAGATGCCCATAAAGAGCGCCATCCGCCTAAAATTGAAGAGTTTGACAACCATACGCTGATTATTTATCGCGGCATCTCCTCCTTCGATGCTGAACTGAACTATCTACCTCAGCAGGTCTGTTTTTTTGTGGGTGAACGTTTCTTGGTCACGCTGCACCCCGGCCAAGCGCTCTCTATAGAACGGCTATTCAACGAGCAGGGTAAAGCGCTACTGGCCCACTCGCCGGAACACGTCGCGCTGCGTGTAATGTATATTTCGGCGGGCTTTTATATCGATAGCCTGCTCGAATTTGAAACGGCGTTAAGCGATCTGGAAGATGAGTTATTAGAGAACGGTAATGATACGCTAATGCGTAAGATCATTACTTACCGTTCTCGGCTGGTTAAAATGCGCCGCATCTTTAGCTATCACAAGGGTATTACCCAAGAACTGACGGCTTATGACTACGAGCATCTGCCGCGGGAGGAGAGTGAAACGCTGCACGCTATTAATGATGTCGCGGACCGCTTTGAACGTCTCTATACCTTGACCCAGATGTACTACGATATTTGCGGCGACTTAATCGATGGCTATATCTCTATTTCATCGCATCAGCTCAATATCACCATGCGTGTTCTTACCGTCATTACCGCCATCTTTGTACCATTAACGTTTATCGCCGGTATTTACGGCATGAACTTCGAAAATATGCCCGAGCTGCGGTATGAATATGGCTACTTCTTCGTATGGGGTGCCATGCTGGGCATTGGTGGGGTGTTGATTTGGCTGTTTAAGCGCAAGCACTGGTTTTAAGAGCTGGTTTTAAGAATTGGTTTTAAGAACTGGTATTAAGGGCTGGTTTTCGCTGCGACAGGGAATGACCCGCCAGAAACGAAAAGTTGACGCATGCGTAGGTGCTTGACGGCTTAGTGTGGCATCCTCTCCAGCGACCAAGACTATAAGGCATAAAGCCGTCGACTAGCGTTTTTACCGGGAGTTGTTTCATGACGATTATGATTATCGGGCTGCTGATTTTTTTAGGCAGCCACTCTGTACGTATCTTTGCTGAAAACTGGCGTCAGCGTCAGATTGCGAAACACGGCGAAACCACTTGGAAAGTCGCCTATTCAGCGGTATCCATCGTTGGCTTGGCTATAGCTATTTACGGTTTTGGCCAGATGCGTCTCGACCCCATCTATATCTGGTACCCGCCAATGGGAATGCGTCATGCGGTGGCGCTGCTGATGGTGCCCGCCTTTATTATGCTAGTGGCGGCCTACATTCCCCATAACGCGATTAAAGCCAAGCTTGGGCATCCAATGATGCTGGCGGTTAAAATCTGGGCGTTTGCTCACCTGCTGGCCAATGGTCGCTTGGGCGATATTATCTTTTTTGCTGCCTTTCTTATCTGGGCTATCCTGGCATTTAAAACTGCCAAAAAGCGCGACCGCCTTACACCGCCTGCGCCTGTCAGAACATCTAAAATGGCCACCATTGCTACCGTTCTTGTCGGCTTGATAGCGTATGTGGTGTTTGCTTTTTACTTACACACAGTGCTGATTGGCGTCCCTGTTTTTAGCTAATCGGGCGTTAGCCCAACATAGGAGTCACTCCATGGCCGAGACGACACCCACGGTGCCCATCACAATGGCTGCCATGCTTTTGACCGGACATGGTGGTATCGAGAAGCTGGAATATCATCAGGATGTCGCCACGCCGCGGCCAAAGGCGGGCGAAGTGCTGGTGCAGGTGACCGCAACGGCGAAGAACAACACTGACCGAAAAGCCCGGGAAGGGCTTTATCCCACCAAGGATAAGGGCGATGTTACCTCCTTTGCCATGGGCGGTACGCCAACCTTAACCTTCCCGCGTATTCAAGGTGCCGACGTAGCTGGCCGCATAGTGGCGGTCGGGGAGAGCGTTGACGCCGAGCGCATTGGTCAGCGAGGGCTGCTTGATTTTAATATTTACGCCGATGGGCGCCGCGATATCAATTTAACGCCCGATTATTACGGCCACGGGGCCGATGGCGGCTTTGCAGAGTATATCGCCGTGCCTGCGGATCAGTTTTATCACGTGCCTAACCCTGAACTGCATGATGCAGAACTGGCCTCAATGGGCATGTGCTCTTATCAGACCGCTTACCACATGATGACCGCAGCCAAGGTGAGTGCTGGCGAACGTGTACTGGTTAGTGGAGCCAGCGGCGGGGTAGGAACCGCGCTAATTCAGCTCTGCCGTATTGTGGGTGCTATTCCATATGCAGTCAGCCAGTTGGACAAAGCCGAGGCGCTCAAAGCCCTAGGTGCGGAAGCGGTGATTGATCGTGGCGACCTGCCGACGTTTGTTGACCGGGTGCTGGAAACCACTGGCGGCAAACCGATTGATGCGGTGATGGATTTGGTGGGTGGCGAGATGACCAACCTGTTTATCGACACCATGATTGTCGATATGCAGGGACGTAACAGTTACCCGCGCCTCTCCATTGCCGGTGCCAGTGGTGGCAATCTTAGCGAAATGATGTGGACCCGCGTATATCTTTATCAAGTACAGATATTTGGCGTTTCCCACGGCACCCGTGAAGAGGCTGAGCAGTTGGTGGCCTGGATCCGCAGCGGTGAACTGAAGCCGGTGCTGCATGCAGCGTTTAAGCTCTCCGAGCTACATGATGCCGAGCGCTACTTTGTCAATCGGGGCAGCAACTACCTGGGCAAAATTGTGCTTGTTCCCGATGCTCAATGGGCATCTCATGGTGCGCCGTTCGCGCTTGAAAACTCCTCTTCTACCACCGAGGAGCGCCGCTAGTGCATAACCTCCACACGATCCAGCTTATGGATACCCATGCCGGTGGTGATGTCAGCCGTATTGTTACAGGAGGTATTGACCTACTGCCGGGCGCCACCGTGCGCGAGCAGATGGAGTACCTACGTGACGATGCCGATGGTTTGCGCCGCCTGCTGCTGGAAGAGCCCTACGGCATTCCGGAAATGTCGGTGGATTTATTAGTGCCTCCCAGCCACCCTGAAGCGGTAGCGGGCTATATCATTATGGAAGTGATGGGGTACCCCATTTACTCCGGCTCCAACACGCTGTGTACCGCTACGGCGGTGTTGGAGAGCGGCATTGTGCCCAAGCAGGAGGGTATACAGCGCTTTAAGCTGGAAGCGCCCGCAGGCTTAGTGCAAATCGAAGCGAAGGTGCACAACGGCGTAGTGGAGTCGATTACTTGTGGCGGCCTGCCCAGCTATATCGATACCTATCGCGATACAATTCAAGTGCCTGGGATTGGCCAAGTCACCTACTCAATCGCCTATAGCGGTGGATTTTACGCCTTGGTCGATGCCACAGAGCTGGGTTTTAGGCTGGTGCGTGATGAGGAGCGCGCACTTTCGGAGTGTGCCTATAAAATTGTCGAAGCAATAAAAGCGCAAAGGGGCTTTTCCCACTACACCCTGGGCGATGTAGGGCCGCTACCATTTTTGCACTTTATGGGGCCTGAAGAGCAAGTAACGGAAGGTTATATACGCTCACGCTCGACCACCTATGTGCATCCAGGCGTTATTTGCCGCAGCACAACGGGAACCGGTACCTCGGCACGCTTGGCGTTGATGAACTACGAAGGGCGGCTCAACCTGGGCGATAAGCTAGAGACCGTTTCACTGCGGGAGACAGGGTTTATCGGTACCTTCGTCGGTACCCATCAGGAGGGCGCTTACCAAGTGGTGGAGAACACCATTACCGGCCGGAGCTACGTGTTGGCCCGCTCGGAGATTGTTATCAACTGTGACGATCCAATGGTAGCCTGCGGTGAACTACACCATATATTAAGCGACCGCCACCAGCCGAAAGCACTATCAGTTGAGACATAGTATCACTTGAGCCATAGTGACGCGGCAGAAACCTAGCTGACAGACACGTAACCTTCGCTTTCCAGACGTTCCCACACCGGGGCTTTTTCGGCCTCGGTCATGCTACCCCAGCCCGCAATTTCGTCCAGCGTTCGACCACAGCCGTGGCAGACTGACGTAATGGGCTCGATCTGGCAAATTTGTACGCAGGGCGAGAGTGGGCGAGCAGTGGGCAATGTAGAGAGTTTAGTCATTAAGATGGCGACACCTTACCGCGCAGTGATTTAATTTTACCCTTACGGGTTTTGTGATCGACGCGGCGGCGCTGTGAACCTTTGGTGGGCTTAGTGGCGCGACGTACTTTTTGCTGTTTGGTGGCACTCTGTATCAGCTCTTTTAAACGCGCCAGCGCATCCTCTTTATTCAGCTCGAGCTTTCGATGGCTCTGGGCTTTAATAATTACCACGCCCTCTTTGCTGATACGCTGATCCGATAGCGCCATTAAGCGCTCTTTGTAGAGCGGTGGCAGTGTTGAACTAAGAATATCGAAACGCAGGTGTACCGCAGAGGCGACTTTATTGACGTTCTGGCCGCCCGCGCCTTGGGCGCGAATCTGGCTAATATCAATCTCCCAATCAGCCAAGGAAACGTTGTTAGAAATGGTGAGCATTAATGGCCCCTGTGTTACTCGTGAACCCATAAGGCTAGCACAATTAGCAAAGAGGCGGTGTTCGCTGCACCATTTGGCGCGCTCTATTAATCCGCTAGATTGTTGACTGGCCGACCATTGATATAGGCCAATAGATTGCTAAACGCATCGCTAAAATAGAGCTCGTAGCTATCCTTTTCCACATAGCCAAGGTGCGGTGTGGCGACCAGATTGGGCAGTTTCAGCAGTGAGTGTTCGAATACAGGTTCTGCATCGAATACGTCTACCGCCGCTTGGCCAGGTCGCCCGGCTTTTAGTGCTTGTTCCAGCGCCCCAGGCGCCACTAACTGGGCACGGCTGGTATTTACCAACAGAGATGTGGGTTTCATGTGGGCGAGAGATTCGGCGCTGACAATACCGCGAGTATCGTCGTTCAGCCGCAAGTGCAGGCTGAGTACATCCGCACGCTGGAAAAAGTCTATTTGGCTTTTGGCCACTTCAAACCCAGCTTCGGTAGCGCGTTGGCGGGTGCCTTCACGCCCCCATACCAGCACGTTCATTTCAAACGCCTCACCATAGCGCGCCACTAGGCTGCCGATTTTTCCGTAGCCAAAAATGCCTAGGGTGCGACCTTTAAGACCCGTGCCTAAGGTACGCTGCCAACGACCCGCTTTCAGGTTCTCAACTTCTGCCGGTATATGGCGCATTGCCGCCAGCACTAAACACCAGGTCAATTCTGCCGCGGCGTAGGGTGAGCCAGTGCCCGCCATGACGGTGACGCCATGGCGGCGGCAAGCCTCCATATCCACATGTGCTGCACCGCCGCCGGTTTGGCTAATGACTTTCAGGTTGGGCAAGCGTTCAAGCAGGGCAGCCGTGATAGGCGTGCGTTCACGGATGAGTACCAACGCCTCGGCATCCTGAAAGCGCGCGCTCAATGCGTCCAGGTCGGTAAGCGTGTCGTGATAAACCGTTACCTCTTGGCCTTCTAGCTGCTTGAAAGCGTCTAAACTGCGCACACAGTCCTGATAATCATCGGCAATGACAATCTTCATCGAATCGGCTCCTTGCTGGGCATCGGTGCGCTTATTTTATCAGTACGGTTCAAACGATATTGCCATGCAAACAGCCCCGCGATAAGTGCAATGCCGACTACATCGGTTGTCACCATGCCGTTAATCAGCATCAGCGCTGCCGCAAGTAACAGTCCGCGTTCCAGCCAACTGCACGGACGTAAGAAGAAACCGATTGTCGATGCCGCTAGCGCCACTATGCCTACCACGCCAGAGGCTACGGCGAGAGCGATTTCAAGCGGAGTACCATTGCCTAGCAGCGGAGGGTGGTAGATAAACATAAAGGGAATCAAGAAACCCCCAAGGGAGATTTTCGTCGCCGTCAGGGCAGTTTTGAACCAGTGTGAACCAGCAATGGCACCACCGATATAAGCCGCTAACGCAACGGGTGGTGTGACCCCCGAAAGAATCGCAAAGTAGAGGATAAACAGGTGCGCTGAAAGACTGGGTAAGCCCGCTTCAATGAATGCTGCGGCCACCACAGACGCCGCCAGCATATAGGCCGCTACTGTCGGTAAGCCCATACCTAGAATAATCGCGACGACCATAGCCAGCAGTAGGGTGACCAATACATCGCCGCCACTGACGACAAGAATGACCGATGAGACTTTCAGGCCTAAACCGGTAAGGCTAATTACTGAGGCAATAATCGCAACGCTACCGATGATAACTGCGATCATGGCCGCGGTCATGGCGCCTGCTTCCAAGGCAGCAGGGATCGATTTTAAGCGATCCATAAAGCTGCCTGGGCTACGCCAGGAGAAGAGATAGATCAGCAGCGCGGTAAAATAAGCGGCCACGGCAGCCGTGGTTGGGGTATAACGCAGCACCAGCATGGTGATTAGTATGATAATCGGTAGCAACAGCGTTTCAATATTGAACAGGCCCTCGCGTAATGTCGGGCGCTGATCTTTAGGTATTGGGTTGAGCCCCAGGCGCTTCGCTTCAAAGTGAACGCTCATCCAAATGGCGAGATAGAAAAGCAGCGCTGGAATGAGGGCAGCACCAATGATTTCGAGATAGCTAACAGAAATGACGTCGGCCATGACAAATGCGGCCGCGCCCATAATGGGGGGCAAAATCTGTCCGCCTGTAGAGGCCGAAGCCTCAGTGGCTGCAGCAAAGCGTGGGCTATAGCCGCTTTTTTTCATCAAAGGAATGGTGAATACGCCTGTCGTGGCTACGTTGGCAGCGGTACTGCCGCTGATGCTACCAAACAGGGCGCTACATAAGGTGGCGGCTTTAGCAGGACCACCCGCCATACCGCCCGTCACAGAGTTAGACAACCGCATAAAGGTATCACCACCACCTGTCGTTACCAGTAGCGCGCCAAACATGATGAACACCACAATCACCGTCGAGGAGGTACGCATCAAACTGCCGTAGATGCCTGTCGGGCTCATATAGAAAGTGGCCACCAAGTCTGCCCAGCCAAATCCCCCATGACCCCAAACACCAGGTAAGTGGTTACCAAAATAGGCATAGGAGAGGGCAATAAGTACCAAGACAGGGAACGCTAGTCCAATGGCACGTCGGCAGGCTTCGAGGAGAAGCAGAATTGCCAATAAGCCAAACACCAAGTCATAGGTGGTCGGCATTAGATAGCCAAGCTCATAAATAATGCGATCAAACTGCATGATGTAATAGCCGCTCACTGCGACCGCAAGCACTACCGGAATGACATCAAACCAGGGGAGACGCTGGTTATCCTTTGCGCGACAGGAGTAGCCCAAGAAAATTAACGGTAGTGCGAATAGCAGGTGAATGGCGTTTTGGGTATTCACTGCCCCGGTTATTGCAGCGTAGAGGTGGAAAACCGCCATCGCCACCGCGATTAGACGCATCACTAAAAACCAGAAGCCCGTTAGCTGACGCTTACCCGAATCTTCCGAATATTTTTCAACAATTTTATTACTTTCAAGGGTATCCATCGGATGGCTCCCACGCCACTTTGCCGTAAGGCAATTACTATGGGCGTGTCAAAAATGAGGTGTTAACGAGGGGATGGCATTAAAGCACTCGCAGGCAAATGGATGCCTACGAGTTTAAGCAGCTATTAGCGTGCTTCGGGAGGAATAACGTCTTCAGGAATATCAAGACCCAGTTCCTGATAATAGCGCAACGCACCCGCGTGGATCGGGAAGGTGGCATTATCAATTACGTCTTGTGGGGTCATTCCTTTTGCAGGCGCAAAAGACGCCGAAACTTGATCATGATTTTCCCAATAGGCTTGGGTGATATCATAAACAATATCGTCATCTAGCGTGCTATTAGCTGACACGCCCATATAGATACCTAACGACGTTGCTTCATCCATGCCGCGGTAAGTGTCTGCAGGGATGATCGATGGTGATAAGAAGGGAAGCTCTGCGGTGACGGTCTCAAGCTGCTCTTCTGAAAGTGACAGAAGCTGCAGAGGGCGAGATGAGTGAACCTCAGTGAACGCAGGAATAGGCGGGATGCCATTATAGCTGAAACCGACTAAACGACCGTCGATCACACCTTCTGCCGCATCATCAATGCGCATGCGCTGAAAGTCGGGTTCAACCCCTAGAATATCAAACACTAATTCGGTGATGTACTCGCCGCCGCCGCCAATGCTGCTGGGATTAAAGCGCTCACCAGTAAGGTTTTCAAAAGTGTTGATGTCAGCATCTTGGCGCACTGCCCAGTGCATGGTGGAAGGCGCGATCCAGTAGACTAAGCGTACGTTTTCGTTAGGGGTGTCCTCAAAGCGGCCAATACCGTTGTACTGCTCATAGCCTACCAGAGCTTCAGTGAAAGCAAGATCCAGTTCATCGCGCCCTAAACGAATAGCATTTTCACGGGTGCCGCCAGTCTCGCGTACGGTAATTTCGTAAGGTGTATTGGCACTGATAACGCGCGCACCTTCTGAAATACCAAAGAACCAACCGGTGCCTGTGGGAACAGCACCAATATTCAAAGCATCTTCCTGGGCCTGTACAACGGCGCTGGTAAGCGTACCGAATGCCAGGATGGAGGCGGGAATAAGCAGACGTGATTTTTTAGCAAAGTATTTCATTATTATTACCTCAAGCATTGGAATGCTTTTATTGTCATGGACGGTTTGTTGTTGTGATCAAGTGGTGTATTACATAACCACCTCCAGACTATAAATACTCGTTGTCAACGCATTTGGGTATTAGTGATTGATGAGCCTGCTTTCGTGAATCGAGAAGACAGGCATAAAATTAACGCTAAATTAATGGAGCTTTTAAAGCCCTGTCACTCTTTTCTATTACTGGCTGTTGTTTAGAATTATTTGAAGATTCAATGAGATGATCCACAAAAAGCCTGGCTGCCATCGAAATTCGATCGATGTTGTTGACGTAAATGCACAGCGGTCGTTTTGCCCAGTCATCTCGAATAGGCAGTACACGTACTTGTAACCCACCCACGTATTGACGAATGGCCCCTCTCGGAACCACCCCGATCCCTAATCCTGCTTGAACCATCAAGCACAGCGCGTCGTAGCTAGTGACTTGAATGCGCAGTCTTAACGGTCTGTTGGCTAAGCTGGCGGCCTTTAAGAGCTGAAGATTGATAGCGCTTGAAGAGTGCAGCCCAACATAGGCATGTTCTAGGCTGTCGCGAAAATCGATGGCATCGCGGTTAGCAAGAGGATGATTTAACGGCGTGACAAGCACCAGCTCATCTGTGTGGTAAGGCAGCTCAGCTAAGTCATAGCCATGAGGGAGTTTGGCGCATATACCAATATCCGCACCGTTCGCCATAATTTCCCGGGTAATTACTGGGCTGACTTTTTCTTCGAGCTGCACTCCAATATCAGGATGCTTTTCGAAAAATGCCTGAGTCTCGCCGGGTAAGTACTGAGTGATGGCGGACATATTGGCAAAAATGCGAATAATGCCGCGCTCTCCGCTAGTGTAATCGCGCATCTGTAGATCTAAGTCTTCCAGGTTATGCAGCACCCCGCGAGACAAGTGCAGTAACGCGTTACCTGCTGGTGTTAACTCTACGCCTCGGTTATTGCGGTGTAACAGTGGTGTGCTGAAATGCGATTCAAGCTCACTTAAACGCTTGCTAACCGCAGAAGTTGCAATGAACTCAGCATCAGCTGCACCGGTTATGGTGCCCATCTCTGCTACCCGCACAAATAACCTTAAAGACGTGGGGTCGAGTTTCATTTTAAACTCCTATTTTATGGCAAGACTACCCACCTGGATGGGCAATATTCAAATTATTGTATGCAACCGGCTCGATTTTTGACAAATGTAGGCCTATATTGGCCATTTGTGCAACAAGTCGTACACAATTTGCTTGACGACCTTAGTCTTTAGTATCCATTTAAATACGCTTCATCAGTGATATAAACCAAGTCGCTGGAACGTTCTGGAGTGTCGTTATGACAGCAGCCGACCGTGTTTACCACATCATCAAGCAGCGCATCCTCAATGGCAGCTATGCTGCGGGCAGCTATGTACGCGAAGCGGCTATTGGAGAGGAACTTGATTACAGCCGCACGCCCATTCGCGAAGCATTGCGTCGTTTGGTATCCGATGGCTGGGTTGAAGCTATTCCCCACCATGGCGCTCGTGTGGTGAGTTGGACACAGCATGACGTGGAAGAAGTGTTTGAATTGAGAGTCTTGTTAGAACCACAAGTGGTTAGACGAGCCACTAAACGTATTAGCGAAGTCCAGATCTCCACATTGAGTCGTTTTGCCGATCAAATGGAAATACTGTGCCAGCAAGACGATGAGCGTGCAGTGGATGAAATCGCTGTGCTTAATAATCAGTTTCACGCTGAGCTGGTGACGGCGGCGGATAGCCCTCGCCTCCAACGATTATTAGAAACGATTGTGCAAGTGCCAGTCTCAAGGCGCAGTTTTCACCATTACACCCGTGAGGAGCTGCTGGGCAGTATGCAGCACCATCGAGAAATTATTCGTGCCTTGCAACATGGCGATGGTGAGTGGGCGGCTGCCATTATGCGTGCGCACATATTAGCGGCACGAATTGCACAAATGCGCCAAAAACAACCCGCCAATAAAGTTGAAGTAGATCATCGGTTTAGTAAGGGATTGTTAATTAGTTAGTAAGATTAATAATTAAAAAAATGGTTAGTCGCTTTTCTCTTTAATGATAATAAAAAACATTAGGACTACATCTATGACTTCTCAAGCCTCCCCTGTAGCACCTCTTAACTTAGCTCAAAAATTGATCAGTGATCATTTGGTCAGCGGTGAATTGCTTCCTGAGAGTGAAATTGCCCTGCGCATCGACCAAGCGTTGTTGCAGGACGTACTTGGTACTTTAGTGATGCTCGAGCTTGAAGCCATGGGCATTGATAGGGTGCACACTCAGCCGAGCGTTCAATATATCGATCATGGACTTGTCCAAGCCGATAACCTCAATGCCGAGACCTATCTATTTCTAAAAAGTGCCTGTGAACGCTTTGGCGTTTGGTATTCAGGCCCTGGCAATGGCATTAGCCACCCCGTGCATATGGAAAATTTTGGTGTGCCTGGCCAGTCGCTGGTAGGTTGCGACAGCCATACTACCTCGGCGGGTGCATTGGGAATGCTGGCCATTGGCGCAGGTGGTATTGAAGTCGCTATGGCAATGGCCGGTGAGCCGCTGTATATCACCATGCCCCGGATTTGGGGCGTTCGCCTAGAAGGGCGTTTACCGGACTGGGTGTCGGCTAAAGATGTGGTTCTGGAGCTGCTTCGTCGTCATGGGGTGTCGGGTGGCAAAAATAGCATTCTTGAATTTTACGGCCCAGGACTTGATGAGCTCTCGGCAATGGATCGACTAGTGATCGCCAATATGGGCACTGAAATGGGTGCCACGACCAGTGTGTTTCCTAGTGATGATAGTACGCGACGCTTTATGGCAGCCCGGGGACGCGAAGACGATTGGCAACCGTTAGCAGCAGACCCCGGTTGCCACTACGATGTTGAAGAAGTGATCGATTTATCAACACTGGTGCCGCTCATTGCACTGCCTTCAAGCCCGGATAAAGTGGTGCCTGTGAGTGAAGTGGTCGGGCAGCCATTGCACCAAGCTTATATTGGCTCGTCGGGTAATCCTGGTTATCGTGACTTTGCTATCGTGTCGAGCATGGTAAAAGGTCGCTCAGTAGCAGACGGCATATCGCTGGACATCAACCCCTCATCGCGACAAGTGCTTTCCACCTTGATTCAAGAAGGCTATTTAGGTGAGTTAGTTGCTAGTGGTGCACGCTTACACCAAGCTGGCTGCAATGGCTGTATTGGAATGGGGCAGGCGCCTGCTGTAGGGCGCAACAGTTTACGTACGGTGCCGCGTAACTTCCCTGGCCGTTCGGGTACCCGGGAAGACAGTGTGTTTCTATGCAGCCCAGAAACAGCCGCTGCCTCGGCTTTGGCTGGTGTGATCAGCGACCCTCGTAGCCTGCCAATGGACTATCCGCGTATTAATGAGCCTGATGCTATGGTGGTTAATCGCGATGTCTTTACGTCGCCGCTGCCGCTTGATCAAGCCCGCTTAACGCCGCTACAAAAAACCGATAACACGCCTGCACTACCGAAACTCCACCCGCTACCTGATCGTTTGGAGATTCCCGTGTTGCTCGTCACGGGCGATAACATCTCAACCGATGACATTATGCCTGCTGGTCAGCGCGTGATGCCGTACTGGAGCAGTATCTATGCTTCTGCACCTTTTACTTTTGAAGCCGTCGATGCTGAGTATGCACAGCGTGCGGAAGCAACGCGTAACTTAGGTGGTCATATCATTGTAGGTGGGCATAACTACGGTCAGGGCTCTAGCCGAGAGAATGCAGCTCTTGTGCCTCGTTACCTTGGATTGCAGGCTGTATTGGCAAAAAGTTTTGCACGAATCCACTGGCAAAACTTGATCTGTTTTGGCGCACTGCCACTGACATTTATTAATGAAAATGATGCTGAGCGGTTAGCTCTGGGCGATAGCGTTGTGATTGAGAATCTGCATACGCAGATAGCAGATGGCCCTACGCTAGAGGCAGAAATAGTCGGCAAAGGCATGATTCACTTCCATCATGGGCTGAGTGAGCGTCAGCGCGAGCTTTTGCGTGTAGGTGGTGTGATTAATCATCTCAAAGCACGCCAAGCCTAAGTCCGTCTATCATTTACAAGTGCGTCTATCATGAATGAACAGAGAAACCTATTGGACTGCAGCCATTTCACGACTGAAGAGCAAGCAAAAAATGAGCGATTACCTATTAAATGAATCCCCGCTAAGCCCTGGTGTTATTTATCGTTTGTTATCCGGTGCAGTGTGCCCACGGCCTATTGCCTGGGTGTCTACCCAAGATAAACACGGAAATGCTAATTTAGCGCCGTTCTCTTTCTTCAATGTAGCCAGTGTTAACCCACCCGTGCTGGCGTTTTCGCCATTGCTCAATGGCAGCGGTGAGCTTAAAGACACGGTGCATAATCTAAATGAAAACGCTGAATGCGTTGTTCATGTGGGAAGCGAAGCGTTAATCGAAGCGCTTAATACCACCAGTGCAAGCCTGCCACCAGGAGAGGATGAGTTTACTCTGGCCGGGCTTGAAAAAGCTGATATGCCGGGCGTAAGCGTACCGCGGATTGCCAATGCCCCAGTTGCGTTTGGTTGCAAACTGTTCGATATGATTCGTTTTGGTGACCAACCGTTGGCTGGCACCTTAGTGTTGGCCCAAGTCATTTCCATCCATATTGACGATGCGTTGTGGGATGGCCGCCATGTGGATATGGATAAGCTCAAACCTGTTGGGCGATTAGCGGGTAGTGATTACATTCGAATTAGTGATCGTTTCGCTATCGAACGCCCTGATTAGCAAGCATTTCAGTATTTTTAATATCATGATTTATGAGACTATTCCAGTTCCCTGCTGACTGGTGAAAGTTTGTTACAAACTAGGTAATAATTGTTACTCATTAATTAACGATAATTAATCTTTAGTCGTATATTCTCCTGCCGATAGTAACAAATATAGATTGGTAATGTGGCGAAGGTGTCGTGGGCTCACTGCACATCTTTGCCCATGCGATTTACGTGAGGAAATGATCTAGCCAGTAAGGAGCAGATCAATGCAACGATTGGGAACCTTGTTGTTGAGAAAATACTTATTGAAAATGGTTTTATTGGCTGGGATGTTTTCTCCGCTAGCAGCGCAGGCAGAACTGACCTTTGGCATTGTTGCTCCTTCCAGCGGTGGCGCTGCACCGCTAGGGCTGGGTATGCAGAAAGGTATCGAAACCTACTTTGCAGAAGTCAATGCGGCGGGCGGGGTTAATGGTGAAACGCTGGCGCTGATTGCGCGGGATGATCAGTACAAACCGCTGCAAGCTGCCAGCAATACCCGAGAGCTTATTCAAGACGATGAAGTGCTGGCTGCGATTGGCAACGTCGGCACCCCGACGGCTACCGTTACCATTCCCATTTATAACGAATATAAGACCCTTCTTTACGGGGCGTTTACTGGTGCAGGGGTGTTGCGCCGGTCACCGCCTGACCGCTATGTGATCAATTACCGAGCTAGCTACGTACAAGAAACCGCCGCCATGGTGGACGGGCTCTTGGAAGCAGGTATTTTACCCGAAGAAATTGCCTTCTTTACCCAAAACGATAGCTTTGGTGATGCAGGATACAACGGCGCCACAAAAGCATTAACCGATCATGGCGTGGATAATATTGCAGCGCTGGCCCATGGCCGCTTTACTCGTGGTACCCGTAATATTCACCAGGGTTTAGCGACCATTCTGGAAGCACCGGTGACACCCCGTGCCGTTATCATTGTCGGTACCTATGGCCCCGCTGCTGACTTCATTCGTGAAGCGAAAAATGACCTTCCTGACGCGGTGTTCCTAAACGTCTCCTTTGTGGGCAGCCAAGCGCTAATGGATGAACTTGGCGATCTGGCAGAAGGTGTCATTATTACTCAGGTAGTACCGCCGCTAAATGCCGACCTGCCTGCCGTTGAGTCCTATCGGCAAGCCCTGGCAATCCATGCGCGGGGTAGCGAACCTGACTTTATTTCCCTTGAAGGTTACCTCGCCGCGAAGCTTTTTGTTGAGGGTGTGAAGGCTGCAGGCACAAACCCGGACCGTGAGGCTATCGTGGATGGCTTGCTCGGCCTGGGAGATATCGACATAGGCTTAGAGGAGCCGCTCAGCTTAGGACGAAATGACCACCAAGCTAGCGACGCGGTATGGCCAACCATTATCACTAACGGCCGTTTCGAGTCGGTGGAGTGGGCGAGCCTGTTGCCTTAACGGTTACGTTACGAAAGCTGATGTTACCTGTAAGACCCTGACACAAGTGAAAACAGATAATGAAAAAAACGTTAAGTATTAGAGCCATGCTGATCAGCCTGTTTTTAGCGGCAGTGCTGGGTGCTGTGGTGCTAGCGGCAACAGGTTGGACCACTAACCAGCGGCTAATCGACTCGCAGCGCTATATAACCGGTGAAGTTTTACCTCTTCAGGGTGCCAGCCGAGACATGGTGCTGGCGATGGGTGCGTTTGGTCAACGTCATGCGGATTTACTGGCCGCAGAAAATGCCACCAACCTCGATGACGTCACCACACAAACCGCGTTAGATGAACGCTTTCGCGATGCACGAGAGGAGCTTAGTGGTGTTGATCAATCTGAAGGTTTGAATGAACTGGACAGTCATTATCAGGAATTGCTAGACGGTGATACTTCCCTGGAAGCGGTGCGGCGAGAAGAGCTGAGCTTACAAACTCAGATGGCCGAGCGCATTGGCGCTATGCAAATGCTGATTACGCAGGTGATGCTAAGTGCCGAAGATATTGCCGGGCGCACGGCACTGGCCCAAGTGCGTAGTGACCGACAGCAACGCGAGTTAATGGAAGCCTGGCGTGAAGATGGTATGACAACGCTGCCTACCCAGTTGCTTGACACTATGTTTACCGCACAAGCGGATATTGGACGCTTAAGCGGTAACGCGCGCATGGCATTAGCGCAGTTATCTGACCTTGGTCGCCAGATGATGCAAACGAATAGTGCCGATGCGCTGGTCAATTTACGTCACAACGAAATTGCCCAGCAGGTTGGGCTAGCTAGGCAGTCATTGGCAGCGATCGCAGATGCACCCAGCACCGAAGTAGAGCAGCGCGAGCTTATCAATGACTTAGATAATGTCATTGTGGAACTGGATGGGTTGATGGTATCCGATGACAACGCTGTGTATGAGCTTCGCTTGCAACAACTCGCGTTACACGCGCAAGTGCAAGCGGCGCTGGAGAACGTTGCCCAAGCCATGGATCAGATGCGTGGGGCGCTGACCGATGTTGAGGCCTACACCGTGGAGCAAGCGGACAGTGCTGCTGCTCAGGCAGAAGCGTTAGCCAATGCGGGCCGTTCGTTACTGATTATAGTTACCTTAGTCGTGATTGTATTACTGGCGATCTTTGGCTGGCGCACGCTGGTTCGCGTACTGGGACCACTTGTGGCAATGCGCCGACAAATGGAAGATATCAGCGGTGCGGCTGGAGAGGGTGCCGACCTTTCAATGCGACTTGAGCTAAAGCGTAATGATGAAGTGGGCCAGACAGCTCAAGCATTTAACAACATGATGGATACGTTTGAAGGCATGGTGGCGCAAATTCGTGAAAGCGCCGAAGCGATTGCAACCAGCAGTCGTCAAATTGCTGCCGGGAATGAAAACCTCTCCCAGCGCACCGACCAGCAAGCGGCCTCGTTAGCTGAAACGGCCTCAAGTCTTGAGGAAATCACCGCGACCGTGAAGCAAACCGCTGAGTACGCTGATCAGGCCAAAGACGCCAGCGGTAATGTTGACCAGCGCGCCCGCGCCGCTGGCGATGTATCAGCGCGCACGACGGCAGCAATGGGAGATATCCGCGAGGCGAGCGAAAAAATCACCTCCATCATTAAAGCGATCGACGATATTGCTTTTCAAACCAATTTGCTCGCGCTAAATGCCTCCGTTGAAGCCGCCAGGGCAGGCGAGCAGGGGCGTGGATTTGCAGTGGTGGCGCAAGAAGTACGCAAACTCGCCGGACGCAGTGCCGAAGAAGCGGCCCAAATTCGTCATTTGGTCGACGACAGTGTCGCCAAGGTGAGCGAGGGAGAGCAGCTTGTAAGCGCCTCAAGCAAACACCTGCAGGAAATCATTGATAGCCTGGGTGAGGTGACGCGCTATGTTACCGAGATTGCAGGGGCGACCCATGAGCAATCCGCCGGTATTGACCAAATCAACCAGGCGATTTCGCAGTTGGATCAAGTGACGCACCAGAATGCGCAGTTGGTGCAAGAAGCGACCACCGCCAGCCATACGCTGGATGATCGTGCCGGGGATATGCATTCACTGGTAGGGCGCTTCCGTGTCAGCGACACGGCAGGGCAGCGACATCTAGCGCTGCCACAGAAGGAGGAAGTTACTCAGTAGTAAGTAATTACTACCTGTAGCCGGAAAGCGCTTGCTAGTCTCAACTTACACGCCCCGCGTGTGCTCAAACACTCGACCAATAACCATAAGATAGATAAGAGGAGCACTGAGATGAGCAGCAAGCGCATTTTAATGATCACCGGCGATTTCACTGAAGACTATGAAACCATGGTGCCATTCCAGGCACTGATGGCAGTTGGCCACCGCGTGGATGCTATCTGCCCTGGGAAAGCCTCGGGTGACACCGTGGCGACCGCGATTCATGACTTCGAAGGAGATCAAACCTATTCCGAAAAGCCCGGCCACCGGTTTGCACTGAATGCCGATTTCGCCAGCACTAATCCCGCTGATTACGATGCCTTGGTAGTTCCTGGCGGCCGCGCACCTGAATATCTTCGCTTGAACAAAGAAGTGCTAACCATGGTTCAGCACTTCTTTGAGACCAACAAACCCGTGGCTGCGATTTGTCACGGTGCTCAACTACTCGCCGCTGCAAAAGTGCTGGAAGGAAAGCAGTGCTCCGCTTACCCGGCCTGTCAGCCGGAAGTGGAGCTTGCGGGTGGTCACTTTGCCGACCTGGAAGTGACCGATGCAGTCACCGATGGCAACTTGGTTACCGCTCCCGCGTGGCCTGCCCACCCTGCCTGGCTTGCGCAGTTTATGGCACTACTGAATAAGTGAGCTTGACCACGATAACCCAACTACATTTGCGCTCAGCTCCCGCTGGGCGCTCTTATTTGCTGTGCCAATAATTGCCGCTATGCTGATAATTCGAGTGGATACGAATACGCCGAGAGACAATACCCATGTGTAAACTCTTTATTCAAGCCGATCCCGAGCTGTGGCGCAGCGCGACACACTCGCTGCGCATTGATGGCATGGTCACCAGTGTGCGAATGGAAAATTACTTCTGGCACATTCTGGAAGAGATTGCCCGGCGTGACGGAATGAACACGGCCCAGATGATTACCCGGCTTTATCACGAATCCATCGACGCTGGGCACGATTTGGGTAACTTCACTTCTTTTTTGCGCGTTTGTGCCCTGCGTTATCAAGCGCTGCAATTGACCGGTGATATTCCTACCCAGCACCAGGTTCCCATCGCCACCTTGGACGCTGAGCAAATTTTAGCGCGTGAAGGCGGCAATCGACGCGACCCATTGCATTAATAAGAGTGAGTAGGGTGACCTTGATCACTCAAGCCGCTTTTCCAACGCCGTTAAAAATTGCTCGATACGCGCTGCATTGGTGCCAACGTCGCTTGCTCCCAAACGTGACGCTGATCGCATATCCACCTGCACACCGTTTTCAATCTCGGTTAAGCGAATGACCACATCATCCTCAAAGCCAAACCAGCGCGTGGTCGCGGTGGCTTCTATGCGATTGTCGGTAATTCGAGCAATGCGCCAGCCAGCCTCTTCGGCCTCTGCTTGTGCGGCGGCGAGTACCGTTTGTGGGGCTTCGTCCAAAACCAGCGGCTTGATATAAGGGTAGGCAGCTTGCTGTTGCTGAGCGGTGGCCTCACCCGGGTAGTCAACCGCATTAGGTGCAGCTTCCCGTGCGTGTGCTAACGCTTCAAAGGCAGGTGGGTTCTGCGTATCGGTAGTGATATCGTGAATGGCTGGCGCTTGTTGGGCTCGCTGCCAATGCTGCCACGGTATGTAAAGCAGTGCTGCAGCGGCGACGATGACCAGCGCAGCCATTAAGGCTGGCGTGGAACGGCGAGTCAGCATGCTAAAAAGCAGTGCGATAATACTCACTGCTATCGCCCCACCGGCGGCATAAACGCCGTTGCGCAATAAATTAAACGCCTCGCCTAGACTAATAAACTCGCCTCGATAAGCAGGTCCTGCGCCCGCCATCATCAGTGCCGCCGCCGCTATCAGCAGAATAGCTAAGCCGGCCAGCACGTTTGGCCAGCGGCCACCTCTAGGACGCGCCGTCGTTAGTCGCGTTACCATGTTCTCTCCTTATTGCAGCGTTTCGCTATTCTTAGCTTAAGTACTTGTTAGCACAAGCCATGCATCAATGAACAATGTGCACGTATTCAACTCTGACGATAGGATGTATATGACCGATAACGTATATATGAGCGATAATGTAGTCGCTCTTCGCCAGCTACTGCTCAGCGCACCTCTGGAAGCCGTGCCAATGACTTATCAGCAGGTGGCTAGCGAACTATCGCTTACTCCTCCCCGTACCATCGCCCAAGTCACCCAGGCGTTAGAGCAGTTAATGCGCGAAGACGCCGCACAGCAGAGGCCTTTTATCGCCGCACTGGTGGTCAGCCGCCGGGGCGATGGTTTACCCGCGGCTGGCTTTTTTGAACTAGCCGTCGCCTTAGGCCGCTTTCCTGCGGATACCGCGCAGCACGAGGCGGTATATCGCGCTGAGCTTCAGCGTGCGCTTGACGAGCGTGAGAGCGCTGATAAAAATGCTCAGCCTTAAGTTTCGCCACGCTGGCTAGGCGTTTTTCGCAGCGGGTCAAGCAGTGGGCCAAGCCCATTGTGATCAATTTCATGCATCAAATGCAGTAACTGGCCTATCTCGCTTGAAGGAAACCCTTCCCGGGCAAACCAGTTTAAATAGGGGCCTGGAAGATCCGCTATAAGGCGGCCTTCATACTTCCCAAAGGGCATGGTGCGCGTCACTAGTTTTTCCAGATCCTCTGGTTTCATGCATTGACTCCTTTTATCTTAAACCTTAAACCTTACACCTTAGGTGCCATTATCAGGGCGATGGGCGATTTCGCCAATCAACTGGGCAAGCGCTTTAGCGGGTTCGCTTAAATGGCCGCTAGTGGGATGAATCAGCCCGATGTCGCGGTGAAAGGTGCGCCCACCTAAATCAATCGCCCGTACTCCCGCTGGCCAGCGTTGCTGTGCAGTCGCCTGGGGTACCAGGGCAACGCCTACCCCTTTGGCGACCAGTTTGACGATGGCCTCCAGTTCATCGACTTCGCATACTTCACGCACGTTGCAGTGGTTGTCGCGTAGGAAACGATCGACTTGGCGTCCCCCAAAAGAGGCGCGGTCATAGCGAACAAACGGCTGGCGGGCAATCAGCTCCCGCCACTGGTCGCCCTCAATATGGCGCGGCACGATTAACCGAAATGGCTCGTGGGCAAGGGGCGCCCAGCGCAAATCGCTGTGTAGTGAAAAGGGCGGGCGAATAATCACCGCCATATCCAGTTCACCCGCGTCGACTTGATTCATCAGCTCCATGGAGAGCCCCGGTACCACGCGGGTGTGGCATTCGCTATAGGTGTGATGAAAGCGAGCCAGCGCATCGGGCAGTAGCGAGCGCTGTATAGAAGCGATGGCCCCAATGGTGACCCGTTGAGTGGCTGGTTGGCCCGCTGTCGCAGCACCCAGCGTGCTGTAGAGGGTTAGCAGGGCATGGGCTTGCTTTAATGTTTCCTGACCACGCAGGGTCAATATAGCGGCACGCCCTTTACGCTCAAACAGCTGGATACCCAACGCTTCCTCGAGACGTTTCATTTGTGCGCTGACCGCCGCTTGAGTCAGGCCGATTTTGCTGCCCGCTGCGGCAAAGGTGCCTTCCTGTGCGACCGCAATCAGCGTTTTTAGCTCGCGGATCATTGATCAATCCTTTTTGTGAATCAGCTAAATAGTTATTGATTTTATTTTCCCATGAGCGGCCCTAAGATGAATACAGTAGGGCTACATAAAGTGCCCGCTAACCTTTATAAAACCCAATAATGTGGAGAATGACCATGAGCCTTTCACCCTTCCATCTGGCGATTCCCGTATACGATGTAGCGCTGGCACGGGCGTTTTATAACGATGTGTTTGGCCTGGAAGAGGGGCGTTCCAGCGAGCAGTGGGTCGACTTTAATTTCTTTGGCCACCAACTGGTCATTCATGAGCAGCCCAAAACACAGGGGCAAGAGAGCGCCCACACTAATCCGGTAGATGGCCACAACGTCCCGGTGCCGCACTTTGGCGTAATATTGGCGTGGGACGAGTGGGAAGCCTTGGCCGAGCGCTTGAAAGCGCGGGATACGCAGTTTGTGATCGAGCCCTACGTTCGGTTTAAAGGCGAAGTAGGTGAGCAGGCCACCATGTTTCTGCTCGACCCCTGCGGAAATGCCCTGGAGTTTAAGGCGTTTAAAGATATGAGTCAGATTTTTGCCAAGTAAAGCCCTGCATTAAATCTCGTTTTAAGCGCTTAACGCCTGCTCTTGACGGCGATGCTGAAGCGGGGGCTCGCCAAAGTAGCGCTTATAGTCGCGGCTAAACTGAGGCACGCTGCGGTAACCCACCGCCGCAGCTGCCTGATTAACGTTGTGGTTATCCTGCAGTAGTAATTGCTGCGCTTTGATTAGGCGCAGCCGCTTTAAGTACTGGGCCGGTGATGAGCGGGTAATTTGCTTAAAGTGCTGGTGAAACGTCGAAGGGCTCATATGGGCCTGCGATGCCAACTGCTCCACGCTAAAGTCGTCGGCAAAATGGGTGTGGAGCTTAGAGAGCACCTGCACAATGCGTGAATAGTTGCCATGCCCCAGTACCAGCGCCCGTAAGGCGGGTCCCTGTTCCCCCTTTAGTGCTTCAAATACCACATCGCGAATGCGCGCCGTGCCCATGGTGCTGCGCTCTATCGCTATGTTTAGCGTGCGTGCTAAGCGCAGTACGGCCTCCTGCATGCCCTCTGTCATGGCCACCGAGGCCATGGGAAGGGGTGCCTGGACGTGCTGACCGATATCGCCCATGGCCGTCACCATCTCGCTTAACAGCGCCGGATCCAGGCGTACCGATATGCCCAGCAACGGGGCTTCTGGTGAGCCGTAGGTTTCACATTCAAAGGGCAGTGGTAGCGTTTGGACTAAATAGTGACCGGGGTCGTAATAAATTTCGCGATCACCCAGATAACCCATTTTGCGCCCCTGGGCAATGATGGTCAGGCTCGGCTCATAGAGTAGCGGTGTGCGTACCTGGTGGCGGCTTAAACAAAGTAACGACACGCCCGGCAGCGGGGTTTCACTGATACCGTCACGCTTAATGAGAGGGGCGATAACAGCAGTCAGCGCATTGCCAGCCTGAGCGGTTGAGGCCATGGTCGTTCCCTCTGGTTTCTGGTGGCTTTTGTATAATCATAACGATTTATAGCATATTTTTGTTATTTTATTACGTGGTATCGGAGTATTTGGCAAAAATGACGTAGCTTCGTTCATCGCTATCACCACTGATTAGGTAAATACTGTTGGCATACCTCGCCCGCGGGGAAATGTCTGCTGATTTATAGGGCAGTCTTTTGCTGATAAGGAGTTTCACCGATGAGCCAAGCATTATCTTACGCCGCATTTGCTAACGATAAGCCATTAGCCCCGTTTACTTTTGATCGTCGCCAGCCGCGCCCCGATGACGTCGCCATCGAAATTCTCTATTGCGGTGTCTGCCACAGCGATCTTCACTTTGCCCGCAATGACTGGGGCATGAGCCAGTACCCTCTCGTCCCCGGCCATGAGATTGTCGGCCGTGTGACCTCTGTGGGCGATAAAGTTTCGCGTTTTAAAGCAGGTGACCTGGTGGGGGTTGGCTGCATGGTGGATTCATGCCGTACCTGCGCCGCCTGTAAAGATGGCGTGGAGCAGTACTGCCTGGAAGGCTTTACCATGACTTACGGCGGCGAAGATCGCCAGGATGGCACCATGACCCAGGGTGGTTACTCTGACTCCATCGTGGTGAGCGAGCACTTCGTGCTGCAGATGCCCGATGGTATTGATTTAGCCTCTGCAGCGCCGATTCTCTGCGCCGGTGTGACGACTTATTCGCCGCTCAAGCATCACGGCGTTGGCAAAGGCCATAAAGTCGGTGTGATCGGTATGGGGGGCTTAGGCCACATGGGCGTTAAACTGGCCAAAGCGCTGGGCGCTGAAGTCACGGTGTTCACCCGTTCCGACGCCAAGGTTGAAGAAGCGAAACGTAACGGCGCTGACCACGTGGTGGTTTCGAGCGACCAGGCACAAATGGATGCGGTGGCTGAAACCTTCGACTTCATGCTCGACACCGTGCCCGTACAGCACGATCTAAACCCTTACCTAACGTCGCTGAAGTATGACGGTACTCACATCATCGTTGGCTTGCTGGAGCCCATTGAGCCAGCCATCGAAGCCTTTAACCTGGTCTTTAAGCGTCGCGTGGTGGCCGGTTCGTTAATTGGTGGTATTGCAGAGACCGAGGAGCTGCTCAAGCTGTGCGCTGATCAAGGCATTACCTGTGATATTGAGATGCTCGATATTAACAACATTAACGAAGGCTTTGAGCGCATGGAAAAAGGCGATGTTCGCTATCGTTTCGTGATTGATATGGCGACGCTAAAAAACAGCGCAGCCTAAATAACGGATTGACTAGCTGCGTACCTAGCCATTTAGGTAGGCAGCTATCTTGAGTAAAACAAAACGGCCCGAGTCCTCTCCAGGACTCGGGCCGTTTTACTAGCTAGCGGCTTTAGCGCCTATGGCATTTCAACTTCGCGCTTGGCGTGTGGCTCTTGCTGTCAGCACGCCGGGCAAGAGCATCAAGCCTGCTAGCAGCCAAGCTGGCCAGCTACCCAAACGGGTGAAAGGTGTTAAACCCTCCATGGCGTAAAACTCACCGGTGAGCGTGGTTGTCTCGAACTGCGGCGCGCGTTCAACAATGCGCCCATTGGAATCGATAATAGCGGTAATGCCATTGCTGGTGGCGCGAACCACATAGCGTCCATTCTCTAACGCGCGTAGGCGTGCCATTTGCAGGTGCTGGTGGGGGCCAATTGAGGCGCCAAACCAGGTGTCGTTAGATACCGTCATAATGACACCGCTGTCTTGGGCGCGGCGGGCGACTAGCTGCGGGTAAATAATCTCATAGCAGATTGCATTGCCAATATTAATCCCGGCGGCCTGCATCGGTGTTTGCTCATACTCACCTTTAGTAAAAGTCGACATGGGCAGATCAAAAAAATCAATCGCCCCGCGGAGTATACTCTCCAGCGGCAGGTACTCACCAAAAGGCACCAAGTGCTCTTTCTGGTAGCTGCCCTCTACGTCGCCGACGCCAATCACGCTATTGAAGTAGCGCTCCTGTTCGTCGCGCTGAACGATACCGGTAACCAAGGCAACGTCGGGGGGTAGGTTCGCTTGCACCCGCTCCAGTACCGGCCGTGCCTGGGTCTCCAACATCGGCAGGGCGGTTTCTGGCCAGATGATCAAGTCAACCTCATCGGCGACTTCGCGGGTGAGTTCGCTATAGGTATTTGCCGCCGTGCGCTGCCCTTCGGGCGTCCACTTCAACAGCTGTGGCAGATTGCCCTGTAGCAGGGCTACGCGCGTAGGCTCGTCGGCTGGGGTAGTCCACTGCTGGGGCAGCGCCAACGGAATTAACCAAATGGCCGCGAGTGGGGCAAGCGACCACCACTGACGGCGCAGCAGAAGTTCAGCGCCAAGCGCACCGCTAAGCGCGACTAGCAGCGAGAGCAGGTAGACGCCGCCAACGGGCGCCCAGGAAGCCAGCGGCGAGTCGACGTAGCCAGAGCCCAGCAGCAGCCAGGGAAAGCCGGTAAACAGGTAGGTGCGCAGTACCTCGCCCAGCACCCAGGCGCCTGCAAAGCTGATAAACGCGAGGCGGGCGGAGGTGAAGCGCCGGTAGAGCCAGAAGGTGCCGGCAAAAAACAGCGCCAGAATCGTCACGAACAGCGTGGTTAGGAAAACGGCTAGCGGTACACCAGTGTAGCCATAGTCGTGGATAGAGACATACACCCAGGAGGTGCCACTGGCGAACAGTGCCACACCGTACAACCAGCCTTTCAGAGCCGCCTGGGCGGGGGTTAGGGTGTGCAGGCCCACATAGAGCAAACCAATTGCCACCGGGCCCAGCCACCAAAGCTCAAAAGGGGAAGCCGTTAGGGTGGTGAAACCGCCCGCCACCAGTGCGGCAAGCAGCTGTAACAAAAACGCGGGGTGTAAACCCATAGCGATAACCTATCTACGGTAAAGTGCGAGGGAGTGGATAGCGAGCAGCGTGACAACAAGCGCTTAGTCTGGCTTGTTCTCCTGATCATCGTCCTCTTCGTCATCGCGACGCGTGTCGCGGTAGGCTTCGAGTAGACGAATGCGCCGCGTGTCGGCATTGAGAATCACAAACCGCCAGCCGCCCAGAATGGTGTGTTCACCACGCCGCGGTAGATGGCCAAACTGCTGCATCACCAGGCCGCCAACGGTATCGAACTCATCGTCA
Organism: Halomonas alkaliantarctica; assembly: GCF_029854215.1. Classification (NCBI taxonomy): domain Bacteria; kingdom Pseudomonadati; phylum Pseudomonadota; class Gammaproteobacteria; order Oceanospirillales; family Halomonadaceae; genus Vreelandella; species Vreelandella neptunia. The sequence continues at coordinate 2,934,527 of NZ_CP122961.1, read as the reverse complement.
GAGAACTCGGTGTCAAAGCGTTCGTTGAAGTCTTCGATAGGCGTCAGTGCTCGAATGGCGTAGCGGCCATTCTCTATTTCGCGGATATCGTCCTCTTCATCGGTATCGTGCTCATCTTCGATATCGCCGACGATCTGCTCAAGAATATCTTCGATGGTGATGATGCCTGCGGTGCCGCCGTATTCATCCACCACCACCGCCATGTGATTGTGGGTATCCCGAAACTCTTTAAGCAGGCTGTTAAGGCGTTTTGATTCGGGGATAAACATCGCGGGGCGCAAAATGTCATCTAATTTGAACGCATCGCGCTGGGCCTGGGTCTGGGAGAGGAGGGGAAGTAAATCTTTTACCAGTAGAATGCCTTTTACGTCATCCAGGTTTTCGCCAATCACCGGGTATCGGGAGTGGCCGGTTTCCTGGATCAGCGGTAGGTAGCCGTCGCTGGTTTGATCCAGGGCGATGGCTGAGACCTGGGAGCGGGGTATCAGCACTTCACGAACCTGCTGATCGCTGATCTCAAGTGCGCCTTCAATGATCATAATAGCGTCTTGATCCAGCTTTAACTTCCCTGCGGTATGGCGTAAAAACGTCATCAGCTCATCGCGTGAGCTGGGTTCGTCATTGTCTCCGGAAAGGGCGCCAAAGATTTTCTCGAGCCAGGATTTTTGATTGGGGTTGCTCGATCGGTCTTCGCTCATGCGTCAATTCTCTCGTTTGCGGGCAGACAGTTGTTAGCTCGTTTACGACATCGTTATGTAAACTATATCGTCAGGTAGCTGTTTTATCACTGAAACGGGGGATAGTACCAGATTAGTTGTTACGTGATTTAACGCATCCGCTATCAAATAATAAATACGTAAACGCTTAGATGTGATCGCCATTGAGCGCGTGGGTGTTGTCAGCATAGGGGTCAGGGATATTCAGTTCGGCCAACAATTCACGCTCAAACTGCTCCATCTCCTCTGCCTCGTGATCATCAATATGATCGTAGCCCATTAAATGCAGGATGCCATGAATGACCATATGGGCGTAGTGGTGCTCAATCGACTTGCCTTGCTCGCTGGCTTCTTTGGCCACTACGGCATGGCAAATCACCAGGTCGCCGAGTAACGGCAAATCAACACCTGGTGGGCTCTCAAAAGGGAATGACAGCACGTTGGTGGTTTTGTCTTTGCTGCGGTAGTCACGGTTGAGCGTTTGGCTTTCGAGCTCATCCACAAAACGAATAGTCACTTCGAGGCGCTTATCGTCAGGGTGGTGGGCAAACACACAGCTCACCCAATGGGTGAGCTGTGTCAGGCTGGGTAGCAGTGGTTCGTCAATCGCCGCCTGACGATCGACGATGCATCCGCTCTCTGTCGCTTCATTCATCGCGAGCTATCCCAGGAACCTTCACGCGCCTGCATGCGTGCGTCGCGCTCTTGTTGGCGCACCTCGCGGCGAGCACGCTCTTCCACTTCCTGCTGGGATTCGAACATATCGTAGGCTTCGATAATGCGTTGTACCAGCGGGTGGCGTACCACATCCTTGGCAGCAAAGTGGGTGACGCCGATGCCTTGGGTGTCTTTCAATACGTCAAGCACCTGAATCAGCCCCGAACGCTGGCCTTTGGGGAGGTCGACCTGAGTCACGTCACCGGTAATCACTGCGGTGGAGCCAAAGCCAATCCGGGTCAGGAACATTTTCATCTGCTCCGGGGTGGTGTTCTGGCTCTCATCGAGAATGATATAGGAGTTATTGAGCGTACGGCCACGCATATAGGCCAACGGGGCAATCTCAATTACCTGACGCTCAATCAGCTTTGCCACCTGCTCAAAGCCGATCATCTCGTAAAGGGCATCGTATAATGGACGCAGGTAGGGATCGATTTTCTGGGCCAGGTCGCCGGGTAAGAAGCCAAGCTTTTCACCCGCCTCAACCGCTGGGCGTACGAGCAGAATGCGACGTACTTCCTGTTGGTTGAGTGCCTCGACCGCAGCAGCTACGGCAAGGTAGGTTTTACCGGTACCCGCAGGCCCAATGCCGAAGTTGATGTCGTGTTCGCGGATGCTTGAAACGTAGCGCTGCTGGTTAAGCCCGCGCGGTTTGATCATGGTGCGCGGGGTGCGCATGATCACTTCATCGCTGCTGCCGACGCCGTCCTCTTCCTCTTCCAGCGCTTCAAGCCCGGACTCTTGCAGGAACAAGTGCACAGTGTCGGCGTCAAGTTCGCTCGCCGCTGTCTCGCGATAGAGGTGCTCCAACACGTTCGCCGCTGCCTTAATGCGGTTGGCTGGGCCCGCCAGTTGGAACACATTGCCCCGGTTGCGCAGCGTCACATCTAGGCGGCTTTCAATCAGCTTCAAATGCTCGTCCTGCTGGCCGCAAAGGCTAGCAAGGCGCTGCGGATCATTGGGTTCAAGGCTTAAGGTGATGATGCGATTGGCCTGAGGTGTTGGCTGGCTCAAGAGTGGGGAACCCCTCGTTAGTGTGTGTATCGTTCAGCTTACTGCCCCACCAGAAGCGGGGCAATGATCTGTGATAAGTGAACGATCAATAGCGCTCAGGTGAGGCAAGCTCACCGCGTAGCGAATTGGGAAATGCCTCGGTGATCTCTACATCGACAAAGTAGCCGATCAGCTCGGTGGGGTTGGCAGCGCGGAAGTTAACCACGCGGTTATTCTCGGTGCGACCTGAGAGCTGGCCGGGGTCGCGGGGCGAAAAACCGTTAACCAGGACACGCTGTGTGCTACCGACCATACGGCGGCTAATTTGCGCGGTTTGCTGAATGATCCGCTCTTGCAGAATCGCCAGACGCTGCTTTTTGACGCTTTCAGGCGTTTCATCCGGCAGGCCCGAGGCAGGAGTGCCAGGGCGTGCGGAGTAAACGAAGCTAAACGAATGATCGAAGCCGATTTGATGAATTAAATTCATCGTCGCTTCAAAATCTTCTTCTGTTTCGCCGGGGAAGCCGATGATGAAATCAGACGAGAAGCTGATGTCCGGGCGATTGGCACGGATACGCTCCATCTTTTCGACGTACTCCGCCGCCGTATGCCCACGCTTCATGGCAGTAAGGATGCGGTCTGAACCCGACTGTACCGGTAGGTGAAGGTGGCTCACCAGCTCGGGGATATCGGCAAAGGCGTCGACCAGGCTGTCGGTAAACTCCACCGGGTGCGAGGTGGTAAAACGAATGCGGTCAATGCCCTCGACCGCCGCCACGCAGGCAATCAGTTCGGCCAAGTCGATTTCATCGCCAAGCTGGTTCTCACCGCGGTAAGCGTTGACGTTCTGGCCCAGCAGGTTGATTTCGCGCACGCCCTGGTCGGAAAGGTGAATGACTTCATCCATTACCGCCTCAAAGGGGCGTGAGACCTCTTCACCGCGGGTGTAGGGCACCACGCAGAAAGTGCAGTACTTTGAGCAACCTTCCATGATCGACACAAACGCCGTTGCGCCATCGGAAGACGGCTTGGGCAGGTGGTCGAACTTTTCGATCTCTGGAAAGGTGACATCTACCGCCGCGATCTGGTTATTGCCACGGGCATCCAGCATTGAGGGCACGCGGTGCAGGGTTTGCGGCCCGAACACCATGTCCACGTGGGGGGCGCGCTTGCGAATCGCTTCGCCTTCCTGGCTCGCCACGCAGCCACCTACGCCAATCACCAGGTTGGGATTGGCGTCTTTAAGTTTTTTCCAGCGTCCCAGCTGATGAAAAACTTTCTCCTGCGCTTTTTCGCGAATGGAGCAGGTGTTTAACAGAATGACATCGGCTTCACGCTCATTATCAGTGAGTTCGAGCTGGTGAGATTCGCCGAGCAGATCCGCCATTCGGGAGGAGTCGTACTCGTTCATTTGGCAGCCGTGCGTTTTGATGAAGAGCTTCTTCGCCATCGGTACCTGTCATCTATGAGTCGTCGGGGGACGAGGATGAATGGAGTATTGTCGTGCGGTCGACAGTTACTGTTGCCGAGCCGCTATCATAAGTAGGCCCATTATACGGATACAGGAATCCAGCGGCTAGCGTTCATCCATAATCGATACTTGACCCTAAAGTTTCTATGGGTATACTACGCACCGTGTTTGAGCAGTTCCTCGATAGCTCAGTTGGTAGAGCAAATGACTGTTAATCATTGGGTCGCAGGTTCGAGTCCTGCTCGAGGAGCCAATCACTTGCTGAAGGTTATTGGCAATTTGGTTTCGCTTAAAACACCACAACTTATAATGTTCCTCGATAGCTCAGTTGGTAGAGCAAATGACTGTTAATCATTGGGTCGCAGGTTCGAGTCCTGCTCGAGGAGCCAAGTTGTACTACTGCTAGTATCTATTTACCTACCTCTTAACGGTAAGCCGCCTTGCTCGGTACGTTATTTTAGGTAGCGCATTGTTCCTCGATAGCTCAGTTGGTAGAGCAAATGACTGTTAATCATTGGGTCGCAGGTTCGAGTCCTGCTCGAGGAGCCATTTAGTTTCCCGTCATTTTTCCAGCCTTGATTATTCTCTTGTCACCCACCGCCTAATGGCGCCCGGGTGTTTTGTCGTGTCTGGTTGTTGCGCATTCGAGCAGTGTATACCGTCAAAGACGGTTGTGACGTAAACTACACATAGTCAATCAGTCTGGGAAGTTTATGGTGGGCGAAGTGAATACACCGCAAGCCTTGCAGGTGTTTAAATGCTTAAGCGATGAAACGCGTTTGATGCTCGTGCTTCTGGTAGCGCAAGAGCAGGAGCTGTGTGTATGCGAGATGACTCATGCGCTGCAAGAGTCGCAGCCTAAAGTATCGCGCCATTTGGCTCAGCTGCGCCACTGTGGGTTGCTTAGTGATCAGCGCGAAGGGCAGTGGGTCTATTATCGGCTTGCCCCACAGCTACCTGTCTGGGCGCTGGAGATTATTCGTGCGGGGAGCCAGGGTAGTGCTGTTCAGCTTGCAGCGCTCACTCAGCGCTTAACCAAAATGGGTGATCGGCCGGCTCGTCTTGCCGCGCTGTGTTGAAAGACTATTTTTAAGGACCGTTTAGAAGGATTAGGTCGAAGCTAAAACTAAAACGCCGCCCCTTGTGAAAGAGGCGGCGTTTATTTGGACTCAACGTTTTTAGCGCTTAGCAGCTAGCCGCTGTGAGTCTTGCAGGTGGGCGTAGTCGAGTAGGACTTCAGCCGATTCGAGCACATAGGCACGATCAACGGCCAGTGCTTCATCCTCTTCACTTTCGCTATTTTGCGAGTCCTCAGTCTCTTCCGTTACCCCCTCCGCGTCTGTCCGAGCGTCCATCCACTCATCCAGCTCATCAAGGCCTAGGGCCCGGCGGCGTTGGTTTTCCAGCGAGAGCTGCTCGGCTTCCTGGGCTTCCATTTCGCGCTTACGCTGCTCGCGATTTAAGCTTACGCTGGTGTGCTGCTCGCGTAACTGGCGAGCCAGCGCCGACTGGCGCTCTAAATAGCGGAAGTTGGCATTGTCCTGGGCGCGTATATCGTGCTGAGCAATGAGTTTGTCCAGCATGGTTTCTGGTTCGCCATAGCGGCGATACTGCACGTTCTGAACGGTATCCCAGGCCAGTGCATTATCCAGGCTGCTTTCGCCGATACGTTCGGGGTCAATCAGGCTGGGGAAGTCGATATCCGGCTCTACACCGCGGTTCTGGGTGCTATCGCCGGAAATGCGATAGAACTTGGCGCGGGTTAGCTTAATCTGTCCGTGGCTTAGCTCGTTAAGCGTCTGCACGGTGCCTTTGCCGAACGTCGGCGTGCCGAGCACTAAGCCGCGACCATAATCCTGAATCGCGCCGGCAAAGATCTCTGAGGCCGAGGCGGAGAGGCGGTTTACCAGTACCCCTAGCGGGCCGTCATAGAGTGTGCCAGCTTCGCTGTCTCCATAGAGCTGAATACGGCCCTGGGCATCACGCACTTGGACGGTGGGGCCACGGTCAATAAACAGGCCGATGAGGGAATTGGCTTCCTGCAGGGCGCCGCCGCCGTTGTTGCGTAGATCAAGCACGATGCCTTCCACGCCCTCGTCTTTAAGGCGTTCAACTTCTTTGGCGACATCACGCGTAGTGCTGCGATACTCCTCTTCACCGGCTTGCCAGGCATCAAAATCGACGTAGAACGTCGGCACGTTGATAACCCCCAGTTGGTGAAGCTCACCATCGCGCTCAACCTCAATGATTTCACTGCTGGCAGCTTGATCTTCAAGGCTGACGGTATCACGGGTGATCTGAACCGTTTGTGAGCGGGTCATATCGACCGCTTGTGCAGGCACCACATCAAGGCGAACGACAGAGCCTTTGGGGCCACGAATCAGATCCACTACGTTATCCAAGCGCATGCCGACCACATTGACCATCTCGCCTTCTTCCTGGCCGACGGCGATGATCCGGTCCGCGGGCTCCAGTACGCCTGCGCGTTCTGCCGGGCCGCCGGGTACTAAGCTTGAGACTTTAACGTACTCACCGTCTGACTGGAGCAAGGCACCAATGCCCTCAAGAGAGAGGCTCATCTGGATATCGAAGGACTCGCCCTGGCGGGGGGAGAGATAGCCAGTGTGCGGGTCGATGCTGCCGGTGACTGCCGCCATCAATACCCCAAACACGTCTTCAGGTTCGGTTTGCTCCAATCGCGTCAGTTGGCCTTCATAGCGCTGGCGCAGATTGGTTTCGATCTGTTCATTATCCTGGTCGGTCAGGGCGAGTGTTAAAGCATCGTTTTTAAGCCGCTTGTGCCATAGCTCGTCGAGTTCACTTTGCCGGAATGCCCAAGGCGCCTCTTCGCGGTCAATTTCTAGGCGCTCGTTGCTCTCAAAATCGAAATCAAGGCCTTCGTCCAGCTTTGCCAGTAGCGACTCAAGGCGCGACCGCTGTCGATCACTAAAAGTGTTATAGAGATCAAACGCATCATCTAGCTCGCCATTGAAGAGAGCGTCTGCCATGCCCGTCTCTAAGTGACGATAGGGCTCGATGTCACTGCGCAACAGGTAGGCTCGCTGGCCGTCCAGAATATCCAAATAGCGTTGGAAAGCATCCTGCGACCACGCTTCGTCAAAAGTAATATCGGCATAATGGCCGTAGCGGAGCGAGTCCGCTATTTCCACTGCCGCCTGGCGTTGTTCGTCGGTCGGCTCAAGTTGCGCCAAGGCGGCTGGGCTGGTAACAACCAGCATGACAGCCAGGGCGACTGAACGCGAAAGCGTTGCAAACAAGCTCATCAGTCAAGCTCTCCCGGATTTGTGTACACTCATTCTTCCCTAGACTCGCATATGACCCATGAGTTGCGTAGGTCGAGGGAGTATTGTAGCAGGTCGCCTGCGCGATGAGACTCAATCATTACTGTTATGAGGATTTCCATGTCCGAGACTTTCAACGCTGATCGTTTAACGCGGTTATGCGATTTTCTGCGCCAATCACCGACCCCGTGGCATGCGGCAGGCAATATGGCTTCGCGGTTGGAGCAAGCCGGTTTTCAGCGGCTGGAAGAGAAGGCCAATTGGCAGCTTACACCAGGCAAGCGCTACTACGTTACCCGTAATGACTCCGCGATTATTGCTTTTCAGTTGCCAGAAACTCAATTAACTGCGCTGCGTATGATCGGTGCCCACACCGATAGCCCGGGTCTGCATCTAAAGCCTAACGCCACGCAGTGCTCCGCAGGCTGGCTACAGTTAGGTGTGCAGGTTTATGGTGGTGTGTTGTTAGCGCCTTGGTTTGACCGTGACCTGGGGCTGGCAGGGCGAGTGCATGTACGCCATGCCGATGGTCGTCTGGAAAGCGTATTGCTCAATATCGCCCGACCTATTGCCATGGTGCCGAGCCTGGCGATTCACCTTGATCGTGATGTAAACAGTGGCCGCCCGATTAATCCGCAGACGCAAATGGCGCCAGTTTTAATGCAGAGCGAGTCGGCGACGCTAGGCGAGCTGGTGGCGCAGTGGTTAGAAGAGCAGCACGGCATGCGTGCTGTGGAAGTGGTTGATTTTGAATTAGGCTTTTACGATGTTCAGCCACCTTCGCTAGTCGGTGTTAAGCAAGAGCTAGTGGCGAGTGCTCGGTTGGATAATCTACTCTCGTGCTTCATCGGGTTAGAGGCACTCTTGGCTTGCGATGGCAGCCAAGGCGCTTTGTTGGTGGCTAACGATCACGAAGAAGTCGGCAGTGCCAGTGCCTGTGGTGCTCAAGGCCCGTTCTTGGCGGATGTGCTAAGGCGCATTAATGCCCAGGTTGGGGGAAGGGGGCGTGAAGAGGGCAGTGAAGAGTCGTTGATTCAACTGATTCAATCATCGCTGATGATCTCTTGCGATAACGCCCACGCGCTGCATCCTAACTTTCGCGACAAGCATGATGAGCGCCACGGTCCGGCGATTAACGGTGGCCCGGTCATTAAGGTGAATTCCAGCCAGCGCTACGCTACCAATAGTGTTACTGGTGCGCTGTTTCGCGATGTATGTCGCGAGGTGGACGTACCCGTGCAGTCGTTTGTGACCCGGGCTGATATGGGTTGTGGAAGCACGATTGGGCCGATTACCGCCACTGAGTTGGGCGTGCCCACCATTGATGTGGGTGTTCCCCAGTGGGCAATGCATTCAATTCGGGAGACTGCGGGTAGTAAAGATGTGGAGTATCTAACCCGCGCGCTGGTGGGATTCTTAAACCGTGCAAAGCTAAGCTGATTGCTCAGTTGCAGACAAACAAAAAGCCCGCTGACAGAGAGCGGGCTTTTTGTATTAATTTGGTGGCTACGCCCTGATTTGAACAGGGGACCCCATCATTATGAGTGATGTGCTCTAACCAGCTGAGCTACGTAGCCTTTCAACGGGGGCGAATATTACTCAGCAAGGCGCCGTTCGTCAAGCATTTGTTGTGCAAGGATATATGGGCTGTCAGTCAGCCTCAAGTGGTAACCACACGATTGCAGCACTTATCACATCCTGGTAGTTACGGATTCGCTGGACATAGTGCACGGGTTCATAACCCCGCGCATAGCCATAGCGGGTCTGCGGGTAATAGCGCTTATCAGCCTTGAGCGGCAGCACCTCTTTCATGTCTTCCCAGGAGTCTGGATTCTTGCCTAGTTCGCGAGCTAGCTGGCGGGCGTCTAGCACGTGACCACGACCAATGTTGTAACTTGCCAGGGCGAGGTAGGTGCGATCCGGTTCGGGAAGGGTGTCTGGCAGACGCTGATGACGGTCGGCGAGATATCGGGCACCGCCGCTTATCGCCGCTGCCGGGTTTAAGCGGTTATCGACGCCGACGGATTCAGCGGTGTTTTGGGTTAACATCATGATGCCGCGCACGCCGGTAGGGGAAACGGCCTTGGGGTCCCAGTGCGACTCTTGGTAGGCCAGGGCGGCGAGTAGGTCGGCGGGCATGCCTGTTTCGTCCTCAGCTTCCAGAAAGAGATCGAGGAAATTAGGCAGGCGCTCGTCAATGCGCCGGTTGAGCGCGCGCAGGTCGACAAAATCGAACTCACTGATATAGGCATAGTAGTGCTGCCTTACTCTGGCGATGTTTTCTTGTCCATCGCTGCTCTCCATCCATTGATCGGCTAGCCCAGCAAGTGCCTGATGATCTGGGGTTAGATACCAACCCAATCGATCACCGCTGGTGAGGTTTATAGCGATCTCCAAGTGCGGGAAATGGCGCCGCACTACCCGAACGATATTGGAGTCGGCCACGGTGCAGTCGATACGCTTTTCGGCCACTTCGGTCAACAGTATCTCTGTAGTGCGAGGGTCCTCCTTGAAGGTGATGCCGGTGTGCTGGTTGACTAAGCTCTGGAGCTTGTCCGCGTAGCTGGAATCCGCTGTGACGCGGATATCGATCCCCGCCATTTCCTCTACCTGGCGTGGTAGTGGGCGCATATCTCGGTGGCAGACCAGTTGTTCAACGATATCGGTATGGGTAGGGCCTCGGACAAAGTGCTCATCACGCGAGGGGAGTTGGGTCAAACCAGCGGCGGCAAGCTGAATCTCACCGTCTTTCAGGGCTTGAAGCACCTCAGACGTAGATTTCAGCAGCGTCCACTCAACCTGCCAATCGTTGGCGGCGGCGAACGATTCGACCAGATCGTGCTCCGGCCCGGCGGGTATCCCATCACGATCAAGGTAGTAGGTGGTAGCGCTGTTTCGGGTGGCTACCTTAAGTATCCCGCCTGGCTCGGGCGGTTCGAGTTGTGTGATTGGCGACTCGCTTCCTTCGCAGCCCAGTAGTATGAGCAGCGGAAAGATCGCGATTAACAGGCTGGGGCGAAAGAAAGGCATGTCTTAAACGTAGCAGGCTTTTGCGCTGCCAGGAAGGCAGCGCTTAAACGCTTGGCACGCCAATTAGCTACCAAGCGCTGGTTAGCAAGGCGTATGACGTCTAAAACCTGGGGTTTGAAATGCGTATGGCTGCCCCTATAAAGAGGGCAGCCAGTTGGTAAGCGTCTAGTTACACATTAAAGCGGAAGTGCACCACATCGCCATCTTTGACAATGTACTCTTTACCTTCTAAGCGCCACTTACCGGCATCTTTAGCACCTTGCTCGCCGCCTAACGAGACAAAATCGTCATAAGCGACTACTTCGGCACGGATAAAGCCTTTTTGGAAATCGGTGTGAATCACGCCAGCGGCTTCTGGGGCTGTGGCCCCCTCTTTCACTGTCCAGGCGCGAACTTCTTTAACACCGGCAGTGAAGTAGGTTTGCAGTCCCAGCAGTGAGTAGCCTGCACGAATGACGCGATCAAGGCCTGGCTCATCCATGCCCATCTCGCTTAAGAACATCGAGCGCTCTTCGTCATCCAGCTCGGCAATTTCGGCTTCAAGCTGGTTGCACACGGGCACCACTAGCGCGCCTTCCTCCGCGGCTATTTCATTAACAATATCCAGATAGGGATTGTTCTCGAAACCGTCTTCATTGACGTTAGCGATGTACATGGTCGGCTTCAGGGTCAAAAAACCGAAGCTTTTTACCTGGCGCTGCTCTTCTTCGCTTAAGCCAAAGCTGCGAAGCGGCAAGCCTTCCGCAACGTGGGGTTGAATACGATCAAGAATCGCCTTGGTGGCAATGGCGTCTTTATCACCGCCTTTCACCGAGCGAACCAAGCGCTGGCTGGCTTTTTCGACAGTATCCAGGTCGGCCAGCGCTAACTCTAGGTTGATCGTTTCGATATCGGCGCGGGGATCGACCTGGTTGGCTACGTGGATAACGTTGTCGTTATCGAAGCAGCGCACCACATGGGCAATTGCCTGGGTTTCACGAATATTGGCCAGGAATTTATTGCCCAAGCCCTCGCCTTTGGAGGCCCCGGCGACCAGACCAGCAATGTCGACGAACTCCATGGTGGTCGGCAGTACTTTTTGCGGCTTGACGATCTCGGCGAGCTTATCAAGACGTGGGTCCGGCATCGGCACGATACCCACGTTCGGCTCAATGGTGCAGAAGGGGAAGTTTTCTGCATCGATGCCTGACTTGGTCAGTGCATTGAATAGTGTGGACTTGCCGACGTTAGGCAGGCCGACGATGCCGCAATTGAAACCCATAAAATGTTCCTGAGAATAAGGTGGTAGGGCGTAAAAGTAATCGCCATTCTACGAGATGCGCTAGCCGTCAGCCACAGGCGACACTAGCCAGTTTTCGACTAAGACTATTCTGACTTAAGGCTGTGTAACTGGTTCATGGCTTTGACCCAGTCACCTGCGAGCGCTAGCGGAAGTGTGGCGATGCACTCATTCAGGGCGCGAACAATGGCTTCGTGTTCGGCCTTGCCGGGGCGCCCTAGTACATAATTAGTAACCTGACGAGCCTCACCGGGGTGGCCAATGCCAATCCGTACTCGGTGAAACTGCTTCTGACCGCCTAATGCACTGATAATATCGCGCAGGCCGTTGTGACCACCGTGCCCACCGCCAGTTTTGTAGCGTGCCTGGCCCGGGGGAAGGTCGAGTTCGTCGTGGGCGACCAGTAGGTTTTCAGGGGCAAGTTTGAAGAACTGGCTTAGTGCTGCCACCGCGGCGCCACTTCGATTCATGAAGGTGGCGGGGTTGAGTAGGTGCAGCTCATGGTCGCCTAGGCGGACCTTGGCGTAGTGGCCGAAAAATTTCTTTTCTGGACGCAGCTCTGCATGGGCGCTCTGCGCAATAGCGTCTACCAGCCAGAAACCGGCATTATGGCGCGTGGCGTCATACTCCGCTCCGGGGTTTCCTAATCCAATAATGGCTGTAACCTGGCTCATCTTCCCACCTCACACAAAATATCCAGAAGACTAAAACTATCCAGAAGGCATGGTCGATACTGCGCCAGCGACGGCCCTAAAAAAAATCAAGCGCCGGGGCGCTTGATTCTAACATCATGTCAGCATCACAAGGGCCATGCAGGCATGGCCCCAAGAGGATGCTTAACGAGGGATACTTACTCGGCGCTGGTGTCTTCTTCGCCTTCGCTTTCACCTTCTTCATCATCTTCGTCAACACGCACTTTTACTTTAGTGACGCTAAGTACTGCATTGTCGTGCTCTTCGCCGTGGGACAGGTCAACAGAGGTGACGCCAGCCGGAAGGGTAAGGTCAGACAGGTGCAGCGTGGTGCCAAGTTCAACATCAGCGATGTCGACTTCAAGGTAGTCAGGCAGGTCTTTCGGCAAGCAGCTGATCGCAATTTCGTTGGCCAGTACGTGCAGTTCACCGCCTTGATCTTTGATACCGACACACTGTTCTTCGCCAGTCACGTGCAGCGGCACGTTCATGGTGATTTCGTGAGTCGCATCAACGCGCAGGAAGTCGGCGTGAGTCAGCAGCGGCTTAAAGGGGTGACGCTGCAGGTCACGAACAACCACTTGCTCTTCTTTGCCTTCGATCATCAGCTTGATGACCGAGGAGAAGAAGGACTCGTCTTCAATCGCTTTGTAGAAAGCGGTTTTTTCGACAGAGATAGACTGCGCGCCTTTCTCGCCACCGTATACAACGGCCGGCACTTGCTGGTTCGCACGACGCAGGCGGCGGCTCGCACCTTTCCCCAGGTCGTTACGAACGCTGGCTTTCAGGATAAAATCAGACATGGAATTGCCTCTTAGTTTAAGTAAGGAAGACGCCGACGACCGCGACCAGACGACGACGTTTCCGTGGCCCCAAAAGGGGGCTGTATCGTCAGCGGATTAGTGGAACATCGCGCTGACAGATTCTTCGTTGCTGACCCGGCGAATCGCTTCCGCGATCAGGCCAGCAACGCTCAACTGGCGAATTTTGCCGCTACGACGGGCAACGTCAGATAGCGGGATGGTGTCGGTCACCACCACTTCATCCAGTACGGAGTTGGTAATATTATCGACCGCTGGGCCGGACAAAATCGGGTGGGTCGCATAGGCCACCACGCGCTTGGCGCCGTGATCTTTTAGCGCTTCACCGGCTTTACACAGCGTGCCAGCGGTATCAATCATGTCGTCGACGACGACACAGGTACGGCCTTCAATCTCGCCGATGATGTGCATCACCTGGGCTTGGTTAGCCTGGGGGCGACGTTTATCGATAATGGCGAGATCGGCATTCAGCTGTTTGGCGATAGCGCGGGCGCGAACAACGCCGCCTACATCAGGAGAAACCACGACCAGGTCGCTGTAATTCTGGCGCTCGATATCATCCAGCAGAATGGGTGAGCCGTAGACGTTATCGACCGGAACATCAAAGAAGCCCTGGATCTGGTCAGCGTGTAGATCCATGGTCATCACGCGGTCAACGCCTGCTTTAACCATCATGTCCGCCACTACCTTGGCGGAAATCGGCACCCGGGCGGAGCGCACGCGGCGATCCTGGCGGGCATAGCCAAAGTAGGGCAGTACCGCGGTAATGCGAGTTGCCGAGGCGCGACGCAGTGCGTCGACCATCAGGATCAACTCCATCAAATTGTCATTCGTCGGTGCACAGGTGGATTGCAGGATGAAAACATCCTTACCTCGCACGTTCTCATTGATCTCGACTGCAATTTCACCGTCGCTGAATTGACCCACCGTAGCGTTGCCCATACGGCTGTCTAAGCTCTCGGCAATTTTTTGAGCGAGTGCGGGATTAGCATTCCCGGCGAAAACCATCAATTTTGACACGCGCAGCCACCTTTGCAGTGTTGGGAATCAGGGGTAAAAACGCAGGCCATTGTTGGGTTGGCTGGGGTACCAGGATTCGAACCTGGGAATGCCGCTACCAAAAAGCGGTGCCTTACCACTTGGCGATACCCCAGCAATAACCTAACGCGCTGACCGGGCGCTTTTAACTGCCCAGAGCGGGACTGTAAATAGCCCAGAGCGGGACTATAAACTGCCCAGAGCGGGATTATAAACAGCCCAGAGCATCATGTAGGGGAGAGGTGTTGAGCCCGCGTGCTACCCACGTCGACCAACGTTGCCCCGCTAATTGCGCGATGGCCTGTGCCGATTGCTGCGTGTCGAAAGCAGCAAACAGACAAGCCCCCGTGCCGGTCAACCGACTAGGTGCGTGCTGTGCAAGCCAGTGGAGGGCTTCCGCAATGGGCGGATAGCGTTCCTTTACTACGGCTTCACAGTCATTGCGCCACTCTGGCGCTCCCCCCTGCAGTGCGCGCGCCATAGTAATGGGGCGGCTGTCACGTGTCAATTGCGGGTCTTGGAAGACGCCCTGGGTAGACACGCTAATACCGGGGTGAATAATCACGAACCAAGGGGTGTCAAGCGTCACTGGGGTAAGCCGTTCGCCAACGCCTTCGCCCCAGGCGCTATGGCCATGTACGAACACCGGCACATCGGCCCCAAGCTGAAGCCCCAGGCGTGCTAGTTCGACTAGCGGTAGATTGAGCTGCCAGAGGTGGTTCAGGCCGACTAAAACGGTGGCCGCGTTGGAGCTACCACCCCCTAAACCGCCGCCCATCGGTAGTTGCTTGTCGATCGTAAGCGTGGCGCCAAGCGCAGAGCCGCTATGCCGTTGCAATAACCGTGCAGCGCGAACCACCAAGTTGTTATCGTGGCTAACGCCGCTAACCTCACTGGTTAAGTGAATCTCCCCGTCATCACGGGGGGTTAGCGTAAGGTGGTCGCACAAGTCGATAAACTGAAATAGCGTTTGCAGTGCGTGGTAGCCGTCTTCACGACGGCCCACTATATGCAGCATGCGGTTAAGCTTGGCCGGGGCGGGAAGAGTTAACGGCGCGTTCATTTAAACGTTTACCCTTACTCTTCGCTGGCTTGCCACTGGTTGACGACCAGCGTAATTCGTACATCGTCGTAGTTCATGATTAGCCTGCGCGGCAGCCACATACCTTCAAACTGCTCCCAGTCGCGGTAGTCGATTTCCCAGCCGTCTTGTGCCAAGTGGCTCGGGAAGCCGAGCTCATCGGTTTCCAACTGATAGCTGTCATTTCCGCCGGGTAGGCCACGCACCCAGTCTGGCATGGCGCTAACAGGCAGTGACCAGCCTAGCTGCTCTTCCATTAAGGCTTCCGGCGTTTCTGCTTCAAAGCGACCATCACTATTGGAGAGCGAAAAGCGGCCTTCACGGCCTTCAAGTACATTACGCCCGCCACCAAACGGTCCGCTGATCAGCATGCGGAAATAGTAGGGGGTTTGATTCCAGTCCAGGTTGGCGCTGACGTTCTCTTCTGGGGTGCGCAATCCCGCTTTGCCGACCAGTGTCCAGGAATCGAAAGCCTCTACATCGGCCTGCTGGCGTTCCCACTGCCCAGCCTGGCGGCCACTCTCGTCCATTGGAGCCTGGGAGGCACACCCGGCGAGCAAGAGTAGCGCGAGACCGGCAAGCCAGAGCCGCGAAGAGTGGCGTGTTAATGGCCAGCGGGGCGAGGGGGACGTCAGTGTCAACATAAACAGGCTCCATGTCAGATGATTGCGGCGCAAGGGTAACATGTTGAGTGCGCTTAAAAGGATAGTTCGCAGGGTTAGGGTGTCTCTGGTGGCGTTAGTTCATGACTTATTTAAGGGCTTAGCTCAGGATAACGCTCAAGCAGTCCGTCGATCAGTTGGTGTTGGTTCGTCCGCTGCATGATTTGCTGGATCAACTGGCGCGCTTCTTCATCACGCCCCAGTGCTTTTAGCACTTCGGCCAGGTGCGCAGCGACCTCCTGGTCAGGTAACTGCATATAGGCACTTTCAAGCCAAGGCAGCGCTTCTTCAGGTTTGCCAAGCCGGAAGTAGACCCAGCCCATGCTATCGAGCACGGCAGGATTGTCAGGGTCGGCCTCGTAGGCGCGCTCAATAAGCTCAAACGCCTCTTGCAAACGCCCTGGCAAGTTAAGGTCGGCTAGCGTGTAGCCGAGTGCATTGAGGGCTTCTGAATTGTCTGGGTCGGTGCGCAAAATCTGGCGTAAATCCTGCTCCATACCCGCAATGTTGCCCGCTTCCCAGCGGCGCATGGCACGCATATAAAGCAGCGATGCATCGTCGGGTGTACGGCTTATTTCGCGGTCTAGTAGCGCATTAGCATCCTCAGGCTGATTCATTTCGTCCAGCAATTGGACCTCGAGCATCACCAATTCGGTGAAATAATTGTCAAAGCGCATCCGCTCAATGCGTAGGAAGGCGCGAGCATCCAGCAGGCGATCCTCCTCAATCAGCATTTGCGCCGCCGCAGCGCGAGCGGGCAAAAATTCACTGCCTTCGCTGACTTGGCGATAATAAAGCAGCGCATTGTCAGTATCGCCTTGCGCTTGCGTGATGGCGCCAAGTAAGTAATAGGCTAAATTCGGCACGTTAGGTTGGCCAATCAGCGGCTGCAGCAAGCGTTGCGCGGGTTCGGGGTGGCCTTCTTCAAGATAGAGCTGGGCTAGCGATAAGCGTAGATCCTCATTGCCACCGTGGCTTTCCAGTAGGGCATTGGTTTGCACTTCTGCAGCGCTGATATTGTTAAGACGAATTTCCGCCTGGGCCAGCAACAGAATAAATCGCACATCGTCAGGCGCGAGCTCGAGACCCTGCTGGGCCGAGCGCTGGGCGGTTGGGTAATCCTCAATCTCCAGCGCCAAGCGCGCTTTCACCAGCCATAACGCAGCGGATTCGGGGTCGAGTAGCTCGACTTGATCAAGCCGCCGCTGGGCAAGAGCGGTGTCGCCAAGGGCAGCCTCGATTAAGGCCGTGCCCAGCAGTACATCGCTGTGATGGGGCAACTGGTCAGCGTTTGGGCGGGCTAAATGCTCACGCAACTGCTGGGCAATCAACGTCAGCGGCGCCTCTTCAGCCACCGCAACCTCTGCATAGGCGGTGACATCGCCGTGGCCGCCTGCCTCAACAATATCAAGACGCTGTTCGAGGCTGTCGAGCCAATCGCCGCGCTGCAGTGAAAAAGCCGCCAATAGGCGATTAGGTGCTTCTGCCTGGGGGGCAAGCTCTCGCCAGCGAAGCGCAGAAGCCTCTATTAGTGAGGCCTCATTGCCAAAGCGGGCCGCGAAGGTGGCACGCTCGGCAAGTGCTGGCTCCCGATAGCGCTTAGCCGCTTCCAGGTAGCCCTGGCTTGCGTAGCGATAGTCGCCACGCTGGCCAGCAAGCTCTGCGCCGAGCAGCGTGCTTAGCCCTGCGGCATCCAGCCCTCGAGTGATGGGCGGCGCATTGCGCATGGGATCTTCGGCCCAGGTGCCGAGGGGGCCATCTTGTGGGCCAGGCGTGGATTGGCAGCCGCTCAGCAGCAGAGCAGCAGAGGCGGCCACGGGTAGTAATATCGAATGCCGTAACATAAAGCTCACTAATGAGAAGCCTGAACAGGTAGGGCCCATTAATACAGTGCCCGATAATGAAAAGCGAGGTCGCATGCGTCTCTCGATCAAGTGGCCGAATGTCCAGCATAGCGGCTTGCCTGCCTGCGGCAAAGTGGTGTGGGCCAGATGATAGCCTGCTGTGATAGAATGTTCCTCCTTGAAAAAGTGGTCAGCAAACTTTATGCCTACTAATGACAGGTTTTTGTAGGCAGCGCTCGAACCACGCTAAAGACTTGTTTTAGCAAGCCCTAATTGACGGTGCGGCCGCTTATCATAACGGCGGTTGACAAAAAGTCCGACACACTAGCGAAGACGCATAACGCATGACGCTTCTTGCCCTGGGAATAAATCATCGTACCGCCAGCGTGGCCGTGCGTGAGCAGGTGGCTTTCACGCCGACGCAGCTTGATGCCGCGTTGGCTGAATTGCGTAACCTGCCACAAATCAGTGAAGCGGCGGTGCTCTCTACCTGCAACCGCACGGAGCTTTACTGTGTCACGGATGCGGCGGGCGAGCAGGCGGTACTCAATTGGCTCGGACGCTTTCATAACTTACGCGTCGACGAGCTGACGCGCTGTGCCTACCACTATTTAGACAACGATGCGGCGCGCCATTTAATGCGCGTAGCGGTTGGCCTGGACTCTATGGTGCTGGGTGAGCCGCAGATTCTGGGCCAACTGAAGGACGCCTATCAGCAGGCACGCCAATCCAAGGGCTTGGGTGGCGAGCTTGAACGCTTGTTCCAGCACACCTTCGCGGTGGCTAAGCAGGTGCGCACCGAAACCGGCATCGGCAAAAACCCCGTTTCAGTAGCCTACGCCGCCGTCAGCATGGCCAGCCGTATTTTTGATGATTTTAGCCGTTCACGCGCGCTGCTAATCGGCGCCGGTGAAACCATCGAATTAGTTGCGCGCCATTTGCACGAAGCGGGCGTTCGCCAGCTTACCGTCGCCAACCGCACCCGTGAACGTGCTGAACTGGTGGCAGGCCCCTTAGGGGGGACGGCGATTACCCTGCAAGAGATTCCTGACGCGCTTGAAAACGCTGATATTGTGATCTCTTCCACCGCTTCCCCGCTACCCATCCTTGGTAAAGGTATGGTCGAGCGTGCACTCAAAAAGCGCCGCCATCGGCCAGTCTTTATGGTCGATATTGCGGTGCCTCGAGATATTGAACCTGAAGTGGGCGAATTAGCGGATGTGTTCCTCTACACCGTGGACGATTTGGAAGAAGTTATCCAGGAAAATCGTCGTCACCGCCAGGTTGCCGCTGATCAAGCCGAGTCGTTGATTGAACACGGCGTGGGGAGTTGGCAGCACGAGCGGCGTATTCGTAACGGCGGTGAGTTGATACGCGACTACCGCCAACATGGCGAAGCGCTGCGCGATCTCTCACGCGACCAAGCGTTAGAGAGGCTGGCGCGGGGTGAAGACCCCGCTAAAGTCATTGAGCGTTTGGCCCATCAGTTGACCAACCGTTTGCTCCACCAGCCCACACAGGCCATACGCGATGCGGCTTCTGAAGAGCACCATGACTTGCTGAATGCCGCCCCGCGCCTGCTGCTGCCCGCAAAACCCGCATTTGAGACCACGCCTGCGCCCACGGTTAACCGCCAGAAGGATGATACGCCCGCATGAAAGAGACTCTGCGCCAACGCTTAGACAGCTTTACCGAACGCTTTGAAGAGCTGGCGATGCTGCTGTCGGATCCCGACGTGATCAATAACCAGCAGCGCTTTCGCGACTACTCACGTGAATATGCCGAGTTAGAAGAGCTAGTGGCGGCCTGGCAGCGCTATCGTGATATTGAAACCAATATGCACGAAGCCGAGCAGCTTAGCCGCGATAGCGACGCTGACATGCGCGAGCTGGCAGAGATGGAGTTAAGCGAAGGGCGGGAACGGTTAGCCGAGCTGGATCTCGAGCTGAAGCGCTTGCTGGTGCCTAAAGATCCCGATGACGGCCGTGGGGTGTTTCTGGAAGTGCGCGCCGGTACCGGCGGCGACGAAGCGGCCATTTTTGCCGGCGACCTGTTTCGCATGTACTCCCGCTATGCCGAAAAACGCGGTTGGCGGGTAGAGGTGGTGAGCGCCAGTCACGGCGAGCAGGGCGGCTACAAAGAGATCATTTCCCGTGTCAAAGGGGATGGTGTTTACGCCCAACTAAAATTTGAATCCGGCGCCCACCGTGTGCAGCGCGTCCCCGCAACCGAATCCCAGGGCCGCATTCACACCTCTGCTTGCACCGTCGCAGTGATGCCTGAAGTCGATGACGTTGGCGATATCGATATTAACCCTTCGGATCTGCGCGTGGACACTTACCGCTCCAGCGGTGCCGGCGGTCAGCACGTTAACACCACGGACTCTGCGATCCGCATTACGCACCTGCCCACCGGCGTGGTGGTGGAGTGTCAGGAAGAGCGCAGCCAGCATAAAAACCGTGCTAAAGCGATGTCGCTGCTGGCCGCGAAGTTGAAGCGTAACGCCGTCGATAGCCAGCGTCAGACTCAAGCGGATGCACGCCGTTCGCTAGTGGGCTCGGGGGACCGCAGTGAGCGTATCCGCACCTATAATTTCCCCCAGGGGCGGATTACCGACCATCGCATTAATTTGACGCTTTATAAACTCAATGAAGTGGTCAGCGGCGAGCAGTTGGATGACGTGATTAGCCCGCTGATTCACGAGTATCAAGCGGAACAGCTCTCAGCCCTTCAGGACGTCTAATGACCCTTGATGCGCTGTTGAAACAAGCTGCCCAGCGCTTGCAGGCGGTGGGTTCCAGCTCGCCGCGTATCGACGCTGAAGTGCTGTTATGCCACGTACTCGGGCGTGATCGCACCTGGCTCTACACCTGGGGCGATAAAATCTGCCCCTTATGGGAGCACGCCCGTTTCGATGCGCTTATCGCTGCACGTGTACAGGGCGCACCGGTCGCCTACCTTACCGGCGAACGCGAATTTTGGGGGCTGCGCTTAGCCACCTCACCCGATACGTTGATACCCCGGCCCGATACTGAAACCCTGGTTGAGCTTGCGCTTGGCCGAGCGACGCTGCCCTCAGGCCGCTTGCTCGATCTTGGCACAGGGACTGGCGCCATTGCCCTGGCATTTGCCAGCGAGCAACCCCTTTGGCAAGTACTGGGCGTGGATCTGCGCTTGGAGGCAGTGGCGTTGGCAACCCGTAACGCGCAAGCGTTAGGGATCGCTAACGCCGCGTTTTTACAGAGCGATTGGTTTGCCGCTTTGGAAAACTATGCGGAAGCGGGTATGCATTTCGATATTATTGTTAGTAACCCTCCTTATATCTCCGCCGATGATCCTCATTTGACCGAAGGTGATGTGCGTTTTGAGCCACGCTCAGCGCTTGTTGCTGACGCTTGCGGCATGGCCGATTTACTGCATTTGGTAAACTCTGCACAGCGTTATCTAGCGGCGTCTGGTTGGTTGCTGCTTGAGCACGGCTTTAAACAGGCCGAAATGGTGCGTGAGGCACTTAATTGCGCTGGTTATCAAAACGTTGAAAGTGTTCGTGACCTGGGGGGGCATGAAAGGGTTACCCTAGGGCACCTTTAATAACTGCCTGATTCATCAGTATTGGATCCTGCCATGAAACCAAAAAATAGAACGCTGGACCGTATCGACCTTAAAATCCTGTGCTGCTTGCAGGAAAATGCGCGTATTTCTTACGTCGATTTAGCCTCGGAAGTGGGCTTGTCCACAACCCCTTGCCTTGAACGCGTTAAGCGCTTAGAGAAAGCGGGTATTATTCGTGGTTACCAAGCCATCCTTGATCCGCGGGCTTTGAAAGCCAATTTATTAGTCTTTGTCGAGATCAGCTTAGAAACGCAGTCTCCAGCGGTCTTTGATGAGTTTCGCCGTGCCGTCGAGAAGCTACCGCAGATTCAGGAGTGCCACCTCGTCTCGGGACAGTTCGACTACATCCTGAAGTGCCGCATTCCTGAAATGGCGGCTTACCGTCAACTATTGGGCGATGTGGTGTTAACGCTACCGGGTGTGAAAGAATCGAAAAGTTACGTGGTGATGGAAGAGGTGAAAGAAAGCTTCAATTTACACGTCCCCGCCTTCGAGGAATTTGAGGATAAGTAAGCCGATGATGGATGACCAGTCGCTGCTGCGCTATAGCCGCCAGATTATGCTGCCCGAGGTGGATATCGAGGGCCAAGAGCGCCTCCAATCTGCCCATGCGGTGATTATTGGTGCTGGCGGCTTGGGCTCTCCGGTAGCGCTCTATTTAGCTGCCGCGGGGGTAGGGCGCATCACGATTGCCGATGCCGATCTCGTCGAGCTTTCCAATCTCCAACGTCAAATTGCCCACCAGCACGCCAGTATTGGTTTAAATAAGGCGCACTCTGCCCAGGCCAGCATGCAGGCACTCAACCCGCACTGCCACGTGATTGCATTAGATGAGCATTTGGCTGGGGAACCGCTCGAACGCTTAGTCGCTTCGGCGGATGTGGTGCTCGACTGTACCGATCGTTTTTCAAGCCGCTATGCGGTAAATGCCGCCTCACAAAATGCCGGGGTGCCGCTGGTGTCGGGAGCGGCCATTCGCTTTTCAGGTCAACTGGCGGTATTTGATCCCCGCGACGTAACTTGCCCCTGTTACGCCTGCCTCTATCCGCCCGATGACAGCGGCGACGAAGCACTAAGCTGCGCAGAAAGTGGCGTCATGGCGCCACTGGTGGGCTTAATCGGCTGCTTTCAGGCGGTAGAAGCCTTTAAGCTGCTTAGTGGCGCAGGTTCTGCCCATCAGGGGCTCTCCACCTTTGATGGCTTAAGCGGCCAATGGCGGCATTTTCAAGTACCTCGCGATCCCGCTTGCCCTGTATGTGCTCATAGCCGCTGATGCTATTGGCTGCGCCTTAATCGTTAGCTTTTGCTTCTGTGGTGTTGTGTTCTGAGGCGTTCGCACTCGTGGTTGAGCGCTTCTCGTCGGTTGCTTTTGGTGTGGTTTTAGTCATGCTGCCGCTGGCATCGGCAAAGGCGTTTTTTAGTACTTCGTTGTCAGGATCCATATCGATACTGCCATGGAATACGCTGCCATCTTCCAGTACCAGGCAGGGGGCGACAATAGTGCCTGAGACCTGGGCGCCCTTATGAATCGTTGCGCGGTGGTGTGCCACCAAGTTGCCGGTTACCTCGCCTGATATATGCAGTGTGTGAGCAAATACATCGCCGTTGATATAGCCATTGGCACCTAAGGTAACGGTGTGCTGTTTGCAGGTGATAATGCCGCTTACGCGTCCCTCTACCGTCAAATCCTCATCGCTATTAATGTCCCCCTCCACTTGTGTATGCCCTCCGATAACGGAGAGGCTTGGCCGCGCACTGGTGGTTGGCGTGCCTGTCTTGGTAGATGAACGTGTATCAGGGGGTATTAACGTCGCGGACTTATTGTCAGGTGGGGAATTCTTGGCTTTGTTAAACATAGGGTGACTCCTGGTGAATGAAGACAAAGCGCCTTTGAGGTGCATTAAAGAGCATCAAATACCTTAATCGGCTTGTTAGCGTCTTAAAGCCTGGAGTTAAGCCAAGTGAAGGGGCTTATTCACGCCGCCGTAATATAGCAGAACGAGTATAACGTTAGCTGGGGTAACCACATCTAAAGCGACAGGGCAGCAGCATGGGTATTCAAGTATGGTTTATTGTGCTGGGCGTTGGGGCAATGACGCTGATCGTATGGGACGGCAAGCGTCGTAGGTTAAAACAGCGCGCTTTAAGCGCGGCGGGTATATCGCACAACGCACATGCAGCGGGCTCCGCTCCCATCCCAGACTTACCCTTTGAAGCGATGTTGCCACCTGAAGCGGATACCCCCACCGCGACGCTTCCCGTCAATATTGAGTGCATATCTGGTGGCAGCCGGATTGGGTCAGCCACCCATATTTTAGGCAAAGTGATCGCCGATGAACCTGTGCTCATTAAGGGTCGCTTGGAGGGGACACTCATTGCGCCCAATCATCCTGTCTCTGTGACTGCTTCTGGCCACGTGGCGTCATACATTGAGGGGAGTTGTGTCGATATTGACGGGTACATGGTCGGTACGCTTAAAGCCAACACTAAGGCCACGCTGCTATCGCGGGCACGCTTACAGGGGGTAGTCGAGGCTCCTCGCTTAGAGTGTAAGGCGGGGGCTTGGCTCCAGATAGACGTTGCGCAGGCGGCCAGCCGGCAAAGCGTAGCCATGGTATCTTAACGACGGTGGATGATCGTTAATCACACTCCATGTTAGACCAGCGCTCAGATTCGTACTGTGGCGTTTCAGTTTTTTAGTTTGGCCGATATCTTATTGAATCAATTAAAATATTAAGGAATTAACAGAATGAAGCACCTCTCTATTAAATGGAGTCTGACTGCTGCGTTAGCCCTACTGGTGCTTATGATAGGCTTGATCAGTGGCCTCGGGTTTTATTCCAATCATAATAGCTCGCAGGCGCTTGAAGAACTGGCTGCCACCAACGTACGGCTCGTTAATTTAGCCAACCGTACACAGGTGCACGCACTTAGAGCGCAAACTTTTTTAGACCGTTCGGCAAGTTTCAGTACCCAGGGTAACCCAGAAAAAGGGCAGGAAAGCCTTGTTATGGCCACAGAGGCGGTAGCAGAGGCAGAGGAGCGTTTTAATGAGTTTCGTGCTGTGCCAATCAATCCTGACGGCTCGCTGGCTCCCCACCGTGATGCGATTATCAGCGCATACGATGCTTTTGTGACAGAAGGCATTTCTCCTCTACTCGAAGCCGCGCCTTTTCAAATTCAGCGCAGACAAGAAGAATTGGGGGCATTAAGCGCCGAATTGGACCTAGCTATGAGTGGTTTTATTGCTTATACCGAGGAGCGTGGCGCTAGCGTCCTTCAACAACTCAATCGCTTGGCGACTATTATTGGTGCCATTGCTATTACCCTTTTAGTGATTTCACTCGTGGCAGTGGTGGTGATTCGGTGGGCAATGATGCGTAGCGTTGTCAGGCCCCTTCGCCGCGCTAGTGAGCACTTTGCGCGCATAGCTGATGGCGATCTGACAGGCAAGATTGAGGATCGTGGCCGCAACGAAATTGGTCAGTTGTTCAGTGGCCTGTCAGCCATGCAGGAGAAGCTAAAACAACTGGTTATGGCGTTGAGAGGGAGTAGCGAGCGCGTTTTCAGCGGCGCGGGAGATATCTCTGCAGGAAGCCAGGATCTCTCTTCACGAACCGAGCAGCAGGCCTCTGCGCTTCAGCAAACCGCTTCCAGCATGGAAGAAATGTCGACCACGGTAAGTAAAAATGCTGAAACAGCCCAAGAGGCGGATCAGCTTTCGGTCGAGGCGTCGCAGTCGGCGGAGTCAGGTGGTAAAGAGGTTGAACGCACGGTGCAACTCATGCGAGAGATTGCGGCCAGTGCGAGCCAGATAAACGATATTATAGGTGTGATCGATTCCATTGCTTTCCAAACTAATATCTTAGCCCTCAATGCATCAGTGGAGGCCGCGCGTGCAGGCGAGCAAGGCCGTGGCTTTGCCGTTGTGGCCAGCGAGGTTCGGTCATTAGCGACGCGCAGTGCTGATTCTGCCAAAGAAATTCGTAGCCTAATTGAGCAGACCACCACGAAAATTAACGGTGGTGCTGAGCAAGCGGAGCGCAGTGGGCAGACAATTCACCAAACGGTGGATGCGATTCGTCAAGTCACTACCCTGATGGGTGAAATTTCGACCGCCACTCGGGAGCAAAACAGTGGCATTGAGCAGATTAATGCTGCGCTTACCGAAATGGATTCGGTCACTCAGCAGAATGCTGCACTAGTGCAACAAACCAGCTCGGCTGCTAGCTCGCTAGAGGAGCAGGCCCGGGAACTGGCCGACTTGATGGCTACCTTCCGTATTGATGAGAGCGCAGGCAATGCAGTTTCATTGACGCATAAGGGCGCTACCCGGCAGCAGCAAGATCAGCAACAAATCGGCAGCCGTATTGAGCCAGCGCCACGCCAGCAGGCAACGCCAAGCAAACAAGCGGTCGTCGATGAATGGGATGAGTTCTAGGCCTTGATTTGGCCAAAGCTGCGGATGATAAATGCATTTATCATCCGCGGCTTTTTTGTCACTAAAAAGCGGCTATCGCTATGCTCTGGCGGAAACGCGCAGACGCACGTAATCTGCCGTCCAGTTTCCTTGATTATCGCGTAGGCTGTGGCTCAGCAGCGTCAAGGTGTTCTCAAGCACCGCATCGTGCACATCCTCATCAAGCCCATGTAAGAAAGGGCTGGCAAACGTCTCAAGCCATCCAATCATTCCAGTGGGCAGTTGAGTAGGGCGTGGGATCAGCTCAATGGTTTCAACTTTGAAACCGACTGTTGTCAGCAAATGACCGTACTCATGAGTCGTTGGGAAGTACCAGGGGTGGCGGCCGCGGGCGCTAATCCCCCGGAACTGAAGGGCGGCAATCAGTGCCGTGCAAATAGCGGCAACATTGCCATGGCCACCGAACTCGACCACAAACCGTCCCCCCGGCTTCAATGCACGCTTAACGCCTGCGAGTACCGCCTGGGGGTCAAGCATCCAGTGCAGCGCCGCATTGCTAAATACCGCGTCAAACTCATGGTCGAAAGGCAGTTGGTGCCCATCAACGACGCGAGCAGTCACACCGCGTTGGCGGGCGGCGTTGACCATCTCTTCTGAAGCATCTACGCCGAGAACATTAGCGCCAAGTTGCATAAGGCGCTCTGTCAACGAGCCATCGCCGCAGCCAAGATCCAAAATACGTTCACCGGGTTGCGGTGCTAACAGCTTGACCACTTCACTGCCTAGTTTAGGTACAAAATTAGCATTTTGGGCATAGTTGCTGGCATTCCACTCTTGCCCGGGTGCATTTTGAGGGGTATTGGTCATATCGGCTTCCTGGCGTCGTTATTATTCCATCAAGTGTCAGTTATCAGCATATAGCTTTAACAGTATAGCTTGCCGGTGGCTAACTTATTACCTAGACAATAAAAATCTAATAAATGACGTGGCATCGCTATCTATTTGATAGTTTAGATATCGGCCGTGATGAGCAATATTTAATAGCGTTCTAACATAAAAAGCTAAAATGACATTATTTATTCGTGGGGAGAGGTTGTTAATGAGCCCATCTATACCGTGCTGCAGGGTTAATTCTCCCGTCGGTGTTATTGCCGATACCCATGGGTTGCTGCGTGACGAAGCACTTTGCCTGCTAGAGGGGTGCGAGCTTATCCTGCACCTGGGGGATGTGGGCAGTAAAGAAGCGGATAAAGCGATTTTAGAACGCTTGGAGACACTGGCGAAGGTGATTTGTGTAAAGGGCAATATCGATACGGCGGCCTGGGCAGCGCGTTTGCCAATACATCAGGACATCATCGTGAACGAAAAACATCTGCACCTTGTTCACCGATTAGAGGATTTCGACCCGAAAACTTCTTGTGATGTACTTCTGCATGGTCACTCCCATAAACCCCGCAATGAACACCAGGAGGGAAAGTTGCTTTTCAATCCAGGTGCGGCGGGAAAGCGTCGATTCAAACTGCCGATTACACTCGGTAAATTATGGGTAGATCAACGCGGTGTGCGCGGCGCGGTGATGCATTTGCTGTAGCCAGTTTTAAAGCCATCAACCAACCCTGTCATATTGTACAAATCTGTTACCCTGTTACTTAGTTGATTCAGATAAGCGTTATACAGATAAGCGAGGTTCCATGAACGACGTTATTAAGTTACTGAAATCCCACCGTTCGATTCGTAAATTTAGTGATCGACCGATTCCAAAGGAATTGCTGCTGGAGCTTATCCAGGCGGGGCAGGGGGCAGCGACATCCAGTCATGTTCAGGCGTATACCGTTATCCACGTGAAAAATCAGGCAAATCGTGAACAGATAGCAGAATTGGCTGGTGGGCAAGGCTATATTGCCTCAAGTGCCGACTTTTTAGTTTTCTGCGCGGATATGAAGCGCCCGACGGAGGCTTCAGAGCGCACCGGCGCGAACGTTGTGCGGGGAATGACCGAGCAACTGCTGGTGGCGACAGTGGATACGGCGCTGATGGCGCAAAACGTGGCGGTAGCGGCTGAGTCCGAAGGGTTGGGGATCTGCTATATCGGCGGTATTCGCAATAATCCCCAAGCGATTAGCGATCTACTGCGTTTACCCAAGCACGTTTACCCAGTGTTTGGTATGTGTCTCGGCTACCCAGACCAAGAGCCGGAAGTGAAGCCACGCTTACCCGTAGAGGCAGTTCTTAAAGAAGACTACTACACTGAAGACGTTGACCAGGTAGAGGCCTTTGACACGACCATGCAGGCTTACTATCAGGCTCGCAGCAGCAGTAATAAAGATACCGATTGGTCCCGCAACCTTAAGCCGTTGTTCGATAATAAGTTGCGCCCTCACATGCGTGACTTTTTGGTCCAGCGCGGTTTTGAAATGAAATAGTCTTGAAATGAGATAGTTTTGAAATGAAATCGTCTTGAGATGAAGTAAGGGGCGCTGCACACTTTTTAATAGGACTTTGGAAAAGAGGACGCTCTGGCGGGTATGGAGGTTCTCTTTTTCTCGCTTTCAGGAGCTTCACCGTATGCGCGTATTTTCAAATCCCGTAGGTTCGGGCTCTCTTTGGTTCGACAATCTCGCAACCGCAGACGGTACCCCGGTCGCTTATGACCCTCAGGCCCGGGCCTTTGTGCCAATGCCACCTTTCTGCATCAATCGTGACATTATCGGTTGTAACTGGATTGCCCCCGAAGAGGGCGCTTTTTGTCGCGCTTGTGCAATGACGGCGCTGGCGCCAGACCCCAACCTTCCCGATGCGATCCCAAATTGGGCAAAGACTGAAGCAGCCAAACGTTGGGTGCTGGACAACCTAGGCCGCTGGCACTGGTTCCGCCCGGAAGACCCAGGGGCACCGCCGGTTTTTCATCTGCTCGCCGAAGGCCGTACGCCGGTACCGATGGGACATATTGAGGGCGTAGTGACCATTAGCGTGGCCGAGGTAGATCCCGTGCTGGTTACGACGCGTCGTGAAGCGTTAGAGGAACCTTACCGCACGATGATTGGCCATATGCGCCACGAGATTTCTCACATGCTCTGGTGGCGGCTAAGCCTGCGTGAAGATTTTCTGAATGCCTTTCGCGAGATGTTTGGCGACGAGCGACAGGATTACCAGGCCGCGCTCCAGCACCACTACCAAAATGGGCCACCGCCCGATTGGAAAGAGCGCTATTTAACCACCTATGCCTCTGCACACCCCCACGAAGACTGGGCCGAAACTGCTGCGCATCTGCTGCATTTAACCGATATTGCCGATAGTTTTGCGGCATCAGACCTCTCTTCACCAGAGCTACCTAGCCATCAGTGGGAGCCGTATGCAGAGCCTGATGCCGAGCGCTTGATTTACGTGGCAGCTTCGCTCACCGTTGGGGTCAATCACGTCAACCGTTCGATGGGGTTGCCGGATCTTTACCCCTTTGTACTCTCGGAGACTGCCCGCCGTAAACTTGCGTTTGTCCACGACTGGCTGCGCCGGGGCGCACAGGGGCTGTAACCTGTAACACTGGTTAGCAAGGCAATAGTGAAGAATTGGCGTGATAATCTATACTGCTCTTCAAGGCTTTATCCGCATGCCTATAACAATAAAGCCGATGGTGACGAAGGCCATCGGTTAACCCGCATGGAGACTGCATATGACCCTTGATCGCGCTTACTACCTGTTAGCTGCTTTCTACAGTTTAATGGTAATGATTGGAGTGATTGCCCTATTGTCGGGAGGGGGTACGCTACTTGCTCCCGTGCATTTACTATTAGGAGCATTAGCGGTGGTTGGGCTTTGGGGATATATCTTGAAGCGCAGGTTTATGAATCCGCGTATGTGGAGGCCTTTAGCCGGTGTGCTGGCAGTAGGTATTTTGGTTCAGCTAATCATTATGCTGACAACCCCGCTTTCGAGCGTTTTATTAACCTGGATGCTGACCAGCAGTATCTTTTCGGTCATGCTGGTCATTATGCTCTACCGTTATGGTGATCGGGATCAACCCCTCTGGGCTTCTGATGAAGAACGCACTGCAGCACGACAACTAGACGTTTTATTGAACGATAACTCTCCCATCACTGCCATCAAGCGTGACGGAATGCGCGAAAATAGCGTAAAGGTATCTAAGTCGAATGAGGGATATAAAGCAAGCGTGACACGTCGCTCACAACAGGGTCAAGAGCGCTTCGAAGAGCGATTCCAATATCCCGAAACACTAGTGTTTTTCTTAGAGAAATTCACCAGCGTGACGGTTAATGATTTTAGATCCGCATCAATAGTGGAGAGTAACAGAACATCATAAGGAAGGATGATTAAGCTAATCAATAGAACTGCTATTTTTTGTTTCCAGCAGTTCTTTTAATTGTGGTTCCAAAGTTTCCCAGATGTGAAGATAAAACGGCATTAATTCTTCATTCATCTCTTTTTCTGCTTTATTGTGATCAATGTAAAAAGCATTTCGCTTACCATGCATTTCAATCGTTTCTCCAATTTTTGTAAATTTGAAGCCGGACATGGAGAGAAGTCTTGGAAGCCTTGGTTCCATCATGGCAAATACGTGACGTTTTTTCATTAACCCTACGAGTGCGTAAGTTGCGAGGAACAAGGCAATAACTATTAAAGGGAATGTCTTTCTTTCAGTGGCTGTGAATTGGTAATCAAAAGCGCTTGGAGTAAGCGTTTCATGATTTATCGCTTTATGGCGGAATGCTCTAGCGATAGCAAAACGTGATATTTCACAAATACTCTCATATGGCAGTTTAGCGGGATGCAAAACGTCGTGTGGAAGCGTCTGCTCACCAAAATCCTGAAGAGGCAGTCTCTTCATTTTTCCCTCATGAAGGGGTGCTGGTAATACCAATCTAAGGCAGCCAGCCGCCAGTCCAGAGCGTCGGTGTTCGATCAAGCAGTGAATGGAATGAGCGTCGTGAATATCCGATTCACTGTTTTGGTTAGCTATTTGTTCTGTATGGTAACCAATTTCCTGGCAATATACTTCGTGACGCAATTTGTATATCCGATGTTTTTCATTTTCAGTGATAGCAATGCTGAAAACAAAATCATCATTAAAAGAGGTGAAAGCATCTAATACTGCATTACTAGTTTTCTCCTTTTTTTGAGTTGCTTCCATCACTATTTTCCTTGCGTATCGATTAGTTTGATGATTAATTACTTTTAAGAATAATTCTTGTCACCGGTAGTTATTAAAAGCTGTAAGGATTGGAACTGGTCGCCCTAAATGAAATCCTTGACCATACGTTATCCCATAAGCTTTAAGTATTGGCAATAGCGCTTCCTGGTCAACGAACTCAGCAATGGTTTGCTTGCCAAAACCTTTAGCAATGTCAGCAATAGCGCGAACAATGACGCGACTGTCAGGGCTAATAAG
This sequence comes from Halomonas alkaliantarctica, assembly GCF_029854215.1. Classification (NCBI taxonomy): domain Bacteria; kingdom Pseudomonadati; phylum Pseudomonadota; class Gammaproteobacteria; order Oceanospirillales; family Halomonadaceae; genus Vreelandella; species Vreelandella neptunia. The sequence continues at coordinate 2,903,445 of NZ_CP122961.1, read as the reverse complement.
CAAGCTGCGAATAAAAGAGCCATCAATTTTAATATAATCGACGGGCAGTTGCCCGAGGTAGTGGAAACTGCTGAAGCCCACCCCAAAGTCATCCAGTGCGGTGCGGCAACCCAGATCGCGCACTGCTTGTAATACGCCCCGTGCGGTAGAAAAGTCGGTAACCGCAGCTGTTTCTGTTACTTCCAATATTAAGTGGTGAGGATCAGCGCCGCTGGCGGCCAATTCCTCGGCGAGATACTGCTTTAGTCCTGCATCGTGGAGGGATTGGCCGGAGAGATTCACCGCTAGTGTGATACCCCGATCCTGTAATTGGCTAAGTGCCTTTAAGCTATGCCGCAATACCCAGCGGTCAATTAAGACGATTTGTCCACTCTGCTCGGCAATAGGAATAAAGTGCGCGGGAGCAATGAGGCTGCCATCCGCGTCACGCATTCGCAGCAGCACCTCATGGTGTTTTACGTCTTGGTCTTCCAAGCGCATGATGGGCTGGACCATTAGCTCAAAGCTATTTTCTTCAAGCGCATTGTGGATGCGTTCAACCCAGTAAACGCGTTCTTGTAGCTCGTCTTTGGCATTTTCCGACTTAGAAAGTAGGTGCCAATGCTGAATACCGCTCTCCTTAGCTTTGTACATGGCCACATCGGCGCTAGCCATCAGGTCTGCTGGCGTATCGCCATGGGTAGGATACAAGGCAATGCCAATACTGGCCGTTACTCGATGCCGCCGCTCGCCGATAACGAAGCCGATACCATCTAATAGCTGGACGATATATTGAGCGACACTTATCGCTTGTTCGGTGTTGGTATCTTCCAATAGCAGAGAAAATTCGTCACCGCCCAGACGGGCTATGACGCCACGACCGCCAAGATTATGGGAGAGGGTGCTGGCCACTTCACACAGTAATTTGTCGCCTACGTGGTGCCCGCTCAGCTCGTTGACCTCTTTGAACTGGTCTAAATCGAGCAGCAGTACTGCCCCTGTTGTTTTCGAGGGACGATCAAGGGCGATTTGTAGTGCATATTGAAAGTAGCGCCGGTTGTATAGCTCCGTCAGCGGATCGCGTTCAGCCAACCAAGTAAGTCGCGCTTCGGCAGCCTTGCGCTCGGTAATATCGAGTCCTACCGATATACGCGCTCCCTTCCCCTCACTACTTGTTTGTAATGGTGCATGGTACCAAGCAATAGTGTGAAGGCGATGGTCGGGCGTACGTAGCATTTTTTCCTCTTGTTGGGGCTGGGAAAAAGTATTCACTGTGGTCGGGACGCCCGCCTCGAAGACATCAGCAAAATGACGCCCAAGTAATGACGCCTCATTAAGCCCCAGCGTCAGCTGAGCATACTCATTCACTAGACTGATGCGTCCGGCGCAATCTTGGGCAATGATAAAGACCTGGGCAGTATCCAGCAGGCTATTAACGAAATCACGCTCTTTGGCTAGCTCTTCAATACGTTCAGCTAGTTGGTCGCCCCGTTCTTGCACTTCACCCTCTAACATTTCAAGCTGGCTTGAAAGCTCAAGCGTGGTGCTCTCAAGGACATCTATCTCATCGGAAATGCGACGACGGCGGCTGGGGATGGCGGAGTGTATGTCACTAAATTTTCCATTGGCCAAGGCTGGAAGCAATCCGGCTACTCTGCGTAATCGAGCCATTGGCCCAAGCAATATGACCAATAGCAGTAGTTCTGCAGCAATCCAGCCGAGCACGCCTACGAACAACAGCGTACGAGTATCCTGATTAATAGCCTTAATTTGCTCGGTAATATCTGATATCAGCAAAAAGTATCCGATATTGCTACGTTCGTTATCCTCTCCCATGCGCACTGCGCTGATTTCTAAATTCCTGCCGTCATGTTCAAGGCTTAATGGTGCTTCCATCAAACGACGAACAGGGGCAGCCTCTGCCGCCCTCTGTAAAGGTTCTAAGCTTTGTTCTTCGCTTGTGAGTGCCAGCAGTTGGCCATTCCACGCTTGCAGTTGTCGTGCTGCCGTCACCCGGCTTTCTTCAACGGGCCCGGTGACGAGTAGCGCGACTTCGCTGCCTGACACTTCTTTGGCTTGCCGCGTTACATCGGCTAACGAACGGGACAGCACGACCATGCCGACACTCTCTCCATCCACCAACACTGGTACGGCAGCAAATTGCTGACAGCTTCCTGAACAGCGGAGCGCGGCAAGTGGTCGTTCGGTGTTTATAACACGGCTTACCCAGCTCATTATGGGAAGCTGGGATAGCGAATTCCCGGTGCCCCAGCTGCCCAGTACCTCTCCATGAGTATTAATGATTAGAATCTCATCAATTCCCGCTTCGAGCTGTAGAGCAGGCCACTGGGAGTTCAGCGCTTGCTCTACTTCGGCTGTGCTACCCGCTTGCAAGGGCAGTCCAAGGCTTGCAGAGGCGGCAGTTAAACCAGCTAGCTGGCGCAAGTTTTCTGATGAGCGGAGTAGGGCTAAGTTGATTTCTCGCTGCTGGCGTTCATGGTGCTGAAGGCGACTTTCCTGGAATTGACGCGTTAAGTTGTCGTGGCCTAGCCAGGTGAAAAGTGTGACCAGCGCTAAAAGCAGGAGGCTGCTTAAAGCGATAACCCTCCAGGTCAGGCTAAGACGCTTAGGCGTTCGAAAAAGGGTAGGTGTTTTCATTACGGTTGCGTCCTAGCCAGGATCGAGCGGAGCCTCAAAATCGCAGCGATAGCTGCAACAACCACATGTTCCATCTTCGGCTGGTTGCTGATGAGTCTGGGTTATCCTGAATGGGCAGCCAACCAGTGCCATCAACATGGTGATATTCGCCTGCCAACATTACTTGAGGGTGTGGGACCCACTGCAGACCAAACGTTAAATCATCTGCAAATTGAGTGTGTGCTGGCACGCTCCCCCCGGTGCTTTCTTCGAAAGACTTGCCACTGCGATCGGCGCGATTACTTGTAAGACTGTCGTAACGCACTAGCCATTGCCATTCGTCTGCAAAACGACGCGCGTATTGGAGATACCAGCTTTCGCCCGTCACATCATTTACCCAGCGGTTCTCTACGCCACCCAGCTTAGTTGGCCTTAAAGCGAACTCGCCTGTCAGGCTCCAAAGCTCTTCGTTATATTGTAAGGACAAAACGACAGGTCGGAACCGGAATGACACATCCGTCTGTTCTGGAATATTGGAATCAAACCGTGCTTTTGCCTGAGCAGTGCTCAGAGCTGCAATAATGCGGCCCCCGTCGTGCTCATAACGAATCTGCCCTATCGCTGACTGTTTTGCACTGAGTGTGCCCGGTACATCTTCTAGCCGCAGAGCGCTTTGTAAATCTTCACCTGCTTGGGCTTGGCCGATACCTACTTGCGTTCGAAGAACACCGGAAGAAAGTCTTTCTTCGTGGTACAAGCTGATCCCATCTCCAGAAAGCCCGAGGGAACGTGTGCGATCAAAATAAATTGATTGAGGTAGCAAAATGCTTGGACGGGTAAACGCCACGTCGCGCGTTTGGTTATAAAAACCAAAGGGGTTTTTGAATCTTCCTAATTGAATGCCAAAGGTGCGCTGCTGATCTGAAATCATTTGGTAATCAATGAGACCGTAGTCGAGCTCAGGATGTGCATCGCTACTACTACCTCCTGCCCGACGGCTTAACATCTGTGCAGCAAGCAGCACATCTTGATGAGGGCGTAACGAGGCATTTAGGCCAATTTCAGTGAATTTGAAGCTGCCTTCATCTTGGCTACTGGGGCCAAAGAAATTGTTATGGTCAGTAACGATTAGCGCCTGACTCAGAAAACCATGCACCTGGAGGGTATCCATAGTGCTTTCATCGCTTTGGGCGTAAGCAGAAAAAAACATCACCACAGCGCCTACCAGCGCGGCAAAGGCTGGATATTTATTCCACCGAAATGACTTGGACACTATCATCCAGATACTCCCTTTCAAGGTAGCCAATGGCGCCGGGTGTGGTGGCAACGTGCTCGCGCATCGCTGCTTGGTCACTTACTCGGTCTGGGGCTTGCCCAGTCCCAGAGAAGACCATGCGGTCCCAGGCCAACTGAAGCTGGTGCGGGTAAACCGCTAATTGCTCTTTGGCAAAGCGAGCATGAACGGGATTGCTATTGTTTAATACGAAGACTCTGACAGCTTGGCCGTCCGGCCATGAGCGCTGACGCATGGCAAAAATCGCACGGGTGGTATCGCGATTTAACCAGCGGGTGGTGACATCAGGGTGAGCCACTAAACAAAGCGGTGCTTCCCGAGCAACGGCATTCGTTCCCGCGAGACTGAGCCCCACCAGTAAAAAGAGGGTGGACACTACAAGTAAGGCCAATCGTAATGAAGAACCATTCAAAACGAGTGATGACATTGGCGGTGGCTTGCTGCTTGATTGCTGAACGCCAGGATCATGCACGATGCAGATATGTTCTGCACTTTAGATGTGTATGAGTTAATGACGTGTTCTCCTTCATAGCCATAGCCCTAATGGCATTGTTCTTTTAAAGTCAGAGCTAGTTACAATGACTGAACGATAAGCACCAAAAAACAACTATGCCATATCGGTACGGCACATACACAAACACTACATTAATCCGAGAAAAATAACAGGAAGATGTGTCAACGAATAGCGATGGCCCGTTGCTGTTGTTATTCTACAAATCAAGACATTAGCGGAACCCAGCCATGTTCAGAACCAATCGAAAACGATACAGCGACCAGCAACCCTGCAATCTCCCAACTAAGTCCCTTAATGATCCCAATGCTTTTAATATGGTTATTTACCAAACGGTCAATGACGATGTACCTGCCGGGCGCGTCAGCCACCATTGCCGATCACCCGGATGCCCAAACGGCTAGTCTAAAACCGTCAATACCAGCAGCAGGCGAGGTGCATGATCAGGGTGTTCCATTCAACGTTAGAACTCACAATTTTTATTGTAAGATAAAAAATATAGCCCCGGCCAAAGGCGCCCTGCAATTACCAACGTGCGACCGTTAATCCAGGCAGTATCAGCCTACCCTCATACTAAAAAAAGAGCGCTAGCAAGGCGATGCCCAAGCCGCGCCAGGCCCCAATTGACTGCTTGGCGCCGCTTCGCTGAAGTCATTGAGCTGCTCATGCCAGACTCTCCTCTGATAATTCCTTCGGCTAGCTTATGCACCCCTTGCTGATGAATGCTTGTACATTATGCATAATCGCCTGTGCGACACTATTTGCAATTGGCATCTTAAAGGATCATTCATCATGTTTACCGGCCTAAGTGCATTTCCATTAACCCCTATGAACGAGCACAGCATCCAGGAACGTGAGTTTAGCTGCTTAGTGAAATACGTGGCCAAAGCTGGCGTGGACTCCATTGGCGTGTTGGGATCGACGGGCAGTTACGCCTATTTAAGCTGTGACGAGCGTGCTCGTATTGCCAAGCTTGGCGTGGAAAACGCAGGAGGTGTGCCGGTTATCATAGGGATTGGTGCGTTACGTACCCGCGATGTGTTGGCCAATGCCGAAAGCGCCCAGCAAGCCGGTGCCAGCGGGGTACTGTTGGCACCTGTTTCTTACCAAAAACTCACTGATGATGAAGTGTTCGACCTTTATGAAACCGTCTGCCGATCGCTGAGTGTGCCGCTATGTGTTTACGACAACCCCGGCACTACCCATTTTGAATTCAGCGATGAGTTGCATGGGCGAATCGCGCAACTGCCCCAGGTTCACTCCATCAAAATTCCGCCAGTGAGCAACGATATTGAATCCGCAAAGGAGCGGGTGGCAAGGTTGCGCAAGCTGATTCCCGCAGATGTCACCATCGGCATCAGCGGCGACGCAGCAGCCGCCACCGGATTAAACGCGGGTTGCGATGTCTGGTACTCGGTAATCGGCGGGCTATACCCGAAAGCAGCGCTGGCGATAACCCGGGCAGCCCAGGCGGGGGATGCTCAACGGGCCAGGGCTCTTTCAGACATCCTAGAGCCGCTCTGGGTCCTCTACAAGGAGTACGGCGGTAGCCTGCGACTGGCGGCGACTATTGCAGAAGTCACCGGCAGAGTAAGCCAGCCTTGTTTGCCCCAGCCGCTTAAAACACTGCAGGGTGATAAACGTAAAAGAGTAGCGGCGGTAATTGAAACGCTTGGTTTGGAGTAAAGCACCTGACTTTAACTTAAAGCTTTGCAACAAAAACGCCCAGCCAAGGCCGGGCGTTTTTGTTTATAAGGGGCTTACTCAACGAGCTTAAGCAAACGATCAGGGTAATTGGTGAACAGGCCGTTTGCGCCCATTTCCATCAAACGCTCCATCTCATCGGTCTCATTGATGGTATAGACGTGTACAGACAAGCCGTTTTCCTGCGCCTGATGGATAAAATCGGCATCAATGACTTCTTGGCCTTCGTAGATATAGTTAGTACCGATTCCCGCCGCGTATTCCGCTACCGTCTGGAAGTCTTCATCACTAATCTCTGCTGGGCCCGGTGTTACGCCGGTCCACTCCACTAAACGCGTTTCATCCTCTTCACTGGGGTAGTACCAAACCAGTTGGATGAGCGGAATGTCATCGTTAAGTTGCTGCACTTTTAACAGGCTGTCCTGCTCGAAGGACTGTACTAATACGCGGCCATTCTCGACCATTTCGTACTCTTCCAACGTTTCTACCAGGGCTTCTTCCAACCCTGGGTTTAGCTGCGGCGACTTGGTTTCAATGTAGTAGCGTGCATCGTCACCGAAACGCTCGAATAGCTCATTCAGCGTGAGGATTTGTGCCCCGGAAAAGTCAGCGTCTGCTTTATCAGCGTTGGCTTCATTGAACCAACTGCCGGTATCCAACGCTTTTAGCTCTTCCAAGGTGTAGTCATTAATCTTGCCTTCACCATCACTGGTGCGATCAATGGCATCGTCATGAAACACCACCACTTCTCCATCGGCGGTGAGCTGGGCATCCAGCTCTAAGTAATCGACCTTCCACTCATGGGCCAGCTCATAAGCCACCATGGTGCTTTCCGGCGCATGGCCGCTGGCGCCGCGATGGGCGATTACTTGAAATGACTCAAGATCTTTTAGCTGCTGTTCCAGTGGCGACATATCTGCTAGCGCCGTCGTGGCGGCAGCGCCAGCGAAAAGACCCAGTGACATGGCGGCGAGTAACGGGTGACGTTGCATGCAAGCTCCTTCATTGAATGTTCGTTCAATAAGCGTACATGGCCTGAAGCGTTAAAGCCAAAAGAGGAAAACTGTTCGGTGTTTTACTGAGACCCAACCACTAGAGCAATAAACCCATGATCCATTCAGAACCACATTGATCCGACCGTTCCGGTTGGCTGCGTGCCGCGGTACTGGGTGCCAACGATGGCATTGTTTCTACTAGCAGCTTGATATTGGGCGTTGCCGCAGCCAATACCACTCGCCCATAAAGGCGGTGATTCGCAGTGAAGAGCAGGCAGCATGATTTAACGAGCGCAACATAGACACCGTGATTGCTGGTTTAGAGGGTGAGTTTGAACACGCTTTTGACGGCTGCGATCAAGTGGTCTTTACGGCGGGATCAGGCCCCCACACCGGACCGGATAAAGCCCTGATGATTGACCTTTTTGGTGCCATTTGTACTGCCGATATTGCCAAGCAAAAAAGTCTCTCCCGCTACACCATGAATAGTGCCATGCGGGCAGAATAGCCTTTGGAAGCGCCCGAGAAAATGCGCCGGTGTTAATCAAATCTCGCGCGCTAATGCTAATGTAGCCCACGCCTGATTAGCAGCAGGTTGATAGAAACCCCGCTATGCTAGGCTAATCAAAAGCAGTCACGCTTTGGCTTTTTGATTATATTTTATTCCGTTGGGAAAGGTTATGACGGCGATTGAAACTCTCCCGCTTGCCCGTAAACTTGGGGCATATATGGCGTTGTCACAGGCCGAACGTACTCTTATCTCGGACTTGCATCAGTCTTGTAAACCAGTGGCGGCAGGAAGACGCTTAGTCGATCAGGGACAATCAAATCATTTAGCTTATATTCTATCGGCGGGGTGGGCCTGTTCGTATAAGATACTGCCCAATGGAGCTCGCCAAATCGTAGATTTTCATATTCCGGGCGATTTCCTGGGTCTGCGACATGTATTGCTGCACACGTCTGATCACACTATTGAATCGATCACCGATAGCGAAGTTGCTGACGTACCAGTGAAAGAGCTGCTTGAAATTCTATCTCGCAATCCGCGGCTTGTAACAGCTGTCCTGTGGGCAGCGTCGCGGGATGAAGCCATGGTGGTTGAGCATCTCGTTAATATTGGTCGACGCAGTGCTGTGGGGCGCATGGCGCATTTTCTTCTGGAACTTGGCTCAAGACTCAAACTTGTGGGGTTGGGGGATAAACAGGGGTATGTTTGCCCCCTCACCCAATACCATCTGGCCGATGCGTTAGGGTTAACGGCGGTCCACGTTAATCGTGTGCTCAGGCAATTGCGCGAAAACGGGTTACTGACCTTTCGCCATGGGGTGGTGACCTTCGACGATTATCATGCGCTGAGTACAATGGCCGATTTTGATCCCACGTATTTGGATCAAGCGGGCACCACTTCTATCGTGACAATGCGAAACCGGTGCCCAGCTCAATGAGCTCTGCGGTGATCGTCTCCTGCCTGACGCGACGCAAGGTGGCCTGAAACACCCCCAATTCTTGCTCAATCTGGCTTCCCGCCGCAGACATCGTGGCCATGCGTGCTTCGTTTTCTGCGCTAAAGGCATGCAGTGCCGCCTTGCACACTAAGGCATGAAAATAGTGTCCACTCAGGTCGCTGATCAACGTTTCCTGAGGGATTTGTGTTAAATAGCGTTTCCCTACGCTAGGTGGAAAAGTTGAATGGTCAATGGGAAAAATTCCCTGTCGAATGATCGTGGGATGGCCCGCATTCCAGGCAGTGAAGATGACATCCAGACGTTCGATCTCTCCTCGTTCGATATCGCGATAGATTGCTTTGGTGATCTCATCCGCAAGTTTGGATATACCCAGCGTTCGTGCTGGCATTGCCAGACTCCAGCGTGGTACTAAGCCGCGGGCTAAAGCAATGAGCTCCCCGCGCGTACCGACCATAAACAATGGCTGGGCTTCAGGGCTGGCGATACTATCTAGCACCCGCTCGCTAAATGCGCCAGCGAACCCCTGTTCGGCACAGAATACCAGCAACCCCCGTTTGTATTGTGGGGAGCTAGCCTGCGCTTCGGTAGGGTAAGGGGAGGGGGCGATAACGCTAGAGATTGCAGCGGAAATGGTCGCCGCATAGCTGTCGACAGCTATGATCTGTGTTCGCGCAGTATAGGCACGTGAGGCTGCGATGCTTTTCATGGCATTCACGACAGCGCCTAGCTGGCGGACGCTTTTGATTCGAGCACTGATATCCGCCAACCGTTCGGTCATGGGGCTGGTACCTCGTTAGAGGGCGCGGTGACCCTCGTATCCGCTTTGTCGTCTGATAAGGCGTTGGCAAAGCGTGTCATCACAGACATGAGTGTCTCGTGGATTTCGCTGTGCAGCGCTCCCGTTTCGGCAATCATTGCCACCGCTTCCGCAGCGTGGGTATCCAATATGGCCGGTAGACCCGAGCAGAATGTCGCTATCGCGTCCAGTGAGAGTGGGTCAAGCAGGCCTGCCTGAACGGCTAGCACTAGGCCGACTTCATCGGCTAGTCGTAAAGGCATATGCTGCTGCTGACGCAAAATGGCGCGGATGCGACCGCCGCGGATCAACTGCTGGCGCACACGACTATCGGGTATGCCACCAAACCGGGTAAATACCTCCATCTCCAGGAACTGAGCATAATCAAGCCGCAGAGTGCTGGCGGCCTCGCGTAACGCTATCGCCTGTGTCTTGCCGCCCACTCGGCTGACGCTTAGCCCCACATCGACCGCCGGTTTTTGTCCTTGATGGAACAGCCCCGCATCGAGCACTATCTGACCATCGGTAATGGAAATCAGGTTGGTGGGGATGAAGGCTGAAAGGTTGCCCGCATCGGTGTCGGCAATCGGTAGTGCGGTCAGCGAGCCGCCTCCGCGTGCCTTTGATAGCTTGGCGGCGCGTTCCAACAACCGGGCATGAATGTAAAAAACATCTCCAGGATATGCTTCGCGCCCCGGTGCCTGACGTGTCAGAAGCGCGATTTCGCGGTGGGTGGCCGCATGTTTGGAAAGGTCGTCAATCACGATCAGGGCATGCTGTCCCTTATCGCGAAAATATTCCGCCATTGTGATCCCTGCATAGGGCGCAATCCATTGAAGCCCAGGTGAACTTGCAGACCCCGCTACTAGCACGATGCAACGAGTGAAGTCTCCCTGGGTTTGCAGGGCATCAATGACGCGCCGAACGCTGGATGTCTTTTGCCCGACTGCCACGTAAACACAAATCATATCGCTCGACTTCTGGGCAATCAGCACGTCGGTTGCCAGCGTGGTTTTTCCCGTGGCGTGGTCGCCAACAATCAGTTCGCGTTGGCCGCGGCCTAAGGCGAATAGCGTGTCGACCACCAATATCCCGGTCTGAACCGGTTCGGTGACTAGGTCGCGTTCGATAATCGAAGGTGCTGGGCGTTCGATGGGTAAGTGAGTGGTGCCCTCTATCGGTGCCTTACCATCGAGTGGGCGGCCCAGGGGATCAAGCACCCGGCCGAGTAGTGCCTCGCCTACCGGAACGTTAACCACTTCACCAGTGCCGAATACGGCGTCGCCTGCTTTTACATCGGTCGCCGCATCAAAAAGAACGCAGCCAATCAGGTCGGCATCCAGAACGTGGGCAAAGCCAAGCTGCCCCCCTTCGAACCTCATTACCTCGTCAAGGCGGGCATTACGAAGTCCCGAGATCAGTGCCACGCCATCGCCAATTTCCTCAACCCGGCCTTTGTGTTCGGTGTGGCTGCCAATCGATAAACAAGAGACTTTGCGTTGTGCGGCCGCAAGCCAGTCGAGAGTTTTATACGGCATGGCTGAGTGCCTGAATGATCTTGGCGAGATCCGACTGCCAGCTATTATGAAGCGCAAAATGGGGAGTGTGTATCTCAACGCCCGCCACCAGTTCGGGATCCGTCTGAAAGGTTAGCGCTGGTGTTCGGCCGAGGGCCTGACCAACCGCTTGCGTTAGGGTTGCCTTGTCCTCCTCGTCAAGCTCTATTGCGCTGATCACTTCGATAGCGTGCTCTGCTTCCATGAGTGCCTGTCGGTCTTGTGCGGAAAGCTGGCCGATGGCCTCAACGAGGAGCCCCAGAAAGGCACTTTGGACCACGGGAGTGTTCAGTCGTGTGAGTAGCTTTTGGGCAATGTCCACGGCAAGCAGGGAGGCGTGAGACGTGAGTTCGACGCGCAGCGCATTGGTCTCTCGGGCGTTGCTAAGCTTGGCTTCCTCAATGAGTGCTTCTGCCTTTTTGTGGGCGTTTGCCAGCACACTGTTGGCGGCGCGTTCCGATGCCTTCTTGGTTTCGTCCAGCATAGTGTCACGCTCGGCTGCAATGCCTTCACGGGCAGCGGTCAACTCAGCAAGGGCGGTCTCGGCATTGGTTTTGGCTGTTTGTGCATCACTTAGTAGGGCGTTCGCTGTTTCCTGGCGGTTCTTAATCGCGGTGGCTACTGGCCGCCAGAATACGCGCGACAGCAACCAGACCAAGATAAGGACGTTAACCGCCTGCAGTCCGAGGCTCCAAAAGTCGATAGTCATGCCGTTACCCCAGTAACGGATTGGCGAACAACAGGAGAAGCGCGATGACCAGACAGTAGATGGCCGTTGTTTCTATCATGGCTAGGCCGACGAAGAGGGTGCGCGAGATAGTATTCGCTGCCTCGGGCTGACGCGCGATGGCATCCATTGCGGCCGCGACGGCACGCCCCTCTGCCAGTGCCGGGCCGATAGCGCCAAACGCCACCGCTAAGGCGGCACTGAAAATACTGACCAGGCTGAGATAGTCCATCACAACTCCTTCTCTATAGGTGGTGGTGCGGTTGCTGGTTATCCGGTGCTCGTTGACCTTCTTCGATTGTCGCTGCGATAAATACCATCGCCAGGACGGCGAAGATGTAGGCTTGTACCAGCCCCGTCAGCAGGTCGAGCGCCATCAAGGGAATGGGAACCAGAAGGCTCGCCAGAGAGGCGATAATGCCAATGACAAAAACGCCGCTCATCACGTTGCCAAACAAACGGACAAACATTGAAAAAATCCGGGTGATGCTTTCCAGAATATTAAGTGGAATCATCACCAAATTGGGGACGGCGAAGGATTTAAGATACCCCCTCAGCCCCCCTTGACGGACGCCGAACCAGATAATCGATAGAAAGACCAGCGCCGCCAACGCCGCGTCGGTTTCGAACTGCGCCGTCGGAGGTGTCACTCCGGGGACAAGGGAGGACCAATTCGCGACCAGGATGAAAAGAAAGAGTGTGCCGATGAAGCTACGATATGGTGCCGGTTCAGCACTGGACGTCTCGCGGATTTGAGTATCCAGTGTAGTGACAATAAGTTCGAGCGCTGCCTGGCGCTTATTGGGTCGTGCATCAAGGCGCCGGGTGAGTAAACACGCACCAAGGACGAGGACCACGATTATGGCCCAGGTGGTGACAATAGCCTGTGTGATCGGAATCGGTCCGAGTTGAAAAAGTGGGGTCGTCTCAAGAGGGGAGTTCATGGGGTGGTATGCCCTAGTTTGCGGAGCATGAGCGTTTTGGCGGATACAATACCTGTCAGCATGGCCAAAAGCGTTAAGGCGCCCATCAGTACGGCGACGTAAAGCCCCAGGACAAGTAGTGTAAGCCGCCCCAGTGTAAGGGCCATTGCCATCAAAGGGCGTCCGTGACTAACGTTCACAAACAGATTGATCGTTTTCTGGAGGACGTAAAAGTAGATATAACCGAGCGCCAGGCCACCCAGAAAGCACAACGGTATCTTGAGCAGCAAGGGCCACGTTAATAGCAGGGGTAACGAGCCTTGTGGGAATGATAAGAGCGGTAAAGAGAGAGTGTTCATCATCGTGCGTTCATCCACTTCCAGGCGATCCATCCGCCCAGGCATAGGCCAATCACCAACAGTGGCATGGTCCATAATGTGCCGGTCCCCAGCTGGCTATCCAGCCAACGTCCGAAAAACAGGCCTGCCAGGGTCGGTACGATAAATATCCAGCCGAGTACCCCAATTTGGGCGAGACGTCGCCCAACGGACATATCACCTTCACGCAGCCAGCGTTCATGCCGATCGTGCCGCCGCCGTGCCTCACTGACCAGAGGGTCATCCTCGGGGGGTAAATCTTTAGAGCCCCGAGGGCGATCGGCGCTCACTGGAACTCGCCTTTATTAGAGCTACGATGAAGGCGGCTGATCATCTGGCGGATAACGTTGAGCTGAAGGCGAACACTTTCGATATGCTCCGCCCGTTCCTCTTCCGCCTCCGTCTCGAAGCGCGCTAAAACGTCGGCATCCAGTGTGGCAAGGTCATCGCCCATGACCGCCTCCCGAGTCGCGATCTCAATATCGCCACTGTTATCCACGGTGAGTACACCCCCTCTAATCGCACAGAAGTGCTCAGCGCTAGCCACCCGCCAACTGATGATTGAGAGCGTCAGAGAGGTCAGAAAAGGCGCATGATGCCCCAGAATGCCGAAGCTACCGCTTGTGTCCTCAGCACGCAGGCTATCAATCTCCTCTTCAACAACGATAGCCAGCGGGGTAACGATGGAGAGATTCATGCCGCGCCCTCATTGAGCGGAGTGGCTGTGTCATTTGCTTTCGTTGCCACTTCTTTAGCACGCGCCTGCTCTAGTGTGCCCACCATATAGAGCGAGCTTTCCGACCAATTGTCGGTAGCGCCATCTAAAATAGCTCGGCACCCCGCTAGTGTGTCTGCCAGGGCAACGCTAGCACCAGGGGTGCCGGTAAAGGCTTCAGTAACCATGAACGGTTGGGTGAGAAAGCGTTGCAGTCGGCGTGCGCGATTGACGATCAGTCGATCCTCGGTGCCTAACTCCTCGACGCCCAACAACGAGATGATATCGCTCAACTCCTTGAACCTTGCCAGCGCCTGTCTGACATCTTCAGCAGTTTGGTAGTGTTCGTCACCTACCACCGATGGATCAAGCAGCATGGACGATGAGGCAAGCGGGTCAATAGCGGGATAGAAGCCCTCAGACGCTTGGGCGCGGGATAGCATAATGACGCAATCCATGTGGCTGGAAATGGTGGTGACGGCAGGGTCGGTGAAATCATCAGCAGGCACGTAGACGGCCTGAATAGCCGTTACAGCAGCCCCGGCCACAGAGGCAATGCGTTCCTGAAGTCGCGCGACCTCGGTAGCCAAGGTGGGTTGATAGCCAACGCGTGATGGCAGCCTTCCCAGCAGGTTGGATACTTCGGCACCTGCTTGGACAAAACGAAACACATTGTCCATTAACAGCAGTACATTTTTGTGCTTCTGATCACGGAAATACTCCGAGATCGTCAGCGCTGTCAATGGTGCCCGCCAACGCGCCCCAGGTGGCTCGTTCATTTGGCCATACACCAACACGGTGCGGGTTAATACACCGGATGCCTGCATTTCGGTCAGGAGCTCGTGCCCCTCACGCGAGCGCTCCCCAATCCCGGCGAACACCGAAATGCCTTGATATTTCTCGACCATAGCTCGAATGAGCTCCATCACCAGTACCGTTTTGCCGACGCCCGCACCGCCAAACATGGCGGCCTTGCCGCCCTGTGCCATTGGGGTCAATAGGTCAATCACCTTGATGCCTGTCTCAAACACCTGGGTGCTGGTGGCTTGTGTTCTCAGCAAGGGGGGAAGCGCATGAATCGAGCGGCGGGGTATGTCGTCTGGTAACGAAGTGCCGTCATCTTGGGGGTGGCCGATAGCATCCAGTACCCGTCCCAGTACCGCCTCTCCCACAGGCACGGTGACAGGGCTTCCCGTTGCACGCACCACCACTCCACGTGATAGTCCAGCGGTTGATCGAAACGCTACCGCGCGGAGCGTCGTCATATCAAGGTGGCTATGTACCTCAAGAAGAAGCACTGTGGGCTGATCCCACTCCACGTTTAACGCGGCATTAATGGGCGGCATCGCGCCATCTTTAAACACCACATCAACCACAGCACCTCTCACTGCATGTACCACGCCGCAAGCGGTGATACCTTCTGACTCAGCGCTATCGAGTGTCATAGTGAGCTTCCTTGTGTGGACCCACTTAACCCTTGGGGGCAGCAATCTATTTAGACATGTTAGAGGTGTTTAAAAACCGTCGCGCTGATCTGTGTCAGTATTAAAGGGTACCTGCCACTCTCCTCTTAACAGAAAAAAGAGGAGGACTATCATGAGGTGATGCCATGCAACATACTGAACCCCATCGATCTCACCGTTCCGGTTGGCTGCGTGCTGCGGTACTGGGTGCCAACGATGGCATTGTTTCTACTAGCAGCTTGATATTGGGCGTTGCCGCAGCCAATACCACTCAAAGCGATATTATGCTGGCGGGGATTGCGGGCCTGGTGGCTGGCGCTATGTCGATGGCAGCGGGGGAGTATGTCTCGGTGAGTTCCCAATCGGATACTGAAAACGCCGATCTCGACATCGAACGCAAAGCCTTGGCCGAGCATTACGAACTAGAGCAGGAAGAACTCGCCGCCATCTATGAAACACGCGGCTTGGCACCTGAACTGGCACGACAAGTCGCCGAGCAACTGATGACCAACGACGCCCTGGGGGCGCACGCGCGCGATGAGATCGGCATCACCGACACCAGCCAAGCGCGCCCACTCCAGGCAGCACTCTCATCGGCTGCGACGTTCACCATCGGCGCATTTTTACCGCTACTGGTCACTTGGTGGGCGCCATCTTCACATCTGATACTACTGGTAGCGTTGTTCTCTCTGCTTTTTTTAGCCTTGTTGGGCGCGATAGCTGCTCGAGTGGGGGGAGCGCCAATACTAAAAGCGGCGACAAGAGTGATGTTCTGGGGCGCGCTCGCGATGGCCTTAACATTCGCCATCGGTCACGTGTTTGGGGTGATAGCTTAAATGCCTCAACTGCTGCGGTGTGCCACGCTTCAGGGTTGAATTCCGCCTAAGTGCCTGCATCCATATGAGGAGTAAGCAATCCACAAGGAGGCGTTATGAAGACGTTAGTGATTGGTGCGAACGGACAGATTGGCAAACAATTTTGTGAACTTGCGCAGAAAGCCGGTACGCCTATCAAGGCGATGATCCGCAGTGAAGAGCAGGCAGCGTGGTTTAACGAGCGCAACATAGACACCGTGATTGCTGATTTAGAGGGTGAGTTTGAACACGCCTTTGAAGGCTGCGATCAAGTGGTCTTTACGGCAGGATCAGGACCCCATACCGGGCCGGATAAAACCCTGATGATTGACCTTTTTGGTGCCATTCGTGCTGCCGATATCGCCAAGCAAAAAGGCTTCTCCCGCTACATCATGATTAGCGCCATGCGGGCAGAACAGCCTTTGGATGCACCCGAGAAAATGCGTCCTTATATGGCCGCAAAATTTGCCGCCGATGCACACCTTCGCAACAGCGGCGTTCCCTACGTTATTCTCAAGCCTGGACGTTTGACCGACGAAGCTGCTAGTCAGCAGTTTGCCAGCTCACTGGATGAGGCAGGCGACAACCAAATCTCACGTGCCAACGTGGCCCATGCGCTACTTCACACTGTGCAAAAGCCCGAAGTGGTCAATCAGGAGTATCTGCTGCTGGATGGCAAACGCTCGATTGGCGAGATAATTCAGTAGCCAAGCCGCAACCACTCCTCATGCATTCACCCCTTTCATGCCTTCCGGCGCATAGCGCTCGCCTATGACCGGAAGGCGGGCAGTGGCTGCCTCAAGTTGTTGCTGCTCATCGGTGGTTAGAGTGATGGACGCCGCTGCGGCATTCTCTTCAAGGTAGCGCAGCTGCTTGGTGCCGGGAATTGGCACAATGTTATCGCCTTTGGACAGCAGCCAAGCCAATGATAGCTGCGCCGGAGTGCAGCCTTTGAGCGCTGCCACTTCACCGACCACGTCAGCGATACGGCGGTTGGCACTCATGGCCTGCTCAGAAAAGCGTGGCAGGTTAGGGCGAAAATCGTCTTCGCCGAAATCATTGGTATTCTGAAATCTTCCTGTCAAAAAGCCCCTGCCGAGAGGTGAGTAGGGCACAAAGCCGATGCCGAGTTCTTCGCAGGTAGGCAATACGGTTTGCTCCACGTCCCGCGTCCACAGCGAATACTCGGTTTGCACGGCGGTAACCGGGTGCGTGGCGTGCGCGCGGCGTAAGGTCTCATCGCTAACCTCGCAGAGGCCAATGTGGGCAATTTTTCCCTCTTTGACCAGTTGTCCCAAGCCCTCCATAGTCTCTTCGATAGGGGTTTCCGGGTTGACGCGGTGAACGTAGTAGAGATCGATCTGTTCAATGCCCAGCCGTTTTAGTGATGCCTCGCAAGCTTGGCGGGCATAATCGGCGCTGCTATCCAGGCTACGCTGATACTCACCAGGGTTGCGAACAATGCCAAACTTGCTGGCGATCCGTACGTTGGGCTTATGGCTGGCAAGAAAACGGCCAATCAGCTCCTCGTTATGGTGTGGCCCGTACGTATCCGCCGTGTCAAAGAAGTTGATTCCCAGCTCTACCGCCCGGGCCAACACCCTCAGTGACTCGCTATCGTCTCGGGGCCCGTAGAACTCGCTCATTCCCATGCAGCCTAAGCCTATGGCAGAGAGGGTCAGGTCGGTGCCGAGTGTACGTTGTTGCATGCTATGCCTCCTGTAATGACTGATGAAACCATTGCCCATCAAGAGTGCGTGAGCCGTTATCAAGCTGTTGTTGAAACGCGCAGTAACAGCGTGGCACTATCCAATAATGAAAAAAATAAACGAATTTGGTAAACCATTTTCCAGTTTCGAAAACCAGATGCCCCGAGGGTGGGTCTGGGATGACACACGCACCTTTCTGGCGGTGGCCCGCCATGGCACGTTGAGCGGCGCGGCAGCGGAACTCCACCTGGGCATCGCGACGCTCTCCCGGCGTATCGAGCGGCTGGAAAAAGCCTTAAAGCTGCCACTGTTTGTTCGTCAGCAGTCGGGCTATCAGCTTACCGTGGAGGGGGCGGGGCTAATCGAAAAAGCCGAAGCCCTGGAAGCCGCTGCGGCGGCGTTTACCAGCGGGGTTTCCCGCGCCACGCAGCTAAGCGGTCGGGTGCGTTTGGCTACGGCTGAAAACCTGGCCACGGCGTTGATTCTGCCTGCATTGCCACAATTTTATGCTCAGTACCCTGGTATCAGGCTTGAGCTAGTGACTGATATCACTACAGTCAACCTGCACCGCCGTGACGCCGACTTGGCGCTTAGAATGGTCAAGCCAGAGCGGGGTAATGTCACCCTTCGGCGCCTCGGCTCGCTGGGTTTTGGGCTTTATGCTAGCCCCGGTTATGTGGCCCAGCGTGAGGCTCATCCTGACGCCGGCGATTACGACAGGGACGCATTTATTACCTGGGGTGAAGTGCAAGCGCATCTGCCTGCCGCCCAATGGATTGAGCGGATTCTGCAAGGGCGTGAATCGGCGTTAACCACCACCTCGCTGGCAACCCAGCTAGCGGCGGCAAAAGCGGGTCTGGGGATAGCGGTATTGCCGCATTTTCTGGCGTTGGAGGCTGGACTAGTCTGTGTCACTGCGGATATTGGCGTGGATCAGCCCATCTATCTCGTTATCCAGACGGATCTTGTCCAATCAAGCCGTATCCGGGCTATGGCGGACTTTCTGGCTGAACTGGTGGCCAGTAACCGCGAGCGCTTGAGTGGGTGATATTGTCACTAAGTCTTCATTTTTTATCCTATAGGCCATCCATGACACCCACTGATATTGGCAGCGCCTACGATCAAATCACCCACCTCTGGCAAAGCGAGAAGTTCAATCTCGCTAACGGCATGGAGGCGCATAAAAGAGCGCTGTTGTTTGTTAAAAATCGAGGCTGGGCGCTGGATGTTGGCTGCGGATGTACAGGTCGCTTTATGAACCTGCTTCAACAGGAGGGCTTTACGCCAGAGGGCGTGGATATTTCCGATGAAATGCTGCGCCTCGCTAAGCAGAAGCATCCAGACATGACCTTTCACCACCAGGATATTTGCCAATGGCAGCCGCCTGGCAAATACGACTTTATTACCGCCTGGGACAGCATTTGGCATATTCCCCTGGAGCAGCAGGAAAGTGTCATCACGAAGATTATCGACAGCCTGAATGAGGGGGGTGTGTTTATCTTCTCCTTCGGTGGCACGCAAGAGCCCGGAGAGCACATTGATAACTTTATGGGGCCAGAGGTCTACTACTCCACGCTTGGCACCAACGGATTTTTGTCCCTGTTGATTAAGTTAGGTGCAGTGTGCAGACACTTGGAGTACGACCAACACCCGGAGTTGCATACTTATTTGATAGTGCAGAAGTGCCAATCTTGAAAGGTATCAGCAGTGCTTGTCTCCCAGTTCCCGCTTAAGCCACGCTGCCAGGGGCTCGCTGCGGCGGGGTTGCGTTAGAACGTTGGTTTGGCTGGGCAGCCAGAGGCAGAGACGGCCAGGGGTTTCTATACTTCCCCAGGGCGCGATAAGCCGACCACTCTTTAGGTCGTCATCTACCAATAGCTTGGGTGCGATCGCCACGCCCAAACCCGCCACCGCTGCTTCGATTAGGTAGTAAAGGTGATCAAACCCTTGGCCTTTGCTTAGCGCCTCTTCAAGTTGAGCTAGCTCAAGCCCTTGTGCGTTGGCCCACTGTGGCCACGCCTGAGGGCGCGAGGCAGTGTACAGCAGCTTGTTAGCCAATAGCGTTGCCGGTTTAGCGGGATCGATATGTGCTACTAGCTGCGGGCTTGCCACCGCACATATCTGCTCTGCCATCAGCTCGAATACCTCGACACCTGCGGGCCAGGGCGGTTCGGAAAATGCCAGGGTGGCGCTGACATCCGTTTGCGCGCCCGGTTGTTCGCTTTCACTCACCACTACCTGCAATTTCAGCTGGGGCAGCTCGCGGTGCAGGCGATCCAGTCGGGGAATCAGCCAGCGGGCCAAAAGGCTGCCAGGGCAGGCCAGGGTGAAGGGCGCTTCTTTTACATCATGCTTGAGACTGTCGCAACTATCTTTCAAAAGAGAGAAGGCTTCGCCAACACCGCTTTGTAACCGCTCACCGTGCGGTGTGAGCGCAATTCCTCGGCCCACTTTGGCGAAAAGCGCCACGCCAAAATGTTCATCCAGGCTCTTTAGCTGGCGGCTGACAGCGCCGTGGGTCACGCTTAGCTCATCGGCAGCGGCGGTCACGCTGCCCAACCGGGCGGTCGCTTCGAAGGCGCGTAAGGCGCTAAGCGGTGGCATGCTATGTTGCATGGTATGTCCTGCTGACAGTTGACTTGAGCTCACGTATTGATGACATCTTATCGATTTTTATACACCCCCGCTTGCGTTACTTTCATTCCACTGTTTTCACCGAACGGTTTTCACTGACTGTTCGATAACGCATTCAGAGGTCGTGATGAATCAACCGATAGACTTATCCAAGAGCCTACCCGATGCCAATGGGCTATTTGGCAGCTTCGGTGGACGCTTTGTCGCTGAAACGCTTATGCCGCTGATTTTAGAGCTACAAGACGAATATACCACCGCTAAAAATGATCCCGAATTCCAGCGCCAGCTAGCTTACTTTCAGGGCGATTATGTGGGTCGCCCCAGCCCGCTCTACTTTGCCGAGCGGCTGACCGAGCACTTCGGCGGGGCAAGTATTTACCTAAAGCGCGAAGAGCTAAACCACACCGGCGCGCACAAAATTAATAACTGCATTGGCCAAGTGCTGCTGGCCAAGCAGATGGGTAAAAAGCGCATCATCGCCGAAACTGGCGCTGGCATGCACGGCGTGGCCACGGCCACGGTGGCGGCGCGTTTTGGCTTGCCCTGCGTGATCTACATGGGCACCACGGACATCGAACGCCAGCAGACCAACGTGTTCCGCATGAAGCTACTGGGCGCAGAAATCGTCCCAGTCACTTCCGGCACTGGCACGCTTAAAGACGCCATGAACGAAGCGTTGCGCGACTGGGTCACCAACGTTGATGACACCTTCTATATTATTGGCACCGTGGCTGGTCCGCACCCATACCCCGCCATGGTGCGAGACTTCCAAGCGGTGATCGGCCATGAAACCCGCGCCCAGATGCATGAAAAGCACGGTCGTTTGCCGGATTCGCTGGTGGCCTGCGTTGGCGGTGGCTCAAACGCTATTGGGCTTTTTCACCCGTTCCTCGATGACCCAGGGGTCAAGATGGTTGGCGTAGAAGCGGGTGGCAAAGGCGTCAAAAGCGGTCTACACGCCGCCAGCCTTAACGGTGGAACGCCAGGCGTGCTGCACGGTAATCGCACCTACCTGCTGCAAAATGAAGATGGCCAGATTATCGACGCTCACTCGATTTCCGCAGGGCTCGATTACCCCGGCATTGGCCCAGAGCACGCATGGTTGCACGAACAGGGGCGGGTTGAGTACGTCTCCGCCACTGACGACGAAGCGCTGGAAGCTTTCCAGATCTGCTGCTGTCAGGAAGGCATTATTCCCGCACTGGAAACTGCTCATGCTTTGGCGGAAGTCGCCAAGCGCGCGCCTACGCTGCCCCGTGAGCACTTAATGGTGGTCAACCTTAGCGGCCGTGGCGACAAAGACATGATGAGCGTGGCCCATCATCTTGGTGACAAGTTCGGAGTGAAAAGCTTATGAGCGCAATCCAGGAAAACGCTATCAACGATGTTGTGAGCGATGCCATGAATAGTCCCTCGCGTCTTGAAAGCTGCTTTGCTGCACTCAAGCAGCAAAACCGCCCGGCGCTGGTCAGCTACCTAACCGCTGGCGACCCTGACGCCGAGACCTCCCGACGTCTGCTGCACGGGCTGCCTGCGGCAGGGGTGGATATTATTGAGCTTGGCATGCCGTTCAGCGACCCGATGGCCGATGGACCCGCCATCCAGAAAGCCGCGCTGCGCGCCCTGAAAAACGGCCAAACCCAAGCCAAAACGCTGGAAATGGTGCGGAGCTTTCGAGAAGAAAATAGCACTACGCCGATTGTGCTGATGGGCTACTACAACCCGATTTTCTGCTACGGCGTTCAACGCTTTCTAGCGGATGCCGCCAGCGCTGGGGTAGATGGCCTGATCGTGGTGGATCTACCGCCCGAACACGACGAAGAGCTCTGCCAGCCAGCGGCGCAGCACGGCATTGATTTTATTCGCCTGGCCACACCGACCACTGATGCCAAGCGGCTGCCTAAAGTGCTGGCTAATGCCTCTGGGTTTATCTACTACGTCTCCGTAGCCGGTGTCACTGGTGGAAGTGCACCCACGCCGGAAAGGCTGGAAAACTCGGTTGCCCAATTACGTGAACACACCGAGCTACCCATTGCGGTTGGTTTCGGCATTCGCTCTGCAGAACAAGCCGCCACCATTGGCCGCTATAGTGATGCGGTCGTCGTCGGCTCCGCACTAGTCGATTGTATTGAGCGTGCCAACACGCCTGATGACGCCGTTGAGCGAGTACATGGTTTGGTCAGCGAATTGGCTGAAAGCGTCAGGGGGTGTAGAGAAGTGAGTGAAGACCACCAGTTTTAACCCGGATGATGATAATCTCCCAGAGTCGCTGATGGGCGATGCTCGCACCGCGAGGCGCCGCCGGTTTCAGCCCAGCAATCCGCTGTCACCCTTCAAGATTCTATAAAACAGAGAGAAACAATGGGAAAGCTGTTTTCACTAATCGTAATCGTAGCGCTTGGCTACGCGGGCATTTACTTCTATTACGGCGTTGTCGTTGAACAGGAAATACAAGAACAGCTTGATGACCGCGGGCTTTCCGCTGTTAGCATCGATAACGTTGAGTATGATTTGCTGGCGCCTGTTAGCACCTCGGCGGAAATCGCCGTCACCGTCACCTATCGCGGCTCTCAAGCAACGCTGGATTTGGCAGTGCAGGGCCACCCTCTGTTTTCTGATGAAGTAACGGTCGAATTTGATGGCCTACAAGCACTACGGCTGGGTATCAGCTTCGGGCAGTAAGCGGTAGCCACACATGCTCCACGCCTATCGAAAGTGCCACAGCCACCAGTAACCCAGCCATTAACCAATTAAAGCCCTTAACGATTGCAGGGCTTTTAATACGACTGCCCACCACGCTGCCAATCACGATATAGCTGCCGGGGGCGCCCGCAGCCAACATCGACAGCCCAAATGCCCAAAGTACTAAGCTAAGCCCATGAATGTCAGCGGCAGGAAACTGCAGTGTGGCAATGGGCAGGGTGGCCACCATGGCTTTGGGATTAAGCAACTGCATGAAAAGCCCATCACGATAACTTAACAGCCGTGGGGCGTTATCCGGCTCGCTTAAATCAACGCTAGAACGGGCAATTTTGCTCGCCAGATAAAAGATATAACTGCAACCCAGCGCGCTGACTACCACCAGTGCGCCATCGTCGATCCATGCAGCGCCCGCCCAACCTAATACTAATAAGTACGCCAGCATCGCGGTACCCACGCCAAGGCAAAATCCCACTGACTGCCTGGCTTGGCCATTGATGCCAACGTTCAAGCCGAGCAGGTTCACAGGCCCAGGGGTGTACATGACGCCCAGGGCATAGGCGACGATTGCTAACATGGTGAAACCTCTATTTGCGTATTTAGGTGTAAGGGTCTGTACGAAAAGTCGACGAGCGAAGGCTAGACAAGGCAAAAATCAACGAAAAAGCGGAGTTTACGGGGAGTAAATGAGCATTTTGATCGGACTCGCGCACGAGATGATTTTTAACGCAGTATTGGCGAGCGCAGCCAGTTTTCGTTCAGAGCCTAGCTTGCGATATCACGCTGGTACTTATGGGGCGTCATGCCATAAATGCGCTTAAAGCGTCGATTGAAATGGCTAAGATCGGCAAAGCCATATCGCAAAGCGACTTCCGTTAAGGAAGCGCCTTGGTCTAGCGCAGAACGGGCCGCATTGATTCGGCAATTGATCACATATTGATGTGGCGTGATGCCGTAATGCTGCCGAAACAGCCGCAAAAAATGGTACTTGGATAAGTGCGCCGCTTGGCTGATGTCATCAAGGGAGACATCGCTATCCAGGTGGGCGTGGATATACTCTTTCGCCAAGCCCAGCAGCGCATCGGGCCTAGTGGGCGCCTGGCTGGGCTGAGAAATTCCACCCAGTTGCACAGTGCGCTCGATCATCTGATAAAGCGCGTTCTCCTGATCGATACAGCTACCGGTGTGAGAAGTAACCAAGCGCGCCAGTTCCAAAATGGCGTTGCGCAATTGGGCATCCTGAATCAGCGTGCTATGTGAACGAAAGCTAGCCGATTTTTCGTGCCCCAGTACTTCTGCAAACTGCGCGTTAACCTGTTCAGGATGCACATACACCATCAGGTAATCCAGCGCGTGTTCGCCGCCGGGTTCGCCATCGTGAACTTGTTCGGGATTAAACAAAATAACGTTGCCAGGAGGGCTGCGGTGAAAACGCCCGCCGCTGAAGAAATCCTGACGACCCGCCAGGGTGACACCGAAGGCATACTCCTCGTGGGCATGGCGGTCGTAGCTGAAATCCTCAATGGCCGCATGAAGCACCGTCAGTGTTGGCACATGCTGACTTTTGATAAATTGAAACCGGCTTGCGTTGCCCATGCCGCCTCCTCCTGATTAGTCACACCACCTAGCTTATGCCATCGCAACCTCTCAATGCTTGTACATAATTGCTCATCGACTGTGCAATGATGGCCTATCGATAGTGAACACCACCAAGGGGCTGTCATGAAAAAGCTCTTTTCACTGATGATTGTGCTGGCGTTGGCCGGCTGCGCCGCCATAGAGCCGCATCAGGCGCGTGACGTCCAGCACGACGTCGGTTTGGCCATCCAGGAGGTCTACGAGCGGGCGCTGCCGACGCTGTCCGAGAACAAGCAGCGCCACTTTGCCCAGCGGCTCTACCGCCTGACTGGTGAACAGCACTGGTGGGCCCTCAATCATGCCTATGGCGAGCGTCTAATTACGCGACTTGAGGATGACATCGTCGGTCTGGCCAAGCCCGGGTACGCGGCTGCCCGCAGCCGGACGATCGTTGCCGACTACTCGCAACGCACTGCCAAGCAGCGCGCCCGGCGCGACATGCTGGGTGAGTGGGGGGAGATCGCCTTCGCTCGTGGGCTGCTGTTCCGGTTGGTCCAGGCCGAGTACTACGGCCTGCTGCCGACCATTGAAAACCACGAGCGGGCGCTGGGCTATCAGGCAGAGGTTGACTGGGCGGCCTTTCTGACCGACCCCGCGGTGATCGGGATCTATGCCGCTCAGGTGGCCAACCAGACGTACTTCCTGCACCAACTCGGCGTGATGGACCTGCGCCGGGAAGTGGAGGCGGCCTTCCGACGCCACTACCCGCCTGATCGAGTCGCCGGGCTCGACGACGCCGAGTACCGTAACTGGCTATATGGCCTGACCCACTTCGTCATCGCTGACAGCCGCTACTACCAGAGGAAGGTGGACCCGGAAGTGCACGCCTGGGTGCTGGAAGCGCTAGAGCGGGAGACGGCTGGCATCATGGCCCGGGCCACCGCCGACATCCAAGCCGAGGTGGCATTGGCCTTCCTGCTTGCCAATCGCGAGGATCATCCGCTGGTGGGCCGGGTGCGTGAGGCGCTGGTGGCGGCGGTGGATCCGGCCAGCGGCATCATCCCCTCGCCCACTGGGGAAAAGGGACTGACGGGTGGTGAACACCGCAACGTTCTGGCAATAATGGTGTTGCGCTGGCCGGGCCGCCTGCATCCCGGCCCCGACCTCTCGGACGGGCTTGGCAGGCGCTCAGCGGAATTTACAGGCAGCCATCATCCACAAAACAAAGGGGCAGGGCATGAACCAACATGAAAAGCTCAACTACGTCGAGCTCGCCGCCAAGGACTTGAACGCCACCAAAACCTTTTTCTCAGCGGTGTTTGGCTGGGAATTCACCGACTACGGCCCGGAATACAGTGCGTTTTCCAACCAGGGCTTGGATGGCGGCTTCTACCAGGCGGACGCCTGCAGCCGTACCGACAACGGCGCCGCCCTGCTGGTGTTCTACAGCGATCACCTGGAAGCTACTTACAAAAAGGTGGTGGATCACTGCGGTCAGATTATAAAACCAATTTTCGAGTTCCCAGGTGGCTTCCGTTTTCACTTCATCGAGCCCAGCGGCAACGAGTTTGCCGTGTGGTCAGAGGGACGGGCATAGTCCCGCGAGCAATGTAATCAGCGCTGGCCGGGCCTTGGTGAGGCGGACGTGTTAGATGGCGCATCAGCCGGTGGGAGGAGTTGTTGATGGCATAGGCCGCTGCCACGCCAATTGGTGTGGCGATCAAGGCCGTGGAGAACGCCACGATCAAACTCGTTTTCGCGGCAGACATCCACTCCGGGTTATTGAAGAAAGTGTCATACCAGCGGAATGAGAAACTGCTGGGTGGAAAGGACAGAAAACGACTGTCTGAGAATGACATGGGAACGACTACCAGTAGTGGCAAAATCAAGAAAATCAGTACCACTATCACATAGCCAATGAAGCTGATTCTGCTCAAGGATAGTTTATTCATTTTGCACCCAGTATCTTCTCGAGAGGGACGAGTCGGCTCACTACATAGAAAATTGCCAGCACGCAGATGAGCAGCACGACACTTCCACTTCGCCATCGTAGAGTAGCTGTGCCGACTGCCCACCGGAGGTCCACCATGTGGTGATATACGGTTTGATCTCCTCGAAATTGGCGAAGGCTCGGTCAACGTCCAACGGATAGAGGTCTTCTCGTGCCACACCATCTCATCGGCCAGGCGTCTGGGGCGCTCTCCTGGATAATGGTGATGCCCAACGCCTCCGACGCCCCATCAGCGCCCGATTGCATCAAGGAACTGGTAGTAACCTGCTACCAGTCGAATACCGACTTCACGTAAAGGGTAAAACGGGACGGATTGGAGCCGCTCCGCTGCCAGCAGTGCCACATCAGGGCTTTCGCCCATGGCATAGTCCGCCGCCAAACGCCCGAGTAAAGTAGACATAGCTACTCCAGCGCCGTTGTAACCGGCGGCGTAGCAAACCCTGTCATCAAACCTGCCGACATGGGGCAAGGCATCCAGTGTCATGCCCACATGCCCTGAACAACGGTAGGCGATGCCTATATCGGCAAGCTCTGGAAAGAGTGACACCATGGCTTTGCGTAGAGAGTCGAATGCTGCCTGTGAATCATTTTTACCGAATGCCCCCGGCCGCCGAATTCGACCCGGCCATCCACCTTATCCACCGCCTCATGACAGAGCCGGTGCATGGTAGTGGCGACTGGCATACCGTGGGTCTGAGCGATACTGGGGAACGAGAGCCGGAACTTGGCGGATACCACGCCGCCATTGCGACCGCTTGCCCCCAGCCGATAGGGTTGGCGTCCACCACGATGGCCTGGCCCCCCCTTTCTGCCAGCCGATGGGCCGCGGTCAATCCCGTGTATCCTCCTCCGGTGATGGCGATATCGACGTTCTTATCTCTGGTAAGAGGCACGAAATTTAGCCGAGTCACGCCAAAGCGAAGCAATTTGGGATTCAAGCTGCGGCCCACTCATATCACACCTTCTCCACGGCGTCGGCCAACGCCTTCAGCGTGGGGAAATGGAAGTCAGGTGTTGTCACCTGTGCGGGTTCCGGTGTGCCGCCAAACCCCGCCTGACCTTGACGACGCTCTATCCAGCAAGTGGTGTAACCTAGCTCCTTGGCAATGCCGATGTCATGGTATTGGCTTTGTGCGACATGCAGTATTTCCGAGAACTTATAGCCGTGGGCCGCCTGACGGCCACGGTTGTAAGCGAAGAATTGCGGGTTGGGCTTGGCCACGCCTGTCTCGTCGCAGGTCACGCTATCGTCGAACGGGTCGTCGAGGATATGCGAATAGCAAGAGAACGCGGTACGGTCGGCATTGGTCATCGCTACCAGACGGTAGTGCTTGCGTAGGCGCTTTAGCGCCGCCACTGAATCCTCGAAGGCGGGCCAATGAAGCACTGCCAGTTGGAAAGAATCGGCTGAAATCGAATCCGCAGGCAGCTTCAACTCCTCCGCCAGTGAGCGATAGACATCTGCCATGGCACTGCTCGAACGGCCAGGGTAGCGATCCCGCCCACGTTTGTAGGCCTCGAAAATGGTGTCGTCGCTAAATTCCTGAGCAGTATTACCACCAATTCGACGGATAGAGTCCAGTACACCGGTTTCGAAATCGATCAGCGTGCCCAAGACATCGAAGGTAAGAACTTTAAAATTGGAAAGTTCCATGATCGTGAATGACTCCTTTCTGAGGTGCTTTGAAGTTATGTCAGGCGACGTTTGCCGCCGGAGTGGCGCATCCCGCACGAGGCACGATAACGGTGTCCTCTGGATGCAGTACCACGCTCAGACGCTCGCCGAGCGGTGGAATCTTTTGCAGTGCCGTATGGTGACTGGGCTGACGCATGCTGATTGAGGTTCCATCTTCCAACTCAAGGAAGAGTCTCAGGCTATCGCCTTGATAGATGGCCTCAGTGACCCGGCATGAGAGGCGATTGATGCCCGGTTCATGGAGGCCGTCATCGATCAGCAGTTTTTCGGTTTGAATCGCCAGCAGTAGATCGTCATGGGTAGTAATAGTCTTGGCCGAACGCAGTGTGTGATCGCCTAGCCGGACAGTGTGCTCATCAATGCGGGTTACCGGGAGCAGAATGGTCAGCGCCTGTTTAACTCGCTTCGGCCACGTTGACTTAGGCAGGCGACGAGCCCGCAAGGGAAAAGCGACGTTTTCACCGACACTCATATGAGGAAAGAGCGCGTAGCTCTGAAAAACGATGCCGATATTGCGCTTGTGAGGAGGCATATACGTCATGTCCTGATCCCCTACCCATACTGACCCCGAAGAATGCATGATGAACCCGCCCAAGGCACCAAGCAAGGTCGTTTTTCCAGAGCCCGAAGGGCCCAGCAACGATATTGCCACCACCTTAATAAGCCTGAGTGACAGCCGTATAGACTGGTTCGAGCTCCTGCCTAATTTCCATCTGCAAGATTATGGGACGACTCACTCACTGGTATTTTCGGACTATGCCGTTGTGCTCCAGGAGGCCCTGCTGGGCCAGGGGATCGCCATCGGTTGGCTGAATATCGCCTCCCACTGGCTGGAAACGGGCTCGCTGGTGCCCGCCACGCCAACCGCGATTGCCACCGAGCGGCTATGCCACTTGGTTCACTCACGCAAAAAGCCGCTAAGCGAGGCAGCCAAGCAGGTGAGGGTGTGGATCATCGCAGAAACCCGCAATGACGTTGCGAATGTGTCGAAGCAGTATCCAGAGTTGAAGCTGGAGCCCCTGCTTAAGAGTCGCTAACACTTCATTACGACGAAATGACTGACGATACTCTACCACCCGACGATTCATAACCATGGGAAGAAGGGATTTAGCAGTTGAACCTTCAGCCATCGGTCGAGCGCGTGAGTGTCTCTCATTCACTGATTTCGTCGGCAAGCGCCGACAACTTGCTGCTCACCAGCGCTAGTGCATCGCTTCCCAGCAGCAGATGCTCCGGCGGCGTGTCGCTGGCTATTGCGTTCAGCATGGCGCGAGCTGCCTTTGCCGGATCTCCAAGTTGCTGACCGCTTTTCTCGATGCGGGCATTACGAATCGGATCAAACAGCGCATCGTATTCGGGGATCGAGCGCGGCGAGCGGGACATCGAACGACCAGCCCAATCGGTGCGAAACGAGCCGACCACCTTTCAGCTCGCCGCGGAGCTGATGATCCAGATCGACCGCCATCAATCTCCTGCCCAGGAAAACGTGGCCCAAAGCCTAATGTCCAGTCCCATGGATGATGCTTTGCGGGTGTCCGTGACACGTTTCCTCGAAACGATGAGTCAGCCGCTTGAGGCGGAGATTCTCGGCCCCGCGCTGGTGAGAGAACTGTATTTTCGCGTGCTCACCGGTGCGCAGGGCAATGCCATGCGTGCGGCGCTGGCAATGCAGTGGCAGTTCGGGAAAATCGGCAAGGCGTTACGCCACATTCACGCGACCTACGCTCAGCCGCTTAACCTGTCGCAACTGGCTAGCGAGGCCGGTATGAGCGTTCCGACGTTTCTTAATCACTTCAAAGCCATTACGCACACTTCACCCATGCAGTACGTTAAATCCACGCGACTGCATCAAGCACGACTGCTGATGGTTCGTCAGAGCATGACGGCAGAGGACGCTTGCCACGCCGTCGGCTACCTGAGTGCTTCGCAATTCAATCGGGAGTTCAAACGGCTTTTCGGATTGACGCCAACTGCCGAAACGAAACGGATGCGGGAGAACTTCGCGCTCCCGCCTGCTTTCACCAAGCCGGATAGCACCGTCTTGATAAATTGAAACCGGCCTGCGTTAGTCATGCCGCCACTTCTGATTGGTCACAACCCGAATGCTTGTACATAATTGATAATCGGCTGTGGGAATAAGCGCTCAGTGTCAGGTTAGTGACCAGGTAGACTATGATGGCGGCTAGCTAACCTCGCTAGCCTTTGCGGTGGTTCAAAACTGGCGTGATAATCTTGGGGCTATATGTGAAAAGAAGGGCGGACGTGCATCAATTAGCAACCCAATGGATAGTAGGGTTATTGAGAGACAGAAATATTCCTTTTCAAATCTGCGGCGGCCTCGCCGCAAAGGGGTATGGTGCTGAGCGAGCGCTGAATGATATTGATCTGTTTGTCCCCGATGTAGACTTTTCGACGGTGGTGCAGGCGGGGCAGGCGTATATATCCAAGCCCGCTGCGCACCGCTGCGAAGAAGGCTGGGATTTAACCTACGTCCAGTTCAAGTATGCAGGCATTAAGGTGGAAGTTGGCAATGCTAGCGGCGCGCATATTTTTGATGCCGCCAGCCAAGCCTGGGTGCCGTTAAATATAGAGTTTGACCGCTATGAAACAGCCAGCTTACTGGACCTGGAGCTTCCCTTAATGTTGAAGGAAGACTTGATCCGTTATAAGGCCGTGCTCTCGAGACCAGTTGATATCGACGATATTCGCGCTATTCGGAAGCATGTAAGGATAGTTTAGAAATATTGCGATAGTTGACGCTTAAGCATAGCTGAATGAAACACCCAGTTTTGAAAGCTCAGACCAATAATTGGGAAAAGTCTTATCCACACACTTGGGATCCAATATCTTGATCCCGCGGCACTTCAGCCCGGCGAGTGCAAAACTCATGGCGATACGATGGTCGGACATAGTGTCTATCGTGCATGGTCGAGCCTGAGTGGGCAGTTCTGGATCACCAATGACTATCAGGTCGTCACCTTCAATAGTCGCAAGCCCAGGTTTTATGCAATTGAGCCCTTTATGTACAGCCGCGATACGGTCGCACTCCTTGACGCGAAGGTTCGCGATGCCGGTAAAGCGCACTTTTGAATAGCCAAAAGCGGCCAACACCGCCAGCGTGGGGATCGCATCTTGCAATTGTGCGCCATCAATACAGCTAGGCAAAGAAGGGAATGACTGCATTAACGTGTGCGCTGCTACATCGGGTTGGGAAAAATCGCTAGGCGAATACCCTAGGTCAATCATGCCTCCTGTTAATGTCTCGGCAGCCCAGAAGTAAGTAGCGGCTGATGCATCTGGCTCTACTTTGAAATCGCAGGTGTTATACCCAGTGTTTGCGATGTGGAAGCGCTTCTCATCATCCTGATAAACATGGGCACCAAAAGCGTTCATAACAGAGCGTGTAATCTCTATGTAACCTAAAGCGCCGATAGTGTCTTCGGCGAGTTTGATTGTCGTAGATTGTTTGGCCAGTGGGGCTACTAGCATAAGGGATGAAAGGAACTGGCTGGAAAGATTGCCGCTGACGCTTATGGTGCCTCCCAGTATGGAGCCTTGACCATGCACCTGGCACGGTGGGCATCCCGAAGAGGGGACTGTCGCATGAATGCCTGCCGCATTTAAGGCATCAATCAAAGGGTGAATCGGCCTTTTCTGCATGTGCTCATCACCATTGAGCACGACAGTACCCTTAACCAGGGCGCAGGCTGCTGTCAGAAAGCGTATCGCTGTTCCTGCATTGCCAAGATACAACGAGTCGCAAGGTTGCTTAAGTGTCCCCGTGCCCTCAATGTCGATACATGTGTCGCTGGAGAATCTGATGCAGACGCCGAGTTCCGTGAGTGCCTTAACCATATAACGTGTGTCATCGCTTACCAGCACGCCGGAGAGTGAGCTTTTACCGGTTGCCAGGGCGGCTACCAGCAGTGCTCTATTGGTAATCGACTTTGATCCCGGCACCCCCACCTTGCCATGGAGCTTTAACGGAGAGCGCAAGATTTCGATGGTAGGCAAGGACGTCGTCATGGGAAGGGACACCGGAGTTTATTGAAAGCCAAAGAGAGGTAACGTCATGCTGAGCCTGACGTTGCGAAGGGGGAAAAGTCATGATAGACGAGTAAAACAGCCTGCAATAGAATAATGTAAAGACTCTATTGTTAGAAAAAGAGACGAAAGCTATGCGGCGCTTGCCCCCTTTGAAAGCCATTGCAGCCTTTGAGGCCGCTGCACGTCATGAGAGTGTGACCAAGGCCGCCATCGAACTGAACGTTAGTCATAGCGCGATAAGTCAACAGATAAAAATATTAGAGCACCACTTCAATCAGAAGCTTTTCCAGAAGAAAGGCAACGGTATTGAGTTAACGCCGAAGGCGAGGAATTTTCTTAAAGATGTAACGGAGAGCCTGGATATTATCGCGGTGGCGTCGCAAAACCTAACGAGCTCTAACGTTCTCAACCGCATCAGTGTGAATTCAACCCCCACCTTTTCAGTGCAGTGGCTAGTGCCGCGTATCGCAGACTTTCAACGAGCCTTTCCAAACGTTGAGGTAAAAACCGAAGTATCCACTACCGATGTGTTGAGTAAAGCCTACGAGCAGAGTGACCTGATCATAAGACGTTACCCGATGAAGAAGTCTGGAATGGAGTGTGTTCGTATACTTGATGATGTTTCTGTCGCGGTAGCAGCCCCTAGACTGTTTGAAGGTGAACGTCTTGAGTCACCATCCGATTTGCTGCGCTTTAAACTGCTTCATACCAAAAGCCGGATATCAGCATGGCCTAACTGGTTTCGCAAAGCGGGTATTGTTACTAACCAGACATTAGCAGGGCAGGTGTTCGACCATATCTTTCTTGGCTTGGCATCAGCCAGGAGTGGGGCAGGTATCTGTCTTTGCCCACGCGTATTTGTAGAAGATGAGATCAGCGATGGACGGCTGATAAACGTTTTTGCTGAAAACGTTATCATCGGTTCAGGTTTCTATGCCCTTTACGATAAAAAGAGCCGAGGCGTTAATAATATAGAGCGCCTAATCCGGTGGCTAATGGGTGAGAATATTGCCGATGTTCCTATCTCCCAAGATATCGAATGGGAGCTTTATTCCTAAAGCTTTCAACCATCACTTATTGTTTTGCCTGCTGGTCTGCTGCGATCTATGTGTTTTAGACCGTTGCTACTATTTTCCTGCCTAGCACTGTCATCAACCCAAAAACGAGGCCTGCTAATGTGGGTCTTTGTCTATTGGAATGGTCCTTTATGTAAGAAATTCTTACTAATAGGGTAGGAGTTCTCGCTGGTGTAACACTACGTCTCCAGCATAGGGTTCTGGGTATACGGGGAGCAGATAGCTCGTATCAAAAGAACACTATCGGGAGATATGTATGGCTGAACTTATATTGCAGGATATCCGCAAGTCCTACGGTAATGCCGAAGTACTCAAGGGTATTAGCCGCCGTATTGCTGACGGCACCTTCTTTACTTTGCTCGGCCCGAGCGGTTGTGGAAAAACCACGCTACTCAGAATTATTGCGGGATTCG
This sequence comes from Halomonas alkaliantarctica, assembly GCF_029854215.1. Classification (NCBI taxonomy): domain Bacteria; kingdom Pseudomonadati; phylum Pseudomonadota; class Gammaproteobacteria; order Oceanospirillales; family Halomonadaceae; genus Vreelandella; species Vreelandella neptunia. The sequence continues at coordinate 2,869,584 of NZ_CP122961.1, read as the reverse complement.
TATCGCCTACCCAGGGGGCCGTCCATTTTAATAAGGAGGACATAACCCGCGTTTCACCGCACCACCGGGGCGTTGGGATGGTGTTTCAAGACTATGCCCTCTTTCCGGATAAAAACGTATTCGACAACGTTGCCTACGGTCTTCGTGCGCGTAAATTATCAAGCAAGGAGGTCCAGCGCAAAGTCCCGGAGTATCTAGAAAAAGTGGGGCTTAGCGGTCTCGGCTCACGATTGCCAGCAGAAATGAGCGGCGGTCAAAGGCAACGGGTTGCGCTCGCGCGTGCGCTTGTCATTGAGCCACGTGTACTACTGATGGATGAACCGCTCTCCAATCTAGATGCCTCACTTCGCGTCCAGATGCGAGACGTCATTCGTTCCCTTCAGCTTGAAACCCGCACAACAACAATTTTCGTGACCCATGATCAAGAAGAAGCGCTCGCCATGTCAGACGAGATCGCGGTCATGAAAAATGGCCGCATTGACCAGTGTGGCGCACCTACTGATGTTTATCGCAACCCCCAAACGGCCTATGTGTCACGTTTTGTCGGTTCGGCAAACCTATTGCCGGCCGAATTCTTGGCGCATGGGGAAGGTGGCATGGACCGCTACCGTGTTCAAGGAACCCTTGTAGCAGGACGTACCATGGACGTAGCCAAGAATGGCCGCTACATGATGGTTGCCCGCCCTGAAAATATCACTATTCGAATGAAAAATAGTGAACCAGTTGATGGAGAGTTGGAAGGGCGCATCGCTTCTCTGCAATTCCAAGGGTATCGAACCAGCTTTCATGTCGTCTTGAAAAGTGGTGAGGATTTGCATGTCGAAACAGTCGGTGAAGCTGAAACCAGTGCATTGGGGCGCGGCGACAACGTTATTGTTTCTATCGGTGAGAAATGCCTTTTTGTTCCGGAGGCTTCGGCATGAATCGTTTCTTTCCATGGGGATTTTTGAGCGTACTAGCGCTGATATTTCTCGCCATTTTCGTAGCCTATCCCATTCTGGGAGTGCTCTTTCGAAGCTTTATAGGCGATAACGGTACGTTTTCACTTGATGGCTTCGAAACCTTTCTGACTCGCGGAAAGTATCTCGAAGCGCTCATGAACACGGTCATCCTTGGCTTGGTGGTAACACTTAGTTGTTCGATTCTGGGCGTATTTCTCGCGTTTGTCGTGGCACGCTACGACATCCCATTCGGTAATATCGTGCTGCTATTGCCACTGTCCGTCCTGATTATTCCTGAGCTGATCTCCGCCCAATCCTGGGTGATGGTATTCGGTAACAATGGGTTGGTAACCAACCTGCTTAAAGCGCTTGGGTTACCCTTTCCTCGCTTTTACGGGTGGTTTGGGCTCATCTATGTGATGACGCTAACGTACTACGTTCACGTCTTCCTTGCGGCGCTAGCCGCCTTACGTGGGTTCGACCATAGTCTTGAAGAAGCAGGGCAGAGCCTGGGAACGGCACCTCTCACAACTTATATACGCGTTGTTTTTCCTACAATCCTTCCGGCAGTTCTCGCCTCTGGTCTGATCGTTTTCACCCTCGTCATTGGCAATTTTGCAATTTCCATTGCCTTGGCACAGCGCGTCCCGCTGCTATCGGTTATGACGTATCGCAGCTTTATCAGTGAACTGGGTGGTAACCCAACCATGCAATCGACGCTAGCCACCGTATCGATCCTGCTGGTCTCCTGTGTTTTGTTTCTACAGAAACGCTATCTCTCCAAGCGGAACTACCAAATGGTGGCGGGACGCACTACGCCACGCATTAAGTTACGGGGTTGGAAAGCCATACTGATTTCGAGTGGGGCTGGGCTGATTATCGTGTTGTCGCTAATGCCTGCCCTGGTAGTTCTAATAGGTTCCTTTACCGTGTCACGCGGCCCGGTTATGTACTGGGGACAATTCACACTTGATCACTATATCCGGATTTGGGATTTCAACTTAGCGGTTATCGGTAATTCCCTTACGTTTGCCTCTATGGCGACAGCTCTTGGTGTGTGCTTCGCAACGCTAGTCTCTTATCTTCTTGTCAAGAAACGCAGTGTATTCAGCCCAATGCTGGATTACCTGCTGCTGCTGCCGCTGACCATTTCTGGCACGGTGCTGGGGATCGCGCTGGCACAGGGGTTCAACTCAGGGCCCATCGTGCTGACGGGCGGCCTGCTGATGGTCATTGCGATGACGGTAAGGCGCTTGCCCTTTGGCGTGCGCAATGCTTCCTCAAACCTGCATAACATCTCGAATTCTATTGAAGAGGCGTCAGTTAGCCTTGGAGTGCCGCCCGTGCGCACTTTTTTCAATGTCGTTTTGCCACTGATGGCACCCGGTATCGCTGCAGCAGCCATTCTTACCTGGGTCACTACCGTTGCCGAGCTAAGCGCAAGCGTCGTGATCTATCAAGCGGGCCAGGAAACCCTACCCATCCAGATATTTCGTCTCATTAGCTCAGATTTGATGGCCCGGGCATCTGCCTTTGGGGTTATCAACATGATCATTATCCTCGTTCCCGTCTTCTTTGGGATCAAGGTGATGAAAGTCAGGCTCTTTTCATCTTAATCGAAGGGGAAAAACGCATGAAATACTCAGGCTACGCTGCTACTTATACTCTCTTGACCATGGTCTTAGCGGGAGCAGCAACTAATGCCGCTGCTGGAGAGGTCAACCTCTATACCTCTAATAGCGAAGATGCGGTTGCACTCGTGCTTGATGCCGTTGCTGAGCAGGCACCAGACATCAAGATTAACGTCATCGGCGGAGGATCTGGCTCGTTATTGCGCCGTATTGAGGCAGAACAATCCGCCCCGGCGGCAGATCTGTTCTGGAGTAGCGGCTTCTCGACGTTGGCAGGTTTTTCCCACCTGTTCACGGCCTATCATTCTTCCGAGGTTGATGCTCTTCTTCCGGCGCTGCAAGCAGACAACGCCCCCTGGACGGGAACGAATACCCACGTAACCGTCATCATGGTCAATTCTGATGTGCTTGATGGCGATCCACCGCAAACATGGGAAGCGCTGATGGATGAGCGTTGGGCGGGACAGGTAACCATGGCGGACCCGGCCAATTCCAGCTCCTCCTATGCGCAGCTTTATGGCATCTACCAGCTTTATGGCGAAGAAGGGGTTAGGAACCTGGCTGACATTGTCGAGTTACAAGGGAGTACTAGCGGTGTCTACAAGGCAGTAGCACAGGGCGAATATCCGCTTGGTATGACAATGGAGTACGCCGCACAACGCTATATACACGGCGGGCAAAGTGACATCTCAAAGATTTATCCCGCCGACGGTACCTTCCTTTCGCCCGAGGGCATGGCGTTCATCCAAAATGGCCCCAATCCGGAAGAGGCAAAACAGGTTTACGACCTGTTGCTATCACACGACGTACAGGAACAGCTCTTCGATCTGACCTTTCGGCGGCCTTCCCGAGCGGATCTTGACGATGCCATTGCTAACAGTGGCCTACCGCTGATGAAGGACCTCAACATCATTGAGGTCGATGAGGCCGAGGCGGGAGAACAGCGTGACTACCTACTAGAGCTTTGGGCTGACGCACGAGGCTGAACGGTAGGGTGCGGATTGTAGATAGGAATACGCCTAGCTCACACCTAATAAACAAGGAAACAGAATGGGAATCCTCTCATCAAAATTGGCAGCTGTTAAACCCTCTCAAACGAAGGCAATGACTGCACTGGCCGCAAACCTTAGAGCTCAGGGTAGAAACATCATTACGCTGAGCCAGGGCGAGCCTGATTTCGATACGCCCGCCAATATTAAACAAGCCGCCATCGCAGCCATTGAGGCGGGTCATACAAAATACACAGCCGTGGCCGGTATCGAGGCGCTTCGAGAAGCCATTGTGACCAAGTTTCAGCGTGAGAATGGGCTTAACTTCACGGCAGATCAAATTACGGTAGGGTGCGGTGCCAAGCAGCTTCTTTTCAATGCCCTTATGGCAAGTTTGGATAAGGGCGACGAGGTGGCCTTCGCGACGCCATGCTGGGTGTCTTACCCTGAAATGATCAAGCTAGCCGGTGGTACTCCCGTCGGGTTAGCGACCCACATCGATGACAGTTTCATTCTGCAACCCGATGTTCTTCGCAAGGCGCTGACGCCGCGTACCAAGTGGTTGATGCTCAACTCTCCTTCGAACCCGACAGGGGCTGTATACACGCGTAAAGACTTGGAGGCGCTAGCTGAGGTACTGCGGGATTATCCTGATGTATGGATATTGTCTGATGATATCTATGAACATCTGGTTTATGGCGATGCTGAATTTGCCACCCTGGCCGCAGTAGCCCCGGATCTGGCGCCGCGTACTCTGACGGTAAATGGGGTATCCAAAGCTTACGCCATGACGGGCTGGCGGGTCGGTTATGCGGCGGGCCCTCTCGAACTGATCAAAGCAATGAACACTGTTCAGGGCCAGTCCACCTCGCATACAAGCGCCATCTCTCAGTACGCTGCTGTCGAAGCGTTATTAGGGGATCAGAGCTTTTTAACCAATTTCCGGAATGCATTCGAAGCACGAAGGGATCTGGTGGTCGGGCTGTTGAATGATATTCCTGGCTTTGAGTGCCGCCTACCCGATGGTGCGTTCTATGTTTTCGTGGCCTGCCAAAAATTATTAGGAAGCAACACGCCGAATGGCCAGCGCCTTGAAACTGACATGGATTTTGCAATGTATCTGCTGGAGGAAGCTGGTGTCGCGGTCGTGCCGGGCTCGGGGTTCTTAGCGGATGGTTTTATCCGTATTTCCTATGCCGCTTCAGAAGACGAGTTAACAACCGCTTGTGACGCGATTAGCGAGGCAGTGCATAAGCTTTCTTATGAAAAAACAGGTGTTAAAGGGGAGTAAACCATGCGATATACAAGCAAAAGCCTCCGTGACATCATCTCCAGTGGTGGCATGGCGAGAGTAATGGCCGCGCATGATCCTCTGTCTGCCATGCTGGTAGAGGAAGCCGGTTTTGATGGTATCTGGGCAAGTGGCTTTGAGCTCTCTGCCGCGATGGGGTTGGCAGATGTTTCACTCGTCTCGATGACGGAACACCTCGACAACATGCGTAGAATGGCGGCACGTACCCACTTGCCTATTGTGGCAGACATTGACACTGGTTACGGCAACGCCATCAATGTTCTATACACCGTCGAGCAGTTCGAAGCGGCGGGTGCGGCGGCGGTGGTGATCGAGGACAAGATGTTCCCGAAAGTGACCTCGCTTATAGCGGACGGCCGTCAGGATCTAGTGTCCATTGCCGAGCACCAAGGTAAGATTGAAGCGGCGGTGAGTGCGCGCAAAGACCCTGACTTTATGATAATTGCGCGTGTTGAAGCGTTGATTGCCGGGCGTGGAGAAGATGAGGCGTTAGCGCGTGCCTATGCCTATGAGGAAGCTGGCGCAGACATGATCCTGATCCACTCCAAGCAAAAAACGCCTGATGAGATTGAACACTTCATCAACGCATGGACGGGGCACGCCCCTCTTGTGATCGTACCCACGGCGTATCCGCAGATGACCGAGACGCGTGCGAAAGCTCTGGGAAAAATCGGCCTTCTTATCTATGGCAATCATGCCATCCGTGCTGCCGTTACCGGGATGCAAAAGGTCTTTGCGCAGATTATCGAGGACGGTGGCATCGAGAGGGTTAATGACACGATCGTTCCTGTTTCAGAAATCTTCAGACTGCAACGCATGGACGAAGTAAAAGAAAACGAAAACCGTTATTTACGCTGACAGTCACGCTCGCCAATATCTCACCGTACTAATTTTTCTGCCCCGCATCGTGCCTACTTATCTGCTCTTGGATAAGCAGGCACGCCTAAGACGACAAGCTTGTTGTTGTATAAGAAGCTGCTCCTAAAATGTAAGACATTCGCTATCGTCCTTGTAAGACATTCGCTATCGTCCTTGTAAGAAATTGGCTATTTTTCGAATAAAAATTTATTTTATCGCTAGGTTTGCCGATATCTAACACTGTTGACAACCACAATTGCTGATAGCTATACGTGCTCCTACCAGAGTGCTAGCGGTGACGCGATTGCTCCCAACTACCCAAGGCAGCGCGCTAAGGGTTTTATGAGATCCCTACTCCATGCTATTTCTTAATCGAAGCGTCAAACTGCGCCTTGCCGTGAGTTTAGGCGCCTGCATCCTGATGTTAATCGTTGTCGGTATTATCGGTCTCTACAGTCTCAGTAAAACCAACGATGCCCTCAATCGAACCTATGAGGGAAACGTAATTACATTGGGTAATCTCACCCAGATCAACCAGGCACTCCTCGGCAACCGAGTGAAAATAACGGCCGAACAGCGTGATCGGAACCCTGCATCAGCCATAACGACGAAGCAAGAGATCGCTGAGAACGATGCCATTATCGACGCTGCCTGGAATGATTATTATCCGGAGCGGGTGTCCGATGACAGGGAGCGCGAAATAGCCGGCGAATTCATTGCATCGTTGGCCAGCCTGCGTGCTGGCATTGACGAGATTAATGCGGTAATGATTGATAATGATTTTGAGGCCGCAAGGGTGATTGCCACCACCACGCTACGTGCTGAATACCCTAAAGTGCTCACGGCGATTCAAAACCTCATCGAACGTAATAGCACCCAAGCCGCCGTCAATAATCAACAGTCCTTAAGTGACTATGCTTGGACGCGCAATTTCATTGTGGGTGTTATGGCAGCAGCGGTCATCTTCGGTATCCTGCTCGCGATATGGTTGATTCGTGGCATCATGACCCCGCTGGGCAAGGCGCAAGAACTTGCCAACGCCATGGCGGAAGGCAGGTTGGATAACGAGATCAATATCACCTGCAAGGATGAATTTGGTGTGATGCTCAGGGCGTTAAAGAGCATGGAGACCAAGTTCTCGCAGGTGGTCATGTCCGTTCGCAATAACGCCGAGTCCGTGAATGTTGCCGCTGACGAAATCGTATTAGGAACCGACGATCTGAGTCGCCGTACTCAGGAGCAGGCCTCAAATATCGAAGAGACAGCGGCGTCAATGGACGAAATCACCTCGACCGTGCGTCAGAATGCAGACAACGCTGCCGAAGCAGACAAACTCGTGTACGAGGTCAGCAAGCAAGCCAACGCAGGCGGTGAGATCGCCGCTCAAGCCGTCACAGCGATGGAGGGAATCAATGCCTCTAGCCGCAAGATTGCCGGTATCGTGGGCTTGATCGATGAAATCGCCTTCCAGACCAATTTGCTGGCGCTAAATGCGTCGGTGGAAGCCGCTCGTGCGGGCGAGCAGGGCCGTGGCTTTGCGGTCGTAGCTAACGAAGTCCGCAACCTGGCAGGGCGCAGTGCCGATGCCGCCAAGGACATCAAAAAGCTCGTCGAGGAGAGTATCGGCCAAGTTGATAACGGCTCAAGTCTGGTTAACCGTGCGGGCAAGTCGCTCGAAGATATCGTTCATGGCGTTCAGCGTGTCACGGTGTTGATGGGTGAGATTGCCACCGCCAGCCGAGAGCAGTCCCAAGGTATTGAACAAGTCAACACGGCCGTCTCGCAAATGGACAGTGTCACCCAGCAGAATGCCAGCCTGGTTGAAGAGTCCAGTGCGGCAGGGCGTTCACTGCAAAGCCAAGCGGAGGCATTGTTAACGGAAGTCTCGTTCTTTAGAGGAGCGACCACTGGCCAAAACCAGCGCGCACTACCCGCTACGCCAAAACCGCGTGGCAGCCAGCCTAGGGCTAGCAAAAGCACGTCGACCCACGTGATTGGTGGCAAACAAGACACCGAGAAATGGACATCCTTCTAACCGCCTGAAGTAACGAAAAGCGCCCCGGCTGGGGCGCTTCTGCTATTTGATCGCCAACTATATCTCCTCTCATACAACCGGCACGGTTCCACCATCAATCACATACTCCGTTCCCGTGATAGTAGCTGCCAGCGGTGATGCTAGAAACCCAATCAGGTTGGCCACTTCAGCAGGCTTCGACGGGCGGCCAATCGGGATACCCCCCAGCGCATCCATGATGAGTTGCTTGCCGCCTGCGTAATCGGTGCCTGCCTCATGGGCGCGATCCAGCCGCACGGCGGGAAACAGGTTGATGTCGAGCTCGCGCTGCCACTCTTCCTCCCCAAGAGCCGCGAAGCCGCCGCCGGGCGCGGATGAGCCACCCAGTACATGAACGATGATATCCACGCCGCCCAAACGTTCGTTGACAGTATCGGCCACCGTGGTACAACCTTCGACCGTCGTCAGGTCTGCGGCGACAAACAGCACATCAGGCAGGTCGGCGGGGCGAGTACGGGCGGTGGTCAGCACCTGCGCGCCTTCCTCGCGAAAGAGTGACACCACGGCCGCGCCAACCCCTTTGCTGCCACCGGTGATCAATACACGTCGTCCGCTCAAGTTCAGGTTCATTAGTGGATCTTCAATGACTGGATTTGCGATTCGGCAAGCTTGAAAGTGTGATCGAGTTGCACCGGGCTGCCGGGGAAGTTGCCAGTCACGGTGGCAGTCACCACCAGGGTGTTGTCTTGTTGAGAAACGCTGGCCGGCTCGACGCGGTACTCAATCTTGGCACGGGTAGCGCGCAGCCAGGCTTGAATAGCGGTTCGCCCGCGGTGCGTCTCCCCCTCATCAAACACGCAGGCATCGTGGGTAAAGCAGTCGCCAAGGTGGCTATCATCTGCCCCGTTGCTAATGCTGAAGTAAGTGGTGATAGCGTCTGGTAGTGACAAACTCATGATGGTCATCTCTCGCAGGGGTTAATATGCGAGAATCTTCTGCCTAGACTGACGCGTTAACAAGAACGCACAAAAAGGTAAGTGGCTTACCCATGAGAAAGATTTATACGCCCGCTACCGCCGCAAGCGATGTGGAAAATGTATTAAAAATGCTGGAAGGGCGCTGGAAGCTCATCATTCTCTTTCATCTCTTCGATGGAAAAGTGCAGCGCTACTCCGATTTTGAAAAACTCATTCCTGACATCTCCCAGAAAATGCTGGCCCAACAGCTGCGCCAGTTGGAAGCGGATGGCATCGTGGCCCGCAAAGTCTATCCCCAGGTGCCGCCGAAAGTGGAGTACCGCCTGACCGACTGGGGGCAAACGCTCTGCCCGGCATTGGATGGTTTGCTGAAATGGGCCGAGCAAAAGGATCACTTCAACCACTCTGAAGAGCAGAACGAACAAGACGATGCCGCTACCCAATGAGAGCCTCCTGATGCACTACCGCACCATGACCATCAACGACTACGAAGCTGCCATTGACCTGTGGAGCGAAAGCGAAGGCGTGCGCCTGCGCGATACCGATTCACGGGAAGGCATCGAGAAGTACCTGCTGCGCAACCCCGGCCTGAGCTTTGTGGCAGAAGTAGAAGGCGAAGGAGATAGAGAAGAAGAGCTGGTGGGAACGATCATGGCGGGCCACGATGGCAAGCGCGGCTATGTTCAGCACTTGTCGGTGGCGGATTCTCATCGCCGGTTAGGCATCGCCACGCGGTTGGTAGACCTCTGCCTGGAAGCGCTGAAGAGCGAAGGCATCCAAAAATCCCACCTGATGATTCTTCCCGATAACGAAGCCGCTCAGACCTTCTGGGCCAACCAGGGGTGGGCCTATCGATCCGATATTCTGCTCTATTCGTTTGTGAATGGAGATAATCACAACGTTTAGCCAGGCAGACTAAGCACTATATAATGGCGCTTCAATCAAATTTGCTCATCCTGGCGCTTCCTTTACTGGGCTGGCGTGAGGCATTCGCCAAGGATACTAAGGCTCAGTATCATAAGCAGCCTAAACCAAGCCACAGAAGTCATCATTCATGTCGTACCCACCTTTTTCGTTTCTTTTATCCGGTAGCCACTAGCCAAAAAAGTCGCGGTGCTTGCTGATTTGGCAACAGGCGTTGCGATATCGTCATGGTTTAGCGCTAAGAAATGGGTAATGCTAAGGAAAGGCTCAATGTTCTGAGAACCGCTATGACGAAGCTGCTGCCGATGACGTCTGCTCAAAACTACCGCTGGGTCATTCTACTCATAGCCACCCTGGCTCAAGCTGCAGCCTGCTTTTTCGTGCAAGGCATCGGCGCCATCAGCGTTTATATACAGGCAGATATGGCGCTCTCTGCCTTTCAGATTGGGACGCTGGTCTCTGCTGCTCAACTGGTGCCTTTAATCGGCCTGTTAGTTGCCGGCGAGTTGCTGGACAGGTTCAGTGAGCGTTTGGTGGTGGGAGTGGGAACCCTCATTGTGGGCAGTGCACTTAGCGCTGCCGTGCTGGCTGAGAGTTACTGGGCCATGCTGCTTTTCTTGGTCATCGTAGGGGCCGGCTACAGTACTGCCCAGCCTGGCGGTAGCAAGTCAGTAGCCGCTTGGTTTGACAAATCCCAGCGCGGCTTTGCCATGGGAATTCGTCAGGCAGGCTTGCCGCTGGGCGGGGCGCTGGCCGCGATCATACTGCCAACTGTCGCTATCACCTGGGGGTGGCGCGCTTCTTTTCTGGTGGGTGGACTGATTGCGATCTTTGGGGCGTTGGTCTTTATGCTTTTTTACCGTGCCCCTGGTGGCGTGGTGCCGGTTACAAGGGCTTCTGAAGATAGCGTAAAAAAAGTCGTTTTATCGCGGTTGGCGATGATTCGTGAACCGGCCATGAAACAGATCATGGCGTCTGGGATTAGTTTGATCTCGGTTCAGTACGGCATTTTGATTTTTACCGTGCTCTATCTGCATAGCCGTTTGCAGATGGAGGTACTGCAAGCGGCGACGTTGCTATTCGTAGTCCAGGGGGCCGGTGTTGCCGGGCGTGTTTTGTTGGCTGCCTGGAGTGATCGCTGTCGCTCGCGCTATTTTCCGGTCATGGTGTGCATGGTGGCGGTGATAGTAGGGCTGCTGGTATTGGTTTGGCTGCCGCTACACTCAACCCTCATGCTGGGCGGTTTGATGGCCTGGCTGGGCTTTTTTGGTTTTGGCTGGTACGGCCCTTGGGTGGCGTATGTGGCTGAGTCTGCACCTGCTGATAAAACCGGCTTTGTGCTCGGGCTGGCTATGGCGATTAACCAACTGGCGATTGTATCGATACCCCCACTCCTTGGGTGGCTGTTAGATATCAGTGGCAGCTTTATGCTCGGTTGGAGTTTGCTGATCGCCATGACGTTATTGGGGCTATTAATGACCATCCAGCGGCAAGGAGAAAGTAATGAAAGCGATCGTGTTTGACGTATTTGGCACTATTGTTGATTGGCGATCCAGTTTGATTCATCAGTTCAATGAGCTAGAGAAAGAGCTGGGGATTGAACTGCCCAGTGACGTATTGACTGATCAATGGCGCCATCAGTATGCCCCTTCCATGAATAGGGTACGCCAAGGCGACATTCCCTGGATGGGGTTGGATGATCTACACCGAGAAAGCCTCGTCAAACTACTCAATCAACATGGGATAGCGCTGGGCGAGGCGACCATTGATCGCATCAATCACTTTTGGCACCAATTAGAGCCCTGGCCGGATGTTCAGAACGGCCTGCAGCGCTTAAAAGAGCACTATATTATCGGCACGCTGACCAACGGCAATTTATCGCTAATGGTGGACGTGGCCCGTCACGCCAAACTGCCCTGGGATATGGTGTTTTGTGCCGAGCTGTTCCAGCACTATAAGCCGGACGCTGAGGTCTATTTAGGGGCTTGCCACCTGCTGCGCCTGCCGCCAGAAGAAGTGATGCTATGCGCGGCGCATAATTATGACCTGGGTGCTGCCCGTGCATTGGGAATGAAAACGGCGTTTATACCCCGGCGCACAGAGTATGGCCCCCAGCAGAGCAAAGATTTAGAAGCAGAAGAAGCATGGGACTTTGTGGCTGCAGACCTCGCAGCGTTGAGCGAGCAGCTCATAGACTGAGCCAACAACAGGCTCGCCTACGTGATCAGTAACGGTGGGTACCGCGGCTGCTATGAATAGCGATTCATACGATCAACGCCGTACTGCATTGATGGCCTCTTGATAGGGTAGTGGACGAGAAAACAGATACCCCTGAGCTTGGTCACAACCGCGCTCATGGAGCATTGCCAATTGCTCCTCCGTTTCTACACCTTCAGCAATCACCTTTAATTTTAATCTGTGAGCCATCGCAATGATCGTATTGACGATGATCTCACTGCCTGGGTTCGTGGCCACTTCGGAAATGAAAGACTTGTCGATTTTGAGAGTATCGATAGGAAAGCGTTTCAAGTAGCTCAAACTGGAATAGCCGGTACCAAAATCGTCTAGAGAAATACTAACGCCCAAGCCTATCAGTTCTTCCATCGTGGTAATGGCCGACTCGACATTGTAGATCAGCGCGCTTTCGGTGATTTCTAGTTCCAAGTCGGCCGGTGACATACCGGTTTCTATCAATATCTGTTGTATGACAGCGACAAGATTATCCTGGTGGAACTGTCGTGCAGACAGGTTCACCGCCATTTTCAGACCCGGGGTAGCGACTGCTTGGCGGCATGCCTCGCGCAGCACCCATTCCCCGATGGGTATGATCAGCCCTGTCTTCTCCGCCAACGGGATAAAGCTATCAGGTGCGATCATGCCTTGTGTGGGATGCTTCCAGCGTATCAGGGCCTCCAGCCCGATTACCTTTCTGGAAGTGATGTCGATCTGAGGCTGATAGAACAATTGGAACTGATCTTGTGCCAGCGCATGTCGCAATGAGGTTTCCAACGCTAGACCATCACGGTGAGCGTCCTTGCTGCCAGGCACGAAGTGCTGATAGTTGTTACCGCCATGCGCTTTAATAGCGGCCATTGCGCTCCTGGCGCCGTTGATCAGCACGTCCATATCCCTACCACTATGTGGATATTCTGCAATCCCCATGCTGCAGGAGATAAACAACTCCTGACCATTGTCCAGGGTGATTACCGACTGCAATTCGTCAGTAATACAGTTAGCAATGGCCGTCACTTCTGCAGCACTTTGACCCGGCAGCAAGACAATAAATTCATCGCCACCCCAGCGGGATATCGTATCGGCCTTGCTAATACACGCCCGTATACGGTGCGCTACCTGACGAAGCACTTCGTCACCACCCGAAAGTCCAAGGCTCTCGTTAACCTGCTTAAAGCGGTCGATGTCCACATACAAAATACTCAGAACATCCTGGAGTTTATCGACCTGGTGCATTGCTTGAAGCAGCCGGTCGGTGAGAAGCAAGCGGTTCGGCAAATCGGTAACATTGTCGAAATGCGTTAAGTACTCAAGCCGCTGGCTCTTTTCCAGAGTAGTCATCGCGAACGATATATCGCCTGCCACCTCTTGCAAAAGCGTCATTTCAGTTTGATCAAAGGCAAACGGCTCGTGCCGGAAAAGCACGAATGCCGATTTCTTCGATTCCTGCGGAAGCGTCAGTGGTAATGCCGCCATGGCCTGTATGTCGAGCTCTATTAAATCCGTTAACTGAGCGTCGTGAGGTTGCGCTCTCAGGTCGTTGTGCACCACGGCGCAATGCTTCTTCAGGCATTCGCGAATCGTGTCTGTTTCAAATTCGGAAAACTGTCGAGTTTCTATCGCTTTGTGGGCAGCGTGTACATGCAAAACTTTGCAGCGTCCTGCTTCATGATCGTATTCCACGACCATGGCGGCAAAAAGCTCGCCTTCTTTCACCGTAATGCGCGTGGCTTCCTCGCATAGAACGTCACGACTCTGGGCTCTTACAATTAGGGTATTGATGCCGCTTAATACTTTGTGTGTACGATTCAGGCGCAGAATTTTCTGCTCAGCCTGGATACGTTCGGTAATGTCGACAACCGCCGCCATCAAAAAGCGTGCTTCCGCCGTTTTGACTGGATTGAGCGAGATTTCAGCAGGAAACTCGGTTCCATCCTGACGCAAGGCAAACAGATCGCTACCTGCCACCTTCATTCGCTGTTTAGGGTCATTGATGTACTGTCGGCGAAACCCAGAATAGTTCTGATGCAACCGCTTTGGTATCAACGTTTCTATTGGCTGCCCCACTAGCTGGTGGGCCTGATAGCGAAAAAGCGATCGTGCCAACTGATTCGCCATTTGGATGATGCCATTCTCGTCGACCATGAGGGTCGCAACAGGGGCGCTGTCGAGCGTCGAGCGAAAGCGTTCCTCCTCGTAGTTGAGCGCAGCCGCCCCAAGCCAACCAACAAGAACAAGCACCATAATGCTGGACATGCTGCTCAGCGCGAAACCAAACGCATCGGTATAGTAGCCAGCGGCGACACCCTGCATACTCAGCCAAGAGGTCAGTAGCGGCGTTAACACGATATAGGGCAGCAAGCGGCGTAAAGAGCGACCGCCGATATAGGCACTGGCCGCAGAACTCATCAGGCCTTTGCCAGGGCGGGCTAGAAGCATGCCGACACTACAAAGCGCGAATAGAATTGACGTGTGAAGGGCCATCGTCGAAAAAACAGACAACCGAAACTTTTGAACGCCAAATAAATAGCCGACTAACGCCGAACCACTGATGGCGATGGTTATCAGTGCAACGATCTGCAGCATTAGGGAGGAGTAGCGTACGGGGACTATCGTGGTTAGCCACCCAATACCTATCAAGCAGAAGCAAATGGCCGTACCAACCGACATCCGACCCGGCCAGTTCTCAGCTGGCGTGGCCTTATCCATGATAAAAACGTTGTCGATACCTATCGCCCAGTTCAACGCATATTCTAAAAGCGTAAGCCCTGAAACCATTAATATAAAAGCAGCGAGCAGAGCGACCACTGAATGTTTAGCGCGGGTGATAACGGGCTGAGAGGCAAGCCGTAAAATGATGCCGCTGGCGAGAAAGCACAGTGCCGTATTGACTTTCATTGAATCGAAGTGAGGCAGTATGTGTTTGCCAGCCTCTATATCAAAGGCCCATGACAACAACACTAGCGTGCTGATAGCGATGACTGTCCAGCCAATATAGCCAGTGGTCGTTCTGTAAATTTGGTGGTAAAGCTCCTTGGCATCTATATTCGATGTGCTTCCCTCTTGGCTAGGCATTATTACTAACTCCCCATTATTTTTGTGACGCTACCCAGCAAGCGACATCGCAACCTAATGTCGGTGTATCTACGTCAACACATAAACCACCAAGCTAGCTACCAGCCTTTATCTCCATAACGTACGCCTGATGACGCACATATTAAAGGTGGGTATTTATTCAACTACAAACTGACAGAGCGAAAATAGAGCGAAACCAGCAGTATCTTAGTGTAAGCCTTCCTTCCTAATACGAATTAACCATAGACCTAAATGGGCAGAGTATCTAATGCCACAATATACGAACAATCAATGGTCTAATCCCTCATAGTGGATCGTTCGAGTGTCGTGTTCTATAGGCGTTCTGCTGGGACTTTCCCTGCCGGATAACGATGCGTTTAATGCCCTGGCTCTGCGACATCATTGATACCCGGTGGCCTGAGCTTATGGCTGGCCGATGGTGTATCAGGCATTGTTGGCACGTAGCAGCGTTGCTGCACTTATTTCATGCTAGGAACCCAAGGAGCGGTATGCGCTACGTTGATTTAAATGACCGTGATGAGCTAAACGACCACGATGCTCCGCGCTTTACCACCCCCGCCGGAGAGATCATCGGCTGGCGGGATCGAGGCGTTATCCGCGCCACGGGCATTCGCTATGCCCGCACCCAGCGCTTTTGCGCCCCAAAAGATGAGTTGCCCTCAACCGCGCCTATCCAGGCCACCGCGTGGTCGCCTTGCGCGCCGCAAAACCTCATTCCCGAGCTAAACGCTGTGCTGGGGATTAGCGCCCAAGCGTTCTCCCCCTGCGAGGGCGCGTTACATTTATCGGTCACCCTGCCGGAAAATCCCTCGCCAACGCCTCGGCCCGTTATGGTCTGGATACACGGTGGTTCTTACGTGTTTGGTGCTGGGGATCTCCCGGTGTTCGACGTACGCCCGCTGGCGCTTGAGCAAGACGTGATCGTAGTGGCGGTGACGTACCGGCTTGGCCTGTTAGGCTTTCTGGGCGGCTACGCCAATCGGCCTGCCAATTTAGGCCTGCTCGACATGATCTCGGCGCTGCGCTGGGTGAACACCAATATCGCGGCCATGGGCGGTGACCCCACCAATGTCACCCTGTTTGGCCAGTCCGCAGGGGGCGACGCGGCAGCGCATCTGATGATTGCCGAAGGCACCGAGGGGCTGTTCCAGCGCGCCATTATTCAGAGCGCGCCGTTGGGCATTAGCCGAGGCCGGGCGAACATGTACGCCAAGATGAGCCAACAGGCTGCCACGCTAAACGACGATGCACCGCTTGATGAGGTTTTGCGCCGACAGACCCAAGTGGCGGAAGCCGCCCGTGGCTTTGGTCTAAAAGCGGCCATGCCGTTTGGCACCCAGTACGGCCATTACCCGCTGCCCACTGAGGCCGAGGCCGATGCGGCCTGGCGCCGCGCCGCCGCAAAAATTGACCTGTTTATGGGCTATACCGCAGAAGAGAACACGCTGTTTGTTGTGATATCCCCGAGCCTGATGCGGCTGCGTAACACACCCTTGGTAGGGGAGGCGCTCAGTAAAGCGATGGTGGCCGTCACCACACGCAAGGTCTACATACGCGATGCGCATAAGTTTGCCCGCCGCCATGCGCAGGCGGGTGGGCCCGCTTACCTGTATCGGCTGGACTGGTGCAAAGGCCGCTACCCGTTTGGCGCCGCCCACACGATCGACCTGCCGCTGCTACTGGGCGAGCCATCCGGCTGGCAACATGCCGATTTGGTAAAAGGTGTGGACGAAGCCACGCTGCTTGAACACGGCAAATCTATGCGCGCCCTATGGGCCGACTTCGCGCGTACCGGCCAGCTTCCGGCCACCGGCCACATCGAGCCGCAGGTGCTTGAGTGGTGGGAGGTGAGTTAGTCCTTTAAGTGGCACGACCTCTGGGCAGACGATGCCGATCTATTAAAAGCCAACCCCGACGGGCGTATTCCTGCGCTGGTAACAGAGGAGGGCACTACGCTTAGCTAATCAATGCTGATTGCTGTTTCCCTGGATAGCGTAAGCCCCAACCCGCCAATGCTGCCAGCAGCCAATCTGGCGGAAGTGCTGCACCTGGCGGGGCTGGGCCAAAACCTGATGGATGCCGCGTTCACGACCGTGATCGCTAGAAAACATTATGGCAACGAGATTGACGAGAGCGAGCTGGGGCAGCGGCGTTCGCGAGCCATTCATGGGGTTGTTTAATCAGTTGAACAGTGAGCTTGCTGAAAAACAGCAGGCTTCATCCATCAACCTGGGCGAAATTGCCATTGCGGTAGCGCTGGATTATCTAGCGTTCAGCCTGCCTGAGCTGAACTGGAAAGAAGAGTATCCGCCGATTCAGGCTTGGCATGCTGGTGTGACTGCAAGAGAGAGCTTTCAACAGACCGCATTTGTTTAGCAGAAGCGACACCAACATCTTTCTGTATACATCGCCTCGCTGCTGTGAAGCGTTTTCTTGATAGTTTCTTGTCTCTGATACTCAAAACATCGCTACCCCAGAAAGAGTTTTTGCATTAGAAGATAGCAGTGGTAGGGTGGTAATGAGGTATGTCCTTGGCCATCTATAGTAGCCTAAAGTTCAATGTACTGAATATGAGTTTCAACAAAATCAGCTGGTAATCTGAAAGTAACAAAGAAAAAAATGCCTTATTAGAGGTAAATTCTTTTTTAGAATAAAATATAATTTGACTGTATTTCATCTTTTATGTAGTCTTTTTTGTGCATAAGCGATCCGCTTATTTGCTACAACTGACGCGCTAAAACACTAAAAAAGCTCGTTATTTCGAGCGCTCATTCTTTTGAATGGGCATGCGAGGGAGGCCCCGGGACGGTGGGATCCTGACCTGGACCACCTTGTGACGGTGGGGTGCACTAAGAAAGAATGGCAGTTGTTAGTGTGTTGCGTCAGTGAAAGCAACATTTTCTTTCTGGACTCTATAGTATGAGTTGGTGCATCCCACACTTATTTAAAGAATATAAATAATGAATGACTTTAAAGTTGCTGCTGGATCCATAGCGAGCATTAAAAACTTAGCAAAATCTCTAGATGTCTCTGAAGATATGTTGTTACAAGTTTCAGAAATGCCAGATGAATCAAAATACCAAGTAAAGGAAATATTAAAGAAAAACGGGGATGTTAGAATTGTTTATAACCCTAATAAATTTGTCAGAAAACTGCAACGAAGAATAAATGTCAGGATTTTTTCTGATCCGAACATAATCGTTTGGCCTCATTTTCTTTATGGTTCTATTCCGAGTCATTTCTTTGATGGAGTGAAAATACCAAGAGACTATATTGCATGTGCCACGGTTCATTGTGAGGCACGCTCGTTGTTACAATTAGATATAGAAAATTTTTTTGACAACATTAGTTATGATATAGTTTTGGACGTTTTTAAAAAAGTATTAAAGTATTCAGATGACGTTTCAGAGCTATTAGCTAATATTTGTACTAAAGATGGTTTTTTGCCCCAGGGAGCTTTGACTTCCAGTTATTTAGCTTGCTTAAGTCTACATGATGTTGAAAATAATATTGTCAAAAGATTGAACCGTAAAGGTATGCAATATACAAGGTATGTTGACGACATAACTATATCTTCAAAAAAAAACAATAATAATTTCGATTTTGCTTTAAGAATAGTCGAAGAAATGCTTCATTCAAAAGATTTTCCTATAAATCTGGATAAGAAAAAGATTAGTTATGCAAGCTCTGAGCCTTTGACTGTCCATGGGTTGCGAGTTTCTTTTAAAACTCCTAGGTTGCCAGCCAATGAAGTCGGCAGAATTCGTGCTTCAGTAAATAGTTTGGAGAGAATGTCTAAAGAAAAAAATTATAGACAAACTCACGCTTACCGGCATGATTTTAATAAATGTATGGGGCGGGTAAATAAACTAGCAAGAGTTGGACACTCTCAGCATGAACGTTTATCTCGGAAACTTAATAGTATTTTACCTTTGCCATCAAAAAAGGACGTTCTTAGAGTCAAGAGTATGATTAGCAGGCTAGAGCAGGATTGCAAAGAGGGAAAAAGTGGAATCTGGCATGTAAAAAGATTTTATTTGGCTCATGAACGATTAAATGTTGTACAGAGAAGCTATCCAAATATTGCAGCCATTTTAAGGAAGAAATTGCATAAGATTATTCCAAAGATGGAGGGCTGATTTTTGAAAGATTTGAGTGTTAAGATTAAAAATCACCCTCTGATGAAAGGTGAGTTTCTTTTTATAACAGTTGTTTGTATTTTTATAATAGTTTTTGGTTTTATTTCTTCAGTAATTGTTTTTCTTTGGACTTTCTATGAAATTGAAGCCTATAAGCTATCCTTCTGTCTTAGTAGTTCATGCATAGGTAACTTTGCTGATAGCTTTGAATTTGTTTTTATTATACTTAAAATAACAGGTGCCTCTTTGGCTGGTATTTTCACACTTGGAACTTTAGGAGTTGCCGTTAGCAATTATGTAACTAGTAAAAAGGCTTTTGCTACAAGCAATCATATAGCGCACTTGAATATATTTAGGGAATACGTTTCATCCGAAGTCTATAAGCGAGATCTTCTTAGTGGTAAATCATTTGATGCATTGAAGTGGTACAATCTCATTTTTAATGAATCATCAGTAGGTATTTTCACAATATCAAATGATTATTATGATTTTTTGAAAAGGGTTAATAAGCAAATAGAATTTTCAAATAATTTGAAAATTCGAAAAGCGGAAGGGGGTTATAGATACACACATCATCAAACTAATATGATAGATATTTTGAGTTGCGCAGGAATTCAACTCAATCGTTTGTCTAGAATCGATTTTTATAATGTTGAAAGCCAAGTTTTTGATTTAATAGATACCATTAATTCATCATATTGTATGATTGATATGAATAGATATAATTTGGTTGAAAGATTGTATGAGTAGTTTTGAGTTGTTAGTTATTTTTTTTAAATTAAGCTGAATGGGTTTTCTTTAAGTTATAAAGTTTAAATATATTATTTTAATAAACGCTATTGGTGAGCAAAATACAGCAATGTCTTAAACGCAGATACAGCACTAGGTTATTTGTCGCGTGTAGATGCATGTTCCAATTTTTTTGACGAATTTGTTAAGTAAAAAGTTTTTGTTATTTGAGAGGATTGATCGCTACACTATATATGAATGTGCTTATATGTGTATGGTCGTTAACGTATACCCGTGATGAGGCTTAATAGAACTCTTAACTATGCACATAAAATTTACTATGATTGCGCTCTCTGATATATAACGGTTCGATAGAAAAAGGGGGTTAAATAGCAATGAAAATCGAAAATTTTAATGATGTTCTCTTATCTCGGATTAAGAATCGCGATAGGGATTTTCATTTACTGTTAGGTAACGGTTTTAGTATGGCGTACGACCCTGATATATTTTCTTACAACGCCTTACATAGTTTTATTGAAAAAATGGAAGATGAGGATTTATCAAAAATTCTTAATGTTATTGAAACTAAGAATTTTGAGCTAATAATGCAAAATTTAGATAGTTTAACTGCATTAATTGGTGCTTTTGACGGTGGCCAAGATATTAAAAATAAAATAAAAATAGCAAGTGAAAAGCTAAAAGTTAGTTTGTTGGACGCAGTCCGATCTCTTCATCCAGAGCATGTTTTTAAAGTTCCTGAAGATGAAGCGAAAGCTTGTGCAAAATTTTTGAACTTGTTTTTATCAAGAGGTGGTTCAGTTTTTTCAACAAATTATGATTTGCTTTTATATTGGATATTAATGCGATCAGAGATAGTTAACCATGTTGATGGTTGTGGACGAGAAATCCTTAACTATGAGCCTGGAATGGATCGTGATGATTTTGAATGGTCCGAGTTATTTTGGGGTAGAAACAAAAAGCGCCAAAATGTGTTTTATGTTCACGGAGCATTGCCTTTCTTTGATGCTGGCTCCGAGATTGTCAAAGAGGAGTATTCAGAATCAGCGTATTTGTTGCAAAAAATCAGTACTCGCATGGAAAGAGGAGAGTATCCAATTTTCGTTACCGCAGGTAGTGGGGATGAGAAGCTTACCCATATTATGCATAATCATTATTTATCCTTTTGCTTTGATAAACTAAGTGAAATTACAGGAACTCTTGTGACTTTTGGTTTCAATTTTGGCGAGTATGATAGGCACATTGTTGAAGCTATCAACCGCGCGGCTAAAAAAGGGCGCAAAGAATTCCCTAAGCTAGTTAGTGTATACATTGGCGTCTACTCAGAGGCAGACAAAAAGCATATAGAAGAAATAGAGCACCTCTTCATGGTAAAGGTGCGCATTTTCGACGCTAAAACAGTTGATTTATGGGGCAGAGATTAAAATATGGGTGTTCTTGTAGTCAATTACTTGTTCGATACTTCGCTAAACTCAACTGATTTTCTTCAGTTGATTAGTTGAAAATAAAGCTAATTTTTCAAATGCTCTACCCACTAACCCTCACAACCTCCCTCATCCAACAACCCACGCTTAACTTCCACCACCGTGGCCGGTCGCGGGCACAGGTGATACCGGTGTAGAGTAGCTCGCGAGAGAGGATGGGTCGGACGTTTGTTTTAGATACGGAATGGTTACTAAAAAAGTCATTAATTTACTTAATTAAAACATGATTATTCTAAATTCTTATTTATGATAATCATGTTTTAAGATGAAAATATTTTTTTGAGGAGCTTTTATGCAATACGAAACAATTGAAAGTAAGAAAATGAAAATTGATTACTTAAAGTTCGCTGTAAAGTTTTTAATGCTTACGGCAGGGGGTATGCTTACGATCTCTAGTTTTTACTTTGATGATTCAGAGCATGATTTTTTTCTGTGGTTAGCAGTTTTTTTAAGTGTTCTAGCCGCAGCGGTAGCAATGACTATAGCTGAAGGTATAATTCGTAAAATGACTCCTCAGCCCAGTTGGTCTGTCCTAGCAAAGCTTGTAAGAAAAATCCCAGATGGTACAAACGCAGAATATCTCAGGTCTACTTTATCGGGTGCTCTGATAGCTTGCTCTTGGGCTTCTTTCTTCACTTTTGTTGTTCTTTCTAGATAGTATTTTTACTAAATGGTATTTACATCTCCAACCCACTCACCCTCATAACCTCCCTAGTCACCGCATCATTCAATATCCCACGTTTGGCTTCGATCAGCGTGAGCCAGTCGCGGGCGCGGGTGATGCCGGTGTAGACCAGCTCGCGAGTCAGGATCGGGTTGGGAGTTTGCGGTAGCAACAGGGCGGTGTGCTGAAACTCCGAGCCTTGGGATTTGTGTACCGTCATCGCGAACACGGTTTCTACCGCGTGCAGGCGGGAAGGCAGCACCCAGTGAATCGGGTTTTCCGGGTCGCTGGTCGGAAAGGCGACGCGTAAAAGTGTCCTACCGGGAGTGCGTGGATCTGGCACCGCCATGGTGATGCCGATATCGCCGTTCATCAGTTTCAGACCGTAGTCATTTTGGGTGACCAGTACCGGGCGGCCTTCGAACCAGCCTTTTTCTAACGTGTGGTCGTTGCCATACAGCAGCTTTTCACGACGCAAGGTTTTGGCTATGCGCAGGTTTAAGCCTTCTACTCCCCATGGGCCTTTGCGTAGCGCACATAGCAGCTGAAAGCGGCTATAGGCGTTGAGTACTTGCTTTGCCCAGGCATCGTAAATCTCACCGTTCTCTTCAAATGCCAAGGTGGTATCGGGCCGTTCACTCGCCAGGGTATTTAGGTAGTGCTGGTAGCCGGTGGGCGGTGCAATCGGCTCGGCCGTGAAATTGGTGCGGCCTTCGCCTGCATTGGGAAAACGTTCCGGGCTGCCGGTGATCACCAGGCGCTCTAGGGCGCTGTCTTCGTTTTGCGCGTCAGGCTTCAACACTAGGTGGTGCAGGTCGGCGTAGCCGTTATTCAGTACGCCATGCACGGCTTGGTGTTTATCCCGTTCCCGCAATGCCTCACTTAGCGGCTGGTTAATCGCCTGGGCGAGCTGGCCAATGCCGCTTGTTTCAGTAAAACGGTGGCTTACCCGCAGCATGGTAATGGCTTGATCCAGCGGCTGGCCGTTGGGGTCGATTAATGTTTCTGGCAGCGGGTGGTCGGTGAGTTCGGCCAGCCACTGCGCCGTGGCGGGTGTGTAGTGGGCCGCGTCGGCGCGGCGGCACAGGTCGCCCAGCACGGCGCCTGCTTCCACGGATGCCAGCTGGTCTTTATCCCCCAGCAGCACCAGCTTGGCGCTGGCGGGCAGGGCGCTTAGCAGCGCCGTCATCATTTCGATATCCACCATCGAGGCTTCATCCACCACCAGCACATCCAGCGCCAGCGGGTTGGCGGCGTTGTGGCGGAAGTGGCGGGTGTCGGCGCGGGCGCCCAGTAGCCTGTGGATCGTGGTCACTTCCGTCGGAATGTCTATTGCCTTCGATGAGGAAGCGGCTGAGTGCTCATCTAATAGCGATTCCAACCCGCTAACGGGTAGGTCATTCACCTGCCCGGCGATGGATTCATTCAGCCGTGCGGCGGCTTTGCCGGTAGGGGCGGCCAGGCGAATGCGCAGCGGATGGGCGTTGGGCTGGGCCAGTTGCAGGGTTTGCAACAGGGCAAGCAGGCGCACCACGGTGGTGGTTTTGCCGGTACCGGGGCCGCCGGTGATGATCGCGAACGGGCTGCGGGCAGCAAGTGCGCAGGCGGTTTTTTGCCAATCTAGCTTTTCAGTGGCGGGGAATAATGCATCCAGCGCGCTTTTGAGTAGTGGCGATTGCGCCGAGTGACCGGTGCTGAGCCGCGCAGCGATTTCATGATGCAGGGTTTGCTCGAACTGCCAGTAGCGGCGCAGGTAGAGCCGGGTAGTGAGCGAGGAGTCGCTTTTCACCAGGGGCGTATTGCCGGGGCCGTCGCTGATCAGCGTGGGGTGGTTGAGCGCGGCCTGCCACTCGGGCAGCGTTAGCGTGGCCAGCACATGGCTGGGCAGCGGTGGCGGGTCGTTCAGGTCGTCGCCTTCCGGCGGCAGCGAAAGCGCAAAATCCGGCGCTTCCAGGGTGGCGGCTACATCCAGGCAAACATGGCCACGGCCGAGCTGGTGGCTGGCCAGCGCTGCGCCTAGCAACAGTAGCGGCGGGGCGTTCTGGGTTTCGCGGTCGAGAAAGCGCACCAGGGCCAAATCCAGATCCCGCAGCCAGCCACGGGAAACCCAGCGTTCACACAGTAGGAATAGCGCGGCGGTGTCGCTTAGCGCAGGGTGCGGCTGGGCGACTGATTCTGTCGGTGGCGTTACCGGTGCGGTTGAATCGGGTGCAGCGGGCGGCGCGTCATCGGCGAACAGGTCTAGGTTCATAGATTGTGTGTCTCTATTACTCATACCACCGCCTCTAGGCCTGTTTCTGATACTGCATCTGCTGCCGTGCCTGCAAAGAGCGCATCCAGCACTTCAATCAGCGCGACTGGCGCGGGCACGGCGTGTACGCCCCGGGCGGTGGTGCGGCTGCCGCGCAGAAATACCGTCATCGAGCCGCCCAGGTGTTGGTGCGGGTCGTAGTCGGGCAGGCGCGCTTTGAGTAACCGGTGAAGGGCGAGCATATACAGCGCCGCTTGCAGATCGTAGCGTTTTTCGAGCATGGCGGTGCGTAGGGCGTCGGTGGTGTAGGCGCTGTCGTCGCTGCCCAGATAGTTGGATTTCCAGTCGAGCACATAGAAGCGGCCTTCATGCTCAAAGGCGAGATCGATAAAGCCCTTGAGCATGCCGTTGAGTGTGTCGGCATCCAATACGGGGCGCGATACCCCTGGCAGTAAGTGGTCACTGACCAGCTCATCCAACTTGCGTGTTTGTACCTGATGCGCGGCAAACCAGAACTCCAGTTCCACCTGATAGCTGTCGAGTTCACGTAGCGCCACCTGACTGCCCTCGCTTGGCTGTGATGGGGCCTGTGACAGAAGTTGGGGCAAGGGAAGCGGCGTGGCGAGCAGTTCTTCCAGCCAGCCTGCCAGGGTGTCGTGCCATGCCTGCCAGCCGCGCAGCTGCACGCGCCGCCGCAGCATGTCTTCCCGGGCGGCGGGGTCTTTTAGCGCATTGTTAAAGCCTAGCTGGCCCGCCCACTCTAAAAGCCCGTGCAGAAAGGTGCCGGGGCCGGGGCCACGCGGAAAGCGGTGCAGGTGAAACGCTTCGGTGTTGATGGCGTTGTCATGGGGTTCGTCCAGCACTTCCAGGGTGGTGGCTTCCTGGGGCGTGGTGGGTTCCGGCGCGGGCGTTGGCTGCGCCGCGTCTGGCATTGCTTCTGAAACAGCCCCAGAGGTACGCAGCGCCGAGTAGCTGGCGATCCACCACTGTTCACGGGCGGGGCGCAGCGGGGTGCGGGCGTGGCCCAGTGCCTGCTGTTCCGGCGCTGGGGTAAAGCGCAGCGCGGTGGGTTCCGGGGCGGCACTTAGCTTAATGTCGCTACCTTCCACGAGTTCGCCTAGCGCTTGGGTAAACGCACTGGGGGCGATGGCCTTGCCGCCGTTGATCAGATGGCCGATGGCACTGTTCTCGCTGCTTTTTAGCGGTGCCAGCCCAAGCCACGTGGCGTGGCGGGCGCGGGTGAGCGCGACGTAGAGCTTGCGCAGGTCTTCGCCCAGCCGTTCGCGGTCGGCGGTGACCAGCGTGGCTTCATCGGCGCTTAGGCTGAGCTGCAGCGTGCCGTCGCTATCGTGCCAGCGCAGCGGCAGGTCGGTGTCGCTGACCGGGCGGTGGTTGGCGATAAACGGCAGAAACACCAGCGGGTACTCCAGCCCCTTGGATTTGTGAATGGTCACTACCTTGACCAAATCGGCGTCGCTCTCCAGGCGCAGCTTGTGGCTGTCGCCGTGGCTATCCGGGTCGGCAATGGCTTCGGCCAGAAAGCGAATCAGTGCGTGTTCGCCATCCAGTTCCTGGCTGGCGTGTTGCAGCATTTCACCCAGGTGGAGCAGGTCGGTTAGCAAACGCTCACCCTCGGCGAACTCGCCCAGCAGCCGTGCGGCGATATCAAAATCGACCATCAATCGGCGCACCAGCGGCAGCACGCCCTGGCGCTGCCATAGGCGGTGGTAGTCGCTGAACTGCTCGACCCGTGCTTCCCAAGCCAGCTCGCTCTGGTTGAGGTGATCAAGCTCCTCAAGGCAGAGTCCCATCACCGGTGTGGCGAGTGCGGCGCGCAGTTTGGCTTCCGCTTGGCGCGAGTTGGCCTGGGGCTCGGCGCAGGCGCGCAGCCAAATGGCCAGCTGTGGGGCAATGGGGGAACTGAACACCTTATCGTGATCGGAAAGGTAGACGCTCTTGATGCCCCGGCTGGCCAGCGCCAGTCGAATCGCCCGCGCTTCCTGCAGGCCGTTGACCAGCACGGCCATGTCCGAGGGGGCCAGCGGAGTGAGTAGTTGCTCTCCGTTATCGCAGCTGTCATCAGCGGCCTTAGTAAAGCCCGCTTGCTGTTTTCGGCCTGCTTCCAGTAGCGCGGCCATGTGCGAGGCGCAGCGCTCGGCCATCTCGGTTTGGTAGGCGGTTTTGGAGAGCGGCTCGTCGCTTTCCAGGGGCCACAGGGTCATCGCGGGTAGCGGTTGGCCGTTGAGCACCAACGTGTCCTTGGTGCCTTTGGCGTTGACGGGGTTGAATGGCAGCGGATTTTGGCCGCCCTCGGCACGGAACAGAAAGGCGCCGGCATCGTGCTGGTCGGCGTAGCTGAAGCAGTGGTTGACCGCCGCTACCATGGCGCGGCTGGAGCGGAAGTTGGTACCCAGCGTGACGTGGCGGCCATCGGTGTCGTGGCGGGCCTGCAGGTAGGTGAAAATATCCGCGCCGCGAAAGGCGTAGATCGCCTGTTTGGGGTCGCCAATCAGCAGGATGGCGCTGTCGCGGCGGGGCGTTGCGACGTCATACACGGCGTTGAAGATGCGGTACTGGATCGGGTCGGTATCCTGGAACTCGTCGATCAGTGCCACGGGGAACTGGCGCTGGATCTGCGCGGCCAGGGCCTCTTTGTTGGGGCCTTTGAGGGCGCGATCCAGATGGGTGAGCAGGTCGTTGGGCCCCATCTCGGCGCGGCGTTCCTGTTCGCGTTCCAGCCGGGCGCGGCACCACTGTACGGCGTGAATCAGTAGGTCGTTTCGCGGCTCGGGCAGGGCATCCAGCGCTTGCGGTAGTTGTGCCAGCGCTTGCCAGGCTTGCGGGCAGGGCGGTGCGCCCTCTTTCCAGATATCGGCCAAGCCGTCGGGCGTCATGCGTTTCCAGGCGGCGTCGGTGAGCGCGGGGCGGTCGGCCTCCGTGTCGCACCACTCGCGTAGGGCGCCTAGCCAGTTGGCGCGGCTTTTGGCGTTGAAGCTCTGGCCCTTGAAGGCTTTACGTTTGGCGGCGTCTTCCAGGGCGGGCACCAGTTCGTCGAGCCAGGCGGCCCAGGGGGCTTTGAGTTCGCTGAGCTGGGCGGCGCGTTCAGCCTGGGTGGCGGCCAGGGTCTCGCTGGGCGCGGGCTTTGCGTCGCCCAGCGCTTCGCTTTCGGGCAGTAGCCGTTGCAGCGGTGCGTGCAGGTCGTCCGGTGATTTCCAGTAGCGGGTGACAATGCCGAGGGCGTCGCTGTCCAGCGGATAGTAGAAGCTGCGCCAGTAGTCGCGCACCACTTCCTGTTCGAGTTCGCGCTGGTCGTTTTCCAGGTTGAGGGAGAACAGGCTGCCGCTGTCGAAGGCGTGTTCGCGCAGCATGCGGTAACACCAGCTGTGGATGGTGGAAACCGCGGCTTCGTCCATCCATTCGGCAGCCAGTGCCAAGCGCCGCGAGCAGGCGGGCCAGGTGGCAGGGGCGTATTGGTCGCGGAGTTCTAGGAGCAACGGATCTAATGCAACCGGGGCTTCCTCGGCGGCAAGCCTACGTGGAGGCGCTGTGAACCCATCCGTGGGCGCTACATTCAACATCCCTGTTGAATGACCTCCACTACGGCTTGCCCCCGGCGCCACTCCTTCTACGTCCTCAGCTCGAAATACTTCTGCTGCTTCTACCAGCCGATTGCGGATACGTTCGCGGAGCTCTTGGGTGGCGGCGTTGGTGAAGGTAACGACCAGGATTTCCGGTGGCGTGAGCGGGCGTACAAATCCCGTATCGTCGTCAACGCTATGGCCACCGAGTACCAAACGCACATAAAGCAGGGCGATGGTGAAGGTTTTGCCGGTGCCAGCACTGGCCTCTATCAGTCGGCTGCCGTGGAGCGGGAGGCTCAATGGATTGAGGGGGGCGGGCTGGCTCATGACGTATCCTTCTAATCAATAGGCAGAGCTTCAGCTAAGGCTTTCGCCTGGCGCGGGCTTGGTTCATCGGACGGATCATAGGTGACAATGTTAACCGGCAGCTTAAGATATTCTTCTAGAATGCTTTTGAGTTCGTCACAAGAAAGCTCGGAGATCTCTGTCTTGGAGGTCAATAATAGATCAACACTGCCGCCTCGCTTGGTATCATCAAGTCGTGAACCGAAGACAAGAACTTCCACATCAGCATCAATGTACTCTTCTACCCCGGAGAGAATGATCGCTCGATGTGTTTGAGTAATACGCATGAAGTCAGCTCCTTAACTGTATGACTGCCCCGCCACCTGATAATCTTATCGCCGAGCCACTTTAGGTGCATTTTAGTTTACGCTACCGGCGGCTTCGGTTCACTCTAACGATGGGATCTCATGCTGACATCGCTGCTGGATAATGACTTCTATAAGATCACGATGCAGAACGCCGTGATCAAACGCTTTCCTTATGCCCATGCGCGCTACGCTTTTATCAACCGTGGCGAGCACGATTTTCCTGAAGGCTTCGGTGCCGCGCTGCGCCGCGAAGTCGATCAGATGGCGGAACTTCGCCTGCGCGATGAAGAGAAGCGCTACCTCGAAACGACGTGCCCTTATCTCGACCCTACCTACCTCGACTTCCTCGCCGGGTTTCACTACAACCCCAGCGAGGTGATTATCGAGCAGCAGGGGAGCGACCTTTCGGTGATCATCGAAGGGCCTTGGTATCGCACCATTCTCTGGGAAGTGCCGCTGATGGCGTTGATCAGCGAGCTTTGGTATCGCGTGCGCGGTGTAACGATCACGCCTGAAGCCGATGCGTTGATTGAGCAGCGCGCCCAGGAGAAGATCGAACTCTACCGCCGCTTAGGGCTGAAAATTGCCGAGTTCGGTACCCGGCGGCGCTTCTCGTTTGACGTTCACGACCGCGTGGTGGGCGCACTTGGTCACTATGGTGGCGAGGCGTTCAGCGGCACCAGCAATGTGTTGCTGGCCATGCGTCACGGGGTTAAGCCAATCGGCACCCACGCCCATGAGTGGTTTATGTTCCACGGTGCCCGCTTTGGTTTCAAAATGGCCAATAGTCTTGCGCTGGAGCACTGGGTGGATGTCTACCGCGGCGACTTAGGTATCGCCTTGACGGATACCTTTACCTCCAAGGCCTTTTACGACAGCTTCGATAAGAAGTTTGCCAAGCTGTTCGATGGCGTTCGCCACGACAGCGGCGACCCTTTCGAGTTTGCCTCCCAGACTATCGCGCACTATGAACGCCTGGGCATCAATCCGCTGAGCAAGACGATTATCTTCTCAGATGCGCTGACGCCGGAGCGGGTCGAGCGTATCCAGGCTTTTTGTCAGGATCGCATCGGGATGGCGTTCGGTATCGGCACTAACTTCACCAACGATGTGGGCGTTGAGCCGATGAACATGGTGATCAAGATGGTCGAAGCGCGCCCCGAGGGGCAGGGCTGGCTACCGGTGATCAAACTTTCCGATGTGGCGGAAAAGAACACCGGCGACCCGGAGATGATCTCGCTGGCAAAGCGCATTTTGGCGTTGAATGGGAAGCGTGATTAGCGTTTGAGGTAGACCCCCTAGCGCCGAGTGCGGCTTAGTCATCCCTTTACCGCACTGTGCAACGGCGCGTAGAGCGCTTCGCTCAGCGTGGCGAAGCTGTGGCCGAGGGCACGCTCGTTGAATAGCTTTTCGAAGCTAGGCCATTGGTGAGAGAGGTAGGCGCTTTGGGCGACTTCGCCGGTCTGGAAGCGGCCGCCTTCGTAGGCGGTTTCGGCGGCGGCGTAGGCGTCGCTATCGTTCTCACTGTCAGGCGTGCCAAGCTTAGCCAGCCAAGCGAAAGCGGCTTGCGGAGCCAGCGGTAGCGGTGCCTGCATGCCATCGCACCAGGCGCTGAGTAGGGCATCTAGCT
This sequence comes from Halomonas alkaliantarctica, assembly GCF_029854215.1. Lineage (NCBI taxonomy): Bacteria > Pseudomonadati > Pseudomonadota > Gammaproteobacteria > Oceanospirillales > Halomonadaceae > Vreelandella > Vreelandella neptunia. The sequence continues at coordinate 2,839,461 of NZ_CP122961.1, read as the reverse complement.
GGTAGCGGGCATTCTCGGTCTCTAACGGTTCCAGGCGCACATGGCCGGCTTTGGAAAGTAGCTGGGTGGTCATTGGGTGCTCACTATTGCCCGCCAGATGCGCGACCCAGGGCCGCAGCAGATGCTGCCAGCGGTACTGACCACGGCCACGCCCCTGGCTGACCAAGCTGCTGCTGAGCAGTAACAGGCGGCAGCGGTTGCCCGCCTCATCCTGACGCAGTTCTCCCAGCCAGTCCTCCAGCGTTATCTGTCCTTCTGCGCTTTCAGCGCTTTCAGCTCTTTCAACAGCAACATGCACCGCCTGTGGCGCGGCTACCACATGTGGCCACTCTTGCAGTGCCTCTTCGTAGGCGCCGAATAGTGCTTCCATCGGTTCCGCCAGCGCTTCACGCATCCGCTCGCCGAAGGCGCCCACGGCCAGCACGCCCTGGCCTTTAAAGCGTTCCAGTGCGGCATGCAGCGCTTCCACTCGCGGCTGGCCGTTATCCACGGCATGGCGCTGGGCGGCGATTAATTGATCCTGCAACTGCCAGTTCTGTAGCCCGTCCAGGGTGAAGGGCTCGACATCCAGTTGGGTAAGCTCTTCCTGCTCGAAATAGACCCCCAGGCGGGTGTTGAAAAATGCCTTCGCAGGGTCGCGTAGAAAGCTGCCCAGCTGATTCAGGGTTAGTGTGCTCTGCTGTTCACTGTCTGCCTTTAGCGCTGGTGACTTTGCGCCTTGGGTACTTTCGCCGTTAGAGGTATGCAGGGCGTGCCACTCGTGAGCATACGTAAACAGCCGTGCCTGGGCGGGTGAGTCGCTGGGTGGTTCAGTAAAGTAGCGGCGGCTAAACGGCTGCAGCGGGTGTTCGGTCGTTAACGCTTCCAGCAGCGGCTCGCCGTTTTTCGTGTGCCAGCCCGCTTCCAGGTGGTCACGTAACTGGCCGACCAGCACCGAGGGCGGCATGGGGTTGTTGTCGATCTGGCTGCGGCCCACCCAACTGATATAGAGCTGTTGGCGGGCGGAAAGCAGCGCTTCCAGAAACAGGTAGCGGTCGTCTTCGCGCCGTGAGCGGTCGCCGGGGCGGTAGTCACTGCCCATCAGGTCAAAATCCAGCGGCGGCTGCGAGCGCGGGTACTCGCCATCGTTCATGCCCAGCAGGCACACGTGTTTGAAGGGAATAGCCCGCATCGGCATCAAGGTGGCGAAGTTGACCGCACCCGCAAGAAAGCGCTGGGAAAGGCTGTGTTCGTCGATTTGCCCCAGCCAGTGTTCGCGCACCATGGAGAGCGGCAGGGGATCAACAAGCGCGGCTTCTTCGGTGCTGTCCAGCAACTGCTGGAGTGCGGTTTCCAGCTTGGTGAGCATGACGCTTTCCTGGGCGTCGTCGGTCAGGAAGTAGGTTTCCAGCAGCTCGCGCAGCCGGGCCACCCAGGTGGCGGTATCGGTGGGCTGGCAGAAGGTTTCCCAAGTGCTTTCCAGCTTCTCCAGCAGATTTGCCAGCGGACCTGCCAGGGAAGCTTCCAGCCCGCCAATATCGTCGAATGGCTCAATGCCTTGCCATGCCTCTGCACTGCCCACGGTGTAACCCAGCAGCAGTCGGCGCAGGCCAAAGGCCCAGGTGTTCTGGGTTAGCCCTTCGGGTAGGTCGAGTCGGGTGCGCTGCTCGGCATTGAGCCCCCAGCGGATGCCCGCGCCCTCGATCCAGCGGCTGAGGGTGGGCAGGTCGTGTTCATCGATGCCAAAGCGGGTGCGCAGCGCGGGGACTTCCAGCAAGTCGAGTAGATCGCTTACCGAGAGGCGCAGTTCCGGCAGGCGCAGAAGTTTTTCCAGGGCGATCATCATCGGCAGGCGGTGGCGGCTGGCCTGATCCGAAAGGGTATATGGGATGTAGCGTGGGTCATCGGGTCTCGCATTGGCGTTATAGCTACCGAAAGCGGCGCGGTACTGTCCGAACACGGCTTCTATGTGCGGCGCATAGCGGTCGATATCGGGCACCATGACGATGATATCCCGCGGGCGCAGCTCCGGGTCGGCGCTGAACGCCGCCAGTAGCTGGTCGTGAAGAATCTCCACTTCCCGCTGGGGGCCGTGGGCGATATGGAACACGATGGAGTCATCGCTGGTCGGGTCGAGCGCGGGCCAGTGGGTTTGGGTTTCCGCGACCGGGCGCAGCTCGCGGATATCGTCCTGTAGCTGGCTGAGCAGGCAGTTGTGCTCTTCGCCGCTGAAGGGTTCGAACATGTCGATGCGCAACGCCTGCTGCTCAAATAGGGTTTGGTAGTTGCCTGCATCGTCGTGCTCGTCGAGCAGGCGCAGATAGTCGCGCCCCTGTTTGCCCCAGGCGGCCAGCAGCGGCTGGGCGTGCAGGTGCAGGGCGTCGTCGACATCGCCGGTGCCCAATACATCCAAAGTGTCGGGCATGCCGACCTTGCGCCGCTGGCGGTAGCGGCTGGCGCGCAGCAGGTCTTTATGCTCGATGATATCCGCCCAGTAGTACTGGCAGGGGTTGTGCACGCAGAGCACGATCTGGCAGCAGCGCGATAGCGCCGCCAGTGCTTCTAACATCTGTTGCGGCAGCGATGAGATGCCGAAAATGATCAATCGCCGGGGCAATCCGTTCGGGCAGTCCTGACCTTCAAGCTGAACGGCGGCGTCCAGAAAGCGGCTGTGTACCTGGGCACGGCTGCTGTTAAGGCCTGCGTCGCCTAGATTATTGGCCACATCGTCGCGCAGTGCGCGCCACAGTTCTGGCTGCCACATTTGGTGTGCTTCCAGCGGGCGGGCTTCGCCACGGGCGGTGATGAGTACGTCGTTACCCTTCGCCCAGGCGTCCAGCCAGTCGGCGCGATACACCTGGTACTGGTCGAACAGATCCGCCAGCCGCTCGGCCAGTTGGTAGTGCTTGCGTTGGTCGCGATCGACTTCCAAAAAGCGCGCCAGCGGTGCAAAAGCTTCCTGCTCGGCAAGGCTGGGCAACAGGCGCAGAAGGCGCCATATCAACCGTGACTTATCAAACGGCGAGGTTTCGGGCACCGCTTGGTCGTCGTGGGTTAGCTGCGTAAGCACTGTGCGGTAGGCCTGCCATAGAAAGCGCGCAGGCAGCGTAACGTTCAATGCTGCGGCAATGCCTGCACCGCCTTGGGCCGGGTCTTCTGCTAGCGCCAGTTTTAGCCACTGCCCAATGCCGTTGCTCTGCACCAGAATGGTCTCGTTCTCCAGCGGCGAGAGCGGGTGTCGGCGCATCCACTCCACCGCCAAACCGCGCAAATCTTCCAGGCGATTGGCATGCACCACCATAAAGCCGGGCGTTAGCGGCGTTTGCGTGAGCAGAGAGTTTGCAGACATGCACGATTCCTTAATGGATGGTGCCTCACGGCGGTGGCGGGGCGACTAAGTGTATGGTGCCATAAGTTTAGTTCTGAAGCTTGAAACCCTAGCGTCCTGTTTGATAGATGCTATGATGAATATATGATGCATATAGGTTGTATTTTGGTTGTGTAAGCGTAGCAGGAGGTTTCTGATGGCAATGGGCAATGTAAAAGAATCACTTAATGAGCCTTCCGGTTATCTGGTGCCTGATTCGTTCGAGCGGTTTTTGGCTGACTTGAAGGCCGTTGCTCGAGAAGAGCGCCACCCATTAATTAACCCGAAGTTGTTTGCCAGTGCATTGAGCATCGATATTCAAACGCTTGCTAGTCAAGCGCACGTTCATCGTACGACGATCTCACGTGCCCAGGGGGCAGAAAAACTCCAACGTTATCTGCGTGATGCACTCCGTGTGCTCGGCGCCGCGGCGGATATTAATGGTGACTTCCATGACGCCCTGTTTTGGTTTCGCAATGAGCCGCTGAGTGCGTTTGACTATAAAACACCCGAGCAACTCGTGAGTGAAGGGCGCTCAAATGACCTTCTGCGCTATGTTCAGTCGCTGCAAGCAGGTGTGGCGGGATGATATTGCTGCCAGAGCTGAAAACTCAGGCATACCGGGTACATGTTCCACGCTGGGCGTTTTCTCCTACGAGTGGGGCCGGTGCGAGAGAGTATGGCGGGCGGCTGAACCGGGTTGGTGTAGATGCGTTATATCTTTCACTTGAGGAGCAAACAGCGTTAGCTGAGTACAAGCAGCTTTCTGCATTGATGCCGCCTGGGCTGATTGTCAGCTATACGGTCAGCGTAACTAATATTGTCGATTTTCGATCAGGCTATCACTCAAAATGGGACAGCCTGTGGCAAGAGCTCAGCTGTGACTGGCGTAAGTATTGGTTTAATCAACGTATTGAGCCGCCGAGCTGGCTATTAGGCGATATGGCGTTGGAGCAAGGTGCTAAGGGGATACTTTTTCCTTCGTTGGCATGCGGCTTAGGCATAAACCTTGTGCTCTATACCGAAACGCTAACAGAAAGCGATACATTAGAGGTCTATGATCCCCAGGGCGATTTGCCGCGTGATGGGCGCTCCTGGCAGTAATTGCTTTAAATAAGCTTACTTATACGCCCTCTTCTCTTGCGCGAACGCCGTGGCATCGCCAAGCTATGCGGATACTGTGAACAATGCTAAGAGAGATCTCTAATGTCAGATTCATCGCAAAACTCCCGCCGTCACTCTTCCCAAGTGGTCGATGGCCCTGGTAAAGCCGCCAGTCGTGCCATGCTGCGCGCCGTGGGTTTTACAGATGCCGATTTTCAAAAGCCCCAGGTGGGCATTGCCTCTACCTGGAGCATGGTAACGCCGTGCAATAGCCATATTAATGAGCTGGCCGAGTTTGCCCGCGATGGCGCCGATGCGGGCGGTGGTAAAGGTGTGATTTTCAATACCATTACGATTTCCGATGGTATTGCCAACGGCACCGAAGGCATGAAGTACTCGTTGGTATCGCGGGAAGTGATCGCTGATTCCATCGAAACCGTGGCGGGCTGCGAAGGCTTTGATGGCCTGGTGGCCATTGGCGGCTGTGATAAGAACATGCCGGGCTGCATGATGGGTCTGGCGCGCTTAAACCGCCCCAGCGTGTTTGTTTACGGCGGCACCATTATGCCCGGCAAGGGGCATACCGATATCGTTTCGGTCTTTGAAGCGATGGGCGCGCACTCCCGTGGTGATATCGACCTGATCGAGCTTAAAAACATCGAAGAAACGGCGATCCCCGGCCCCGGTTCCTGTGGCGGTATGTACACTGCCAATACCATGGCGTCGGCCATTGAAGCCCTGGGCATGAGCCTGCCGGGTAGCTCGGCGCAGAACGCTATCTCCCAGGAGAAGCGCGACGACTGTAAAGCCGCTGGCGAAGCAGTGCTGGCGCTACTGGCGGACGATATTAAGCCTTCCGATATCATGACCCGCGAGGCCTTTGAGAACGCCATCACGGTCACTATCGCTTTGGGCGGTTCTACCAATGCGGTACTGCACCTTATCGCCATGGCGCGCACCATCGGCGTTGAGCTGTCGTTGTCCGACTTCACTGAAATTGGAAAGCGCGTGCCGGTACTCGCTGACCTGCGCCCCAGCGGTCACTACATGATGAGCGAGCTGGTGGCGATTGGTGGTATTCAGCCGCTGATGAAAACCTTGCTGGACGCGGGCTTGCTCAACGGAACTTGCTTGACCGTTACCGGCAAAACGCTGGAAGAAAACCTGGCCGAGATCGAGCCTTATCCCGCCGAACCGCCGATCATTGCATCGCTGGGTAATCCGATTAAAACGGAAAGCCACCTGCGCATGCTTTACGGCAACCTGGCACCGGAAGGCGCGGTAGCGAAGATTACCGGCAAAGAGGGCACACGCTTCTCAGGTTCTGCGCGGGTATTTGGCTCGGAAGAAGAGGCCCAGGCACGCATTAACGATGGCACCGTAGTGGCGGGCGATGTGGTGGTGATTCGCTATGAAGGGCCGAAAGGTGGCCCCGGTATGCGCGAAATGCTCACACCGACCTCAGCGATTATGGGCCGCGGTTTAGGTAACGACGTGGCGCTGATTACCGATGGGCGTTTCTCGGGTGGCAGCCACGGTTTTGTGGTCGGCCATGTATCACCGGAAGCCTTTGACGGCGGCCCGCTGGCGCTGGTGGAAGATGGCGATACCATCACCATTGATGCTGAAGCGGACACCATCGACGTCGACCTCTCCGATGAAGAGTTGATGCGCCGCCGAGCTGCCTGGCAGCAGCCAGAACCCCGCTATACCCGCGGCGTGCTGGCTAAGTATGCGCGTTTGGTTAGCTCGGCCAGCACCGGCGCGGTGACCGACCAGGAGTAATCCGCGTTGCCGTTATGAGCGTATCCTCATGAACACGCTGTCATAAAAAATTAAAGCGCAAGGCTTAGTATAAAAGCCTTGCGCTTTTTTAATGGGATAACAGGTGGCCAACATGATGGAGCAATCGCAGGCACGCGGGCGCATAGGTGAAGTGTTTTGGGTGTTTTTAGCGCTCGGCTTAACGTCCTTTGGTGGCCCGGTGGCGCACCTGGGGTATTTTCGCACGGCCTTTGTGGAGCGCCGTCAGTGGCTCTCTGAGAAGGTCTACGCAGATCTAGTGGCGCTGTGTCAGTTCTTGCCGGGGCCAGCCAGCAGCCAGGTGGGCTTTGCACTGGGCTTATTGCGTGCGGGGCCTTGGGGGGCAGCTATGGCGTGGCTGGCGTTTACGCTGCCCTCGGCGATCATCCTTGTGCTATTTGCGTTTGGCGCGGCGGTGCTGGATGGCCCCATTGCCAGTGGCATAATCCATGGCTTAAAAGTGGTGGCGGTGGCGATTGTGGCCCACGCGGTGTGGGGCATGGCGCGTAATCTTTGCCCGGATAAAACTCGCACGGGCATCGCACTTGCGGCGGTATTTACGGTGGTGCTGGTCAGCGGCCCGCTGGGCCAGGTCGCGGCGATTATCTTGGGGGGGTTGGTCGGGTTAGTGCTGTGTCGCAATAGCGCTGCTGCAGAAGCAAGTGAGTCGCTACATTTTCCAGTATCGCGCAAGGCTGGCATGGTGGCGCTGGGGCTGTTCGGTGGGCTGTTGATCCTGCTGCCGTTACTGGCGGGAGTCGCTGCTTGGCTGGATATCGCGGATGCGTTTTACCGTTCTGGCGCGTTAGTTTTTGGCGGCGGGCATGTGGTGCTGCCGCTGTTGGAAGCTGAAGTGGTGCAGTCGGGTTGGGTCATGCCGGATGAGTTTTTGGCCGGTTACGGTGCCGCCCAGGCAGTACCAGGGCCGCTATTTACCTTTGCCGCTTATTTAGGCGCGCTGTTGCCCGGTATCAATGGTTTAGTCGGCGCCTTGCTGGCGCTGCTGGCGATCTTTATCCCCGGCTTTTTGCTGTTAGTGGGTGTGCTGCCTTTCTGGAATCAATTTCGTCAGTGGGGCAGTGCCCAGGCACTGATGCGCGGTGCCAATGCGGCGGTGGTCGGCATTTTAGGCGCAGCGCTTTATCAGCCGGTGTGGACCAGCGCGATCATTGGCGCAGAAGAGTTTGCCCTGGCGCTCACCGGTTTCTTGCTATTAACCGTATGGAAGCTGCCCGCTTGGGTAGTGGTGGCTGTTGTCGCGTTTGGGGGAATTGCGATTGCGCCGTGAGCAATGAGACATTGCTTGATCATTGCGAACTCAAGGAGAGATTGCTGCGTCGCAGGCTCCTTGCCATGACATGTGAGTGTCATCGCGAGCAAAGCGCGGCGACCTCGATTTTTAAATTACCAACGCAGTGAAGCAATCCCGGAGTAGGGCTTGAGATAGGGCTTGGGATAGCTCTTTGAGATGGCTCTTCGAGATAGCGCTTGAGCGGGAAGGAAAAAGCTTTCTTGGCAGACCGCCGAGGGGCGGTCTGCGTGGAGTGGAGAAGTGGGAAAAGCAGAAAAGTGTCTGCTATGGCGCCTCCAGCTCTAAGGTGCGACGCAGGGCGTGGAGTTCATCCACTCCCAGGTGCTCAAGCCTTCCGGCGAGCAGGTCGCTGATTTTCTGAACGGGAAGCCCTGCCCGGCGGGCAATATCTCGGCTTCCTAGGTCTGATACGGCGATCAGACGGGTGATAATACGCATTAATCGCGTACGTTTTTCAAGTTCCCTGACATCGAGGTCAGGGCTGCTTCGCGGAGGATCAAGCTGTTCCGCAGTGGCAGTTGCGCGTGCCGTGCTCATGTGGCTCCATCAGTCTGAAATGACAAACACACAATGCCGCCAACCGGTGCGCATTTCAATGCCTATTTTGATGAAAATTTCACGACCTCGGCAAAGCCCGCAAACGGGCTAGCTCTGGTAGACTATGTGCCTTCCAATTTTTATGTGTATCGGGTTCGGTACACGCTATTTTTCGATTTTTTATCTCGCTGTTATAGGCCGTTGGGCCGAGGAGTTTTGCATGTCGTCGAACAGCGCACCCAAGGTGGGCGTGATCATGGGTTCCAAGTCTGATTGGCCGGTCATGGAGCACGCTGTTTCCATGCTGGAGCGTTTGGGCGTGGCGTATGAAACCCGCGTAGTGTCGGCGCACCGCACGCCTGACCTGCTGTTCGACTATGCCAAGAGTGCTGCCGATCGCGGCTTGCAGGTTATCGTGGCGGGCGCGGGCGGCGCTGCGCACTTGCCAGGCATGGTGGCTTCACAAACGCCACTGCCGGTGCTGGGTGTGCCGGTGGAGTCTAAAGCGCTAAAAGGTTTGGATTCGCTACTTTCCATTGCACAGATGCCGGGCGGCATCGCTGTGGGCACCCTGGCGATTGGCAAAGCCGGCGCGACCAACGCAGGTTTATTAGCGGCGCAGATCGTTGGCCTGCAAGATACGGCGGTCCGCAGCGCTGTCGAAGCGTTTCGCGCAGAGCAGACTCAAAAAGTCCTCGATAACCCGGACCCGCGCCCCGAGCCGGAAGCGGAATAAGGAGTCTGGCTATGAGCTCAGGTATTGCAAAGAGCGCCGTTGTAAAAAACATCGGTGTACTGGGTGCAGGTCAATTAGGCCGCATGTTGGCGCTAGCGGGTTATCCACTGGGTAATCGTTTCACGTTTTTAGATACCACGGGTAACCCCAGTGCGGGGATTGGCGATGTGATTGTCGATCCCAATAACCAGCATCTGGCTGAGTTTTTGGCCAAGGTGGATGTGGTGACCTACGAGTTCGAACATCTCCCCGTTCAACTGGTGCGCGAGATTGAGCAGCACAAACCGGTCTACCCCAGCAGCCGCGCGATTGAAGTGTGCCAGAACCGGGTCGAAGAGAAGACACTGTTTGATCGCCTAGGTATTCCCACGCCCGCTTACCGGGTGGTCGAGAGCGCCGAACAGCTAGAAGCCGCCGCCCGTGAGCTGGGTTGCCCGGTCGTGGCTAAATCAGTCACTGAAGGCTACGACGGTAAAGGTCAGGCCGTTTTGAAACAGCCCGAGCAGGCTGGCGAGGCTTGGAACGCGATTGGCCACGCGCAGTTAGTCGTTGAGGCCTTCGTCGATTTCGTACGCGAAGTCTCAATGATTGCCGTACGCGGTCGTGATGGTGAGGTGGTGTTCTACCCCATGGCCGAGAACCAGCATGTGGATGGCATCCTGCGCTATTCCGTTGCGCCGCTGCCGGATCTGGATGCCAGCGTTCAGCAAACCGCTGATGGCTATATTCGTGCGCTGTTGGATGAGCTGGATTACGTGGGCGTGCTGGCACTAGAGCTGTTTCAAACCCGCGATGGCAGCTTACTGGCCAACGAAATGGCGCCTCGGGTGCATAACTCTGGTCACTGGACGATGGACGGCGCGGTGACCAGCCAATTTGAAAATCACCTGCGTGCGATACAGGGCTTGCCGTTAGGCGATACCCAGGCGATTGCCCCCACCTGCATGATTAATGTGATTGGTCGTGAAGGCGACAACGCGGCGATTCTAGCGCTTGCTAATACGCATCTGCATCGCTACGACAAAACAGAGCGCGCAGGTCGTAAGCTCGCCCACGTCAATATCCTCGCGGCTAACCATTCCGAACTGTTGGAAAAAGTGAACACTTGCAGTACGTTACTGCCGGAGGCGCCGCCACCACGGTTAAGCTTTTCCATCAAACAGTAGTCTCTAAGCCGCCTGCTTATCTCAGGCGGTTTTTTTGTACCAAGGTTGACCAATCTGCAACTTTTATCGCTAAAAGTGGCTAAATGCGCTAAAAAGGAACCACAACAAAAAATCAGCTAATTATGCTGATCTTAATAGCGACTTTTAGGCGGATAGTCAGTATGCCTCACTCTTCAACTGCTGGGTCTGCCCCTGGGCTGCGCAGTGGTTTCCATCGCGACCACCATCTCACTGTAAAGCGCCTACATAGCGAAAAAGTACGTCTTCTGTACGATAATCTTTGGCAACCGGTGCTGAGCAGCGTGTTGGCCGGCATGCTATTAGTAGCCGCCATGTGGCCAGTGGTCGCAAGCTGGGTACTGCTCACCTGGCTCGCAGTATTGACCTTTGTTTCGTTCGCTCGCCTTGCCTTGGCCTACTATTTCCGCCGCTTACCGGCACAGCAACAGCAGGGTCGTCGCTGGCTTTACCGGTTTAGCGCCGGGTCGATTGCAGCTGGCTGCGTATGGGGTGTCGGTGGAATCGTTCTATTTACAGGCGAACATCATGGTCAGGTTGCGGCACTTTCGATTGTACTGGCGGGCATTGCTGCTGGTGGAGTAACCACGCTTTCTGCCGTGTGGTGGGTGGCACTCGGTTTCGTACTGCCGATTTTGCTCCCGCTGTTAGTACAGTTTTTACTATTAGGCTCATCGCTGGCGATCTTAATTAGCGCCATGCTCAGCCTGTTCCTTGGCCTGATTGTTACCACCAGCCGTCGGTTAAGCCGAATTATTCACGATAACATTGCCTTGCGGGTGAGTATGTCAGCCCGTGAAGCACAGCTACAAGAGAGCGAAAATCGCTACCGCTCGATCTTTCAACACTCTCCGTTGGGGGTGCTGCATTTTGATGGGCTGGGGTACGTCACTGATTGTAATAGCAAGCTGCTGGAGATACTGGATGTTAACCGCGCGCAACTGCTCGGCTATCGGATGTTATCCCGTTCGGCGGACCCAGAAGTGGCCAACGCAGTACTCAAAGCGCTCGATAAAGGGACTGGCTACTACGAGGGCACTTACTATCTACCCAAAGCGAGCGTAGGCACCCCTTTGCGAGCCTTTTTTAACGGCGTGCATAGTGCCAGTAATGAGATGGTTGGCGGTGTGGCCATTATCGAAGACTTTACCGAGCGTAAGCGCGCTGAATCGATCATCTATCGCCAAGCGTTCTATGACTCTCTCACCGATTTGCCGAACCGGCGGCTATTTATCGAGCGTTTGGCCACCCTCTGCGATGAGAAACACAAAGGACGTCAGAGCGGTTTACTGATGTTTTTGGATATGGATCGGTTTAAATTGATTAACGATACCTTAGGACACGCTACCGGCGATAATTTGTTAGTGCAGGTGGCTCGGCGACTGGAACGTTGCCTGAGCGAAGGTGACATAGCCGCACGCCTGAGTGGTGATGAATTTGTGTTGCTGGCGTTGTTTGATGAGTCCTCGGCACCCGACCTCGAAGCACGCGCTGAGCGTTATATGCGAAAGGTTCAGCAGGCGCTCTCTCAGCCTTACCGACTGGCAAGTCGCGATACGGTCGTAACGCCGAGTATTGGTTATACCTGCTTTACTTCAGCCGCCTGTGACCACGAAGAAGTGCTTAAACAGGCAGATATCGCGATGTATCGCGCTAAAATAGAAGGGCGGGCGCAGCTGTGCCGCTACCAGCCCTGGATGCGCGATAAAATGCAGTGACCCGAACGATTAAGCCAATTGGCCGATGAGCAGCACCCATAAAGCGATTAGCGCAAAGTGGCCGGGGTACCATGCTAGCCATAAGCGGCGCGGCATCACTAAGCTGACAGGGGGGATTCGCTGCGCGGCGCCGGCAGCAAGTATCAGCACGACGACGCACGTGCCTACGGTAAACGATTTGGCCATATCAGAAGCGTTCATCTGCCCGGCAATCCAGAGTACCGGAAACGCCGCTAAGCCTGCCCACAGGCGGGCTTGAAAATGGTTTTCTGCTTGGCTCAAGGCGTGCAGGGCGAACATTAATAGCGGAATGAGTAGTAAGCCGTTGTGACCATACTCAACCCAAAAACCGAGCAAGTACCACACGGTAACGCCTACCGTCGCACCGACTAACAACCAGGGCAAACCTAACGTTTGCTGCTGGTAGTGCTGCCAGCCTTGGCGCACTAGTGTACCTAAGGCTAAACCAGTGGCCAGGGTAAAGCAGACATTGAGGATAAAAGCATCCGATGCGCGCGGCATCATCATATAGGGCAGTTGGGCAACCAAGCCGATAACTAGAATTCGTCTTGAGTAGCGCAGCGGGTTACGGGTATTAAATAGCCCGTGCCAGGCCACCATGGCGGCAAACAGCGGAAAAGCGATACGGCCAATGGAAGACCCTGCCCAGCTTAAATCCCAATCACCGGGCAACACATAGCGCGTGAGGTGGTCGACGGTCATGGTGATCAGCGCCAACCACTGTCCCCAGCCTGTCCAGTGGGAAGATGGGCGAGGTAGCGTGCCTGTAGGTGGGCTAGTCGGGTAAGCCATAGAACCTCCGTGTTGAACATGCGCAATGATACACAGACAGAGGTAGCTTTACCTAGTTCACTGAATTTTCAGCGTTAGACAGAAACGCATCACCCCGGCGGTTGCCGGGGTGATGGACATTAAGGCTTGCTGTGATGCTTACTCTTGCCCACCGAAGTAACGGCTGTAGATCTCGTCGTAAGTGCCGTCTTCTCGCACTTCAGCCAGGGCTTCGTTGAACTGCTCGGCGAGTGCTTCGTCGCGTTGACGGAAGGCGATACCAAAGCCATCACCAAAATACTCTTTAGGTTCAGTTAGCATCTCGCCAACGACAACGTAGTTGCCTTCTTCGCTATCCAGTAACGTGGACTTACCGACCGGGTAGTCGAGGAACAAGATGTCCAAACGCTTGGATTCCATGTCCAACACCATGTCGTCGGCGGTAGAGTAGCGGTTGATGTCGGCGACATCGCCGTACATGTCGGTTACGTAATTGTCCTGCAGAGTGCCGCGCTGAACGCCGATGGTCATGCCGGCGAGCGACTCTTCATTGGTTGTATCAAGGTCGGTGCCTTCAGGAGCAAACCAAGCGGATGGCGGGGTGATATAGGGTTCAGAGAACAGCACTTGCTCGCGACGGTCATCATTGATCGTCATGGAGGACATAATAGCGTCGTATTTGCGTGCCATGAGGCCCGGGATAATGCCGTCCCAGCCCTGTACCACCCACTCACATTCAACGCCGATACGCTCGCAGAGGGCGTTGCCCAGGTCGATATCAAAGCCGGTCAGCTCGCCATCCGGCGTACGATATTCCATCGGCTCGTAAGGAACATCAACCCCGATACGTACTTGGTCTTCTTGCGCTTGGGCGGCGCTTGCTGCAACGGCTAAGCCTAGCAGTGAAACAGACAGCAGTTTTTTCATTATGTATCTCCTTGGAAGCAGAGTTCATCTAAGCAAGCACTGCGTAATGATGGCGTTGACCACGCTAGTCACAGGTTGCTTTGTGATGATCATTAACAACTTATCCTAACTCGGCGTTGACGAAAAGTGCTTAATGATGCGTAAACCAACGTTTGTTTCACACTAGGAGTTCTGTGGCTGTAGATGTGCGAGCAGCTTTTTCTCAAGATAACGAAAGAAATACAGGATGGTGAAGGTTAAACACAGATAGATCGCTGCCACAAACAAGAATGCGTCAAAAGGTGCATAAAAACGCGCATAGACAAAGCGCGCCGCGCCGGTCAGATCCATAATCGTCACTACGCTGGCAATAGCGCTGGCATGTAGCATGAAAATGACTTCGTTGCCGTAGGCCGGCAGGGCGCGACGAAAAGCGCTGGGGATAATAATTCGCCGCATGGTCTGCTGAGGTGACATGCCATAGGCTCGAGCCGCTTCAATTTCACCTTTCGAGGTGGACTTGATAGCGCCGCGAAAAATCTCGGTCGTGTAGGCGGCGGTGTTGAGGGTAAATGCAATGAGTGCGGGAACGAACGGTTCTTCAAGTATCACCCATAGCCAGGTTTCTTGGATTCCGTCCACAAACACCACGCCGTAATAAATCAGGTAGAGTTGGATGAGTAACGGCGTGCCACGAAAAACATAGGTGTAAGCAAAAATAGGCCACTTAATCCAGGCATGTTTTGAACCGCGCCCAATGGCAAGGGGGACCGCGGCGATTAAGCCAATGACCAGGGATAAAAAGACCAGTTGCACCGTGGTGGTCAGCCCATCGCCATAGTAGGAAAGCGTTTGCAGCGTGAAAATACTGTTCTCGGCAAGCTGATTTTCGAGCCATGTCATGAAAGCGTTCATTAGTCTGCCTCCCCATAGCCAATGTTGTAGCGTTTTTGCAGACGAGCAAAGATCCACTCCGAAACGCTGGCGATGAGCAGATAGATAAGCGCGACAATAATCATAAATGTGAAAGGTTCACGCGTCGCTTTAGAGGCTTCTGAGGCAACACGTACCATATCAGAAAGCCCGATTACCGAGACCAGTGCTGTGGTTTTGAGCAATACCATCCAGTTGTTGGAAAGGCCGGGCAACGCATGGCGCATCATCTGCGGAAAACGGACGCGACGAAAAACCAGCCCATCGCTCATGCCATAGGCTTTACCTGCTTCGATTTGCCCATTATCGACCGCCATAAAAGCGCCACGAAAGGTTTCCCCCATATAGGCCCCGAAGATTAGCCCAATGGTGACAACGCCCGCTACGAAGGCATTAATATTGATAAAAATATCGATATCGAACGAGTAGTAAAGCCAGTCGGTGATCATGTTGACGCCAATTTGGCCGCCGAAAAAAAACAGCATCATCAACACGAGGTCGGGCACACCGCGAATAAGTGTGGTGTAAAGCGTGGCCAAACGATGAGCGAACCAGTTGCGCGACATCTTCGCGCTGGCTGTCAGTAGCCCCAAAATAATCGATAAAATCAGCGACAGCACCGCTAACTGGATGGTGACGCCGGCCCCCTCAATCAGCCTTGGGCCATAACCTTGTAAATCAATCATGGTGAGCCTCGCGGATCAGTATTTAGGGGCCAGGAATTGCTGCAGGCGCGGAGATTGCGGATTATCCAGTACGTCAGCAGGCGCTCCTGCTTCTTCCACTAAGCCTTCGTGAAGATAGATGACTTGGCTGGATACATCACGGGCAAAACTCATCTCGTGGGTCACTACCACCATGGTGCGGCCCTCTTCAGCGAGACCGTGCATGACTTTTAATACATCGCCGACCAATTCTGGATCAAGGGCAGAGGTAGGTTCGTCAAACAGCATCACTTCTGGGTCCATCGCCAGTGCGCGAGCAATCGCACCGCGCTGTTGCTGACCGCCTGACATCTGAGCCGGGTAGGCGTCGGCGCGGGCCGTTAAGCCGACGCGGTCAAGCAGGGCGTGGGCGTGTTCCAAGGCTTCTTTTTTGGGTTTTTTCAGCACATGAATCGGTGCTTCGATGATGTTTTCGAGCAGCGTCATATGGGCCCACAGGTTGAAGCTTTGAAACACCATGGAGAGCTTGGCGCGCATTTGTACCACCTGCTTCCAATCTTCGGGCTCGCGGCCGTGTTTAGTGGTTTTAAAGCGAATGGGTTCACCATGGACAATGAGGTCGCCATCGTCGGGCTGCTCAAGCAGGTTCATGCAGCGCAAAAAAGTACTTTTACCCGACCCAGAGGCACCAATCAGGGTAATCACATCGCCCTTTTGGGCTTGCAGTGAGAGCCCTTTCAGAACTTCCGTATCGCCAAAGCGTTTTTTAATATTACGCACTTCAAGGGGAGTAGGCGTAGCGGCCATATCATTGGCTCCAGTACAGAGTTGCCGCAGCAACAGGTGGGTTTGATGCGGCTGGCGCGAAAAAAGGGGCGATTCTATCAGGCTGGGCGCATTATGCGCGCTTTCCTTCTAACATTATGCACTCGACGTTAGTCGTAGCGACATCGAAGGGCCAGTTGTCGTCTCACCATTATTGTTGTCTTGGTTAATTTAGGCTTTGCTTGGCGGGTTAAACGATAGGCGCCACCAAAAGCGCGGCACGGGCGCCCACCTCAACCTGGGCGTTGGGAAACACCACATAGAGTGGCGTATCACCCACCCTAAACTCACCCGCCTCTCCGTCTTGTGCCAGCAGGGTGCCTGGCTCAAAGCGGCTGAAGTTAGCCGTGTCCTCAGTAAAACAGAGCTGGAAGTCCTCCGAGTGCCGCATTAACTCGTGTTGAACCTGAAAAAACTGCATTTGCGAGGCGGGCTGATTGGGCGGCGTATGCCCCTCACTAAGTGCCGTGAGTAGCGTAAGCATCGGTTTTAATGATGCCATATCGTTGTGGCCAAAAGGCGCTACGCGGCCCAGCTCAAAGGTAAATGCGCACGCGGCGTGATAGTGCTTGCTGTAGTGGGAGAACGTCCAGCTATGCTGGTGTTGGTGCAGCACCGCCTGCATGTCCGCCGCCGCTAGCCAGCCCCACTGCTCGGCATCGGTGGATGATTCGGCAAAGGGTTCCACGACGAAGCGGGGGTAACGACTATCCCGAATAGCGGTATGTAAGTCGTAGTGCAATTTGGGTAGCCCGGCATGGCGCGCATAAAAACCATCTACAGCCGCCATCAATTCCCGGGCGCGATCCGGCTCATCGCCCTTAGCGGTTTGGTCACGGCTAAATAGCCGGTTTAAATTGGTAGTCAGAAAACGCTGCTGCGCCTTAAGCGCGGGCAGGTTGCCTAGAATCACCAGTACGGGCGCTCCGAGCGATATACTGCCCGCTTCTAAACAACTTAACCATTCACCCACTAGCTCTACCGGCGCCGTTTCGTTGCCGTGGATCGCCGCGGAAAAAATGCACGCGTGGGCACCCTGGCTTGCCGTGGTGGGAGTAATTTCCAAAATGCCAGGCGCATGTAAATGGTAAGTGCCGCTTGCGAAGTCGCCTTGGCTGGCGGCGGGGAGCTGCCCATCAAGCGACCAGTCGAGCCATTGGCCTAGCATTGTCGCTCCTCAATATTTGTTATCAGATTCGTTGTCAGTATAAAAAGCGAGCCTAGGTTTACCACGCTGGGCGTGTGTCAGAAACCTGTAGGTCGTTCACGTGTAAAAGCCTAGTGTATTCGTGAAAAAGCGTATTTATGAAACAAGAGGCATCCGAAAGTGGCCTTACTAAGTCGCTAGTATCAAAAAGCGCCCATGCGATGCATGAGCGCTTCTTCAATTTGCTTATCAGATTACGCTGAGCGTTGGCGCTGCATTTCTTCTGTGTACTCGCTAGCAAGCGATGTCTTTTGTTTCTCTTGCAAGCCGCGGCCAGCCAGTTGAAAAACCTCTTGCTCCTCTTCATCCAGGTGATGGGTGACTAAATCCTGGAGCTGTTTGGCGTGGGTCAGCCAGTGAGTAGCGCTGTAGTCAGTTCCATCGAGCAGCTCTAAAAGCTCATCAATTTCATGATGTTCAGCAACGCTGTGGCGGGCTTTTTCCTGGGTCAGATCAATCGACATCATCGGAATATACAGCGCCCGTTCTTCGGCGGCGGCGTGGTACTGCAATTCGGCACGCACTTGCTTATACAGGCTGTCGCGCTCGTCGCTGTCTCCATGTGTTTCAACTAAGCGGGCGAGCAGGTCGCGCTGAATATCATGATCTTTGCGCAGGGCTTCAAAAATCGTCATTCCAGACTCCTTGGATACGTTTGATGTAGGCAAGTCAAAGCTAGTGGTGGATTGCGTAAAGTGCAAGGTGGCGTTCGTCGATGAAATCGACGCCCACGGACGAAAACATTCGCTTTTTTCTATGCTTGAGTGCGCTATGTTGTGTTAACTACTTATTAGGTGACGCCCACTCTAGGCGACGCTGATTGCACTGCTCATAAGTGAAGGAGATAGTAATGACAAAGGTACTGGTACTTTATTATTCCATGTATGGCCATATCGATACGCTGGCCCAGGCGGTTGCAGAAGGCGCCAAGGGTGTGAGCGGTGTTGAAGTGACGGTTAAACGCGTTCCTGAAACAATGCCTGATGAGGCGTTCAAGAATGCAGGTGGTAAGCAGGATTTCGATACGCCCGAAGCGACGCCGCAAGAGCTTGCCGATTACGATGCGATCATTTTCGGTACGCCTACTCGCTTTGGTAATATGGCTGGCCAAATGCGCACCTTCCTGGATCAGACCGGCGGTCTGTGGGCGAACGGGGCGCTGCGTGGCAAAGTAGCCAGTGTCTTCACTTCTACCGGTACCGGCGGTGGCGATGAGATGACCATTACCTCTACTTGGACGACACTTGCCCACCACGGCATGGTGATTGTGCCGATTGGTTACGGCATCGAAGAGCAGTTTGATATTTCTAAAGTAAGTGGCGGTACGCCCTACGGCGCTGCAACGCTGGCGGGTGGTGATGGATCGCGCCAGCCTGATGAGCGTGAACTGAAAATTGCCCGTTTCCAGGGCGAGCTAGTCGCGAAAACAGCGTCTAAGCTGGCCAGTTAGTTAGTTCACTAGCCAAGACATATACGAGTCAGCCATGTATAAAGCCTCGCTGGATATATCCGGCGAGGCTTTTTTGGGTTGGGATACTGGGCTGGGATTATAGTCTTACTACGCTCCGCGCGCCGCCGTGTAAATTGTGTAGACGGATTGGCTGGCCGTCATAAATAGCCGATTGCGCCCCTTGCCCGCAAAACACACGTTTGAGCAGACTTCGGGTAGCAATACTCTGCCCAGCAGGGTGCCTTCCGGTGAGAAGACCACGACTCCGTCGATACCTTCGCCACCATTGGCACTTGACCAGATATTGCCATCCACGTCACAGGCCATGCCGTCGAAAATCGTGTCTTCGCTGGTCACGATAACTTGCCGATCGCTGACGCTGCGACCGTCTTCACCCAACGACCAGCGAATAATTCGCGCGGGTTCGTCGAAATGGGTGGGGGCACTGTCACTGGCGTAGAACCCCTCGCCATCCGGCGTTAATACAATACCGTTTGGCTTATAAATATCGTCGGTTAGCATGATGGGCTCATCCAGACTGTCATCGACGTAATAGATCGCCGTTTCTAGCTCCAGGTCTCGTTTTTTGCCCTCGTAGTCGAAGTGAGCTCCATAGCCTGGATCGGTGAAGATCACTCCCCCCGAGGGCAGTGCCACCACGTCATTGGGGGCATTGAGTGGCTTACCTTGATAGCGCTCGGCGAGTACCGTTGTGCTGCCGTCCCACTCATAGCGCAAAACGCGAGAGGGGTAGTGTTCGCAAGCAATTAGCCGACCCTGATGATCGAAGGTATTCCCGTTGGAGTAGCCGACATTGTCTCTCAAAACGCTAACCTGGCCAGTGGATTCGTCCCAACGCATCTGCTTGGCGCGGGGTATGTCGCTGAACACAACATAACGACCTACGGCGTTCCATGCTGGCCCCTCTGTCCACAGACCTCCACTCCAGTGGCGCTCTAGAGGACTGTTAAAAATCATGTAATCACTAAAGCGGGAATCTTCGACTTTCCAGGCATCGATTGGGTACCGTTCCGGGGCGGAACCTTGTGCGCTCTGCAAAGCAAAAAGCTGGGGCGATGTACCAACAGCGGCCAGGGCGGCCGATGCCGAAAGGAACTCACGGCGTCCAAGTTTCATAGCATTGTCCTGATGGTTGTTTATTGACGTTGTTATGGGCGCAGTGAAACCAATGTTTCACTCACCATCAGGGTGAATGTAGAACATAATAAATTAAAAGTCATACATTGACTGCCCGGAAGTGTCCATCCGAGCAGCCAACCGCAGTGGTAAGTTAACGGCTGTGCGTATCAGTTAGTGCTGAGCAGTAAGTATGAAATGCTTAGCGCAAAATAGCGTCCGCAATGGCCTTGCCTAGGCTTGCAGTGGTGCCTTCTCCACCCACATCGCGGGTAAGTACGGTGGCATCTCCCTCGCTTAATACTTCCTCAATGGCCGTGACCATCGCGTCCCCGGCTTCTTTATAGCCGAGGTGCTCCAGCATCATGGCGCCTGACCAAATCTGACCGATCGGGTTGGCAATGCCTTTACCGGCGATATCTGGCGCGCTGCCATGTACGGGTTCAAACAAGCTGGGGAAGTGGCCTTCCGGGTTGATGTTGGCCGAAGGGGCAATGCCGATGGTACCGGTGCAGGCGGGGCCGAGATCAGAAAGAATATCGCCGAACAGATTGCTGCCCACGACGACGTCAAACCAATCCGGGTGGAGAACGAAGTTGGCGGTGAGAATATCGATATGGAATTTATCCACCGCGATCTCTGGGTAGCCTTTGGCCATTTCGACCACACGTTCATCCCAGTACGGCATAGTGATTGAGATGCCGTTGGATTTAGTCGCCGAGGTGAGCTTTTTGCGCGGGCGAGTTTGGGCCAGCTCAAAGGCGTACTTCAATACGCGGTCAACACCGGTGCGGGTCATGACCGTGTCTTGAATGACCACTTCACGGTCGGTGCCTTCAAACATTTTGCCGCCAACGCTTGAGTACTCGCCTTCAGTGTTCTCACGCACCACATAAAAATCGATATCGCCGGGCTCACGGCCTGCCAGCGGACTTTTGATGCCGGGCATGAGCTTACAGGGACGCAGGTTGATGTACTGATCAAAACGGCGGCGGAACTGCAGCAATGAGCCCCAAAGGGAAATATGGTCGGGTACTTTGTCGGGCCAGCCCACCGCGCCATAAAACAGCGCATCGAAGCCTTTTAACTGCTCGAACCAATCATCCGGCAGCATTTTGCCGTGCTCCAGGTAGTAGTCACAGCTGCCAAACTCAAAGGTGGTGAACTCAAGATCAATATTAAAACGCTTGGCGGTGGCCTCAAGGGCGCGGATGCCTTCAGGCATGACTTCGGTGCCGATGCCGTCACCGGCGATAATGGCAATACGGTGGGTCATAGTGACTCCTTATCTTGTTAGTTGTGGCGAATGCTTATGAGTAATCACTAGAGTGTAGCGGCTATTTTGGCGGAGATAATCAGGCTACTATTCAAGTTATTGTTGCGTGAAAGTGCAGAATGGCTAAGGAGAGAAATGGCTCACTTGGATGATTTGGCGTTTTTTCAGCACTTGGCGCGGGCGGGAAGCCTCACCGCGACGGCTCGCGAGCTGGGGCTATCGCTCTCGGCGGTAAGCAAACGGCTAAAACAGTTGGAGGCGCGCCTGGGCGTAGAGCTGGCTGCTCGCACTACGCGGCGGTTGACGCTGACCGCCGAGGGCGAGCGCTATTTGGCTCGTGGTGTGCTGATTTTAGATGAGCTGGAGGAGCTGGAGAATTCACTGGGTGAGGGCGCGAATCAAGCGCTTAGCGGCCGTTTGCGGGTAAACGCCACGTTTGGCTTCGGGCGTCGCCATATTGCGCCGCTGCTATCGCGCTTTTGTGCCGATCACCCCGAGGTGGAAGGGTGGTTGGAGTTAACCAATTTTCCGCTCAATTTGAGCGATCACGGCTTTGATATTGGCATTCGCGTGGGCGAACCACCGGAATCCCGCTTGGTCGCTCGGCGTATTCTGGCCAATCGACGGGTGCTGTGTGCATCACCTGATTACATTGCCCAGGCGGCACCTCTGCAAGTGCCGGCAGATTTACAGCAGCACGCCTGTTTGGTGATTCGCGAGAACGACAGTGATTTCCCGCTTTGGCGCTTTGAACAAATCGCCCAGCCTGCCAAAGGACTGCCTGGGCAGACACAGTCTATAAAGGTTAGTGGTCGATTAGCCAGCAACGATGGCGAGGTCATTACCCGCCTGGCCTTGGACGGTCACGGGGTCATGCTGCGCTCCTGGTGGGACGTTAATGAGCACCTGGCCAGTGGCGCATTGGTAGCGCTGTTGCCAGGCTGGCAGGGGGTGCGGGCAGACTTCTATGCAGTGTTCGAGCAACGGCGCCATGTGCCCGCCCGGCTGCGCGCTTTTATTGATTATGTTCAGCGCGAAATGCCGGGGCGGGTGCCGATATGGCCGGAAGGGAGCTAATCAAAAGCTACTTATCGGCTAGGGCAAGCCTCGCCTTGGTTAACATCAATCAGCTCTTCAGTAGCGAAATCCAGCTCGGCTGCCCGCTGGCGCAGACGCTCTTCTGTCGCACTATCCATTTCCGCAGTGCGTGAAAGTATCCACAGGTAGTCGCGGTTAGGGCCTGCCACTAACGCCCATTGATACTCCTCATCCAGCTCGAGGACGTTATAGCCGCCGTAAAAGGGGCCAAAGAAGCTTACCTTTAAGCGTCCAACGCTTTCATCGTCAATAAAGTAGGCGCGGCCTTCAGCCTCATCCCATTCTTGCTCTTCAAGGTTGTAACCACGGTTGATCACTCGCACACCACCGTCATCGCGCAGGCTGTACGTAGCGGTCACGCAATCAAGGCCACGTTCAAAGGAGTGGTCCAGACGGGCAATTTCGAACCACTGGCCCAGGTAGCGGTCTAGCTCAAAGCCTGAGACTGGCTGAGTGCCATCCGGAATGCCAGTGCAGCCGGTGAGTAAAGCCATACTGACGACACTGCTTCCTAGCAGGGTTTTCATTAACGCGCTCCTTGGCGATGAACTATGGGGGGATAAATTATGGTGGCGATGAACCATAGGCGATGGACTAGGATAAGTACTATTGGTGGCTATTTTGCCATACAAAAAGAGCATGCTGGTGATGAAGTGTTTCCAGTTGCATAACAAATAAAGGTGGTGTTTATGTGGTGCCAACAAGAGATCCATTTGCCTGAAATGGCGCGCGGCTTTCATTTGATAACACATGATGTAGCGCGAGCCTTGCCGTGTTTAAGCGACTGCCATATTGGCCTGCTGCACTTACAGCTGATGCACACCTCTGCCTCGTTAACGCTCAATGAGAACACTGATCCGGATGTCCGCCACGATTTAGATGCATTTCTGCGTCGACTGGTGCCCGAAGACTTGCCCTATTTCCGCCATACCCTGGAAGGCCCCGACGATATGCCGGCCCATGTGGCCGCCAGCCTGCTGGGTACACAGCTAACGCTGGCGGTGCGCGATGGACGTTTGGCCTTAGGTACTTGGCAGGGTATTTGGCTGGGTGAACACCGCCATCAGGCGGGGCCACGCCGATTACTGGCCACCTTGAACGGGTGTGAAGCGCGCTAACCAGGGGCGCCACCTCGACTTAGCGTTGCTGTATAGTGGCAGGTATCCATTTCTATCATTGAAAAGCGCTTTTAAATGCCACGACGCTCCTTTCTTCGCCTTTCCCGCCAGCGCTGGTTGCGGCTGTTCTTCTATCTTAATCTCGCCCTGGTGGTTGGGCTGATTGCCCATCAAATTTGGTTGTATGTGGCAGAGCCAAAATTTGAGTCCGTGCATACCCTTGAAGTGGCTGATATTCGCGAGACATTGAGGGAGCGAACCGACTACCGATTTGCGGTGGTGGGCAATATCAATAACTCAGTGACCGTGTTTCAAGATGAGATCGTGCCACTCATCAATCAGGGCGGCATCGACTTTTTGATTTCCGCGGGAAATGCCGTGAATGGAGGGCGACAGGAGAGCTACCAGGCCATCTATCAGAGTCTGGAGCAGCTCAATGTTCCTTATTTACTCACCTACGGTGAAAACGAAGATAGTGATTTTGGTAGTTACCTGTTTTATGAATATTTTGGCCCACATTTTTACTCCTTTGTAGCGGGGAATAGCCACTTTATCTTTCTTGACGGTACCGGCAAATCCTCCACCTCTTGGCAGCTTGATTGGTTATCTCGGGAGCTCACGGCCTCAGAAGCACAGCATAAATTTTTGTTTGTTGGCTTGCCGTTGCACAACGTCGTGAACGACGCGCCATTGTTTGAAGCAAACAATTACCTTAATGACCCCCGCTTAGCCGATGGCATTATGGCGCTGGCGGAGGAGCATGCTGTTGATACCGTATTTTCCGCCAACTTAACGCTCTTTTCCCAGCAGACGATTAACGGCGTGGATTACGTGACCACCGGAGGCGCGGGGGGCATCCTCATCGATGCCGATAGCAGCTTTCATCACTATGTCATCGTCGATGTAGAGGGCGAGAATGTTGCCATTGCCCCCGTGCGTTTAAACGTAGATAGCCCCGGCTGGTGGCGGATGTTGAGTAGCGTGGCTTCCACGGTGTATGCGTTTTTCTACGTCAGCTATACGCGGTTTTTGCTGATTGTAGGTGTGTTGACGCTGCTCGCGCTGCGCTTACATCGGCTGATTTTCGAAGACCGCGACTACTACCCCGATTTCGATATTGACCCGACGCCTTTTCTGGATAAGTCGCTGCGGGTGGCGATGGTATCCAATAACTACTTCCCGTTTGTTTCCGGGGTGTCGGTGTCGGTGGATCGCCTGTGCAATGGCTTACGCGATCTAGGCCATGCCATCCAGCTGTTAGTGCCGCGCTATCGAGAAGCGTGGCAAGACGACAGCTCTATCAAGCGCATCCCTACGCTGATGGCATTTGGTCAAAAGGGTGAATTCCGGTTAACCAACCCGTTCAGTGTTCGTTTTCGCCGCTGCCTACGGGCATTCAAACCGGATCTTATTCACGTTCACCACCCTTTCTGGCTAGGCTCCATGGGGCTGTTTATGGGGCGTCGGCTTCAGGTGCCCGTGATTTACACCTATCACACCCGCCTGGAGCACTATGCCCACTTCGTGCCATTGCCCGGCGCGCTGTTTCGCAATCTGATCTCGCACTACCTGATCAAACGCTTTTCTAACCGCTGCCAAGGGGTGATTGTGCCCACCCACTCCGCCGAGGAGTATCTACGCATGATTGGGGTGAAAACGCCTACGCTGGTGCAGCCGACAGGGATAGATGTCGCGCGTTTTTCCCACGTTGAAGAGAGTGAGCTGGCGGCGTTGCGCGAGCAATTAGGTGTCGACCCTTCCAGTAAAATATTGGTCAGCGTCTCGCGGATTAGCAAAGAGAAAAACATCGGCTTTATGCTGGAAGCCCTCGCCGAGCTTAAGGCACAGGGGCACGATGATCTTCATCTGCTACTGATTGGCGATGGGCCGGATCGCGAGGCGATTCAAACCCGGATCGACACTTTGAAACTAACCTCGCAGGCAACCTTGGTGGGCGCGGTACCGCCTGACCGGATGGCGCTTTATTACCACCTAGGCGATGTGTTTGTGTTTGCCTCCACATCGGAAACCCAGGGCATGGTGATTCTTGAGGCGATGTCAGCGGGATTGCCGGTGGTGGCGGTGCGCTCCAGCGGGATTGATGACGTAGTGCGCCAGGGGGTAAACGGTTTCAAAACGCCGCAAAATCGTCAGGCGTGGGGGCAGAAGGTCGTGGCGTTGAAAGATAATGCAGAGCTACGCCAGCAGTTGGGTAAGCAGGCCAGCCACTTTGCCGAGGAGTTTGATATTAAGAACTTTGCCTCAGCGGTGGCAACTTTTTACGCGGAAGTGTTGGCTAAATATCACTCGCCTTCGCGGTGAGGCTGCTTTTTCGAAGCTTGGCGCCGGTTGGCATAGCGTTTGAGACCTATTAAAAGGCCAACTCCGGCGGTGAGCCCAACGCCCGCAAGGATGAGATCTTTTGATGAGGCCGCGGTAAACAGCGCGCCTAACTGGCTGCCCAATAAAATCACCGCTGCCAGCCCAGGCACGATGCCCAGGGTGGAGCCGATCATATAGTCGCGAAACTTAAGGTGAAAAGCGCCCGCCAGCATATTGGTGAGCGTGAATGGGGCGAGCGGCAGCAGGTTAATCACCGTCATTGTCCGGATACCACGTCGAGACAAGTAGCCGGAGAGACCGCGCAGATGGCGTCCGCCGTAGCGCATAAGCGCCTCGCGGCCAAGCCAGCGGCCTACCCAATAAGACACAATCGATGAGGTCAATGTACCCAGGGTGGCGTACGCCAGCCCCCATGTCGGGCCAAACAGTAAGCCTGTCACTACTACCAGTAGGCTAAGCGGAAACATCACCAGCAGGGCGCTGGCGTAAGTGGCCATGACCGCGGCAAACATCCAGGGCGCGGTACGCCACTGGCGAATGTAATCGATAAACTCGGCAAGGCGCGCCTGGGTCAGCAGGTCGTAGCGCTGTAGCAAATGCCACATAATGCCGAGAAGCACGACGACTACCAGCAGGCCAACGCCTTTGCTCAATGTCCGCGACATGCCCACTCCCATCGGCTAAAAAAGCGCTAGCATACGCTAGCCGTCCGATGGGATGAAGGTGCTTTTTACGCTAAGCGCACTAGCTCATCAACGTTTGATTAGTTGTTGAGCTGGGCTTCAATGACCGGCCAGGCAGGGTCACCGTCGGTGGTCGTGACGTCCGCGAGCATGGCTTCAATGCGCTCTGGGTGGTCGTTGATCCACTGTTCGGCGACGTCGGCAAGGTCTTGCTCTTCCTGTCCAAACGCCTGAATCATCCAGCTCTGCTCTTCGGCAGAGAAAGTAAACTGCTCAAAGAAGGTCACGACGTTGGGGTTGGCTTCAGCGTAGTCACTGCGCAGCAGCGTTAGCACATCGCTTTCACCATTGTTCTCACCGAACAGGTCTTCAGGATCTTCCAGGTAGCGCATGGGCAGTTCAAGGTTCATCCAGTGGGGCGTCCAGCCTACCCAGACGATTGGCTCTTGCCGAGAGATCGCATCACGTGCAGCGGAAAGCATGCCCACTTCACTGGTATCGACGACTTGCCAGTCACCTAATCCCCAGGTGTCGTTATCAATAGCGTTGTGGAGAATTTCGCTGGCAGCGGAGCCCGCACCGAAGCCATAGATTTCACCTTCGAACTGGTCGCGGTTTGCGTCTAAATCAGCAAAGCTTTGAATGCCGCTCTCATACAGATATTCCGGCACTGCCAGGGTCATTTGCGCACCATCGACGTTATTCGCCACATCAATGAGTACACCCGACTCCTTGCGGGGATCGAACATCTCAAGCTGGGCAGGCAGCCAGGCGCCTAAGAAGGCGTCGATATCACCGCTTTCGATCCCTTGGTAAATCACCTGCAGGCCGATTTCCTGGGTGCTGGTTTCGTAGCCCAGCGGGTTCAATAGCTGCTCGGCAATAGCGCTTTTTACCGTAATGCCGGGCCAGGCGGGCACACCAAAATCAAGGGTTTGGTCATCGGCTTGGGCTGCTGATGCGAATAGCGCGGTGGTAGCGAGAGCAATGCCAGAGGCGAGAGGTTTAAGATGTGTCATACGATCTCCTTGCTAGGTTTTTGTCAGATAGGTGTTGTTGTTAGATAGGACGAGTGCCGCGTTAATCGTTGCGGGCTAGCACGCGAAGGCGTGAAGCCAGCATATCGCGGTCTAAATAGGTGCCCTGCAGGTGGCGTGCGCCGCTGTTGGGATCGAACTCGCGCCGTCCGTGAAGTACGCGGCGGTTATCAAAAGCGACCATCTGCCCAGGGCGAAGCGTGAACTCCAACTGGTGCGCTTCGCTGTGAAATAGCTTCCACAGTAGCGAGTAGGCGCTGTACCAGGCGTCCATCTGCTCAACCGGCAGGTGCAGGGCATCGCGAATCCAGTTGTTCAAGCGCATCTCGACCAGATTGCCTGCACTATCCAGAGTGATCACCGGCGCCCGCATAGAAATATCGTGGGTTTCATCCTGAAAGCGAAAATCAATCGGCGTCTCGCTGAGAATGGCAAGCGCCGCCGGATCTTGCTGGCGCAAAGCTTCCACAACACGCGCTCCATCGGCGAACAGCGACTCACCGCCGCTGGCGCCGTTTTGCAGGCAGTAGAGCAACTGAATGTCTGGCGGTTGGCGCCAGTTGGGCAGATCGATATGCAGCGGCAAACCCACGGCGGTATACGCCGCGTTATTGGGATTGGGTTTGGAGCGCACATCGAAACGGGCGCCAAAATTGGTGGCGCGCAGGGGCCCAATACGTTCAGCCAAGCGGCTCACTTCCTCTTCTACCAATGGGCCGTCGGTAATCAGTGCCAGTCCGTCGCGTAACATGGCGGTTAGCCAGGCTTTTTCGCCCTGCGGTGTTAGAAAATCGCTGTGGCGGATGCGCTCGGGAGTGAAGTGGTCGACCCATGGCTGAGTATCGGGTACCGCAGACGCCAGCTTGGCTTCCGGGCGGCGCTGATAAAGCCAGCCGCTATGAAAGGCGCTGACATGACCGTCCTGCCAGGTCAGGTGTAAATGTCCATCCTGTAGCGCAACGCTGGGTGGCTCTGTGATGGGGTCAAGCGGCAGGTAGAGTCTTTCGCGGGTCTGCGGATGACGGCAGGCCGGACAGGCGCAATGGTCGCGCAGCCAAAGCAGGGGTAGGGTGGTTTGTTGACCGTCTTGCCACTCAAGGCCAACGCCATTGTGGACAAGCATCGCTTGAGTGAGTACCGGGCCCGCTTGATAAGGACTTAATTCGCCCATCTCAGGGGCGTGGGAATGAGGTGTCGTGGGTGTGGTCTGTGCTGCGCTATTCATTAAAACTCCGATTCGCTCCCTTAGTGGCATTCTATAAGGGGTGTGCGTTGATGCTGTCTAGGATGCGGAGTAGCAACGGCAGTGACAAACGATTAATCTGACCCCTAAGACATCATTTAATTTATAGGTCACTTTTTCATGAGTCAGCTCCCGCCTTTATTATGGCTGCAGGCGTTTGAATCTGCGGCGCGCACCTTGAGTTTTACCGCCGCAGGCAATGAGCTGGGCGTTACCCAAGCGGCTATCAGCCAACGCGTCAGGCTGTTGGAAGATCGTGTGGGGCAGAAGCTCTTTGTGCGCCATGCCCGCAGCTTGACGCTCACTCCCGCCGGGCAGGCGTGGCTGCCGAGTATTCACGATGCCTTTGCGCGTATCAGTGAGGGCACCCTGGAGGTCTTTGGCAGCACTTCTGAGCAGCCGGTGACGCTGCGTGCCACGCCGGTTATCCAGCAGACGTGGCTGGCGCCGCGTTTAATTGCCTTCCACCGGGCTCACCCCCAGGTGGCGATTCGCGTAGTGAGTGCTATCTGGCCCGATGACTTTGGCCCCGAAGGCGCAGATATCGAGATTCGCTATGGCAAAGGGGAGTGGACGGGCGTTGAAATGCAGCCGCTAGGTGAAGAGCAACTGTTGCCTGTTTGCTCGCAGGCAGTGGCGGAGACGTTAACTGCGCCGAGCGATCTGGCTGGGCATACGCTGCTGCACGCCGTCGGTTTTGGCGTGGGGTGGCCGGGGTGGCTGCAGGAAGCAGGTGTTGCTCACCTGGAAGCGCAGTGCTGGTCGCTCACTTGCGATAACCAGGTGATGACGCTGGCGCTCGCTAGCCAGAGTGGGGGGGTCGCGCTAACCCACCGCCGCTTAATGGAGCAACGTAACGATTTAGTGGCGCCTTTTGAGCTCAGTGTGCTCAGCGATGAACGCTTCTGGCTGGTGCGCCCTAGCCGACGCCACGTTAGCGAAGATGCCGCGCTGGTGTGGAGTTGGCTACATAATTCTATGGGGTAAAGGTCCAGGGCTTGAAGCGTATTGGCGTGAGCCGCGTTGCTCACCATCAGAATAGAGCAGATGTTATTCCCAATTTGATTCGATTTAATCGAATACAAATCGGAAAACATTGCGCTTTTGCTTATCGGAAAGCGCCGTAGAATAGCCTCCAATCCTTCCCTATACGATTTTGGTGCTTTCAATGACGACTCGTGCTCTGGTTATTACCTCTTCTATTCTGGCTGAAAACGGCCAATCCAATGCGCTGGCTAATCGCTTTGTCGAGCAGGCGAGCGCCCGCAACGATATCGACGTTACCCAGCGTGATGTGGTGAAAAACTCGCTTCCCCACCTGGATATTAGCGAACTGGGTACCTGGCAAGTGGCGGCCGCAGAGCGTACCGCCGAGCAGCAGGCGTTAGCCGCGCGCTCGGACGAACTGCTGGCTGAGCTGCGCGCCAATGATGTGCTGGTGATTGCGGTGCCGATGTACAACCTGGGTATTCCTTCACAGCTGAAGGCGTGGTTTGACCGTATTCTGCGTGCCGGTGAAACGTTCCGCTATACCGAAAACGGCCCGCAAGGGTTGGTGGAAGGCAAGCGAGCGATTATTCTGGCAGCGCGCGGTGGTCAGTACGCAGGCACCGAAATGGATAGCCAAACGCCGCACCTCAAAGCCATGCTGGGTCTGATGGGAATTAAAGATACCCATGTGGTCTATGCTGAAGGCTTGAATATGGGCGAGCAGCAGCGCGAAGCCGCCATCAAAGAAGCTTTCCAGGCGATTGATCAACTGGTTGAGGGGCTATAATCACGCCCATAAGTGTTCTCAAGGAATAAAAGGATAATCACATGGCTCGGCCGGAATTACTCGAACAGATCTACACCATTGTCGATCAGATTCCGCCGGGTCGGGTGACGACCTATGGCCGCATTGCCGCCATGACCGAAGGCGCCACCCCACGCATGGTAGGTTCGGCGATGCGTCACCTGCCAGATGGCCACCAGTTGCCATGGCATCGCGTGATTGCATCGTCGTTGAAGCTTGCCGATCACGGCGGCGCCGAGCGCCAACATCGTAAGTTGCGTGATGAGGGTATTCTGTTTGATGGCAAAGGCCGCGTGCCTGCGCACCTCGTTTGGCCTGATTAAGCTATATAAAACGCTTATAGAAACAAAAACGCCGCCCAATTGGGCGGCGTTTTTAATTTACCTTACATCTAACACTTCAATCTTCCAGATTGGCACCCGATTTCCACGACCAGTCGCGCCAGCGTAGATCAAACAGATCCTTGCGGCGGTCTTTAAGGTTGGTCACCGAACCTTCGGCACGTACTACCGTTAGACGGGTGAGATCCAAGTCCGAGAAGAAGATCATCTCGGTATTGGGCGTGGTTTCCGCCAGCACCGCGTCGTGGGGGAAGGCGAAATCGGAAGGGGAGAACACAGCCGATTGAGCGTACTGGATATCCAGGTTTTCAATCGAAGGCAGGTTGCCGACGCTGCCGCAGAGCACCACGTAGCACTCATTTTCGATTGCCCTTGCCTGGCTGCAATGGCGCACGCGCAGGTAACCGTTTTTAGTGTCAGTCCAGAATGGCACAAACAGAATGTCCATATCCTGGTCGGCCAGCAGTCGGCCAAGTTCCGGAAACTCCACGTCGTAGCAGATCAAGATGCCTACGCGGCCAGCGTCTGTATCGAACACCTGTAGCTCGTCTCCACCTTCAATTACCCAGTCGCGGCGCTCTTGAGGCGTAATGTGCAGCTTGGCCTGGCGCTCAACGGTGCCGTCGCGGTGGAACAGGTAGGCGATGTTGTAGAGTCGGTCATCGTCGCCCACTTCAATCATCGAGCCGCCTACAATATTGATATTGTAGGAGACCGCCATCCGCGAGAGTTCAGACTTAAAGCGCTCGGTAAAACCGGCCAAAAAGCGAATCGCGCCCATTTGATCCTGCTGAGCAGCGCGATCCTGAAGGCCCATCAACGGTGCGTTGAACAGCTCTGGGAAAACGGCAAAGTCGCTCTGGTAGTCGGAGAGCGCATCTACGAAGTACTCGATCTGCTGAAGCGCAGCTTCAACCGACGAAAACTCACGCATCTGCCACTGCACCGCCCCCACCCGTACTTGGGTCGGTTTGTTGTCGAGCACGCTGGCAGCGGGCTCAAACAGAATGTTGTTCCACTCCAGCAGGGTGGCGTAACCTCGTGACTGCTCATCTTCCGGCAGATATTTGCGCAGTAGGCGCTTTACCTGGAAGTCATTGGCCTGCTGGAAAGAGAGAATCGGATCGTAGATCTCTTTACGCGAAACTTTATCAATGTATTGAGCCGGGGTGAGCTCATCGGCGTGCTGGTGGTACTCAGGAATGCGTCCACCGGCTAGAATCGCCCGCAGGTTCATTGAGCGGCACAGCTCTTTACGCGCTTCGTAAAGGCGGCGGCCCAGGCGATAACCGCGGTAATCCGGGTGAATCAGTACATCCAGCCCGTACATAGCGTCACCATCCTCGTCGTTGAGGATGATCTCGCGATGGCCGATCAGGTCATCGTACTTATGCGGGTTGGAGAATTCGTCGTAATCCACCTGGACGGTGAGCGCTACGCCCACCAGAAGGCCATCGTCTTCAATAGCGATTTGGCCGTCGGGAAATTCCTGGATTAGTTTGTCGATGGTGCGCTTCGGCCATGCTCCGCCGATATCGTGATAGACGGCGTCCATCAATGCCTTGAGCTGATCGTAGTCATCGCTCATTAGGTTGCGCAGATTAAGATGCAGTTCTTCCAGGGACATATCAGGGCTTCCCAGCGTTAGAAATCGACAGCCATTCTAGCATTATCGGGCGCTGCTCGGCTTATCCGAGGTTAAACCGCGTGTTAACGGGCGTGTCAGCGTTTGCGCCATAATGACCCCAGCCAGAATCAGCAGCCCGCCGGTAAAGTGGAACCCTGCCACTTGTTCACCCAAGAAGGCCATTGCAATCAGTGCGCTAAATAGCGGCATTAAGTTGATGAAAATGCTCGATTGATTGGCACCGATCTGGCGCACTGCGCGCATCCATAAAAAGGTGGTGATGATCGAAGCAGGAATGCCTGCGTAGACAATCAGGCCGATATTCTGGCCATCGATAGGCGTCATTGGCCCCATCAAATAAGGCGGTAACAACAACAGCACCGCAAAACAGACTTGGGCGTAAAGCATCACCCAGGGCGGTAAATTCATCGACCAGCGCTTGAGCATCACTCCATATAGCGCGTAGCAAGTGGCGGCTACCACCATTAGCGCATCACCGAGGGCAACCTCTAGCTGAAGCAGCGAGAGCGGATTGCCGCGCCCTAATAGAACGGTCACCCCCACGAAGGCCAGTACGCCACCCACAATGCCACCCACGGTCGGTGGCTCGCGTAGAATCAGCGCGCTAAGCAGTACCGTTAGCAACGGCACCATGGCGGCGAGAATGCCCATATTGGTAGCGGTCGTTGTCTCCGCCGCCACATAGGCTAGCCCTTGCCATAGGCCCATGCCCAGTAGCCCTAGCAGCGCCAGCTTAGGCCACTGGCGGCGGATTTCGTCACGGTGGCGTAATGCTGCAGGCAGTACAAACGGGGTCATCACGGCGAGGGCGAGCAGCCAGCGTAGAAAAGCGATGCTGCTTGGTGCGATGGCGCCTACGCTAAGCTGATTAATGGTCATATTGCCCGACCAGATAAGCACGGTGGTGAGCGGCGGCAAAAAATACATCAATGGCATGACAACGGTTCCTTATCGTTAGCCGGTTAATGTGACGCGGATTCGCACGCTGGGCAAGAGAGCAGACCGGCAAGCCTAGCAATATTCAGATAGGTAAAGGTCTGTACGTTGCGGCAAGTATGTCATACGCTTGTTTGAATGTTTTTTGACAGTGTTACTAATAATACCAAGGAGTACCGTGATGACTCGCGCGCCCGCCTATCCGCATCTTTTCCGCCCGTTGACCATTGGCCATTTAACGCTGCCCAACCGCGTATTGATGGGCTCGATGCATACCAACTTGGAAGAGGCGCCCAACGGCTTTGAACGTCTAGCCGCCTTCTATGCCGAGCGGGCGCGGGAAGGGGTTAGCCTGATCGTCACCGGGGGGATTGCCCCCAATGCGGAAGGCGCCGTATTCCAGGGCGCTCACGCGCTCGTTGATGAGGCACAGCTGCCAGAACACCGCCAGGTGGTAGACGCGGTACATGCTGAAGGCGGTCATCTGTGCATGCAAATTCTTCACGCCGGGCGCTACGCCTATTCGCCGGAGTTGGTAGCGCCTTCGGCTATTCAGGCGCCGATCAATCCCTTTATGCCTCGAGCACTCGCTAGCGATGAGGTTGAGCAACAAATTGCTGACTACGTTCGCTGCGCAAGTTTAGCCCAACAGGCGGGCTACGATGGCGTTGAGATCATGGGTTCAGAAGGCTACCTGATCAATCAGTTTATCTGCCAGCGTACCAACCAGCGTGATGATGAGTGGGGCGGGGCGTTTGAAAACCGTATGCGCTTTGCGGTCGAGATTGTGCGCCGTGTTCGCGCAGCGGTGGGTGAACGTTTTGTGCTTATCTTCCGTCTCTCGATGATTGATTTGGTCGAAGAGGGCAGTACCTGGGAGGAGGTCGTCACCCTGGGCCAAGCGATCGAAGCTGCCGGGGCGAACGTGATCAACACCGGTATCGGTTGGCACGAAGCGCGGGTGCCCACCATTGTGACCAGCGTCCCCCGGGCCGCTTTTACCGAGGTGACCCGGCGGATCAAATCAGCGCTGTCGATCCCGCTGATTACCACCAACCGTATCAATATGCCTGAGGTAGCCGA
Source organism: Halomonas alkaliantarctica (assembly GCF_029854215.1). Taxonomy (NCBI): domain Bacteria; kingdom Pseudomonadati; phylum Pseudomonadota; class Gammaproteobacteria; order Oceanospirillales; family Halomonadaceae; genus Vreelandella; species Vreelandella neptunia. The sequence goes on along the minus strand of NZ_CP122961.1, from coordinate 2,805,205 downwards.
GCGCGTACTGGCGGCGGGCCATGCGGATATGGTCTCCATGGCGCGGCCTTTCCTGGCGGATCCCGCCTGGATTCGCAAAGCCGAAGAGGGCCTGGCGGAAGAGATCAATACCTGCATTGCCTGTAATCAGGCCTGCCTGGATCACACTTTTGCCGGAAAGCTGACTTCCTGTTTGGTCAACCCTCGTGCCTGTCATGAAACCGAGCTGGTGATTGAGCCTGCGCAAACCCCTAAACGCGTCGCTGTGGTGGGCGGCGGGCCAGCGGGGCTGGCCACAGCTGTCACGGCGGCTAGTCGTGGGCATAACGTGGTGCTGTTTGAGCAGCGCAGTGAGCTGGGCGGGCAGTTTAACTACGCGCGTAAGATTCCTGGCAAAGAGGAGTTTAACGAAACCCTGCGCTACTACCGGGTGATGCTGGAGAAACATGCGGTAGACGTACGTCTAAACACTGCGGCAAGCGCAGAAACCCTCGCCGACTTCGATGAGGTGGTCATGGCCACCGGCGTTCAGCCACGGGAACTCAATCTTCCAGGTCACGACCACGGAAAGGTGCTGAGCTATGCCGAGGCGATTGAATCCCCCGAGCGCGTTGGACGTAAAGTGGCGGTGATTGGCGCGGGAGGTATTGGTTTTGACGTTTCCGAACTGCTGGCGCATCAAGGTCATCCTGCGTTGGACATTGCCGAATGGTGCGACGAGTGGGGCGTTGATTTGGCGGTCGGCGAGCGGGGCGGTTTAAAAGCGCCGACGGCGCCCGTGGTTCCCCGCGAAATTGTCATGCTCCAGCGTAAAACCTCCAAGCCCGGCAAGTACCTGGGGAAAACCACCGGCTGGGTTCACCGCGCATCGCTTAAGCAGCGGGGGGTGAAAACCCTCACCGGCTGCGAATATCTCAAAATCGACGACCATGGACTGCATATTCGCCGCGATGGCGTTGACCAGATACTCGCCGTAGACAGCGTGGTGGTGTGCGCCGGGCAGGAGTCAGTGCGTGATCTGTTAGCGCCTCTGGAGCGTTCGCGAGCGGCGGTACATATAATCGGTGGCGCGGATGAAGCCAGCGAGCTGGATGCCAAGCGCGCCATTGAGCAGGGCACGCGATTGGCGGCGAGTTTGTAAAAAAGAGCGCTAGGACAGGTTGATAAGTAAGCGCTTAAAAGCACGGGTGACGTTAGCCCATAAATGGGGATAGACTAAATGGCTAATCTAGCTATTAAGAATAGCTAGACATTAAAGGCGCGAGTGGCACCCAGCTCGCGCTGATCGATCGCCAGATAAAAGGACTGTCGTCATGACCTCGGAGTGTAGCCCGCGTTTTTTAGCCAGTGATAACACCTCCGGTATCTGCCCGGAGGCGATGGAATATCTGCTAGAAGCCAATCGTTGCGATGATTTGGCTTACGGTAACGATCTCTGGACAGCCCGCGCCGCGGATCGCTTTCGCGAGATGTTTGACTACGACTGCGATGTCTTCTTCGTTTTCAACGGCACTGCCGCCAACTCACTGGCGCTCTCTGCAATGGGACGCAGCTACCACAGCGTTATTTGTCACGAGCTGGCGCATATCGAAACCGACGAGTGCGGCGGTCCCGAGTTCTTCTCCAACGGTGCAAAGCTGCTGACCTCACCGGGTGCCGACGGCAAGCTGACACCAGAAGGCATCGAGGCGCTGGTCACCAAGCGCAGCGATATTCACTATCCAAAACCGAAAGTGGTGTCGCTCACACAAGCCACCGAAGTGGGCACGCTCTACTCTCGTGAAGAGCTCATGGCGATTCGTGCCATTGCCGATAAACATGACCTGCGCCTGCATATGGACGGCGCCCGCTTTGCCAATGCCTGTGCCAGCCTAAACGCCACCCCAGCCGAACTTACCTGGCAGGTCGGCGTGGACGCACTGTGTTTTTCGGGTACCAAAAACGGCTTAGCGTTTGGTGAAGCGATCCTGTTCTTTAACCGTGAATTAGCCGAAGATTTTTCCTACCGCTGCAAGCAGGCGGGACAGCTCGCTTCTAAAATGCGCTTTGTATCTGCCCCGTGGTTAGGATTATTAGAAAGCGGCGCCTGGTTAACCAACGCACAGCACGCCAACGAGATGGCGCGCTATCTATCGGAAGGGCTGCAGACGCTACCCGGCGTATCGCTTATGTTCCCTACCCAGGCCAATAGTGTGTTCGTTGAATTACCACCCCAGGCTATTGAAGCGTTGAAAGCCAGAGGCTGGACCTTCTATACCTTTATTGGCGCCGGTGGCGCTCGTTTCGTATGTGCCTGGAACACCACCGTTGAACTGTTAGATGCCTTATTGGCCGATATGCGCGCGGTACTTGAGCGTTAAAGGCGCTAGTTCTCCCCCTTTTTTGCCGCTGCACTAGGCACCTCCGAACTAGTGACGCCGCTGCCTAGCGCAGCGGCGTTGCTGTTTTGGCCCTTTGCGTTTATTTGAGATACCCAGATTAACGCAACTATTCGTATGAATAATTTTCTTACCTATATCGCTGCTGCGTTGAAGGTTTTAGTCATCACTTTTTGCTAATGCTGACTACGCTAAAAAAAGCGACACCTCGTTTGGCACGCCGTTGCGAAACATTTGGCTTGACGGTGACTGCCTGGGGATGGGCCACAGGAGAGTTCCATGAGCATCTTTGATCACGTTCAAGACCGTTTTTCCCGCGTTCAGCAAGAGGACATGAGCCTTGAGGAGTACTTGGCGCTTTGTCGCCGTGATCCGAAGGTTTATGCCAGCGCCGCCGAGCGTATGCTGGAAGCCATAGGCGAGCCTGAAGTGATCGACACGGCGAAAGACCCGCGTCTATCACGTATTTTTTCCAATAAAGTGATTCGTCGCTATCCAGCCTTTGCCGAGTTTCACGGCATGGAGGAGGCCATTGAGCAAATCGTCTCCTACTTCCGCCATGCGGCCCAAGGGCTTGAAGAGCGCAAACAGATTCTCTATCTGCTTGGCCCTGTGGGCGGCGGTAAATCGTCGCTGGCAGAGCGACTTAAGCTGCTAATGGAGCGGATTCCGTTCTATGCCATTAAAGGCTCGCCGGTCTATGAGTCGCCGCTTGGCTTGTTCTCGCCCGAAGAGGACGGCGAACTGCTCGAAAAAGAGTACGGCATTCCACAACGCTATTTGCGCAGCGTCATGTCGCCCTGGGCGGCGAAGCGGCTGAAAGAGTACGGCGGCGATATCTCCCAGTTCCGGGTAGTGCGTTTGTACCCATCACGGCTTAACCAGATCGCTATTTCCAAAACCGAGCCGGGTGATGAGAACAACCAGGATATCTCGTCGCTGGTGGGTAAAGTCGATATCCGCCAATTGGAGCTCTACTCCCAGGATGACCCGGATGCCTACAGCTTCTCCGGCGGTTTATGCCGTGCCAACCAGGGGCTGATGGAGTTTGTAGAGATGTTTAAAGCGCCGATCAAGGTGCTGCATCCACTGCTTACCGCGACCCAAGAGGGCAACTATAACCCCACCGAAGGCATGGGGGCGATTCCCTTTGATGGCGTGATTCTGGCCCACTCCAACGAGTCGGAGTGGCAGGCATTTCGCAATAACCGCAATAACGAAGCGTTTCTTGATCGGGTCTATATCGTCAAAGTGCCTTATTGCCTGCGGGTTACTGAAGAGATCAAAATCTATCAAAAGCTGCTTGAGGACTCATCGCTTAACGCCGCGCCCTGCGCACCGGACACGCTGCGCATGCTGGCCCAGTTCTCGGTACTGTCACGGCTAAAAGCGCCGGAAAACTCCAACATCTACTCTAAAATGCGCGTCTACGACGGTGAGAATCTGAAAGACACCGACCCTCGCGCTAAGTCGATTCAGGAGTACCGCGACGCCGCAGGCGTGGATGAGGGCATGCAGGGGCTCTCCACACGCTTTGCGTTCAAGATTCTTTCCAAGGTATTTAACTTCGACAGCACCGAGGTGGCTGCTAACCCGGTTCATTTACTTTATGTACTGGAACAGGCGTTGGAGCGCGAGCAGTTGCCATCGGAAGTGTTTGAGCGCTACTTGGGCTTTATCAAAGAGTATATGGCGCCTCGCTACGTGGACTTTATTGGTAAGGAGATTCAGACCGCTTACCTCGAATCCTACAGTGAGTACGGCCAAAACATCTTTGACCGCTACGTGACCTACGCGGATTTCTGGATTCAGGATCAGGAGTACCGCGATCACGAAACCGGCGAGCTGCTCAACCGCCAGTCGCTCAACGAAGAGCTGGAGAAAATCGAAAAACCGGCGGGCATTTCAAACCCCAAAGACTTCCGCCACGAGGTGGTCAATTTTGTGCTGCGGGCGCGGGCGCAAAACAACGGTATGAACCCGAGCTGGCAGTCCTATGAAAAGCTCAAGGGCGTTATTGAACACAAAATGTTCGCCAATACCGAAGAGCTGTTGCCAGTGATTTCGTTCAATGCCAAGGCTTCCCGATCGGATCAGAAAAAGCACGAAGACTTTGTGGCGCGGATGGTCGACCGCGGCTACACCGAAAAACAGGTGCGGTTGCTATCCGAGTGGTATCTGCGCGTGCGCAAGTCCCAGTAACGGGTGGCGTGCTTAGGATGGGTGTCTAAGGAGGTCGTATGACCTACTTTATTGATCGAAGGCCGAACGCGAAACATAAAAGCGCGGTAAACCGCCAGCGCTTTTTGGAGCGCTACCGTAAGCATATCAAGCGTTCGGTTGAAGAGGCCGTTAACCGCCGCTCGATTACCGATATGGAGCGCGGTGAGAAAGTCTCGATTCCGGCGAAGGATATCTCCGAGCCGGTCTTCCAGCATGGCCCGGGTGGGGCGCGGAATATCGTTTCACCCGGCAATAAAGAGTTTGTCGCGGGTGATAAAATCCGCCGCCCCAGTGGGCAAGGGGGCGGCGGTGGTGCAGGCGAGGGCGGCGCCTCTAATCAAGGTGAAGGCGTCGATGAGTTCGCTTTTACGCTGAGCCGCGAGGAGTTTTTGGAGTTTGTGTTTGACGGCTTAGAGCTACCTCATTTGCAGCGCAAACCGTTGAAATCGCTTGAAGAGGTCAAAATGGTGCGGGCGGGGCTCTCCCGGGACGGCGTGCCGTCGCGGATTAGCATTACCCGATCGATGCGCGAAGCCTATGCTCGGCGCATCGCTATGCGCGCGCCGATTAAACGGGCGCTAAAAGAGGCGCTGGAAGCGCTGGAGGCCGAAGAGCGCAAGGACACTGTACTGCGTAACCCCACCCGCATTGCCGAGCTGAAAGCCGAAATTGAGCGTTTGGAGAAGCGCATCGAGGGTGTACCGTTTATTGACACCTACGACCTGCGCTACCACCAGCTAAGCGCACAGCCCCAACCCTCCAATCAAGCGGTGATGTTTTGCGTCATGGATGTCTCCGGTTCGATGACCCAAAACCACAAAGACATCGCCAAACGGTTTTTCCTGCTGCTCTACCTGTTCTTGGAGAAGCACTACGAGAAAGTCGAGTTGGTTTTTGTGCGCCACCATACAGCCGCTCGGGAAGTCAGCGAAGAGGAGTTTTTTTACTCGCGGGAAACCGGCGGTACGATTGTTTCCAGTGCGCTGAATCTGGTGAATAAAATCATCGAAAAGCGCTATCCCGTTGGCCAATGGAATCTGTATGTGGCCCAGGCTTCCGATGGTGATAACTGGGACGATGACTCGAATATTTGCCGCGACTTATTGATCAAACAGTTAATGCCGCAGTTGCAGTACTACGCCTACGTTGAGATCACGCCTCATGACCATCAGTCACTGTGGCACGAGTACGAAAGTGTGGTGAAAGAGTTCCCCGAACGCTTTGCCATGCGCCAAATCGTGGAGGCGGGCGATATTTATCCGGTCTTTCGTGAACTGTTTAAGCGTCGCTTAAACCAGTCCTAGTGACCTTGTATACAGGTTAGTGACCGCGTTAAGAGGAGTGGGCTATGAGTGCGACCCGCAAGCGTAAGCCGATTGCTACCGGCTCCGATTGGAACTTCAGTGTGCTGGAGCGTTTTGATGCGGAGCTGGCCAGGCTCGCCGATGAGTATCGGCTGGATACCTATCCCAATCAGATAGAAGTCATCACTACGGAGCAGATGATGGATGCCTACGCCAGTGTGGGCATGCCGGTGGGCTATCACCACTGGTCATTTGGCAAGCAGTTTCTGGCCGTGGAGCAGGCGTATAAGCGCGGCCAGATGGGATTGGCCTATGAACTGGTGATCAACTCCGACCCCTGCATCGCTTATTTAATGGAGGAAAATACGCTGATGATGCAGGTGTTGGTGATGGCCCATGCCTGCTACGGTCACAACTCCTTTTTTAAGGGTAACTACCTGTTTCGCACCTGGACCGACGCCTCTTCAATCGTCGATTACCTGGTGTTTGCGCGCAAATATATCGCCCAGTGTGAAGAGCGTCACGGCGTGCAGGCCGTTGAGCAGTTACTGGATGCTTGCCATGCGCTGCAAAACTACGGGGTCGACCGTTACAAGCGCCCCTCGCCGATTTCTGCTGAGGAAGAAGCGAAGCGCCAGGAGGAGCGTGAGAGCTACCTGCAAACCCAGGTGAATATGCTCTGGCGTACCATTCCTGAGGCACCTATTAGCGATTCACCGCTGGCGGCGGGTAGCCTACATGCCGATGATGACCCACTAGGTTTGCACAGTGGCGGCCACTACCCCCCAGAGCCCCAGGAGAATCTGCTCTACTTCATTGAAAAAAATGCCCCGCTGCTGGCACCTTGGCAGCGTGAAATCGTGCGGATTGTGCGCAAGCTGGCGCAGTATTTTTATCCCCAACGGCAAACCCAGGTGATGAATGAGGGCTGGGCCTGTTTCTGGCACTACACCCTAATGAATCGGCTCTATGATGATGGTAATGTCGACGAGGGATTAATGCTGGAGTTTTTGCAGTCTCACGCGGCGGTCATTAACCAGCCAGCGTTTGATAATCCTCACTTCAGTGGGATTAATCCCTATGCGCTTGGCTTTGCCATCTTTATGGATATTAAGCGGGTCTGTGAATCTCCCACGGATGAGGATCGTGAGTGGTTTCCTGATATAGCGGGCACCCCATGGCGGGAAACGCTGGAGTTTGCGATGCGCAACTTTAAGGATGAGTCGTTTATTCAGCAGTTTTTATCGCCCAAGGTGATGCGTGATCATAAGCTGTTTTTGGTGGTGGATGACGATCAGATGGAAAACCTAGAAGTCGCCGCCATTCATAACGAACAGGGCTACCGTCAGGTTCGAGAAGCGCTTGCCACCCAGTACGCGCTATCAGTCCGGGAACCCAATATCCAAGTGGTCGAAGCGTCTATTCGCGGGGATCGTTCGTTAACGCTTCATCACGTGCAGGATAGCCGCCGTCCATTAGGGCGTAGCGTTTACCCGGTGATTCGCCATTTGCAGCAGCTTTGGGGGTTTCCCGTTCATCTGGTCTCTTTAGAAGAGGGGCGGGTAACGCGGCGTTTTCACTGGCCGGTAGAGGACGAGAGCCCGGCTTCTTAGCCACCGGTATGTTTCAAACAAAACTACCATCTTTCAAACAAAACTACCCCGCACATCAGGCGGGGTAGAGGTGTTCATGCGGCTAGCAGTTTTTGAACGCTTAAGCTTGGGCAGTCCAGGATTGGCACCAGCCCGTGGGGGATACGCTGTTCTCCGGAAATAGCTGACAACCTTGGTTATCGGCTTTGTAGAACATACAGTTATCGCAACGCTCGCCCTCTTCATAGGCCGGGTGATCGCTAGCTTCACTGGCGTCTTCTACATAGTTAAGTGCTTGGGCGTTACTTGCGGAAGGATCAAGACGCGGCAGCTCTTGGGCGAAAGCAGTTTTAGAAAGAATGCCAGCTCCCAGTGGAAGGGCGGCAAGGCCCAACATGCTGTTGCGCATAAAGTCACGACGGCTCTTATTAGCCATGATTTCTCCTTATCGTCACGGTCTGACGTTTGGTCACGTTATCGGGTGGTTATCCACCTCTTTGGGCTCCTTATAATCATCTAACCTGGAGCTCTTTGCTACATTTCTAAATCCTATACTTCAATTACATGCTAGCGGATGTACAAGGGTTGTGCGAATGCCCTTGCCGGTATAGCGACAATTGGTCACGCTGTCGCCGGATACTGCGCTCGCTGACTCGTCGCTGCTATACTCGGCGCTGTTTAAACACTTCTGTTTATGACCACTTTCTCTTAAGGGGCGCGCTATGCAAAACGCAGTCATTTTAATCAATACCGACAAAGGCCAGGTCAAGGCTGTGGCCGAGCGGCTGGCCGATGTGGAGGGTATTAGTGAGGTTTACTCAACCTGTGGGCGTTATGACCTGGTGGCGATTGCGCGCACTCGCGATTTTGAGAGCTTGGCAGAGCTTGTGACTGAGCGCTTAAACGCTGTGGAAGGTGTCAGTGATACGGAAACCCTAAATGCCATGCAGGTACACTCCCGCCATGACCTAGAAACGATGTTTTCATTAGGCTGGTAATCTGAACAGCTAATGCCGCCGTTGCGGTAATTATATTCATCATAAACGTGACATAAAACGATAGGCGCTGGTAAGCGTTGGCCAGGGAGTATGGGTGTTGGGGATATCGCTTTCGAGCTGGCGTCGGCAGGGTCGACGATTAGGCATTGCCGTGCTGTTTGTCGTTGTTGGGACAGGGCTATGGGAGTTTCAGGAGCGTCAGCATAAAGATGCCTATACCTGGATGGGCGTTCCTACATGGGAAGAGTTTAGCCCTACCACGATGCATCGGGTGCTGCGCAACGATGGCTACTTGGTGGGCTGGTCCGATGTGCGAGTTAATCCGCTATGGGTAAGCTATCAGGTTGAAGCGGTAGACGATTCGAGAATTGGTTCGCGACCTAATTTTCAAGCCGATTGGCGCACGCTATGGCCAGTTGGCACCGACAGCTATGCCGGTAGCGGCTACGACCGGGGCCATTTAGCGCCCAACTATGCGATCGCCGCCGTACATGGGCGTAGCGCCCAGGTCGACACCTTCCTTATGAGCAATATGACCCCGCAGCGGCCCAACCTGAACCGCCAGCTCTGGCAGCGGTTGGAAGAAGCGGTCATGGATCACTTTGCGCCGCGCTTTGATCGTTTACAGGTGATTACTGGCCCCGTTTTCCCAGAACGCTTTATGGATAATGTGTTCAACCGGGTAGGATTGGTCGAAGTGCCGGAAGCATTTTATAAAATCATCGTGGTGCCGCATAGCGAAGGGCCTCTCGCGCTGGCCTTCATCATGCCGCAAGACGTGCGCGGCAATGAGCCGTTAGATGACTACTTAGTGACCATCGATGAAGTTGAGGTACGCACAGGACTTGACTTCTTTCCAGACCTGACGCCACAGCTTGAGGCTGTACTGGAAGGTGAGTTGCGTATACAGGGGTGGGCACTTGAAGAAGTAGCGAAACGTCCGGGGCGGTATCAATAGCCGTTTACGTACTTAGTCGCTGGCATGCCTGGGTTTAGTTTGTATCCAGCACCCAATGGCGGAAGGCACGCATGGGCTCTGTCAGGTGTCGATGCTGTGGCGTAAAAAGCGATAGTTTTCCTCGGCTAGGTATGGTGAGGGGGAGTGCTTGAACAAGGTTGCCTTGTCGAAGCTCAGCATCTAAAAGTCGCATCCAGCCTAGGGTCACGCCTTGGCCGGCCAACGTAGCATTCATCAGTAGTTGGAAGCTGTTGGCGCGCAGCGTATGCAGGGGAGGCTGCCATTTCAGGCCTAGTTCACGGAACCATATTTCCCAGCTTAGCCAGTCGTGGTAATGATCTTCCACCACCATAAGTGTGTGATTCACCAGCAGATGCGCAGGCTCAATGCCATTGCCGTGGCGTTCCAGATAAATGGGGCTACAAACGGCTGCTACCCTTTCGTGTTCAAAAATGGCGTCAGCTACAAGGCCTGCTGGATCAACTTCATTGGGCACATGGTAATAAATGCCCAGGTCGAACTCCGCCAGGTCAAGGCGATGTGGGTCTTCTACCGTCAAGATGCGAATTTCGATGTTAGGGTACGCGCGCTGAAAGTCGGGCAATTGGCGCGCCAGCCAGATCGACGCAATGGTCGGGCTTGAGGCGAGTGTTAATTGTCTGTTGTCTCCACGCCGCCTGAGACGGGCAGTTTCATCGCCTAAATCGCGAAGAAGGCGTTGCACGACTCGAAAGTAGTGCTCTCCGGTTGGGGTCAGTCGCAGTCCTTCATGATGACGCTCAAAAAGAAGACGTCCGAGGTCATGCTCAAGGCGCTTGATTTGCCGACTAACCGCGCTTTGCGAGAGGTTTAGCTCGCTCCCGGCTTGCGTGAAGCTACAGTATCGTGCGGCAACCTCAAAGGCGCGCAGGCAAGATAGCGGCGGTAAAGCATCACGCATGGATCAAGCCTTAAAATAGGGAGTCAGTGGTCTCAAGCATACCATTGCCGAGCGGCGGCTGCCGCCCGGCTGGGTTGCAGAGGCTAGACGGCCGTACGGGGAATCTCTCGCTGCCACGATTTATCGCTCACCAGATGATCGTCTTCATAAGCTTGCTGCTCGGCATTCAGGTAAAACCTGTGTTCGTCGCAGCGCAGGTGATAGCGGCTAAATACGGTGACGGCAAAGCTGTTCTTCTCTCCTTCACGGCGAGCGCGGTAAACCCACTCGATATCTGCACGTGTCCGGGTAGCATCGTCAGGATGGCTGGTGTAAGTCTCCTTGGCGTACTGTTCAACCTGCAAGCCGTGTTCGAGAAACTGAATATCTCCCATGTCATCTTCAATGATGACGCTGACCTCGCCGCTGCCCACATCTTCGCTGATCGTGCGCTTGGGATGGCCGGTACGCAGTGTTTTTACAGGGCAGGGTGAGGCGCTTTCTGGCGGCTCGAAAGGCATGGAAATATAGGGTGCTTTGGATAGTGGCAGCTCCAGGCTAGGCGTACCTGCCTTGAGGGTCAGGTCTGCGCGCTTTTTAGGTGACCACACTAACGGGAAGCTGGCGCTGGAGAGGGCAATCCTCAAACGGTGGCCTTCGGGCAACCGATAGCCAATAAGATCCATGGCAAGCCTTACCTGCATGGGTTCACCAGGGATGGGAGGGGTAACTGTGCCCGTGTCGTTGCGCAAGTTTAGGTTAAGTGTGCCGTAGGTGATCAAAGCACTTTCACCGCTAGGCGAGACGTCGCATAGGCGTGCGTGCAGTTGGCCGCATGCCTCGCTACTTGCCAGCGTCAGTGAAACGCAAGGCTGCCCCAGAATATCGAGCCCATGTGCATAAGGTTCGGAATCAAATGTCAGTGACAGCGCATCGTCTCGGCGCTGGTCGGGTGGGAAGTCGGCTCCAAACCAGAGCGGAATGTACTCTCCCTGCAGTGCGCCAGTCGTAAGCGGCGATGCAATCAGTTGATCCTGGCCGAGGCGGGTGCTGGGTAAAAGGCCATGGTCACCCATGATTAGGGTAATGGATTCACTTTCGTCGTCCGGGACTGGCCAGCCATGAGTGCGAACCCACTGTCCCGGCCGCTCCTTATACTTCGGAGCGGGTGGAACGCCATCCTGAAGGTAAAAGGTGCAGGTAGGTTCGTCCATTACGCCGGTCTCAATACCTTTGAGCCAGTAATCCCACCAGCGCAGTGCTTCTTGTAGAAAGCCAATCGCCGGGTCAGGCAGCGCAAAGTGTGGATACTTGTGCATCCAAGGGCCCAGCAGCGCTTTTTTTGGGCATTGAAGATGCTCCATCATCCTAGGGATCGTATTGATATAGGAGTCGCCCCAGCCGCTTATCATGTAAACGGCCGCTTCAATGTCGGCATACCCCTCGCAGATAGAGCCGTGCTTCCAATACTCATCGCGATGCTGATGAGAGAGCCAAGTTTCAGCTAGCAGCGGCATATTATCGAGGCGAGACATCCACATGTCGCGCCATTTGTCGCTAACCAGTGCGGGGTCTGGCACCGCCGCCGAAAAACTAAGCATAGTGGCCGCCCAGCCTAGGTTCTCCAACAACATATTGCCGCCCTTGTAATGAATATCATCAGCATAGCGGTCATCGGTTGAGCAGAGCGTGATGATGGCTTTGAGCGGTTCGGGGCGCAGGGCGGCTACTTGCAGACTGTTAAAACCACCCCAGGATATTCCCATCATGCCGAGCTGGCCGTTACACCAAGGCTGGCTGGCAATCCACTCGATCACTTCAAGGGCATCTGCCTGCTCTTGAGGGGCGTACTCATCTTCCATCAGGCCATCTGATTCGCCGTTTCCACGCATATCTACTCGAACGCAGGCATAGCCGTGACCAGCGAAGTAGGGGTGAGTCAGTTCATCACGAATTGCGGTGCCATCGCGTTTTCGGTAAGGGAGATATTCCAGGATGGCTGGAACGGGCTGTGCTTCAGCGTCAACCGGTAACCAGATGCGTGCAGCTAAGCGGGTACCGTCAGTCAGTGGAATCCAAATGTTGTCTATTTCGCGGGTGCGATGCGGAAAATCCTGCTTGATAATCATGAGTCACGCTTGTTGCTGGTGAGTGTTGGAACACGACTAAGTTGATCCGGATTTTTTAGCCAGACCCAAAGCGAACTGGTTGCCATCAGCACGATGAAAAGCGCAGGAAGTCCGCCCAGGTTAGACAGCATTTTGACGCCATCAATGCCTACAAAACTCACCATCACCCAGGCGACGATACCGACAATCACCCCCCAGGTTACTTTCATGGTAATACCTGCATTGAGGTCTGAATCAGCTGTCAGCCCACGGGTGCAGAGATTGCCAATGGCATCGGTTTGAGAGTCGGCAGCCGTCACATAAGAGATATACGCAACGAACAGCAGCACTGGTATCCATAGCCCTGAAAGGGGTAGCTGCTGAAACAGCTCATAAAGCACATTTTCCACCCCACGGTCATTTAGGATGGTGTAAAGATCGACCCCGGTGTGGGCCTGATAGTAAAGCGCAGTTCCAGAAAAGATGACAATCCAGACGCTGGCGAATAGCGCTGGGTAGAGCAGGTTGACGCGAAGAAACTCTCGCACGGTGTAGCCGCGGGATATCTTGCCGAGAAACAGGGCGGCGACGGGGGCCCAAGAGAACCAAACGGCCCAATAAAATATCGACCACCATTGTGGCCACTGATCTTCACCCGCCGTGCCGGTAAACAGACTCTTAGTGAAAAAGCTATCGATGAACACACCAAACGACTCCACCCCGAGAGTCAGGCTGAAAATGGTGGGGCCCGCGATGAAAGCGAACACACCCAGAATAAGCAGCAGGACAGCATTAAGTGATGAAAATCGAGCAATGCCTTTTTGCAGCCCGCTGGCGGCGGAAAGCACGAACGTGGTCACGATAATGGCAACGATAACGCCAAGCCGTAGAGGGCTGGTTTCGCCACCCATGTATTGGCCTACGCCACCTGCAAGTGTCAGGGCGCCAGTGCCCAGCGAAGAAGCCATGCCAGCGACCAGGGCGTAGAGAGAAACCGCATCAATAAGTCCTGCAAAGCGTCTGATTCCTGGGCCGAAAAGTGGCTCCAACATGCTGGAAATAGAGAAGCGAAGACGCAGGTTGTAAAACGCTAGGGCAAAGATCAATGCAGGTACGGCATAAATAGCGTAAGGCGTGAACGTCCAGTGTAAAAACATGGTCGACATCGCAAACACCATGGCATCGCTTGAGCCAGCTTCCAGCCCACTGGAGCTTGGAGGGCTCATGAAATGATAAAGCGGTTCAGCGGTAGTCCAAAATAGAACACCGACGGCCAAGGTGGTGCAAAGGGTGATCGAGAACCAGCGTAAAGGTGATAAAAGAGGCTGTGCGGAAGAACCTCCAATGCGAACATGACCAATTGGAGAGAAATAAACGATAACCGCCATAATCAGAAGGTAAAGGCTGCCTAGACTGAACAGCCATGAGAAATTATGCAGGATTGCTTCATTTAGCCCGCTCGCAACGGCTAGAAAGGCCTCTAAATTAATATAGCTGGCAATGACTGCAGCAAATAGAACAAGAAATGTTGGCCAGAAGACCAACGGTCGCAGCGGTTTCATCGGCATACCGTTTTCCCTTTATCGTTATTGCTATGCAAAAATTTCATGGCATAACAACCTAACGCCATTACAGTCCTGACATAAAGCGAAGACTCGGAATGGGGGTATGCGCTGATTGCATGGGCCACCGATAGTTGGCAGGTCATTAAAGACAGCAAACGCTTGGAGTTAGGATCTAAGATATTCGCGATCAGGACGCCAGGATTTGAGGCGACTTAATTCGGGTGGAGATAAAGGGATGTAAGAAGATAAAAAAGGGGGGGAGTGAGAGTGGCAAAGTCTGGAGATACTATAAAGTATGGAGATACTATAATGATGCGGACTGGCCCATGTAAGTCATGGTGCCCAGGAGAGGACTTGAACCTCCACGTCCATACGGACACTAGCACCTGAAGCTAGCGCGTCTACCAATTCCGCCACCTGGGCGCATCATTTGAAGCGTAGTCGATAAACTCTGACTTTAACCACTTGCCGTTTGTGTTCGTATGGTGCCCAGGAGAGGACTTGAACCTCCACGTCCATACAGACACTAGCACCTGAAGCTAGCGCGTCTACCAATTCCGCCACCTGGGCGAACACAAACCTTAATTGCCTGCACCGTACTGCTTATACAAGTAGATAGTATAAAAGCAGTTTGGTGCCCAGAAGAGGACTTGAACCTCCACGTCCATACGGACACTAGCACCTGAAGCTAGCGCGTCTACCAATTCCGCCATCTGGGCAATTGGCGCGTATAATACCGGGGTGATGGTTAAATGCAAGACCCCTCATGCGCTTTTTATAAAGCAAAATGTATAAACAACGTCTAAGACGGTTGGGTGATTGAACGTGCAGCGCTATACTGCGCCTATGACTAAACAAAATCCTATTCATTTCAGCCTATCAAGCGTTGAAATATCCAGCCCGCAACGTACCGCGTTTGCGCCTTTTTTATGCCTCTCGCAAATGACGCCATTAAGGATGTTGATCGCATGAAGTATTGGACGTTAAGTGATGATCCGCACGCCGAGCGCGAGGCGCATAAATATGGCAACCCAGCACCGAGCCGGGAGTATCTGCTTGCTGCGTTAGAAAGCTATGGCAAGCCGATCACCCACGAAAATATGAGCCGTATGCTGGGGCTGGAAGATGAAGAACTTATAGAAGCCGTTAGGCGCCGTTTAGCGGCAATGGAACGCGATGGACAAGTGCTGCGTGACCGTCGGGGCGCCTACGCGCTGATCGACAAACTCGACCTGGTCAAAGGTAAGGTGCTCGGGCACCGCGACGGCTTTGGTTTCCTGCTGCGCGATGATGGTAAAAAACCAGACCTGGTGTTGCCGCCGCGCCAAATGCGGCGTGTTTTTCACGGTGACCATGTGTTGGCGCGCATTAGCGGGCGTGATCGCCGTGGCCGAGATGAGGCGACCATTGCAGAAGTTATCGCACGCAACACGCAAACCATCGTTGGCGTCTATCGCAGCAATACCCCCGAGTTTGGCATTCTGATCCCGGAAAATCCGCGTATCACTCAGGAAGTGATTATTCCCCATAGTGCTTGCGGTGGCGCTAAAGATGGCCAAGTGATCTCAGCTAAGATCGTCCAGCAGCCAGCCACCCGTGTGCAGCCGGTGGGCGAAGTGGTTGAAGTGCTGGGCGAGCGTATGGATCCCGGTATGGAAATTGATATTGCGATTCGCAGTTACGATATTCCTGCAGAGTTTCCGCCTGAAGTGCTCGATCAGATCGCCGGTATTTCAGCAGAAGTGCTGGAAGAGGATAAGCAAAACCGCGTCGATCTGCGGGATGTGCCGCTGGTTACTATCGACGATGAGTCTGCCAAAGACTTCGACGATGCGGTATGTGCCTGGAAAACCAAATCGGGTAGTTGGAAGCTGCTCGTCGCCATCGCGGATGTTTCCCATTACGTCCGCCCTGGTACGCCGCTGGACAATGAAGGCCGCACCCGGGGTAACTCTGTCTATTTCCCTGGCCAAGTCGTTCCCATGCTGCCCGAACTGCTGTCTAACGGGCTCTGTTCGCTGAACCCCCATGTGGATCGCCTGGTGCTGGTGTGCGAGATGAATATTTCGCAAACCGGTGCGATTAGCCGCTATCGCTTCTACGAAGCCGTCATGAATTCCCACGCTCGCCTTACCTATAACAAGGTAGCGGCGATTCTCGACGAGAAGAGCGAAGAGGGCGAGGCGCTACGCACAGAGCACAGCGAACTAGTTAAACCGCTGAAAAATCTGGAAGAGCTTTACTACTTGTTGCGTGAAGCGCGGGCTGAACGTGGCGCGATCGATTTTGATACCACTGAAACGGCGATCATCTTCAACGATGAGCGCAAAATCGAAAAAATCGTTCCGCGTAGCCGTAACAATGCCCATAAGCTAATTGAAGAGTGCATGCTGGCGGCCAACGTCGCGACCGCGCGTTTCCTGGATAAGCATGACCTGCCGGCGCTTTACCGTATCCACGAGCGGCCGACACCAGAGCGGCTTGATAAGCTGCGTCTGTTCTTGAACGAATTAGGTCTTGCGGTCGGCGGCGGCGATATGCCCACTCCGCAGGACTACCAGGCGCTGCGCGAAACGATTGCCGACCGCCCTGATTTCGATATCATCCAGACGGTTATGCTGCGCTCGATGAATCAGGCGGTCTATTCTCCGCAAAACGAAGGGCACTTTGGTTTGGCCTACCAGGCCTACGCCCACTTTACCTCGCCGATTCGTCGCTACCCCGACCTGCTGGTACACCGGGCCATTCGTTCGGTGATCCGCGGTCCGCGTCAGACCAATACGGTGCTTCGCGTCGAGGGTGCGCCGGTTGAGCCGCCAAGCAAGTGGTGTCCGTATACCTTCGAGCAGATGCTTGAGCTGGGTGAACACTGCTCAATGACTGAGCGTCGTGCCGACGAGGCCACTCGTGATGTTGAGAGCTGGCTGAAGTGCGAGTTTATGTCCGACAAGCTCGGCGAGACGTTCGAAGGCACCATTGCTTCGGTCACTCAGTTTGGTCTGTTTGTTCGTCTGGATGAGTTCTACGTGGAAGGCTTGGTTCACGTAACGTCGCTGCCTTCGGACTACTACCACTACGAAGCTGAGAAGCACCGCCTGAAAGGTGAGCGTACCGGCACGACCTACCGCTTGGGCGATGGTCTTACCGTCCAAGTGGCGCGCGTCGATATGGACGATCGTAAGATTGACTTTGGGCTAGGTGATGAAAAGCCGCGCCCACGCCGCCAGCCGCGCAAGAGCCGCGGTGGGGAAGAGGGTGCTAAAGGCGCTGGTGTTAAAGGTGAGAGTGGCAAAGCTGCTGGGAATAAGAACTCCAATGGCGAGAAGCCCGCTACACGTCGCGGCCCACGCCGTACGCGCAATGGCCCACGCAAACCATCACCGAATAAGGGCTGAGCATGAAGTCGGCATCTTCTCGGCGGGGGCCTAAGACCCCTGATGGTTTGGATCAGGTATATGGCGTTCACGCCCTGCAAAGTCTGCTAGACAGGGGCGAAGCACCCCGAGAGCTTTGGGTGCAGCAGGGGGCAGGGAGTCGCTTAAAAGAGCTGGTCTCCCACGCTCAAGCGCAAGGCGCTAAAGTGAAAGAGCAGCCGCGTGACCTGCTCGACCAGTTAACCCAGGGCGCAGCTCACCAGGGAGTGGTGGCGTTCTGTCACCCTTTAACTCCTGAAGGTGAAGAGTCGCTTTGGCTTAAGCTGCGCGCTTGGCCTTCGTCGACACCACCGCTTCTACTCATTCTGGATGGGGTGACGGACGTGCATAATTTTGGCGCCTGTCTGCGCAGCGCGGATGCCGCCGGTGCTCATGGGGTAATTGTGGCCAAGGATAAAGCCGCACCGCTCAATGCAACAGTGCGAAAAGTCGCGTGTGGCGCCGCCGAGGTGGTGCCGGTTTATCAAGTGACGAATTTGGCGCGGACCCTTGCTAAGCTGAAAGATGCTGGCGTCTGGATAACCGGTACGGCCGGCGAGGCGGAGGCGAGCGTCTTTGACATCGATATGACCGGCCCTACTGCACTTGTGATGGGAGCAGAGGGTAAGGGTATGCGGCGCTTAACTCGTGAAGCGTGCGACAACCTTGCTAAGCTGCCCATGGCGGGTGAAGTGTCTAGTCTCAATGTGTCAGTGGCTACCGGTATCTGCCTATTTGAGGCTGTTCGTCAGCGTCAGCTTGCAAGTTAGCCACTACCCTACTAAAATTCACGCGCCCGTTTGTCTGCAAGCGGGCGTTAGCTGTGAGAATTAGTAATTGAGACTGTCGTTGAAAAACTGTCGTTAAAAACAGTTGTTGAAATAAAAGTTCTGTTTGATGCCCCGGCAACTGTTTAACAGTGGCGGAGCACTTCAGTTAACTCCTTGCTTCCCTGTCGTCGTTCATTGCCTTTAGCAATAGCACACAAAGGAAGCTGTCAAACCGCAAGGAGATCCCATGCGTCATTACGAAATCGTGTTTATGGTCCACCCGGATCAAAGCGAGCAGGTGCCGGCGATGGTTGAGCGCTACACCAGCATCGTTACCGAAAACAGCGGCACTGTGCACCGTCTAGAAGATTGGGGCCGCCGTCACTTGGCTTACCCGATCAACAAGATCCACAAAGCCCACTACGTGCTGATGAACGTTGAATGTAGCGGCGAGACCCTCGACGAGATCGAGAATATCTTCCGTTACAACGACGCCATTATCCGCAGCCTGGTTGTTCGCTGCAAAGAAGCTGTTACTGAAGCTTCCCCGATGATGAAACCGGCAGAAGAAAAACGTCCGCGTCGCGAAGAAAAACCGCGCGCTGAAGAAGAAGAAACTGCCTGATTTTATTCACTGCACGTTTTAAGGAGCTAGTCCATGGCACGTTTTTTCCGTCGCCGTAAGTTTTGCCGCTTCACCGCTGAAGGCATCAAGCAGATCGACTACAAAGATCTGGACACGCTGAAGGCCTACGTAACCGAAACCGGCAAGATCGTTCCAAGCCGTATTACCGGCACCAAAGCACGCTATCAGCGTCAGTTGGCGACCGCTATCAAGCGCTCGCGCTATCTGGCACTGCTGCCCTACTCCGATAGCCACCAGTAAGCGTTTAACGTGATGCTGGCACTAGCCCGATGGCTAATGCGGGGCACGCCTTACGCTGCAGGCGGGGCGGCCCTGGCAACGCTAGTGCCTTGGCTGTTCTGGTTAGGAGCAGCTATCGCCGCGTTGGTGACTCTACGCAAAGGTTTTGCACCTGCGCTGCCAGTCATCATCGCTGCAGCACTACCAGCCGGCTGGTGGTGGGCCCAGGGAGACGTGATTCCGCTTGCTAGCATACTGCTGGTAACGCTGATGGCCGTTATCCTGCGCGAGAGGATGCGTTGGGGTGAAACCTTGATTGTGGGGACATTGGTCGCCGCCGTCATGGTTCAGCTTGGCATCTTCAGTCCGCCAGGTGGCACTGAGCTAATGCTTGAGCAATTGCGGGAAGGTTCAGAAGAAGTGGATCGCATGCTCACGGAATTTGCCAATCAAGGCTACGATACTCCAACTATTGCCGCACTGGTGGTGGGTGGAGTTACCGGGCTTGTGGTGCTGTTGGCAGCCATCGTGTGCTTGGCACTTGCGCGTAGTTGGCAGGCTGGGTTGTACAACCCAGGTGGCTTTCGCGAAGAGTTCCATGCACTGCGATTGACCCCTAAAGAACTGGCCGTGCTGGTCGTCATTGGGGTGATAGGTATGCTGCTAGGCGCTCATGCGCTGGCGATGCTTGGCTGGATTCCGCTGTTGGTAGCTGGCGTTGCGTTAGTGCACGGGTTTATTGGAATAAAGGGGATGAACGGGCTGTGGCTGGTAGCATTTTATGTGCTACTGATCACGACCTGGCCCACGATTCTCATTGTGCTGCTGTTGGGGCTGATTGATACATTCGCGAACGTTCGCGCACGCCTTGCCCGCAGCAACTGACAAGAGGTTTACGAGATGGAAGTCATTCTGCTCGACAACATTGGTAAGCTGGGCGGCCTGGGTGACAAGGTCACCGTGAAGCCTGGTTATGGTCGTAACTACTTGGTGCCTTACGGTTTAGCCGTACCGGCCACCAAAGACAACATCGAAGCGTTTGAAGCACAGCGTGCCGAGCTCGAAGCGCAAGCCGCTGAGCGTAAGGCAGAAGCCGAAACGCGCGCTGAGCAGTTAAACGACATCGAGCTGTCTCTGGTTTCCAAAGCAGGCGATGAAGGCAAACTGTTTGGTTCTATCGGTCCGCGTGACCTGGCCGACGCGATTTCCTCTGCTGGCATCGATGTTGCCAAGAGCGAAGTCCGTATGCCGACTGGCCCGATTCGCCAAACCGGCGAATACGACATCACCCTTCACTTGCACGCTGAAGTGGATGCTGTTGTACGCGTTGTGGTAGTTGCAGAGTAATTGAGAGAGTAATTAAGTTAGTAACGATGTAATGTGGTTACTAACTGTAGCTAATATAGCTGCCTCAAAAGGCGCGGGTATCTTCCCGCGCCTTTTGTTTTTCTGGTATTGGCTATTTCCGGATATTGCCTAAATTATCTAGTTCATCCTGGCTGGGTATTTTAAGACAATGTCGTCATCATGCTGGTAGTCGCGCTGTATGCCGGCGGCTAATATAAGCATCTTCACCGGCTACGCAGTAGTGTTTAAAGGAGCTCGCTATGCAGGACCAGCCTTCTGCTGATAAAGAAACGGCAGCGTTAAAACTGCCGCCGCATTCATTGGAGGCAGAGCAATCGGTACTCGGCGGGCTCATGCTAGACAATCAGGCCTGGGATAACGTCTCAGAGCGGTTAGTGGCTGATGATTTCTACCGCTATGAGCACCGTTTGGTGTTTAACGTGATGATGCATCTGGCTGAAGCCGGTCAGCCATTAGATGTGGTGACGCTTTCCGAAGCGCTAGAAGCGCGTGATCATTTGGATACGGTAGGCGGTCTGGCGTTTCTGGCTGAACTGGCCCGTAACACACCCTCTGCCAGTAATATTCGCGCCTACGCGGATATCGTGCGTGAGCGGGCAACGCTGCGTAAGCTGATCCGTGCCGCCAATCAAATTGCCGATAGTGCCTTTACCCCCCAGGGGCGCCCGGCTGATGAATTGCTCAACGAAGCCGAGCGGTTGGTATTCCAGATTGCTGAGGAGCGTCCAAAAACGGGCGGCCCTATCGGCATGAGTGATCTATTGACCAAAGCCGTTGATCGCATTGATGAGCTGTTTAACCTTAAAGGGGAGATGACCGGGCTTTCCACCGGTTTTCGTGACCTGGATGAAATGACCACCGGTTTACAGCCTTCGGATATGGTGGTGATTGCAGGACGCCCCTCAATGGGTAAAACCACTTTCGCTATGAATCTGGTTGAGCATGCCGTTATTTCCAGCGACAAGCCGGTCATGGTGTTCTCCATGGAGATGCCAGCCGAATCGCTAATGCTGAGGATGCTGTCGTCGCTGGGCAGGATCGATCAAACCCGCGTGCGTACCGGTCAGTTGGAAGATGAGGATTGGCCGCGCTTAACCTCCGCTGTCAATCTGCTCAAAGACAAGCAGTTGTTTATTGATGACACTGCCGCCTTGTCGCCTAACGAAATGCGCTCACGGTTGCGCCGCGTGGTGCGTGAACATGGCAATATCGCGCTGGTCATGATCGATTATCTTCAGTTAATGCAGATTCCCGGCTTTAACGAAAACCGCACCGGTGAGATTTCCGAGATTTCGCGCTCCTTGAAGGGGTTGGCGAAAGAGTTTAATTGCCCTGTTGTGGCACTTTCTCAGTTGAACCGCTCCTTGGAGCAACGTCCCAACAAGCGTCCGGTCATGTCGGATCTTAGGGAATCCGGAGCGATTGAGCAGGATGCGGACGTCATTGCCTTCGTTTATCGCGATGAAGTCTATAATCCAGATAATCCCGACAATCAGGGTATTGCTGAGTTAATTATCGGTAAACAGCGTAATGGTCCTATCGGCACGGTGCATATGGCGTTTATCGGCAAATATACTCGCTTCGAGGATTTGGCCCCGGATAGCTACGGTCAAGCGTTCGGCGACTAGATTTGTAAAGACAGCTTTGTGATGAGTCACTTGAGGGTGGGGAGCGAGTTCGTATAATGCCCCACCCACGATATGTAAAAAACGGGAGCAGCAAATGGCAGGTGGATTTCGGCGCGGTAACCGGCAGCGTCTTCCTAAGTTAGAAGGTCGCGGTGAACTAGAGGCGATAGAGCGAGAAGGCCCTTTCAAAGAGTGGTTGGGTATGCCAGATCTGTATCGCTACCATTTGGTTGTGGCAGGCGAGAAGTATAGCTACCAGACCGAAGACGGCGAGTTACCCGTTACGGTGGGGGACAAAGTAGTGTTCCGCTACAAAGAGACTAAAGGCGGAAACTGGATTGATCGCAATTCGCTTGGCAAGGCTATCGACCCCTCTGAATATCAATGATCGATTGATGTCTTGACCTTCCGGTCAGGAACTCTCTTGCACTATTGGCCTCCTAGCTATTAATGTCTAGTTATTGCTTATTGTCATTATATTGCAATGGCGGGGCAACTGAAGTGTCATGGGGCGCAGTCATGCTGTGCCCTGACGACATGCCGTCTGAAATAACGTATTAATATTAAATAGACGAATAATAGGAGTGAACCATGGAGCTTAAGGATCTTAAGCAGTTTGTCGCCAGTCACGACAACTTTGAAATTCGCGTGATTACCCATTCGGGCAGCCGTTTTTATCAGGTTGAGCTGGAAGACGTTGAAGGCGAGCGCCATATGTTGACTCAGCGTGCCAAGCCGATGCTGTTTCGCTCGCTGGATGATGCCTATATGGATCTCAAGCGCGCCGGAATTCACCGTGCTTACCTGGTACAGCATGTGCCACACGACGAAGTGATTGGCCGCGATGCACACTACAGTGAGCCGCTGACATCGCGTATGCCGCTTGTTTTTTAACGCCATTCTTACCCATCAACGTTTAGCCTGACGCTTTTCCCACCACTGCCCAAGCCGAATTCGGCGACGGGCAAAAAATCGGTAACCGGCATTCATTACGCCGCGTACTCCCGGTAAGCACGAAAGCTTCACCAGCCGCCGGTAGCCCAACACTGCATAGAGGGCACGGCTGGCATCCATGCCGATGTACCAATTTCCTTGGCTATCACTCAGGTGTAATTGCCCCATCATGGCGTTAAATTCCTGCCCGTATGATTTGGCGTTAAAGCCACTGGCCTGGATATCTATCAGCGCAATGTGTTCCCGATGACGATGCTTTTCCAGCCATGCAACTTCTTGCTGACAAAAAGGGCAATGGCCATCATGAAACAGCGTGACAGGGGGCGATGCCTCAAGCGGTGAATAGCGGTTCATCGTTAATCCTTATTGGCTTTTGGTTGTGGAGTTTGCATAGCCTGCGGTGTGGCAGGGTTGCCCATAGCCCGGCGATGTCTCCAGTTGATCTAAAAAGTGCTCAGCCTGTTGGCGGATAGCCTCGCGCTTCTCATCGGCCATGCGATTGAGCGAGCCGTAAATCAGCTTCATGCGCGGATTCTTATTCAAGCGTTCAGCGTTGGTTTCAAGAAAGTGCCAGTAAAGGCTGTTGAAAGGGCAGGCCTTGGGGCCAGTGACCTGCTTGGGGGAATAACGGCAGTGCTGACAATGGTCGGACATTTTGTCGATATATTTACCCGAGGCGCAGTAAGGCTTGGAGCCCATTAAACCGCCGTCGGCATGCAACACCATTCCCAAGGTATTAGGCAGTTCCACCCACTCGCTGGCATCGGCATAAACCGCCAAGTACCAGTCACAAAGCGCTTCGGGTTTAACCCCGCACAGTAGGGCGAAATTGCCCGTGATCATCAGCCGCTGAATATGATGGGCGTAGCTATTGTCGATGGTCATCTGAATAGCGCGCTGTAGGCAGCGCATATCGGTATCAGCATCCCAGTAAAATGCTGGCAGATCGCGCTCAAAACCTAGCTGATTAGTGCTTTTGTAGCTGGGCATCTGTGTCCAGTAGAGCCCTCGCACGTACTCGCGCCAGCCCAGTATTTGGCGGATAAACCCTTCGACGGCGTTGATCGGCACGTCGCCGTCATAGTAGCGCTGCTCGGCGGCTTCGCAGACTTCCTGGGGCGACAGCAGGCCGATATTCATCGCGGCTGAGAGCCGCGAGTGATAAAGATAGGGCGCTGAATCGCTAATAGCATCCTGATAGCGGCCAAAATCAGCCAGTCCATGGTCTATAAAATGCTTGAGATCCACTAATGCCTGCCGCCGTGTCACCGGAAGGTTAAAGTTCGCCAATGTACCCATATGATCGCTAAAGTGGCGTTCGGCATCAGCCAGTGCGGCTTTGGTCAGTACATCCTGGCGATGTTGGGGTAGCTCAGGGAAATCCAGTGCGGCTTTGATAGGTTGGCGATTGTCGTGGTCAAAATTCCACTTGCCGCCAACGGGTTCGTCGCCCTCCATCAAGTACCCGGTGCGCTTGCGCTGTTCCCGGTAAAAGTATTCCAGGCGCAGCTGTTTGCGGCCTTTGGCCCAGTTAGCGAAATCATCGGGGGTGGTGAAAAAGCGCTCGTCCTCAAGTAGCCGCCACGGAATCGTTGCGTGTTGGCGTTGCTGCATCGCCTCCCATAGCCGCCATTCGCCAGATCGGGCAACGCGTATCTCATCGCAACCATACTGTTGAGCGATGCGTTCGGCTTCCTCTATGAGAGAGTGGCAGTTATCCGCATCACCCAGAGCGCTGTAGTGGACCTGAAAGTCTTTTTCGCGCAACGCCTGGGCAAAGTGACGCATGGCGGCTAAAAAGAGGCCGATTTTATGAATATGATGGGGCACATAGCGCGCTTCCTCGGCGACTTCGCACAGGGCAACCACGGCATTGTCGGGCGCGTTCTGTAGCGTTGTGAGTGAAAAAGTGAGCTGATCGCCGAGCACCAAAAGCAAAGGCTTGGACATGAGTTGACCTGTAGCTGTACAAATAATGTCGATAGTATAACTTTATGCCGCCACTTTGCCGAAAAGTGGTAGGATTTAGTTAGTTTTTATTGATTTTAGTGACACCGCTATTTTTCAGGAGCATGAGTAATGACCGAAAATGTCGTCAAGGACCAGCCGGGCGAGGGCCGCTTGGCCCATGCACCCAGCGATCATCCGCCGGTACCACGTGCAAAAGTGGGTGTCGTGCTAGCGAACTTGGGAACCCCGGATGCCACCGACTACTGGTCAATGCGTCGCTACCTCAATGAATTTCTTTCTGATAAGCGCGTGGTCGACTATGCGGGTTGGAAATGGCAGCCGTTGCTACAACTGATTATTCTGACTAAGCGTCCATTCTCGTCGGGCAAGGCCTACCGGGGGATCTGGAATAATGAAAAAAACGAAAGCCCGCTGCTGACGACGACGCGTGCCCAGGCCGAGAAGATGACCACACGTTTAAAAGCGCTTTACGGTGACGATGTTGAAGTCGATTTCTGCATGCGATATGGAAACCCCTCGACTGAAAGCGTGCTGACGCGATTAAAAGAGAAGGGCTGTGAGCGAATCGTGTTTTTCCCGCTCTACCCCCAATACGGTTCCCCGACTACGGCAACGGCGAATGATCAGGCGTTTCGTACCCTGATGAAAATGAAGTGGCAGCCTTATATACGTACGGTGCCCGCTTATTTTGAACATCCTGCTTACGTTCAGGCGTTGGCCAACTCGGTGCAAGAAGCCTACGACGGTTTCTCGACCCGGCCGACCAAGCTGGTTGCCAGCTACCATGGCGTTCCAGAGCGCTACCTGATGGAGGGTGATCCTTATCACTGTCAGTGCCAGAAAACTACGCGCCTGCTCCGCGAGAAGCTTGGTTTTAGCAAAGAGGAAGTGGATACCGCTTTCCAGTCGCAGTTTGGCCCCGAGAAATGGGTCGGCCCGCAAACCGTGAAACATGTGGCGGAACTTGCCAAACAGGGGCATAAACACATTGCGATTATGTCGCCTGCCTTCTCCTCTGATTGTGTCGAGACCCTGGAGGAAATCGAAGAGGAAATCCGCGATAGCTTTATGGAAGCGGGTGGCGAAACGTTTAGCTATATCCCTTGCCTGAATGATCGCGATGACCATATCGATGCTCTGCTAGCCGTTATCAACAACGAGCTCTCAGGATGGCTATCAGCCCCTAACCCTAACGTTTAGTGAATTATCTGTCGTAACTGATAGCTAACAGCAGCCGCCCTGCGAGATAAATCGTTGTGCGGCTGTTTGCGTTTAAGCGTTTGTCTGGTCAGTCAAAACTGCCTGTTATATGGTGTACAACGTTAGAATCACTATTATTCAACGCTTGCATATCATTGGCTAAATAGGGCGACTAACTGCTAGCGACTGTCTTGGTGGTGGGCCTTTCGTGATCTAGGAGGTTTCGCTTGATACAAATCGCCGTTTTAATGGGTTTCGTACTGGCGGCGCTATCGCCAATGTTAAACCACTGGTTCGGTCAGCGTACCAGTCTTGTACTGGCCCTGTTTCCTGCCGGATTGGCGGCGTGGTTGGCACTCCAGGCCCCCGAGGTCATTGAGAACGGCAGCCTGCTTTTAGAGTGGCAGTGGGTGCCTTCACTGGGGATAAGTCTTACCTTCCTGCTCGACGGTTTATCGTTGCTCTTTGGGCTGTTGATTACCGTAATGGGCGCCTGTGTCCTGGTGTATGCCGGTGGCTACCTTAAAGATCACCCTGATCTTGCTCGCTTTCATATCGCCTTAATCGCTTTCATGGTGTCGATGTTGGGTCTGGTATTGGCTGACGGCCTGTTTACGCTATTTATTTTCTGGGAACTGACCAGCATTACCTCCTACTTGCTGATTGGTTTTAATCACGCTGACATCAATGCACGTAAATCAGCGCGGCAGGGCTTATTCGTTACCGTGGCGGGCGGCTTAGCATTAATGGCTGGGCTGTTGCTGCTAGGGATTGCCAGTGGCAGCTGGTCGCTGGCGGAGATTCTGGGCCAGGAGGCTGATCTGCGTGAGCATGCGCTCTACACTCCCATGCTGATCTGTTTGTTGCTGGGCGCCTTCACCAAATCGGCTCAGTTTCCGTTTCACTTCTGGTTGCCCAACGCCATGGCAGCGCCGACACCGGTCTCTGCCTATCTGCACTCTGCCACCATGGTGAAGGCGGGTATTTATCTGCTGGCACGCTTACACCCGGAGCTGGGCGGCACGGCGATGTGGGTCGGGGTTCTTTCCGTGGTGGGGGCGACCACGATGCTGGTCGGTGCGTTTTTAGCGATTCACCACACCAATATCAAAAAGCTGCTCGCTTACTCGACCATTATGGCGCTGGGCACGCTGACGATGCTATTGGGCATCGGCACTGAGTACGCGATGACCGCGTTTGTTACCTTCCTGCTGGCGCATTCGCTGTATAAAGGGGCGTTGTTCATGGTCGCCGGTATTCTCGATCATGAAACCGGCACTAAAGATGTCACCCAGATGGGTGGGCTACGCTCAGTGATGCCTTTGACTGCCGCGATTGCTTTGGTGGCTGCGCTTTCGCTTGCCGGCGTGCCGCCGCTACTCGGCTTTATCGGTAAAGAGCTGATGCTTGAATCAGTACTCGGCGCCAATAGTTTCCGAACATTACTGGTATTGTTTGCCTTTCTGGCATCTGTTTTGACTATCGCGGTTGCCTTTATTGTGGCGTTACGCCCTTTTTACGGAAAACGACACCACACCCCGCTTGAACCACATGAAGCGCCGCTGAGCATGCTGCTTGGCCCCGCTCTGCTCGCGTTGGGGTCGCTCCTGCTAGGCCTGATGCCCGCTATGTTGGGTGCCGATGCATTACTGGCCGCTACCGCTACTGCTATATCCGGGCAAACGGTAGAGGTGGCGCTATCGCTTTGGTACGGCATCAACGTTGCGTTGATAATGTCGATTATTAGCCTTGGTTTAGGCTTTTTGCTGTTTAAACGTTGGGACAGCGTTCGTGGCAAGCTCTCTCTGTTGGCACCGATAATGCGCCATGGCCCAGAGGCGGGTTATGAAAGCATGATGAATGGCATTGTGCACGTCTCCGAGTGGCAAACACGGCTACTGCAAAACGGCTATATGCGTAATTACATTTTGGTGATGTTAGCGACGCTTATTGCACTGATCGGTAATTCAATTCTGCTACGCCATTCGCCAGTATTTGCCTTTGACTTGGATGTGCGTTTTCACGAGGTTGTGGTAGCGGGCACCATGGCGATGGGGGCGCTATTTGCGACCATTACTCGTTCCCGACTTGGGGCAGTGGTTTCCGTGGGGGTAATGGGCTTTTCCATTGCGTTAATTTTTATTCTGTTCAGTGCGCCAGATCTAGCGATTACTCAACTGCTGGTAGAGACCTTAACGGTCATTTTGCTGGTACTTGTGCTGTTTCGTCTGCCGCGCTTCTCTAGTCTTTCCACCAGCTTGGAGCGCATACGCGACGGCGTGGTGGCCACAATGGTGGGCATTTTGATCTGCCTACTGATTATGACCTCCTGGAGCATTCAACAGTTTGAGCCCATTTCGACCTATATGATTGAGAACAGTGCGCCTTTGGCATACGGCCGTAATATCGTTAACGTCATTTTGGTCGATTACCGTGCTCTGGATACCTTAGGTGAGATGTTCGTGTTAGCGCTTGCTGCCATCGGCGTTATCGCCATGTTAAAGCTACGCCATGGAGATGGGCGTCAGGGTGAAAACAGCACTTCGGAAAATAGTAGTGCAAGCACCGCCGATAGCAGCAAAGTGAACACCAGGGAGCCTAACGATGGTTAAGTCAGGCACGATTATTCTTAACACCGCCGCACGGTTTTTAATGCCGCTGCAATTGATGTTTTCGATTTTCCTACTGCTGCGTGGTCACGACGAACCGGGCGGAGGGTTTATCGCTGGGCTAGTCGCCGCGGGTGCATTTACTCTCTATCTATTTGCCTTTGGCGTTAGTGCTACGAAGGAAGTGCTGCGGATGGTCGACCCTCGCGATTTGATCGGTGTTGGCTTGCTACTGGGAATGATCTCGGTAGTGCCGGCCTGGTTCATGGGCCAGCCATTTCTGACCGCACAGTGGTGGACTATCCCGGTTATCGACTTTAAAGCCTCCACGCCGCTGATTTTTGATATAGGCGTCTACTTTGCCGTGCTGGGTTCAGTCACCGGTATGGTGATGACACTGATGGAGGTCGATAAGGATGAACCATGAGTTACTAGGAGGCACCGCATGGAACCACTAATGGCGCTGGCGATTGGTCTACTCTATGCGGCGGCTATTTTTATGATGCTGCGTCGTTCTATCGTCAAATTGGTGATTGGCTTGATGCTGCTCTCTAACGCCGCCAATTTACTGATTTTTACCACCGCAGGCATGACCCGCGGTGTGCCGCCACTGATTGCAGAAGGCATGATGCTGCCGCCTAGTGGTGTGGCCGACCCCTTACCACAAGCGGTTGTGTTGACCGCGATTGTGATTGCTTTCGGGGTACTTGCCTTTGCCGTGGTATTGATCCGGCGCGCCTACGAAGTCGTTAAGGCTGATGATCTCGATAAGATGAAGGATACTGATACGTGAGGCCTGAAGTTGCTCTTCCCGTCCTCTTACCCCTGCTGACAGGGGCCGTATCCTTGTTGTTTTGGCGCTCGCGTCCCATGCAGCGCTTCTTGGCAGTGGCAGGCAATGCCGCGTTGCTGGTTGTTAGCCTGTGGCTGTTTGTATCCACCCTGTCGGACGGCTATGTCACCATGCAAATGGGTAGCTGGCCAGCGCCCTTCGGGATTACCTTAATTGCGGACCTGTTAAGTGCGGTGATGGTGTTGATGACCGCGATTATCGGCTTGGCGATGGGTATTTACTCGCTGGCCACCACTGGCCGCGGTCACGAAAAATTTGGCTACTACCCGTTGATGCACATACTGCTCGCCGGGGTGATGGGGGCCTTTTTGACCGGCGATATCTTTAACCTCTATGTGTGGTTCGAGGTAATGTTGGTGGCCTCCTTTGCGCTGCTGATTCTGGGTGGCGAGCGCGCGCAGATGGAGGGGGCGATTAAATACGTCACCTTGAATCTGTTGGCATCGGTCATCTTTCTGACCGCGGTGGGTCTACTCTATGGCATGGTGGGTACACTCAACATGGCCGACATTGCGCTGCGCATGGATGAAGCAGAGCACACCGGCATGGTGGAAGTGCTGGCGGTCATGTATATGGTGGCCTTTGGGATCAAAGCTGCCGCCTTTCCGCTGTTCTTCTGGCTGCCAGCCTCGTATCACACCCCACCGGTTGCCGTTTCTGCGCTGTTTGCCGGGCTGCTCACCAAGGTAGGTGTGTATGCGATGTTCCGTGTCTTCACGCTGATGTTCGATCAAACCATGGGCTATCTCCAGGACATTATGCTCTGGGGCGCTGCATTCACCATGGTCACGGGTGTGCTCGGCGCTGCTGCCCAGCACGAATTTAGACGAATCTTATCGTTTCATATCGTTAGCCAGATAGGCTACATGATCTTAGGCTTAGCACTTTATACCCCTTTGGCGATCGCCGGTGGCGTGTTTGCCATCGTGCATAACATGGTCGTGAAAACCAATCTGTTCTTGATCAGTGGTATTACCCACCGTTTACAGGGTACCTATCAGCTTAAAAAAATGGGCGGTTTATACCGCGAACACCCCTGGCTTTCCGTGGCGTTTTTTCTCTCGGCCTTCTCGCTAGCGGGCGTACCGCCGCTGTCGGGCTTTTTTGCCAAATTCGTGATTGTGCGTGCGGGCCTGGAAGTTGAAGCCTATGTGGTGACCGGTATTGCACTGGCGGTGGGATTAATGACGCTCTATTCCATGGTGAAAATTTGGAATGAAGTGTTTTGGAAATCGTTACCCGAAGATAATCACGTGCCTGAGACCGCCACGCCCACTGGCGACGACGGTCGGCTATTAAAACCTAGCCTATGGATGATGTATTTGCCCGTCATGGTGTTGGCGCTATTTTCACTGCTCATTGGTGTGCTGGCAGAGCCTATCATGTGGGTGATGATGGGGATTGGTGATCAACTCTTCGAACCCTCGGGGTATATCGAAGCCGTACTGGGTGCTTCAGCCAGTGCGGACGACGTGTTGCTGCAGCCAACGGAGGCGGCAGAAGATCAACCTGAGGCGGACGCCGGGGAGACAGCACGATGACCGGAGCCATTTGGAACCTGCTGTTAGGCCTTGCTTGGGTACTGTTAAGCGGTGATTTTAGCGGCTTAAACCTCCTTATCGGGCTAATATTTGGCTACATCACGCTGATACTCATTGAGCCTCAGCTTGACTCCCTAAAAGGTTATCCGGCGCGTATACCGCGTTTTATCGGCTTTATCGGTTTTTTTCTAAAAGAACTGGTTCAAGCCAACTTGCGTGTCGCCTTTGATATTGTGACCCCACCTTGGCATATGACACCTGGGGTCATTGCGATGCCGCTTTCTGCACGCACCGAAATGGAAATTACCATGGTGGCCAATCTCATTTCACTGACACCCGGTACGCTGAGCCTGGATGTGTCGGATGATCGTAAGGTGCTGTATATCCATGCGATGTTTTTAGACAACGAGGAAGAGCTGCGGCGCAATTTAAAAGAGATGGAGCGCCGGGCTTTGGAGCTGTTTCGCTAATGGATACCGTTATTCTTATCAGCCAAGTGATAATGAGCGTGGCGCTGATCCTCACCTTTGTTCGCGTAGTGCGTGGCCCAAGTCTGCCCGACCGCGTCGTGGCGTTAGAGCTTTTTTCCACCACCATAGTGGGGCTGGTTGGGGTTTATGCGATTAAGTCGAACGTCGCTAGTTTTCTAGACGCTGCCATTGTGATTGCTCTAATGGGGTTCTTGACAGCTATTGCGTTTGCGCGCTTTTTAGAAAGGGGAGGCCCGCGGGATGATTGATTTCATAAAGGGCGCATTAATTATCGGCGGCGCGCTGTTTATGCTCCTTGCCTCCGTTGGGCTGCTACGGTTGCCCGATTTATTAACGCGTATGCATGCCACTACCAAGGCTGCGGCATTAGGCGTTATCTTAATTATGCTGGCAGCCGCCATGCACTTTGCGGAAGTGGGTATCGTAGCCCGCTCATTTGCCATCATCGTGTTTATCCTGATGACCGCCCCCGTGGCGGCCCACGTAATTGGCCGTGCTGGTTACTTTGTGGGCTCGAAGCTGTGGAGCGGTACCGTGAAGGACGAGTTACGCCCTAACTATGATCCTTTAACCCATGAACTTAAAAGCGGCCTGGAAACCCAGGAAAACGCCAAACGCCACCCCCGCGAGACTGATCCAGACTAGTCCAGCAGTGCCCAACCTTTTGAGAACCATTATTAAGCCACCCTTGGGTGGCTTTTTTGCGTCTAGGCAGGAGGGGCATGTTTAAAACAGGTCTCATTAATTCAACTGGAACAAAGTGTGTACAATTAAATAATGTACAATAGTTATACTGTATAAGATAATGTGTTTATGTTTTACATTATGCCATGCGTAAAGTTCGATCGAGCGTGACCATGCGACGCAAACAACACCTGCCGCAAAAATATTGTATTCAATGCCAGCGACCGTTTACTTGGCGGAAAAAATGGGCGCGCTGTTGGGATGAGGTGCGCTACTGCAGCGAGCGGTGCCGTCGTAGTGCCAGGCAACCAAAGCGCTTATCAATTAGCACAGGGCATCAAAGCACCTCAAGGAGGCACGAGCATGAACAGCACGATTGATATTGTCTGGCTGCAAGACGACCTGCGCATTGCTGATAATCCTCTTTTGCACTTTACCTCCTCTCCTTGTTACTTGCTGTGTCTGTACGTCGTAGATGAACAGTGGTTTTCGCCGTTATTTGATGGCGAATCTACGCCGCGTATTGGGCCTGCGCGCTTGCGCTTTTTATGGCAAAGCTTAATGGAGTTACGTGGCGAGCTTCTGCGGCGCGGCAGTGACTTGCTGGTGCGAATTGGGAAGCCCAGCGATGTGGTGATTGAACTGGCGTCAACGCTTAACGCTCGGCAGGTGCGCGTTGCTGACCATGCAGGAGTGGAGGAAAATGCACATATTCAGGCGGTTAAGCAAGGGCTGCCAAGCCACACTGAATTTGATTGCATCGAGAGTGGACGACTGATTGATCGAAAGGCGCTGCCTTTTGAACGCGAAGCGCTGCCTGCGAGCTTTTCTGTTTTTAGGCGCAGCGTGGAGGACGAATGTATTGTTCCAGACAGTCGTAGCGCCCCAGTAACATTGCCCCCTTGGCCGGAGGCGCCTAGGGGGTTTCCACCATTAAAAGCGGTCTGCGAGCAGAGCGCTAATTGGCAGCCCGATGCCCGCCAAGGGTACGCATATCAAGGTGGAGAGTCAGCGGCGCATGAGCGCTTGAAGGATTACTTGTGGCGCCAACAGGGCGGTGAAACGTATAAAAAAACCCGCAACGGGCTATTGGGGGCTAATTTTTCAACACGTGTTTCACCCTGGCTGGCGCGTGGATGTTTGTCTGCTCGCCAAGTCAATGACGCGGTTAAGGCGTGGGAAGCGGAAAACGGCAGTAATGAATCGAGCTACTGGATTACCTTCGAGCTACTCTGGCGAGAGTATTTTATCCGCGCCGCCCAGTTGGAAAGAGAGGAAATGTTTGGCCCCCGTCAGACTGACAAGCCATGTGCCGCTTTCGATGCCTGGCGTAATGGCAACACGGGACTACCGTTTGTGGATGCAGCAATGCGGGAACTTCTCCACACTGGCTGGCTCTCCAATCGTGCCCGGCAAAACGTGGCCAGTTTTTTGGTTAAAGACTTGAAGGTAGATTGGCGTTTGGGGGCGCTGTGGTTTGAGCACTGCCTGATTGATTATGACGTGGCCAGTAACTGGGGAAACTGGCGTTATATTGCCGGTGTTGGGCGCGATCCACGCCAAGATCGCTACTTTAACGTGCTAAAGCAGGCAGGACTTTACGATCCCCAGGGCCTATATGTTGCGCATTGGCTGAAGTCGCTTGAAAAGCTTCCCTATGGTTTAGCGCGTCATCAGCCGTGGCGTGCAGACCCCTTGGCGTTTGAAGCTCCCTGCGTTGTGCCCGAGCAGTGGGAGCGTTGGTTGATTCCCTGCTGTGAGGCAAGCAGTTTAGCCGAGCGGCCTGGTGTGGCGAGCGTTATAAAGTAATCATCACCTTCTGCCAGACCCTAGTATCTACCTCTTTTCTAGGCCATCATCCTCGTTATGCCAAGGACTGCCCAAGGATCGAAATAATGTCTCGTAACTGTTCTATTGGGCGGCGTTGCCGCCCCTTGTTGTGTGCCTCATTAATTGCCGCAATAACTACGCCTTTTGCAGCAAGCGTTGCACTTGCTAACTCTCAACTGATGTCAGAAGTGGATAGTCAGGCTGCCACAGAGGTTAGTTACGCTAATTTTCAGCAGTGGCTTCAAGACTTTCGTCAGTATGCTGCTGGCCAAGGGATCAGCGAAGCAACACTAAGTAATGCGCTGGATGGCGTTCGTTATCGTGAGCGTGTGATTGAGCTCGATGGGTACCAGCCCGAGTTCGTTCGACCTATTTGGGAATATCTGGATACCGCGGTTTCATCTACGCGTATTAATAACGGCCGGGAAAAACTGGCTGACCACCGCGATACCGCGCAGCAAATGCAGCAGCGTTATGGGGTGCCAGCCGAAATTATTGTCGCCATTTGGGGCATCGAGAGTAACTACGGCAGTAATTTTGGTGATTTTTCGACCTTAGAGTCCCTTGCCACGCTGGCTTACGATGGACGGCGTCGTGATTTTGCCCGGGGAGAACTGCTCGCGGCGTTACGAATCATTGACCAAGGTGATATCGCCGCTGAGCAGATGAAAGGCTCCTGGGCTGGAGCCATGGGCCATACCCAGTTTATTCCCAGTAGCTTTGAAGCTTACGCGGTGGATGGTGATGGTGATGGACGCCGCGATATCTGGAGTAGTATTCCTGACGTAATGGCATCAACGGCCAACTATCTTGACCGTGCTGGTTGGCAAACCGGCCAACCTTGGGGTGTCGAGGTACGCTTGCCCGAAGGGTTTGATTACGCCCAGACCGAGCGACGCAGCAGTGCAGAGTGGCGCAACCAAGGCGTGCAGGCGCTGCAGGGCGAACTGCCGAACTTTGATAGCGGCGCCATCGTGATACCCGCTGGCGCGGAAGGCCCAGCCTTTTTGGTAGGCGCTAATTTCCGTGCGATCTTGCGCTATAACAATGCCACCAGTTATGCACTGGCCGTCGCGACGCTAGGGGATGCGATTGCTGGACGTGACGGGATTCAGCAAAGCTGGCCGCGAGATCAAGCACCCCTTACCCGTGATGATGTGCAAGAACTTCAGCTCACGTTAAACCGTGTAGGCTATTCTGTCGGCGGTGCGGACGGCGTCATGGGTCCCAATACGCGGCAAGGTTTGCGGAACTTTCAGCGTGATCAAGGGTTAATACCGGATGGCTTTGCCACCCAGCAGTTGCTTGAACTACTGCGTCAGCGTTCGCAGTAAGTAATATTTCAAGGGTGTTTTATTTTCCAAGGATGATGTTATGCAGTTGATGGGTAAAATGTTTTTTAGCGGTTTGGTGTTAGGTGCCGCGTTTTTAGGTGCTGGGCTGTATGCTTCCACGGCAATGGCGAATGATGACCAGGTATTCGGTTGGGTTGAAAAAGCCACCCTGCAACCCTGGGATATCGAGGTAAAAGCCAAGCTTGATAGTGGAGCATTAACCTCCTCGCTGGACGCCCGCGATATTGAGATATTCGAGCAGGATGATGAGGAGTGGGTTCGCTTTCGGTTGAGGCTGGAAGATCAGGAAAGTGGCGAAGTGTTCAGCGATCAAATTGAGCGGCCGCTCTATCGCGAATTGGCTGTTCGCGGTGCGGGGGGCCGCGATGAGCGTCCTGTGGTGCTGCTGGAAGTTTGTATGGGTGATACCATTTACGAAGAGCAGTTTAGCCTGCGCGACCGTGAAGAGATGAACTATCCGCTGTTGCTTGGCCGCCGTACCATTGGCCACCTTGGCTTGCTGGATGTGCGTGAAACCTTTTTGCAAGAGCCGGGATGTGGGGAAAACGCCACCTTTGTTCCCCACGATCCAAACGAGCATAAGTCCTGATCTATATAGACTCAGCTCAACAATGATGCTTAAAACAGCCGTGACAGAAGAGCGGTCACGGCTGTTTCAACGCGTAAAATGCGCGGGCCAAGATGCATTCCCTCGCAGCCAGCCAACATTAGTTGCTCTACCTCCCAAGCGATAAAGCCGCCCTCTGGGCCTACCAGTAGCAAGGTTGGGTCATTGATGCCTCTTGGGCAGGCATTTGGCATACCGGGATGGGCTACCAGTCCGCGGCGTTTGCTGAGTAAGCCAGGTAACTGCTGTTCCAAAAAAGGACGAAAGCCCTTACTTAAGGTTACCGAGGGTAGCTGGGTGTCGCGGGATTGCTCTAAGCCGAGTACCAAGTGCTGGTGAATTTTATCCGGGCGTAGCTCAGGAGACTGCCAGTAGCTCTTCTCAACCCGTTTAGTATGCAGCAGGGTGATCTCTTTGACGCCAAGTGCGGTCACGTGCTCTAACGTCCGCGCCAACATGCGGGGGCGGGGTAGGGCCAATACCAAATGCGCGGGTAGCGGTGGTGGCGGTGGCTCGTCGAGAGTTTCCAATTGGAAATACGCGCGCTCGGCGGTGAGTTCTTTTAGCATCGCTTTCCCCATTGAGCCGCCTTGAACACCCACGGTTAGCAGGTCGCCGGGTGTTGAACGATGGACATTGAGCAGGTGTGCCAGTCGGCGTGGATCGGTGATGCAGACGTGGCCATCGTCGGTGAGATCGTTGGGATCAAGCAGTATCAAATTCATAATGGTGGTCTATTGGTCACAAAGCAGGCACGGTACGCCTTGCTAAACTATTAAGGTGGCTTGCATGGGCGCGTGGTGCAGGCACAATACCAGTACCGGGAATAAAAAGTCCCTATCGCGTTTAAGGAGATGCGCCGTGCGCGTAATTCGCAAATATGCAAATCGCAGGCTTTATGATACTCAGCAGAGTCGCTATGTGACGCTGGAGGACCTGCGCCGTTTAATCATCGAAGAAGAGCCGTTTAAGGTCGAAGATGCCAAAAGCGGAGAAGACCTGACGCGCACCATTCTGCTCTCTATCATTATTGAGCAGGAACAGGCTGACAGCGAAGCGGAAGTTTTTTCTAACGACCTGCTAGCGCAGTTAATCCGTGTTTACGATATGACCTCGCCGCTGCCGCTGTCGCGTTATCTCGAGCAGGGTACGAAGTTGATGTTGGAGCAGCAGAAACGTCTGCAGAGCCAGTGGAAGCAGGCAATGCGCAACACGCCGTTGGAATTTATGCGTGAGCTAACCGAAGAGAACATGCGTTTTTGGCAAAAGACCTTGAACCAGCCTGGTCAAGCCGACGAGTCGGGTGATGCGGAGCCGCATGAGGACGATAGCAGCGACGCCGACGCCAGCAATGATAACAAACCCTCCTCCTGACCCCACTTGGTACTGCGCTGTGGCATAATGCCGCCGATATACGCTCTCCCGTTTGAGAAGGATGCACATGAAGGTTTTGATGATAGGTGGCGGTGGTCGCGAACACGCCTTGGCTTGGAAATTGGCGCAATCTAACCAGGTTGAGCAGGTGTTTGTCGCGCCCGGCAATGCGGGCACCGCGACAGAAGCAAAGCTGACCAATGTAGCGATTGCTGCAACGGATATCGACAGTCTGGTCGATTTCGCCCGTGATGAGCAGATTGCCCTAACCGTGGTGGGCCCGGAGGCGCCCTTGGTAGAAGGCGTTGTTGATCGTTTCCAAGCGGCTGGCTTAACTATCTTTGGCCCTACTCAAGCGGCCGCCCAGTTGGAAGGCTCAAAATCTTTTACCAAGGACTTCCTGGCACGCCATGATATTCCTTCGGCTGACTACCAAACGTTTACGGAAGTAGACCCTGCACTGGCCTATTTAAGCAAAATGGGCGCGCCGATTGTGATTAAAGCGGATGGCCTAGCCGCGGGTAAAGGCGTGATTGTGGCACTTAGCGAAGCTGAAGCTGAGGCCGCTATTCGTGACATGCTGGAAGCCAATGCCTTCGGCGGTGCAGGCGCTCGGGTGGTCATTGAAGAGTTTCTGGAAGGTGAAGAGGCTAGCTTCATTGTCATGGTGGACGGTGAGCACGTCGTCCCCATGGCCACAAGCCAGGACCACAAACGCGCCTATGATGGTGATACCGGCCCCAATACCGGCGGTATGGGGGCCTATTCACCAGCACCGGTGGTTACCCCCGAGGTTGATGCACGCATTATGGAACAGGTCATTCTGCCTACTGTGCGGGGAATGGCTGCAGAGGGCAATGCCTACACCGGGTTCTTATATGCAGGCCTGATGATCGATGCGGCGGGTAACCCCAAGGTTATCGAGTACAACTGCCGTTTTGGTGACCCTGAAACCCAGCCGATTATGCTGCGCTTAAACTCTGATTTCGCTGAGCTTTGCTTAGCGGGTGCCGAAGGCAACCTGGCCGGCAAGCGCTGCGAATGGGATACCCGTGCAGCGGTGGGTGTGGTACTGGCGGCCGGTGGCTACCCTGGTAGCTACCGTAAGGGTGATGTGATTACCGGCTTAGCTGCGGCTGAGGAAACGGGCTGCAAAGTGTTTCACGCAGGTACGGCGCAAAATGCCCAGGGCGAGATCACCACGGCAGGTGGCCGTGTGCTGTGTGTAACGGCATTGGGCGATAGCGTCTCTGCGGCGCAGCACCAAGCGTACCAGGGTGTTAATGCTATTCGCTGGGACGGCGTCGAGTGTCGCCGCGATATCGCCTTCAGAGCGATTGCCCGAGAGGAGTAAGTAAGCCTTCCGTTACGCAAATACTGACGAGGAAACAGCCATGGAGCGTGTCAAGCTGGACTTTCCCGCTGAAGCGGTCATTCATCGTCACCCTTTGACGGTGCGGGTGACCGATATGAACTACGGCCGCCACTTGGGGCATGATGCGCTGGTGTCGTTGCTCCACGAGGCGCGTATTCAAGCTTTCGCTGCTTTGGATCTGCCCGAGTGGGATATGCATGGGCACCCTTCAGTCGTCGCTGATATCGCCGTACAGTATCAAAGTGAAGCACGCTGGCCCGATGCGTTAATGATTGCCACCGCCGTGCCAGACCCGCAAGGCAAAGCGTTGACGATTTATCAGCGTATTTACCAGGCAGAGTCTCAGCAGGTAGTCGCCACCGCACGGGTCAACCAGCTACTGATCGATCTTGCTACAGGGCGTCCTGTCGAGGTTCCCAACCAGGTTAAACAAGCGCTTTCCCACGCGAGGTGTGGCTGATGTCACGGGAGTATCCGATTATCGCGGTAACCGGCTCTTCAGGGGCGGGTACCACCACCGTACGGCGCAGCTTTGAGCGCATGTTTCTGCGCGAAGATGTGCATGCGGCGGTGGTCGATGGTGATGCCTTTCACCGCTATACCCGTGATGATCTGCACCGCATCTTCCGGGAAGAGCCAGAACGCAAAGATGAGCTTTCTCATTTTGCCGTTGAGGCGAACTTGCTGGACCGCCTGGAAGGGTTGTTTAGCGAATATGGTGAGCACGGTTCGGGCACTTTTCGGCACTATATCCACGCTGAAGATAAGCAGAAAATTGAAGCGGGCTGTCGGGTAGGTACTTTTACCGAGTGGCAGTCGCTGCCGTGTGGCACCGACCTGTTGTTTTATGAAGGCTTACACGGCGGGCTGGTCACTGAAGAGTATGATATTGCCCGCCATGTGGATCTGTTGGTAGGCGTGGCGCCGACCATGAATCTTGAGTGGATTCAAAAGATCGACCGTGACACCAAGCTGCGTGGCTACTCACAAGAAGCAGTCATCGACACCATCCTGGGTCGGATGGATGATTACGTGCGCTATATCCAGCCGCAGTTTTCGCGTACTCACATCAATTTTCAACGTGTGCCGACCGTCGATACCTCTAACCCCTTTGAAGTGCAGGATATTCCCACCGACGCTGAGTCGTTCGTGGTCATCCGCTTTCGGGATCCCTCTACCGTTGATTTCCCTTGGCTGCTGGCGATGATTAAAGACTCGTTTATGACCCGCCCGCACACGCTGGTCGTGCCTGGCGCACGGATGTCGCTGGCGATGGAGTTAATCCTCGCCCCCTTGGTGCGTCATTTGTTATCGCAACGGCGCTTTCGCTGAGTGTGTCGAGCAAATCATGTGACGCCAAAATAAAGGAGAGCCGTATGGATTGTCTGTTTTGCAAAATTATTAACCGTGAAATTCCCGCTGATATCGTTTACGAAGATGACCATGTATTGGCATTCAATGATATTGGCCCCCAGGCACCGACTCATCAGCTGATCATTCCTAAAAAGCATATCGCGACGCTCAATGATATCGATGAAGCCGACCTTGCCACAGTGGGGCGGCTTCAGTTTACCGCCGCCAAGCTTGCCCGTGAGCAGGGCTTTGCTGAAGATGGCTACCGTGTGGTGATGAACTGCAACGAAATGGGCGGACAAACTGTCTATCACATTCATATGCATTTAATGGGTGGACGCGCCTTCACCTGGCCTGCCGGTTAAGCTCAGCAGGCTGCTATTGCCAGTCAATGGAGTGTTGCCATGGATCGTCAACAGAGTCGTTCAGATCGCCTGATACATCAGTTCGATACCGTCTTACGAACGCTGATGCCCCATGCGGCCTCGTCGCAGCGTACCAGTCCTGCTGAAGGTGTGGCCGAGGCGGCGCTCGACGATCACGAGCGTCGCCATGCGGCAGGTTTAATGCGCATTAATCATACCGGTGAGGTATGTGCTCAAGCGCTGTATCAGGGGCAGGGGGTAACCGCTAAGCTGCCTCATGTGCGTCACCAGATGGAGCAGTCTGCGCAGGAGGAGATCGATCATCTCGCCTGGTGTGATGAGCGTCTGGTGCAGTTGCAGAGCCGAACGAGTTATTTAAACCCTCTGTTCTATGTCGCCTCGTTTGGCATTGGCGCGGCCACGGGGGCGGTCAGTGACCGCATTAGTTTGGGGTTGGTAGCGGCGACCGAAGAGCAGGTAGGCAAGCACCTTGAATCACACCAACAGGCGCTACCCAGCGGCGACAACCGCTCACGCGCCATACTGCGCCGAATGGCCATTGATGAAGCCCACCACGCTCAGCTTGCTTTGGAAGCGGGGGGCGTTCGCTTTCCAGCGCCGGTAAAATGGGGCATGCGTCTGGCCTCTAAAGTGATGGCCAAAAGCGTCTATCATATTTGATGCATAATCATGCTGAATAATGGTGCATAGGGAAATGCTTTAAGGGAAGCCGCCAATTTTATTTTTGCTGTTTTTTATTCTGTTCTTATGTTGTTTTTACTGGCCGCAGGCGTTGTGGCTTTGCGTTGGCGTCAGTGCAATCACAAACTAAAAGGCCCCGCAGAGCGGGGCCTTTTGGCTGTTAACAGTAACAGTTAACGTGATGCTAATTATCAAGCATCAATGCGCTTATATTTCATGCGCTTCGGTGTGTCGTTGCCCATCCGCTTTTTATGATCCTCTTCGTACTCTGCATAGTTGCCTTCAAATAAGACAACT
This sequence comes from Halomonas alkaliantarctica, assembly GCF_029854215.1. Taxonomy (NCBI): domain Bacteria; kingdom Pseudomonadati; phylum Pseudomonadota; class Gammaproteobacteria; order Oceanospirillales; family Halomonadaceae; genus Vreelandella; species Vreelandella neptunia. The sequence goes on along the minus strand of NZ_CP122961.1, from coordinate 2,763,576 downwards.
TCAGAGTCACCCTCGAAGGCCATAATGTGCGTGGCGATACGGTCAAGGAACCAACGGTCGTGCGAGATCACCATGGCGCAGCCTGGGAAGGCCAGAAGCGCGTCTTCCAGTGCCCGCAGGGTTTCGATATCCAGGTCGTTGGAGGGCTCATCGAGCAGCAGAACGTTAGCGCCTTGCTTGAGCGTTTGCGCAAGCTGCAAACGACCGCGTTCACCACCGGAAAGCTCTGATAAACGTTTTTGCTGGTCGTTACCCTTAAAGTTAAAGCGACCCACATAGGCGCGAGAAGAGACTTCGTAGCCGTTAATGTTGAGGATATCCTGACCATCCGAAACGGCTTCCCAGACGCTCTGCTTGTCGTCTAAGCCGTCGCGCAGCTGCTCGACGTAAGCGATATCGACCGTTTCACCGACGACAACTTCGCCCTCGTCCGGCTGCTCTTTACCGGTAATCAGTTTGAAGAGCGTCGATTTACCCGCACCGTTACCACCGACGATGCCAACAATCGCACCCTGGGGAATGGTGAAGGAGAGATTCTGGTAGAGCAGCTTGTCATCAAAGCGCTTGGCCACATCACGAAACTCAATGACGTTATCGCCAAGGCGCGGGCCAGGCGGAATGTAAATCTCATTGGTTTCATTACGTTTCTGGAAGTCGCCTGACTGCATCTCTTCAAAGCGGTTAAGACGCGCTTTGCTCTTTGCCTGGCGGCCTTTGGCGTTACTGCGCACCCACTCAAGCTCTTGCTTGATAGCTTTCTGACGCGAGGCTTCCTGCTTGGCTTCTTGATTCAGACGCTGATCTTTCTGCTCCAGCCACTGGGAGTAGTTACCCTCAAACGGGATACCCTGGCCACGGTCAAGCTCGAGAATCCAACCCGCTACGTTATCCAGGAAGTAGCGGTCGTGGGTAATTGCCACGACTGTACCGTTGTAGTCGTGCAGGAAGCGCTCAAGCCAAGCCACTGACTCTGCGTCAAGGTGGTTGGTAGGCTCGTCAAGCAGCAGCATGTCCGGGCTGGAAAGCAGTAAGCGGCATAGTGCTACGCGGCGGCGTTCACCGCCCGAGAGGTTACCCACTTTGGCATCCCAGGGGGGCAGACGCAGCGCTTCAGCAGCAACGTCAAGCTTACGCTCCAGATTGTGAGCATCCGCGGCTTCGATAATGTTTTCAAGCCGTGCCTGCTCGCTGGCCAGCGCGTCAAAGTCGGCGTCGGGCTCTGCGTAGGCCGCATACACGCCATCCAACTTCTCCTGCGCGTCTTTGATTGCCCCGAGCGCTTCTTCGACGGTGTCGCGGACGTTTTTCTCGTCGTCTAGCTGCGGCTCCTGGGGAAGGTAACCAACATTGATGCCAGGCATCGGACGAGCTTCACCTTCAAACTCTTTATCGACACCGGCCATAATGCGCAGCAGTGTGGATTTACCCGAACCGTTTAGGCCCAGGACGCCGATTTTGGCGCCAGGGAAAAACGAGAGCGAAATATCCTTGAGAATTTGCTTTTTGGGCGGCACTACTTTGCCAACCCGGTTCATGGTGAAAACGTATTGCGCCATGGAGATCCGTTAAGTTGTTGAAAAGAAGAAAGCGACAGCAGTTAGGCTACTGGCTCTTATTGCTGGCTAGAGAGTGATGATAGTGGTCTGCACCAGGAAAGGCTAGGCTACTTGAGGGTTTGGCTAGCCAGGCCTACTCATTTGCTGAGAAGGCCAAGCCGCTCAAGGATTACTCTTCTTCGTCCCAGTCATCTTCAATGGCGCGCTGAAGACGGCGTTCTTCCAGCCACGCTTCGACTTGGCGCCGTGCACGTAAACTGTCAGTCTTGCTCGGTTTGCTCTTGCCGTAGTGGTCGTCATTGACGGCGTCTAAGCTTTCGAACTCGTCCGAGTCGAGTGTTTCGTTGCCTAAGGTTTCATGACTTAGGGTCTCACGACTTAGGGGATCACGGCTCATGTGATGTCCTCCAACCCAGCCGGCGTGCCGGCGTAACAACGGCTTCACGCGAGTACATGTGCAGTTCATCAAGCACATGACAACTGCAAAGTGAAGCGCCTAGCGCAATTCACGCGCCTTGCCGCTATATAACGCCAGTTGGGATGAAGTTCAAGCTTTATAGTTTTTTTTAGTGAGAAAGTTAATGATTAGCTGTTTTCTCGCTGCTGTTGTAACTCCGCAAGTGCAAGCTGCGCCTCTACACGCTCCGTCACATCTTTTTGCACGCCAATGTAATACATCAGCTTATCTGCTTCATCATAGACCGGCGTGATAGACAGCTCATTCCAAAACATGGTGCCGTCTTTGCGGTAATTACGCAGCACTTCTCGGGAAGGGCGGCCGTCTTTAAGCGCATCTCGAATAACGGCTAGCGCATCCTGGTCGCGGTCTTCGTTTTGCAAGAAGCGGCAGTCGCGATACAAAATTTCATCCGCACTGTAACCCGTCAAGCGCTCAAAGCCTTTGTTGACGTAGATGAGGATATTTTCATCCCCCTCCTGCTCGGCAACGACTATGCCGTCTTCCGACGCGTCAACAATACGTTCAAGCAGCTCCGGGCTGATCAAAGGGGATCGTTTCATCAAGGGGTTCCTGTTGCAGCTCCAAGTCCTTTCCATGGTCCACAGCCGTTTCTTCACCTGTGAACCGGCGGAATGTCCAATCACTTATTATAGGCAGCATAGCAAATGCGCCAAGGCATCACTGCTATCTGGCTCTATCATGGCGAGCGTTGCCGTGCATTGCAATCTTGAACGCTCTCCTAACGTTGGCAGGCCTATCAAAAGCAACCTTGATTTTCATAGTGTTTGCCAATAGGACGTCACTCGACCTCGGGCAGTTGATGCGCGCTTATTACAGCGCCGCCAGCGGTAGCCGCCAGAATGAGTAGTAATGCGCCGCTGCCAAACCACTGTGCAAAGGCACCAATAAGACCGCCTACGATCAGCATTAATACGCCGGTTAAGGTATTGGAGAGGGCAACGTAAAGCGCACGATTATCTTGGCTGGCCATATCGACGAGATAGGTTTTACGTCCTAAGCGTACGCCGTGGTGAACAATGACAAGTAGTGAGTAAACCGCCGCATAGGGCCATATACTGTGTGTCCATCCGCCGGGTATCCAAGCTAAGCTGGCGCCCAGTACACAGCAAATAGCGGTACCTATGGCCGCGTCACGCATCACCCCGCGGCTCGACTGATCCGCGCGTTTCCCCCAGACCGGGCTTGCTATCATTGCGGCAAGCCCCGATACCACAATTAGTACGCCCAGCCCCCCTAAGTCGGTGCCGCTTTGGTTCTGCCCCAGCAGCGCGATGTAGGGAAGCGCAAGCGCACTCGATAGTAGCAGTGCCCGAGCAACGTTGAAGTGTAAAAAAGAGCGGTCCTCTCTTAGCAGCGACAGGCCCAGTTTAATACTGTCCCAGCCGTTTTCGCCGCCTTCAACAGCGCCGGGGGCTTCCTGAATACGGGCGGCGGCAATTGCATTAATTAGCCAGCCGCTAGCCGCAATGGCCAGCAGTATTGCTACCACTAAATGGCCGGGGCGACTCTCGAACAGCATTAGCACAGCCCCTGCTAATAACGTGGCAGCACCGGCAATGCTGCCGCTCCAGCCCATTAACGTACCGCGACGGCGCTTGGCAATGGTTTTGCCCAGCACATCTTTTGTGGCAATTGAGGATAAACCCCGTGCCAACGAGAGCAGAATTAGCGCTGCTAACACTAACGCACCGCCCAAGGTGCCATTGGCGAATAACGACAGTACGGCAAGTGCTAAGGCAGCGAATGCTTGGGCAAGCGCGCCGGCGACCCACACCCACTTTCGCTTAGGCTTTAGACGGATAAACCCGGCCACGAAAATTTGTGGCAGCAGGGCGCCTGACTCTCGAATGGGTACCAGTAAGCCAACCATCCAGACGGGAGCGCCAATAATGCCCATCAACCAGGGTAAAACTAAACGTGCGCTCGACAGCTCGTCAGCTAACTTATTGCCCAAAGAAGCCCATACGTGCAGGAAAAAATTGCGTGGTTGCTCGTCGCAGGCGCTTTCAGGTATATCGTCACACATGCGGCTGTCGTCATCGCCCGTAATCCATTCATATAGGCGAGTTTGTGAAACGTTGTTTTCGGCCATCGGGACTCCTTCTTAATCGAACTAACTCAAACGACCTATCTCAAGCCATCTCAAAATGACAGAATATCTTCTTAGGATGCCATATTAACTTGCCTTGGAGGTCAGGGATGTCACGTATTCAAATCCGTTATTGCACACAATGCCAATGGCTGCTGCGAAGCGGTTGGTACGCGCAGGAATTGCTCTCAACCTTTGGCGAAGCTTTAAGTGAGGTATCGTTAGCACCTTCTCATGGTGGCACGTTCGAGATCTGGTGTGATGATGTGCTGTTATGGGAGCGCAAGCGCGATGGTGGTTTTCCAGATATCAAGCTTCTCAAGCAGTGTGTACGCGACCAGTTAGAGCCGGGGCGAGATTTAGGGCATATCGACCGATGAATCAGGATCGGCAAGCAATCCTGTTTGGGTTAGGGGCCGTTGCATTATGGTCGACGGTGGCCACGGCCTTCAAAGTGGCGCTCGCTTGGATGAGCCCTCTCGAGTTGATGTGGCTGGCAGCCCTTATTTCCTGGGCGTTGATGGGAGCGCTGGTCATCAAGCAGGGAAATATCACCGCAGCGTTACGCACTGGTTGGAAAACAGCCGCGTGGGCAGGAATGATGAACCCCGTGGCCTACTATTTGGTGCTTTTCGCCGCCTATGACCGCCTCCCAGGGCAAGAAGCGATGGCACTGAATTACACCTGGGCCTTAGCGATGGCGTTTTTAGCCGTGCCTTTACTCGGGCAGCGCTTGACGCGTATGGATATTGTGGCTGGGCTGGTCGCCTACTCAGGCGTATGGGTGATAGCAACACGAGGCGCGGTTTTTAATGTTGCTTTCGCCGACCCGTTAGGGGTCGTACTGGCTCTCGCTTCGACGCTTTTATGGGCGCTTTATTGGCTGCTCAATGCGCGGGATAGTCGACAGCCCCTCGTTGGCCAATGGCAAAATTTTAGCGTAGGTCTACCTGTATTGACTCTGTTGTTACTGCTCGGCCCCGGTTTTCAATGGCACGGCTGGCCAGCCTTTGGTGCTGGTGTGTATGTGGGGCTGTTTGAAATGGGGGTGGCGTTTATTCTGTGGCAATTGGCCGTGCACAAAGTGTCGCGCACGGCCAAAGTCTCCAATCTGATTTTTCTCTCACCGCCCGTATCACTATTGCTCCTTTTCTTGGTGGTGGGAGAGCCCATATTACCTTCGACCCTAGTTGGCTTGGTGCTCATTTTGTTGGGATTGGGGCTGCAGCAGATACAAAAAGTGCATGAATAGGGAGAATTATAATTAGCTATGACTTTTTAGTGTGCTTTTGTGTTTTTGTGTTACGATTAGTGATTCATGAGGTGGCAATAAGCATATCGGCTAGATATGCTTAATGAATTTTGATGTTTTTTTAAATCATCACTTTTGTAATTAGGTGCTAGGCTTGGGGTGGTTAGCCGTATAAAAAAAGCATGGAGGCTAAACGCTTAGCTGGGTCGCCAGTGAAGTGATATCCGCTACAGGGAACACAAAATGAAGCAAGTAGTTGTAACGCGCACGAAAAAAGCCAATCTTCGCCGTATTTCAATGCCGCTAATGGCAGTTACCTTGGCTTTTGCACCGTTAACGAGTGCGATAGCTCAGACGCTTCCACAAAGCCTTTACGCACCTGGTAATGACGATCTGCAGAGCGTTGTTCAAAAGGCTATTTCTACCAATCCTGAAGTCGAAGCCGCATGGTCGCGCCTCAGCGCTGCGAAAAATGATATTGGCGTGGCGCGTGGAAACTACTTGCCCAGCATCGATGTATCCGCGGGCGTCGGTCGGGAAGCTCAAGAGGGCGATGGCCGTGGTAGCTATGAAACTGACTTCGCAGAGCTGACGCTGACTCAAATGCTGTTCGATGGCTTTGCAACCCGGAGCGAGGTCGAGCGGCTAGATAGGGCTGAGCTAGTTAGCTATTATGAGTTGATTGGTGCCAGTGAAAATATAGCGCTGGAAGCATCAGAAGCGTATCTGGACGTAGCACGTTATCGTGAGTTGGTCAGGCTGGCTCAAGAGAATTACGCCAAGCATCAGGAAGTCTATCAACAAATTGAAGAGCGCACTCTTTCTGGCGCCGGAAGAGGGGTAGATCTTGAGCAAATAAGTGGCCGGTTGTCATTGGCTGAATCGAACTTGATGACCGAAGCGACAAATTTGCACGATGTTACCGCGCGTTACATGCGTATCGTTGGTGAATTGCCGGCTCAAAACCTGATGCCCGCTCCCGAACTTGATGAGAATTTGCCTTCAAGTGTCAGTGAAGCTGTCAATTTGGCTTTTGAGGGCAATCCTGATTTTCATGCTGCCATCGAAAACATCAATGTGCAGCGTGCTGAAAAAGAAGGAACGCGCGCAGCGTTTATGCCACGCCTAGAAATTCAAGGTAGAACAGGTACCAACAATCAAGATGATGCCATTGCTGGACGCCGTGATGAGACCAGTGTTCAGCTAGTGGCAAGTATGAATCTATACAATGGTGGTAGCGATCTAGCGGCTTTCCGAGCGGCCAGTGATCGTATTGAAGAAGCCGTTGATCAGCGCGAATTGGCTTGTACAAATGTGCGTCAAACTACGCAAATTGCATATAACGATGCTCAACGACTTCGCGAACAGCTGAATTATTTAAATCAGCATCGTTTATCTATTGATCGCGTTAGAGGCGCCTACCAGCAACAGTTTGATATTGGTGAGCGTACTCTCTTAGATGTGTTGGATAGTGAAAACGAGTATTTCGATGCCAGCCGCGCTTATGCAAATGCCCAATATGACATTACCCTGGCGGATGCAAGAACGCTGGCAGCAACTGGTCAGTTAATGCAGTCACTTGAGATTATGCGTGATGATATGCCGACGTTAGCCGAGTTGGGCAATGACGGCGTTGCCATTACGCCAGAGATCCTATGTCCAGTGGAAGGCCCGGGTGGGTTTACGCTGGAAGATTTTATCGGCCGTGACGTATCTACTCCCGCTCCCACTCGGGCGCCGGATATAACGCTTTCTGCAGATGCCCTATTTCCGATCAATAGTGCTGAGTTGGGGACAGATACGCGTCAAGAGCTCGCTAGGTTGGCTGCTGATATCAATGCGCGTAACGATATTGCGCGAGTTTTCATAGCTGGTCATGCAGACAATACAGGTTCAGATGCAATTAATGGTCCTCTTTCTCAACAGCGAGCTGACAGCGTCGCTCGGTTTTTTGCAGACCAAGGCGTTGAGCCGACATTGATCCAAACAGAGGGTTATGGTTCTAATCGGCCTATAGCTTCAAATGACACGGTAGAGGGTCGCGGACAAAATCGGCGAGTAGAAATTACCTTAGAGCGGTTTGATGAGGTCAACACTTAAATGACATATTTGTGTTTCTTAATCTGAACGAGTGATGAGGCTGTTTGGATAATAGTATGTGGCACATAGCAGTGAAAAATATGCTATGTGCTATTTTATTATAAGAGGTGGACATTGTTAGAGCATGATCAAACGCTGTCTGGTAAGGAGTCGCAAGATTCTTCATTGGATCATGATGAGCTTCTTCTCTGCTTACAAGCAGTGGCTAGAATGCATCAACATGAGGTTTCTTCCGAATCGTTAACTGCTGGTTTGCCACTTGAAAATGGTCAACTGACACCCTCTGTTTTTGCCCGAGCTGCTGCGCGCGCGGGCATGACGGCACAAATTGTTAAGAGTAGGTTAATAAACCTTAATCCAGAACTGTTTCCCGTTGTTGTGCTCCTTGAGCCTGGGCGGGCATGCATTGTCAACGCCATTGATGTTAAAAAAGGGCTCGTTAAAGCTGTATTTCCTGAACTGAATGAAGCGGAAGTTGAAGTTGGCCTCAGCGAGCTGGCGTCTAGCTACTCGGGTGAGGCTATTTACGTTCGTCCTCGTCTTCGATTAGACAATAACCCCGAAACTAAGAAGAAGAGAGGTGGGCACTGGTTTTGGAGTGTCATTCAGGAAAATAGAAAGCTTTACCGCGATATTATTATTGGGTCAGTTGCCATTAATTTATTCGCCTTGGCGATGCCGCTATTTGTATTGAACGTCTATGATCGTGTAGTACCCAATCAAGCGACGGAAACACTCTGGGTCCTCGCTGGCGGTGTTTTCATTGTGCTCTGTTTTGATTTGGCGCTGCGTCTGATGCGCAGTAGCTTTGTCGATTTAGCCGCTAGCAGAGCAGATGTAAAACTTTCCTCTTCCATTATGGCTAAAACGTTAGGGTTACGTTTAGAGGATAGGCCTGTTTCAACGGGGTCGTTCACCTCCACGCTGCAATCCTTTGAGTCAATACGAGCGTTCATAGGCTCCGCTACCATTCTAGGTATTGTAGACCTGCCTTTTGTGTTGTTATTTGCATCGATTATTGCGCTGATTAATCCATGGCTTGTGTTGCCTGTTATCGCTGGAATCCTGTTCGTATTGCTTTATGCGTTGGCCGCTCAGGGCAAGCTCCATGAGCTATCGCAGACGACATGGGAAGTGGGTGCTCAACGTAATGCCCTGCTCGTCGAGTCTGTTTCGCAGTTAGAAAATGTCAAAGCGTTGCGCGCTGAAAGTCGCATTCAGCGCCACTGGGAAAAGGCCACGGCTTTCTTGTCACGCACCAGTGCCCAGCTGCGATTGGTAAGCACCTCCGTCTCGAATGTGGCGCAATGGGCGCAGCACAGTGTGGCGGTTTGCGTCATTATTGTCGGCGTCTACCAGATTATTGAAGGAAACCTTTCCCAAGGTGGGCTAATTGCCGCTTATATGCTCTCATCACGAGCCATGGCGCCGATTAGTCAGGCGGCAGCACTGCTGGCGCAGTACCACCAATCATCAACAGCGTTAGATTCGCTCAATCAAGTGATGGATAAGCGCGTCGAGCGTCACGAAGGCAAGGTCTATGTTGAAAAGCCCAGCGTTGCTGGCGCCATTCAGCTGGAAAAAGTGACGTTGCGCTACCCCAATGAAGAGCGCGATGCGTTGCGCGATGTCTCAATTTCCATTAAGGCTGGTGAAAAAGTCGCATTGCTAGGCCGAATAGGCTGCGGCAAGTCTTCACTCAATAAACTGATGCTGGGGTTTTATCAACCCAGCGCGGGTGCCGTTTTACTTGACGGCGTTGATATCCGTCAGATCGATCCAATTCAACTGCGCCGCCATATTGGCTATGTCCCCCAAGACGTCAGCCTGTTCTCTGGATCGCTGCGCGACAATATTGTCGCGGGTGGTGGCAGTGAGCGTATTGATGATGAGGAATTGCTTAAAGCATTAGATATTGCAGGTTTGCAATCCTTGGTAAATAGCCACCCCCGCGGCGTTGATTTACAAGTGGGCGAGCGGGGACAGTCTTTGTCGGGAGGTCAAAAACAGTCTGTGGCCATTGCACGGGCATTGGTGCATGACCCCGCCATATTACTATTGGATGAGCCAACCAGCTCTATGGATAACGCCAGTGAGGAAGCCTTCAAAACGAATCTCAGTAAGGTGGCGCAAGGTAAAACAGTGCTCGTAGTGACGCATCGAACGTCTCTGCTCTCCTTGGTGGATCGTATTATTGTCATGGATGCTGGCAAGGTCGTCGCGGATGGTCCCCGCGATACGGTGGTAGAAGCGCTCCGTAAAGGTCAGATCGGGAGGGCTTCTTAATGGCTAAGAAAAAAGTTGAGACCGCCGAACAAAAAGGCTTCGAGGCCATTGGTCGATTCTCTGAAAAGGGCAAAAAACCGTTCCGTCCCTTTATGGATCGCGTATTTGCACGGCGGGTTACCTCTGCGCATTTAAGCCGCGACTGGGCGAGCGACACTGACTGGGCTCGGTTGCAACAAGACCCCATGCGAGCGCGTCTGTTTCTCTACGGTGTTTGCTTGGCTTTTGTGGCACTCATCACATGGGCTTGTTTTGCGCCTATTGATGAAGTGACACGGGGTAGCGGTCGCGTTATTCCAGCTAGCCATTTGCAGCAAATACAATCTTTTGACGGCGGTGTCGTTGAGCAGATCATGATCCGAGAAGGTCAAGTAGTCGAAGCGGGGCAAGTATTAATGCAAATTGATCCGACCCGCTTTGTTTCTGACTTTCGCGAAAACCGAGCACAGCGTTATGCCTTACAGGCAAAAGCGGAACGCTTACGTGCCCTGGTCACGGACTCACCTTTTGAGCCCGATGAAGAGCTGCGCCAAGAAGTACCTTCCATCGTGATTCAAGAGCGTGCGGTTTACGAGAGCCGCCGCGAAGAGCTGCGTGAACAGGAAAATGTTTTAAATGATCGTATACGCCAGCGTAGAGAGGAGTTAAGAGAGGCTATTGCCAAGCGCGATACCGCCCAGCGTGAAGCCAATATGTCCAGCCAGGAGCTTAATTTAACGCGGCCATTGTTGGATTCAGGTGCTGTTTCAGAAGTTGAGGTGCTGAGGCTGCAGCGAGATTTGTCACGTGCGACCGGTGAGCGTAACCAAGCTGATGCAGCTGTTTCCCGTTTAGAAGCGGCAGTAGAAGAGTCCGAGGGGCAATTGCTGGAATTGGGTGCAGAGCGCCGGAGCGAATGGCGTAATGATCTTGCCGAAACGCTGGGTGATTTGAATGCGCTTCAACAATCCGGTACCGGTCTTCAGGATCGGGTGAGATTGACCGAAATTCGTTCGCCGGTAGATGGTGTGGTTCAGCGAATTCATATCAGCACCATCGGTGGCGTTGCTCAACCTGGGCAAGAGGTGGTCGATATTGTTCCAAGCGATGACCAATTGTTGATCGAAGCGCGGATCGCGCCACAAGATATTGCGTTTTTACACCCTGGTCAGGCAGCCACTATCAAGCTGACAGCTTACGACTACGCCATCTATGGTGGGCTAAAAGCTGAACTTGATCATATTAGCGCCGATACCATCACGGATGATGATGACAACACCTTTTACTTAGTGCGAGTTCGCAGTCTTGCCGAGGAAAATGTAGCGGATTCGCTGCAGGTGATTCCAGGCATGACCGCGCAGGTAGATATTATAACCGGCAAGCGAACAGTGATGCAGTTTCTGCTCAAGCCCATTCTGCGGGCATGGCGTGATTCGATGGGGGAACGTTAATGGATCATTGGTTTGTGACAATGGATGGTAGCCTCAAGGCACGCTGGCAAAAGGCTTTCCCCGATGCTCGCCCCTCAACGCCTAACGTGATTGAAAAAAATGCTCGATCTGGTGATTTGGTTTGGGTGGCAACCACCGTTGCCTCTTGGCAACAGTTGACCCAGCACCTAGCTTTGATGGGCGCCACGGTGGTCATCCTTAGCTATGCCCCTAACGACAAAGAGGCGCTTAAAGCATTAGACCTCGGCGGCCGTGGCTATGTGCACACGCTGGCGACGGCCGATGTTTTAAAGCAAGTGGCTCTTGTTGTGACCAATCAAGGAGTGTGGGTTGGTCAAGAGTTGCTTGCGAAAGTCATTGGCGGCACCTTTAAGGCTTTGTCTCGTCGCACGGAAGAGGTATCAACTGCCGGAAGTGATTATCTGGACTTGCTGACCGAGCGTGAGCGAGGCGTTGCTCTGGCGGTTGCAAGGGGGGCAACCAATAAAGAGGTCGCTCGCCAGCTAGAGATCACCGAGCGTACGGTAAAAGCTCACTTAAGTGCTATTTTCAAAAAGCTAGCGGTACGTGACCGTCTGCAGTTAATGCTCAAGCTCTCTTCAATAAGGGAACTCGCTAGCTACTAATGGGCTATGGCGCTCTTAACTGTAATACACCGAGCAGATAAGAGCGCTTTCCCTTCCTTACTTGGGCGTAAGAAGCCCTAAGCCTATTTCTGTCCATCAGTACAATACTTTTTTGTAGTTCACCCGCCTAAGATGATGGTATATGCCGATAATTCCCTAGTGCAAAGCGCAAGAAATCGGCTTCTTTATTAGTTCGGGAGATCTACATGGCAGCTGCAACCGTTATTGCAATTTCTGGTCAGGCTTGGGCACGTGATGAATCAGGTAACCTGCGTGAGCTGAGTATTGGTGATGTGTTGCAGGAAGGTGAAGTCCTCATTACTTCCAGTAATGGCAGTGTAGAACTGGATTTTGCTGATGGCGCGGGCAGCAGTTTCGTGGAGGGCGGCCAAGAAGTGGTTGTCTCTTCCGAACTCGACAGCGACCAGCTTGTGTCCACTGAAGATGCCAGTGCCCAGGATCAGGATCTTGAAGCGCTGTTAGCTGCGCTTGAAGATGAAGAAGGCGACCTTCTCGATATTCTTGATGCAACTGCCGCGGGTGGTGGCGCTGGCGGCGGTGGCGAGGGACATGATTTCGTGCGTCTTGCCCGTATTGCCGAACAAACCGACCCGTTAAGTTTTGAAACTTCCGGTGGCCTCGAAGAAAGTGAGTTCGTTGACTTTGGCGGTGCCCCCGATGCGGCAGCTGCTGAAGATGAGGTGGTTGAGCCGACGCCAGAGCCGGTTCCGGGCTTGTCTGGCACCATCACACTTAGTGTTCCGCAGCAGATCATCGAAGGGCAACCTATTACAGTAACAGCGAGTGTCGATAACGCTCCCCAAGATAGCCCGCTGGTAATCACTCTAAGTAACGGTCAGCAGATCATTATTCCCGTTGGTGAAACCACTGGTAGCGTAACCTTCGATAGCCGCCCAGACGATGTTTACCTTCAAGGTGACGAGCCTCAATCGTTAACTATTTCTGATGCTACTGGCGGTGGATACGACACTCTCGATACCACCGCTACCGATACTGTAAATGTGGTAGATGATGACGATACTACGACTATAACGCTGAGTGGTCCTGAACAGGTCACCGAAGGTGATTCAATCACCATCACTGCTAGCGTTGATAATGCTCCAATTACCGACCTTATCATTACCCTAAGTAATGGCGAGCAAATCACTATTGCTGCTGGAGCGACCAGTGGGGAGGTCACTTTTACTTCTCGTGATGATGACGAGTTCCAGCAAGGTAATACCCCTGTCGCGGTGAGCATCAGTGAGACCGAGGGTGGTAACTATGAGGATCTTAATACCGAGAGTACCGCCACGGTCAATGTGGTAGATGATAGTGACACCGTTAATGCAACGCTCACCTCTACCCTAGTAGCAGGTAGTAACGAAGACGGTGCTACGGTGATCTACACCATCACACTGGGTACCGCCCCGACAACGGCTGAGACCTTCACCTTCGATGTTAATGGTGAACAGCAAACTATTACGGTAGAGGCAGGTGCCACCAGTGGCACCACCGAGTTCACGTTCAGCGATCCAGATGTATTCGTTGATAGTGACACTATTGGTGCACCGTCCAATCTTGAAGGTAGTAACAACAGTGGTTACGAAGATCTTAATCTGGTCAATAATGCCACATCGCATGAAATAGTTGACACCCTCGACACCGTCACCGCCACCCTCAGCGCCGACACATCCAGCGTCGCCGAAGGCGGCACCGTCACCTACACCGTCACCCTGACCGGCCCGGCCGGGGCTAACCTCGGTGGCCACAACGGCCTCGAGTTCCGCCTCGCCGACGGCTCCTTAGTGACCATCGCCGCCGGTGAAACCACGGGCAGCGTGGCAGTGACCGCCGCCGATGACGCCTTCGTGGGTGGCCAGGACACCCTGGTCAACAGCATCGACGCCGTGCTCAACAACAGCGACAGCGAGTTCGAAGACCTCGCCACCGCCGGTGAGACCAGCGTCACTGTTACCGACGAACCCGGCACCCCCGGTAATCCGGGTGACCCCGGCACGCCCAACGGCGGTGACGCGATCAGCGTCAGCATCGTGGCCGACCAAGCCCAGTTCACCGAAGCCGAAGCGCAGACCTTCACGGTCAGCCTCAGCGAAGCCGTGGACCGCGACGTCACCGTCACGCTCGACAACGGCAACACCGTCACCATCGCCGCCGGTGAGCTCGAGACCACCTACACCCGTGACGCCCAAGGCGACGACGTGTTCGTGGACGGCGAGACCGTCACCGTTGCCCTGGAAGGCGCGGCTGCCACTGACGGCAGCGCGTTCGAGAACGTCACCCTGGGTGACGCCGCTGAGACGCAAGTGGTCGACACCCTCGACACCGTCACCGCCACCCTCAGCGCCGACACATCCAGCGTCGCCGAAGGCGGCACCGTCACCTACACCGTCACCCTGACCGGCCCGGCCGGGGCTAACCTCGGTGGCCACAACGGCCTCGAGTTCCGCCTCGCCGACGGCTCCTTAGTGACCATCGCCGCCGGTGAAACCACGGGCAGCGTGGCAGTGACCGCCGCCGATGACGCCTTCGTGGGTGGCCAGGACACCCTGGTCAACAGCATCGACGCCGTGCTCAACAACAGCGACAGCGAGTTCGAAGACCTCGCCACCGCCGGTGAGACCAGCGTCACTGTTACCGACGAACCCGGCACCCCCGGTAATCCGGGCGACCCCGGCACGCCCAACGGCGGTGACGCGATCAGCGTCAGCATCGTGGCCGACCAAGCCCAGTTCACCGAAGCCGAAGCGCAGACCTTCACGGTCAGCCTCAGCGAAGCCGTGGACCGCGACGTCACCGTCACGCTCGACAACGGCAACACCGTCACCATCGCCGCCGGTGAGCTCGAGACCACCTACACCCGTGACGCCCAAGGCGACGACGTGTTCGTGGACGGCGAGACCGTCACCGTTGCCCTGGAAGGCGCGGCTGCCACTGACGGCAGCGCGTTCGAGAACGTCACCCTGGGTGACGCCGCTGAGACGCAAGTGGTCGACACCCTCGACACCGTCACCGCCACCCTCAGCGCCGACACATCCAGCGTCGCCGAAGGCGGCACCGTCACCTACACCGTCACCCTGACCGGCCCGGCCGGGGCTAACCTCGGTGGCCACAACGGCCTCGAGTTCCGCCTCGCCGACGGCTCCTTAGTGACCATCGCCGCCGGTGAAACCACGGGCAGCGTGGCAGTGACCGCCGCCGATGACGCCTTCGTGGGTGGCCAGGACACCCTGGTCAACAGCATCGACGCCGTGCTCAACAACAGCGACAGCGAGTTCGAAGACCTCGCCACCGCCGGTGAGACCAGCGTCACTGTTACCGACGAACCCGGCACCCCCGGTAATCCGGGCGACCCCGGCACGCCCAACGGCGGTGACGCGATCAGCGTCAGCATCGTGGCCGACCAAGCCCAGTTCACCGAAGCCGAAGCGCAGACCTTCACGGTCAGCCTCAGCGAAGCCGTGGACCGCGACGTCACCGTCACGCTCGACAACGGCAACACCGTCACCATCGCCGCCGGTGAGCTCGAGACCACCTACACCCGTGACGCCCAAGGCGACGACGTGTTCGTGGACGGCGAGACCGTCACCGTTGCCCTGGAAGGCGCGGCTGCCACTGACGGCAGCGCGTTCGAGAACGTCACCCTGGGTGACGCCGCTGAGACGCAAGTGGTCGACACCCTCGACACCGTCACCGCCACCCTCAGCGCCGACACATCCAGCGTCGCCGAAGGCGGCACCGTCACCTACACCGTCACCCTGACCGGCCCGGCCGGGGCTAACCTCGGTGGCCACAACGGCCTCGAGTTCCGCCTCGCCGACGGCTCCTTAGTGACCATCGCCGCCGGTGAAACCACGGGCAGCGTGGCAGTGACCGCCGCCGATGACGCCTTCGTGGGTGGCCAGGACACCCTGGTCAACAGCATCGACGCCGTGCTCAACAACAGCGACAGCGAGTTCGAAGACCTCGCCACCGCCGGTGAGACCAGCGTCACTGTTACCGACGAACCCGGCACCCCCGGTAATCCGGGCGACCCCGGCACGCCCAACGGCGGTGACGCGATCAGCGTCAGCATCGTGGCCGACCAAGCCCAGTTCACCGAAGCCGAAGCGCAGACCTTCACGGTCAGCCTCAGCGAAGCCGTGGACCGCGACGTCACCGTCACGCTCGACAACGGCAACACCGTCACCATCGCCGCCGGTGAGCTCGAGACCACCTACACCCGTGACGCCCAAGGCGACGACGTGTTCGTGGACGGCGAGACCGTCACCGTTGCCCTGGAAGGCGCGGCTGCCACTGACGGCAGCGCGTTCGAGAACGTCACCCTGGGTGACGCCGCTGAGACGCAAGTGGTCGACACCCTCGACACCGTCACCGCCACCCTCAGCGCCGACACATCCAGCGTCGCCGAAGGCGGCACCGTCACCTACACCGTCACCCTGACCGGCCCGGCCGGGGCTAACCTCGGTGGCCACAACGGCCTCGAGTTCCGCCTCGCCGACGGCTCCTTAGTGACCATCGCCGCCGGTGAAACCACGGGCAGCGTGGCAGTGACCGCCGCCGATGACGCCTTCGTGGGTGGCCAGGCCACCCTGGTCAACAGCATCGACGCCGTGCTCAACAACAGCGACAGCGAGTTCGAAGACCTCGCCACCGCCGGTGAGACCAGCGTCACTGTTACCGACGAACCCGGCACCCCCGGTAATCCGGGTGACCCCGGCACGCCCAACGGCGGTGACGCGATCAGCGTCAGCATCGTGGCCGACCAAGCCCAGTTCACCGAAGCCGAAGCGCAGACCTTCACGGTCAGCCTCAGCGAAGCCGTGGACCGCGACGTCACCGTCACGCTCGACAACGGCAACACCGTCACCATCGCCGCCGGTGAGCTCGAGACCACCTACACCCGTGACGCCCAAGGCGACGACGTGTTCGTGGACGGCGAGACCGTCACCGTTGCCCTGGAAGGCGCGGCTGCCACTGACGGCAGCGCGTTCGAGAACGTCACCCTGGGTGACGCCGCTGAGACGCAAGTGGTCGACACCCTCGACACCGTCACCGCCACCCTCAGCGCCGACACATCCAGCGTCGCCGAAGGCGGCACCGTCACCTACACCGTCACCCTGACCGGCCCGGCCGGGGCTAACCTCGGTGGCCACAACGGCCTCGAGTTCCGCCTCGCCGACGGCTCCTTAGTGACCATCGCCGCCGGTGAAACCACGGGCAGCGTGGCAGTGACCGCCGCCGATGACGCCTTCGTGGGTGGCCAGGCCACCCTGGTCAACAGCATCGACGCCGTGCTCAACAACAGCGACAGCGAGTTCGAAGACCTCGCCACCGCCGGTGAGACCAGCGTCACTGTTACCGACGAACCCGGCACCCCCGGTAATCCGGGTGACCCCGGCACGCCCAACGGCGGTGACGCGATCAGCGTCAGCATCGTGGCCGACCAAGCCCAGTTCACCGAAGCCGAAGCGCAGACCTTCACGGTCAGCCTCAGCGAAGCCGTGGACCGCGACGTCACCGTCACGCTCGACAACGGCAACACCGTCACCATCGCCGCCGGTGAGCTCGAGACCACCTACACCCGTGACGCCCAAGGCGACGACGTGTTCGTGGACGGCGAGACCGTCACCGTTGCCCTGGAAGGCGCGGCTGCCACTGACGGCAGCGCGTTCGAGAACGTCACCCTGGGTGACGCCGCTGAGACGCAAGTGGTCGACACCCTCGACACCGTCACCGCCACCCTCAGCGCCGACACATCCAGCGTCGCCGAAGGCGGCACCGTCACCTACACCGTCACCCTGACCGGCCCGGCCGGGGCTAACCTCGGTGGCCACAACGGCCTCGAGTTCCGCCTCGCCGACGGCTCCTTAGTGACCATCGCCGCCGGTGAAACCACGGGCAGCGTGGCAGTGACCGCCGCCGATGACGCCTTCGTGGGTGGCCAGGCCACCCTGGTCAACAGCATCGACGCCGTGCTCAACAACAGCGACAGCGAGTTCGAAGACCTCGCCACCGCCGGTGAGACCAGCGTCACTGTTACCGACGAACCCGGCACCCCCGGTAATCCGGGTGACCCCGGCACGCCCAACGGCGGTGACGCGATCAGCGTCAGCATCGTGGCCGACCAAGCCCAGTTCACCGAAGCCGAAGCGCAGACCTTCACGGTCAGCCTCAGCGAAGCCGTGGACCGCGACGTCACCGTCACGCTCGACAACGGCAACACCGTCACCATCGCCGCCGGTGAGCTCGAGACCACCTACACCCGTGACGCCCAAGGCGACGACGTGTTCGTGGACGGCGAGACCGTCACCGTTGCCCTGGAAGGCGCGGCTGCCACTGACGGCAGCGCGTTCGAGAACGTCACCCTGGGTGACGCCGCTGAGACGCAAGTGGTCGACACCCTCGACACCGTCACCGCCACCCTCAGCGCCGACACATCCAGCGTCGCCGAAGGCGGCACCGTCACCTACACCGTCACCCTGACCGGCCCGGCCGGGGCTAACCTCGGTGGCCACAACGGCCTCGAGTTCCGCCTCGCCGACGGCTCCTTAGTGACCATCGCCGCCGGTGAAACCACGGGCAGCGTGGCAGTGACCGCCGCCGATGACGCCTTCGTGGGTGGCCAGGCCACCCTGGTCAACAGCATCGACGCCGTGCTCAACAACAGCGACAGCGAGTTCGAAGACCTCGCCACCGCCGGTGAGACCAGCGTCACTGTTACCGACGAACCCGGCACCCCCGGTAATCCGGGTGACCCCGGCACGCCCAACGGCGGTGACGCGATCAGCGTCAGCATCGTGGCCGACCAAGCCCAGTTCACCGAAGCCGAAGCGCAGACCTTCACGGTCAGCCTCAGCGAAGCCGTGGACCGCGACGTCACCGTCACGCTCGACAACGGCAACACCGTCACCATCGCCGCCGGTGAGCTCGAGACCACCTACACCCGTGACGCCCAAGGCGACGACGTGTTCGTGGACGGCGAGACCGTCACCGTTGCCCTGGAAGGCGCGGCTGCCACTGACGGCAGCGCGTTCGAGAACGTCACCCTGGGTGACGCCGCTGAGACGCAAGTGGTCGACACCCTCGACACCGTCACCGCCACCCTCAGCGCCGACACATCCAGCGTCGCCGAAGGCGGCACCGTCACCTACACCGTCACCCTGACCGGCCCGGCCGGGGCTAACCTCGGTGGCCACAACGGCCTCGAGTTCCGCCTCGCCGACGGCTCCTTAGTGACCATCGCCGCCGGTGAAACCACGGGCAGCGTGGCAGTGACCGCCGCCGATGACGCCTTCGTGGGTGGCCAGGACACCCTGGTCAACAGCATCGACGCCGTGCTCAACAACAGCGACAGCGAGTTCGAAGACCTCGCCACCGCCGGTGAGACCAGCGTCACTGTTACCGACGAACCCGGCACCCCCGGTAATCCGGGCGACCCCGGCACGCCCAACGGCGGTGACGCGATCAGCGTCAGCATCGTGGCCGACCAAGCCCAGTTCACCGAAGCCGAAGCGCAGACCTTCACGGTCAGCCTCAGCGAAGCCGTGGACCGCGACGTCACCGTCACGCTCGACAACGGCAACACCGTCACCATCGCCGCCGGTGAGCTCGAGACCACCTACACCCGTGACGCCCAAGGCGACGACGTGTTCGTGGACGGCGAGACCGTCACCGTTGCCCTGGAAGGCGCGGCTGCCACTGACGGCAGCGCGTTCGAGAACGTCACCCTGGGTGACGCCGCTGAGACGCAAGTGGTCGACACCCTCGACACCGTCACCGCCACCCTCAGTGCCGACACATCCAGCGTCGCCGAAGGCGGCACCGTCACCTACACCGTCACCCTGACCGGCCCGGCCGGGGCTAACCTCGGTGGCCACAACGGCCTCGAGTTCCGCCTCGCCGACGGCTCCTTAGTGACCATCGCCGCCGGTGAAACCACGGGCAGCGTGGCAGTGACCGCCGCCGATGACGCCTTCGTGGGTGGCCAGGCCACCCTGGTCAACAGCATCGACGCCGTGCTCAACAACAGCGACAGCGAGTTCGAAGACCTCGCCACCGCCGGTGAGACCAGCGTCACTGTTACCGACGAACCCGGCACCCCCGGTAATCCGGGTGACCCCGGCACGCCCAACGGCGGTGACGCGATCAGCGTCAGCATCGTGGCCGACCAAGCCCAGTTCACCGAAGCCGAAGCGCAGACCTTCACGGTCAGCCTCAGCGAAGCCGTGGACCGCGACGTCACCGTCACGCTCGACAACGGCAACACCGTCACCATCGCCGCCGGTGAGCTCGAGACCACCTACACCCGTGACGCCCAAGGCGACGACGTGTTCGTGGACGGCGAGACCGTCACCGTTGCCCTGGAAGGCGCGGCTGCCACTGACGGCAGCGCGTTCGAGAACGTCACCCTGGGTGACGCCGCTGAGACGCAAGTGGTCGACACCCTCGACACCGTCACCGCCACCCTCAGCGCCGACACATCCAGCGTCGCCGAAGGCGGCACCGTCACCTACACCGTCACCCTGACCGGCCCGGCCGGGGCTAACCTCGGTGGCCACAACGGCCTCGAGTTCCGCCTCGCCGACGGCTCCTTAGTGACCATCGCCGCCGGTGAAACCACGGGCAGCGTGGCAGTGACCGCCGCCGATGACGCCTTCGTGGGTGGCCAGGCCACCCTGGTCAACAGCATCGACGCCGTGCTCAACAACAGCGACAGCGAGTTCGAAGACCTCGCCACCGCCGGTGAGACCAGCGTCACTGTTACCGACGAACCCGGCACCCCCGGTAATCCGGGTGACCCCGGCACGCCCAACGGCGGTGACGCGATCAGCGTCAGCATCGTGGCCGACCAAGCCCAGTTCACCGAAGCCGAAGCGCAGACCTTCACGGTCAGCCTCAGCGAAGCCGTGGACCGCGACGTCACCGTCACGCTCGACAACGGCAACACCGTCACCATCGCCGCCGGTGAGCTCGAGACCACCTACACCCGTGACGCCCAAGGCGACGACGTGTTCGTGGACGGCGAGACCGTCACCGTTGCCCTGGAAGGCGCGGCTGCCACTGACGGCAGCGCGTTCGAGAACGTCACCCTGGGTGACGCCGCTGAGACGCAAGTGGTCGACACCCTCGACACCGTCACCGCCACCCTCAGTGCCGACACATCCAGCGTCGCCGAAGGCGGCACCGTCACCTACACCGTCACCCTGACCGGCCCGGCCGGGGCTAACCTCGGTGGCCACAACGGCCTCGAGTTCCGCCTCGCCGACGGCTCCTTAGTGACCATCGCCGCCGGTGAAACCACGGGCAGCGTGGCAGTGACCGCCGCCGATGACGCCTTCGTGGGTGGCCAGGCCACCCTGGTCAACAGCATCGACGCCGTGCTCAACAACAGCGACAGCGAGTTCGAAGACCTCGCCACCGCCGGTGAGACCAGCGTCACTGTTACCGACGAACCCGGCACCCCCGGTAATCCGGGCGACCCCGGCACGCCCAACGGCGGTGACGCGATCAGCGTCAGCATCGTGGCCGACCAAGCCCAGTTCACCGAAGCCGAAGCGCAGACCTTCACGGTCAGCCTCAGCGAAGCCGTGGACCGCGACGTCACCGTCACGCTCGACAACGGCAACACCGTCACCATCGCCGCCGGTGAGCTCGAGACCACCTACACCCGTGACGCCCAAGGCGACGACGTGTTCGTGGACGGCGAGACCGTCACCGTGGCCCTGGAAGGCGCGGCTGCCACTGACGGCAGCGCGTTCGAGAACGTCACCCTGGGTGACGCCGCTGAGACGCAAGTGGTCGACACCCTCGACACCGTCACCGCCACCCTCAGCGCCGACACATCCAGCGTCGCCGAAGGCGGCACCGTCACCTACACCGTCACCCTGACCGGCCCGGCCGGGGCTAACCTCGGTGGCCACAACGGCCTCGAGTTCCGCCTCGCCGACGGCTCCTTAGTGACCATCGCCGCCGGTGAAACCACGGGCAGCGTGGCAGTGACCGCCGCCGATGACGCCTTCGTGGGCGGCCAGGCCACCCTGGTCAACAGCATCGACGCCGTGCTCAACGACAGCGACAGCGAGTTCGAAGACCTCGCCACCGCCGGTGAGACCAGCGTCACTGTTA
This sequence comes from Halomonas alkaliantarctica, assembly GCF_029854215.1. Taxonomy (NCBI): domain Bacteria; kingdom Pseudomonadati; phylum Pseudomonadota; class Gammaproteobacteria; order Oceanospirillales; family Halomonadaceae; genus Vreelandella; species Vreelandella neptunia. Next base: position 2,741,607 of record NZ_CP122961.1, on the reverse strand, counting down.
CCGACGAACCCGGCACCCCCGGTAATCCGGGCGACCCCGGCACGCCCAACGGCGGTGACGCGATCAGCGTCAGCATCGTGGCCGACCAAGCCCAGTTCACCGAAGCCGAAGCGCAGACCTTCACGGTCAGCCTCAGCGAAGCCGTGGACCGCGACGTCACCGTCACGCTCGACAACGGCAACACCGTCACCATCGCCGCCGGTGAGCTCGAGACCACCTACACCCGTGACGCCCAAGGCGACGACGTGTTCGTGGACGGCGAGACCGTCACCGTTGCCCTGGAAGGCGCGGCTGCCACTGACGGCAGCGCGTTCGAGAACGTCACCCTGGGTGACGCCGCTGAGACCCGTGTCGTCGACACCATCGACACGACGACACTAATGTTGTACGACGTCAGCGTTGACGAGGGAGCTGGCACCGGTACGATTTCTGCCACGCTCAGCAATGCGGCGGGCCAAGAGTTCACCGTTACATTGAGCAATGGGTCCACTATCACGTTTGCTGAAGGAGCCACCGAGGGTACCTCGACACCGTTCGATATCCAGGGTGACGATGTCTACATTGATCCGGAAAGCTACGAGGTCACTGTCGTCGATCAAGGCGATAACAACTTTGAAGACCTGGATACTACTGATACTGCTACGGTTAATGTCAACGACACTATCGACACCACCGACGTCAGCATTAGCGCGATTGTGACGAAAACATCCGTTATTAACGTTGGCAATGTAGATAATACCGATAGCTTTACCGTAACGGCCTCCAACCCTAATGGTAGTGAAGGGACTATTTCCAAAGTGACTGGCACCAACCATGATGGATTTGGTGTGGTCGGGAGAACTACCGGCGGGGGAGCGAGCAGCGAGCTTGGTTTCGGCAGTGCAGGCAGTGAAAGTATCGTTGTCAACTTCAATAATGAGGTGAATAACTTTGACGTTCAGTTCGCCTGGCGGAACAACAATGAACGAGCAAAAGTAGAGTTCTTTGACGAAGAAGGAAACTCTGTTGGTTCAGCGATTGTTTCGGGTGGCGGTACATCAACGGAAGCCTTTATTACCTACTACGACGCCAATGGCGATGTAACCAGGACTGAGCGGGCACAGGGTGGCTCTGACCGCATTGACAATGCCTATAACTTCAAACCGGGAAGCGGCGACACATTCACAAGCGCCGAGTTCACGGCGGTCGGCTATGACGACGACTATCTGATCCACTCAATTGCCTACAAAGAAGTAATGAACGGTGATGCGACCAGTATAGGCGGTACCTCTGACGTTATCTTCGAAATCGAGACGTCTAATCGACCTGATGAAAGTCAGTTCGACTTCATTGACACTTTCCCGACGGCTACGGTCAATATTGATGGTCAGGAGTACATCGTCAATCTTGATCGTAACGGTAAGGGCAGTGTCGCGGTTGAAACGGATGGCCAAAGCGACCTGACTGCAGAGGTTATTAGCGTCAATGGTAACTTTGAGAATGTGGATGTTCCTGTCAGCCTGACGCTTTACAAGGGCGATCTTGAAACCGCGAACAATGGTGATAATACGATCCAAGGTGGCCAAGGGGACGATATTATCTTGGGCGACAACGGAGGCGCTGAGACCAACATTCAGCCAGGTCAAAACTATAATATTGCACTGGTTGTCGATACTTCGGGCTCAATGAAATTTGACCTAAATGGCAAAGAGAACAACGTATCGTATAACGAATCCCGCATGAAGCTGACTATTGATGCCCTTAAGAACCTGTCAAACCAGTTAGCAGAGCATGATGGGGTGGTAAACGTAACGCTGGTAGGCTTTGCCGAGAGCGCGACAGGGTGGTCTTTCAATAATCTCACATCTGCTAATGTTGGGCAGTTAGTTGAAAGGATTGAAGCGTTATCTGCCAATGGAGGAACTAACTACGAAGCTGCATTCGATAAAGCTGCTGAATGGTTTAATGGTCAACCTTCTTCAGATGGTAGTGGCAATTCGTTTGAGAACTTAACCTACTTCCTGACGGATGGGGATCCAACGTTCAGTAACAGCGGGGATAACGGTGGTGGAGGCACTACCAACGATAAAGATATGCGAGATGCGATTGATGCTTTCGGTTCTTTAAGTGAACAAAGCGCAGTGCATGCGATCGGCATAGGTAGTGGAGTAACTGAAAGTAGGCTTGAGTATTTCGACAATACGGGGCAAATGAGCTTTGTCAAAGCACCTTACGGTATTTCGGTCGAAACCCTGGCTGATTTTAGTGATGGCAATAACTGGGGGAACACAAATACCTGGGATAAATCTTCTTCAGGCGGCAGTTTAGATCGTTCTGGCCGTTATAACAGCATGGTCATTACTGACACGTCTGCGAATGGTTTGGCTTATGAAGTTGCTACACCGCAGTTTACTATCGGTGCTGATAAGTATGCAGGTGTTTCTTTTGCTTATTACGCTGACATTAAGCTTGGCGACAGTGCGAGTTGGCAACTACAGAAACTGAACGGTAATAATTGGCAAGAAGTCGAGGGCCAGGGCGGAAGTCTGAGCAACATGGGCCGTTGGGATACCGTTTCAAGCGATATGCTAGAGCAGGGCGCATACCGTATTGTATTAAGTGTTGATGATAGTAGTTGGTGGAACAATAATAATGCCGCTCTCTATATTGATAACGTCACCCTGACACCTTACGTGCTCCAAGGTGAAGTCGATATTATAAATAGTTCGAATGAGCTAGATGCCGCCCTCCAAGGTGGTTCCAGCACTAACGAATTGGCTAATGTGGGCGATGACATTGTGCACGGCGGCGATGGGAACGACATCATTTTTGGCGATACCATCAACACGGATGCACTGCAATGGGAGGGCCGCGAGCTGCCACCCGGCTCCGGTCTGTCGGCTCTGAAGGAATACTTAACAGTCAGCAATGGCGGTGTAGAGCCCTCTGAACAGCAGTTGTATGACTACATCAAGGCCGGTCATGATGAGTTCAATGTGGCGGGTGATACTCGTGGCGGTGATGATCAGTTGTATGGCGGCAAAGGCAATGATGTTCTCTACGGTCAAGGCGGCGATGATCTGCTAGTGGGCGGCGAAGGCAACGACCTCCTCTATGGTGGTGCAGGTGCTGATACCTTTAAGTGGGAGTTTGGCGATCAAGGCGCAGTGAACGACCCTGCTGAAGACCAGGTAATGGATTTCCAACTGGGTGAGTTTGGCGTTGATGATGAAGCTGATCGTCTAGATTTAGCAGACCTTCTGCAAGATGAAAACAGCGGAAACATCGATGACTATATTTTCGCCGAGCAGCAGGGTGATGACACTGTGCTACATATTAAGTCTGATGGCAGTTTGGCAGCGGATGGTAGCAATGCTGATCAACATATCGTATTGAAAGGCGTTGAGATGCCGCAAGGTGGAAACTCTTCGGACTTTATCCAGAGTATGTTGGACAATGAACAGCTTAAAATAGACCAATAAGTAAATAGAAGTAACAAGGCCGCCTAAGGGCGGCCTTTCTGTATCTAGTTCGGTATGCTAATAGACAGTTCTTTAATGCTTTTACCCACAGAGGAAAGGCCATGCTCTACACCAAACGCAATCCATCCGGCGAGATCGTTATGCTCAGCAAAGAGCCGACGTCTGAGTGCAATGAAACTATCGCCCCGGATTCACCTGAAGTACTGGCTTTTCTGGCCGACCAGCCAGGCTCAACGTCTCACTTTATCGCGTCTGACTTGGCGTTTGTAAGGGTAGTAGAAGATATTTTGGAAGTACTACTAGAAAAGGGAATTATCACTTTCACTGACCTGCCGGAAGCTGCACAGGCCAAAGTGATGGAGCGTAAATCGCTGCGGGTGAAAAATAACGTCGATTTACTAGGCGGTGACAGCGACACGATTTAGTCCTAATCGACGAAACCGTATCGCTACGCTCGCTGTTAACTCGAGTCTCGTTATCCCAGAACGGGGCTTATGCATGACGTACGCCCGGTCCGGTGGCGCCATCGACACCCACACGGAACAGGCAGGCGATTTCCTCATCGTCTGCAACGCCTTCCCCAATCACCTGAATGCCTAATGAATGGCAGAGCGTGGCCATGCCGCGTACGATGGTTTGCTGCTCATTTGAGGCATGTAGTTGGTGAATAAGGCTGCTATCCATTTTTAAGTAAGCAAGTCCCACATCGTGCAAATCGGCAAGTTTAGTGAACTCTGCCCCCACATGCTCAATGCCAAACGTACATCCCAGCGGGCGTAAGGCAGTGCAAAGACCTCGTAAGCTGCCAATCGCGTGCGTGCTTAGTGTCGCGGGCACTTCAAAGCAGAGCTGCTTGGCCAGTAGTGGGTGTGCTACCAGCAACGTCCGCAGTTCGTTAACAAACTGGGTATTCGTGATAGACGCCGCAGAGAGGTTAATGCCTACCGGCTTAAGGTCTGTTTGGAGGTTAGTGAGCGCTTTTTTGACCACGGCTAAATCGAGCGCTGGCTCCATATCAAAGCGGGTTATCCAGGGAATAAAGACCCCGGCGGTTTGCCAGTTTCCGCCTAGCAGTAAGCGGGCCGGGCATTCGTAGTGGATGATGTCGCCTTGGGCGTCTACTACCGGGAAGTACGCCAACTCAGGGCCGACTAGAATCGCTGATTCCAGTGCGTTTCGCCATTCGGCATGGCTGCTATAGAGTGAGATACGCTTGCGCTGACGCACAACTACCTGCTCAAAGGACGTTAGGCTTTCGGCTTGTGCCAAGGCGTCATCCAGGGTGGCTAATAGTGTGCCGCGTTCATCATGTGGTGCGTAAGGCACAATCGCCGTGGGTAGATAAATCTCCACGTCGGGCTGAGTGGCGGCTACCTCGGCCAATGTTGCCATCACCTGGATTCTGAGCTCCTCTACATCATCCATAAGCGGTAGCATAAAGATAAAATCACTACCGTTAAGGCGGCCAATCATCGGTTCTGCCCACGCAGTGTCCAATTGTCCCAACTGGGTAACGAGAGTACTTAAAAGTTGGTCGGTGGCGGCGTAGCCGAGCTGCTCATTGAGTGTCTCTAATGCCTGGACGCGAACCATGATCAGCATGCCCGTTGCGCGGGCATCTTCACTGCTTAATTGAGATGAAAGTTTGCCCATAAACACATCGCGGTTCAACGCACCGGTAACTCGGTCATGCTGTAAATGGCGACGTAACTCGTCGAGCTTATGGCTTTCGTGACTCAGCATTTGATGAACATTAGCGGACAACACATTCATCGCTTGGGTGACTTGGCGCAATTCCAGCGTGCGTGGCTCTTTGATGGTGGTAAAACGACGCGCGCTGATATCTTGTGCCTGAGTGACCACGCGGGAAAGAGGATGCTTAATACCACGAACGATCACGGTAGCAATCGCTAGGCTAATGACTCCGGCGAGTAAAAACCAAGCAGCGAGTTCCAGCATGCTGCGCCATAAAGAGGAATAGGCAAAACTGTGCTGGCTCTCAAGCTCCAACGTGCCGTACTGGCGCCAGCCGTCTTGGATTGTCGCTATGCCGCTGGGCACATCAAACTCGACAAGCTGACGAAACCATGCAGGCACATCGCCACTATACTCTTCTGCTGATCGCTCAATAAGTACAGTGTCGTCCGTATCACGCAGCGTGATTTGGCGGTAATAGCCCGTATCAAACTGAGCAGCGATTAATAGCTCCAGGGTGACAAGGTCTTTATCGAGCTGGCTCATGGAAAGCGCCAGCGCGGTGGCATTGTCTTCATTTTTAATGCGCACTTCCTGCTCGATATAATCGCGACTAGTGGTAATGCTAATGGCGAGGCTACCAATGAAAGACAGCAGTAGCAGGGCGATAATGGCAATCCAAAGTTGCTTGATAAGTGACATCGTGCCAATTCCTCTTAAATGAAACCCTGGGTTTGCATACGTTCGATGACGCTGCGCCAGCGTGATAGCCGAGCCAATGGATCTGCACGGGATTCAGATGAACCGCCAGCCCAGAGGCCGTCGCTATTAAAACTAAACAGTGGGTCGAGATCAGTACGCTGAGAGGCAGGGGTGATGGAGGGGACAATATTGTCTAGCACCAACGGTTCTGCGTCCGGGGTCGAGTAATAGCCCAGCACCATATGGGCTTGAGTAATTTGACTACGCCCAATGCGTGCACGGACATAAATCATGCGTAGATACTGGCTGGTAACACCCAACTGTTTGAGGGTAATGTACTTGGCAATGGAGTAGTCCTCGCAATCTCCCTGGCCTTTACCCATCGCTTCTAAAGGCGTTGCCCAATAATCCTCTTGCCCCCACACCCGGATATCGTCAATCCACCGGATGCGGCGATTAAAGAAGTCATTAACCCCGCGCAGTTTGGTTTGAACATCTTGATTTTGCAGCTGTTGAAGCAGGGCAAACCACTCTTCTAATACGGCTAAACCGGCCTGGCCATACTGTTGTTGCATGCTTTGGCGTAAGCGTTGTGTGTCAAACGCTGCCGCAGGCGTTGAATGTATGCCTAGGCCTGCGCCCAACCAAAGCGCGCCGACAGTTGCCAAGAACTGTCGACGCGAGAATACAGTAGGGTTGTGATGTGAGGATGCAGGCATGAGTCGCCGTTAGTAACCGCCAAATTGAGGTTAAGATTACAAGCTGGCGGGTTGAAGTGCTACACCTCTCACTCAAAAGGGTGATGCTAGCTGCTTATTGAACCGCTGCCTGATGGGTTGTTTCTAATAGCGGCTTAAGCTCGGGCCATACATTGTCCAGAATAATCGGCTGTGCATCGGCGGTAGGGTGAATGCCGTCGCTCTGCATTAGCGCATCGTTCAGGGCGATATCCTCAAGTAAAAAAGGCACTAACGATACATCGTACTCCTCTGCCAGCGAATAAAAGACGCCGGTAAAAGCATCCCGGTACGCTTGCCCATAATTGGGCGGGATATCGATGCCTAGCAAGAGCACTTGAGCGTCTGCTTCCTGGCTTTGCTCAATCATGCTGGCTAAGTTCGCCTGCATTTGATTGGGGGATAAACCGCGCAAACCATCGTTGCCGCCCAGTTCAATGAGAACAATATCCGGCTGCTGTTGTCCGAGAAGTTCAGTGAACCTTTGTAGACCCCCGGACGTCGTTTCACCACTAATGCTGGCGTTAACGACTTGTGCATCATCTTCCAAGCGTTCTGCCAGCAGGCTCACCCAGCCCTCATCGCGCTCAATGCCGTAGGCGGCGCTTAAGCTATCACCCATCACCAGCAGCGTGGGGTCTGCGTCTGCGTCTGCGTTGATAGGCGATGAGGCAAAGGTGACTATCAGCAGCACCAGCCATCCGGTTACCATGCGGTTCAGTCCATGCCATGCCACAGGGATGCCACGCTTCATGTCTTATTCCTCAAGTTCAAGCTCCTCAGATAAAACTGCCAATGTGACTACGGCTATATCAGTGTCGAGCGAGTCACCCCAGGGTGAGCGCCAGTCTAATACCGACAACCAAGCGGTAAACGATGTTCCCCAGGGCGCTGTTAGGCAACCCGTGCTGCACGCTGACAAGCTGTCAAAAAAAGTCACCAGCGGTGAGCGCTCGCTCACTATCTTACACGACCTGTCGCTTAGTGTAGCGGCAGGTGAGAGCGTTGCCATCTTAGGTAAAAGCGGCGCCGGGAAATCAACGCTGTTGGGCCTGTTGGCCGGTCTTGACACGCCGAGCGACGGCGAACTGACGCTGTTTGGGCACGCGCTAAGTCGTTTGGATGAGGATGGACGTGCAGCTCTGCGTGCCGGGCGAGTGGGCTTTGTGTTTCAGAACTTTCAACTGCTGCCCACCTTGAGCGCACTTGAGAACGTTATGCTGCCCCTTGAATTGTCGCCCCGCGCCGGGGAAACGCAAACCGCTGCTCGGTGGTTGGAGCGTGTGGGGCTTGGTGAGCGAGTGAACCACTTACCCAAACAGCTTTCCGGTGGTGAGCAGCAGCGCGTTGCCGTGGCCCGCGCTTTTGTGACTGATCCCGAGCTGGTATTTGCCGACGAGCCCACCGGCAACCTAGATCCCGATACCGGCGCGCAAATCATTGATCTGCTTTTCACCTTAAACCGTGAGGCGGGCACCACGCTTATTCTGGTTACCCACGACCACGCCTTGGCGCGGCGCTGTGATCGCTGCTTGCGATTAGATCATGGCAAGCTAGAAGCCGTACTTGAAAACATCGTGCCAACTGCCGCTTCGATTGATGAGGGCGCGCAATGAGCGATGTGAATTGGCGTTTGGCGATGCGCAGTCTCAAGCGGGACCTGCGCGCTGCTGATGTGCGTGCGCTATTTATTGCCCTGGTATTGGCTGTCGCGGCTTCCACCATGATTGCGTTTTTTCTTGATCGGATAGAGCGCGGCCTTGAGCGCCAGGCAGGGCAGATGCTGGGCGGTGACTTAGTGCTGGAGCAGCGCGATCCGTTTTCAGCAGAGTTGCGCGAACGTCTGGAGAGCGCAGGCTTTGTGCTTAGCGATCAAGTTGACTTGGTATCAATGATTAGCCGCGGTGGGCGCTTTCAGCCTGCCAGCTTAAAAGCCGTGGATGAGGTCTACCCACACTACGGCACCTCCTACGTAGACTTTGGCGATGGCACAGAACAAATCGCCTCTGGTCCGCCACCTGGGGAGGCGTGGGCTGACCCGCGCTTGATGGAACTGGTAGAGATTGAGCTGGGTGATCGAGTGCAGGTAGGCCAAACCGAACTGGCCGTAACCGGGATCATTGAGCGCGAAGCGGATCAGTCCGGTGGTTTTGGTAGTTTTAACCCGCGTTTGATGCTCAATACAGCGGATGTCGATGCGACTGGCCTGGTTCAAGAAGGCTCGCGGATTGAGTTTGAAATTCTAGCCGCAGGCCCGCCGGAAGCGCTTGATCAAGTACAAGGGCTGCTTGCCGAATTACGCCGCAACGGGGTAGAGGTACGGGATGTTCGCGTTGACCGCCCTCAGCTTGGTAATGCGTTGCAGCGTGCGGAAAGCTACCTGGGGTTAGCCGGTTTAGCGGCGGTATTGCTCGCGGGCGTGGCCGTGGCAATGTCTACCCGGCGGTATGTGGAACGCCACTTGGATACCGCTGCTTTGCTGCGCTGTTTTGGTGCCAGCCAGCGTCAGTTAGTGACGATATTTACCCTGCAGCTACTCGGCTTAGCGCTGGTAGCGGCGGTCATTGGGGCGCTGCTTGGGCTGCTTGGCCAAGCGGTGCTGATCTGGCTGTTGGTGAGTTTCCTACCCATGACACTTCCTCCTCCGGGGCTGATGCCGCTGGGGTTGGGGGTCTTCACCGCGCTTGCCGTACTCGTCGGGTTTGCCGGGCCAACGCTGCTGCGTATTAAGCAAGTCAGCGCACTTAAAGTACTGCGTCGGGAGCTTGATCCACTGCCGCCTTCAGCTTGGCTGGTCGTCGGCGTAGCGGGTGTCGTGTTTGGTGGGTTGCTGTGGCTCTATTCGGGCAGTTTGCCGCTGGCGATTGGGTTGTTAATCGGCGGTGCGTTGTTGCTTGGCGTGCTGTGGATGATTAGCGCCTTGTTACTTAGCGGCCTATTGCGCGTCGTGCAGCGGTTCTCCGGGCGTAGTGAGTGGTCACAGGCGCTCCGTTTAGGTGGCCGCCAATTGGCTCGGCGGCGACAAGCGGGCCTGGGCCAGTTGCTGGCTTTCTCGGTGACCTTCTTTGCCATGGCGATGATTGTCTTGGTGCGGGGCGATTTACTAAGCACCTGGCAGGATCAACTGCCTGAGAATACGCCTAACTACTTTGCTATCAATATTCAGCCTTCCGAGCGTGACCCCTTTGAAGCGACGGTCTCGCCGCGGGTGGAAACCCAAAGTACGCTCTACCCCATGGTGCGCGGAAGGGTAATTGCGATTAATGATCAGCCGCCCAGAGATGCGGTGCCACCGGATGCTCGGGGCGACAACTCACTGCGCCGTGAACTCAACCTAACTTGGCAATCAGAAGTGCCGGAAGGCAACCAAGTGGTGGCAGGCGAGTGGTTCTCGCCCGACCAACTGGGCAGTAACGTTGACACTGACCGGGGCGATGAACGCCAACACTGGATGAGCGCTGTCGATGCAACGCCACAGTCGGCGCCGGTGCCCATTTCCATGGAGGATGGGCTCGCCGAAAGGCTTGGGCTAAGCGTTGGTGATGAGATGACCTTCTCGGTGGGTAGCGATGAAATCGCTACCCAAATTACCAGTCTGCGCAGTCTGAACTGGGACAGCTTTCAACCAAACTTCTTCGTCATCTTCCCGCCAGGGGTGCTGGAGAAGTTTGGCCATAGCTACATTACGGCTTTTCACCTGCCCGAGACGGAGCAGGGGCTAATTCGTGAGCTGATCACCGCTTTCCCCGGTGTCTCGTTGCTTAACGTAGACGCAATTTTAGGTCAGGTGCGGGATGTGCTTGCCCAAGTCACCCGGGCGGTAGAGCTGGTGCTCGCCCTGGTGCTGCTGGCAGGGATTAGCGTGTTGTATGCCGCGCTGACCGCAAGTCGTCCAGTACGTGCTCATGAAAGCGGCCTGCTGCGCGTATTTGGCGCAGGTAGCCGGATGATTTCACGGGTGCAGGGGGCTGAATACGCGTTGTTGGGCTTTGCCAGTGGTTTGATGGGGGCGGTGCTTGCTGAGCTAACCTCGGCCGTGCTGTACATTTACCTGCTGGATCTCACCCCGCGTTTGCACCTGGTGCTATGGGTTTTCCTCCCCGTTGGCGGGGCGCTGTTGATCGGTGTCATTGGCCATGCGCTTTCGCGGGGATTGCGTCGCCAAGCGCCGGCAGCCAGCTTGGGTCTGCTCGGCGAGGCTTAGTGATCCACAGCTTATTTTGCTAACCAGAAACCGACGACGGTGGCGCTGATGACAGCAACAAAAAAGACCAGATTACGGGCGCGGGTATCGCGACGTGGTTTCATAACGGCACCAATGCAGTGTTAAGTACTATGTTAAGTACAAGGTTGAGGTAAAACATTCCTAGCATGGTAACGTTTGTCGCTTACGCCGTCATCTTGCTGGCCCAGTGACGCTAACGTTTGTTTAGGATCATTAGCTGTTTATTCAGGACTGTTACTTATGCCTCAATCTAACCTTTCAGCGGCGCACTCTGTTGCGCCGCAGTCGCTTTTACTTGCTCAAGGCCGCCTAGCGGCGCTGAGCTGGGGGCGTGCAGACGCCCCAATCTGGCTGGCCTTGCACGGCTGGCTTGATAATGCGGCCAGCTTTACCCGGTTAGCCCCGCTATTGGTCGAAGCGTTGGATATTCGTATTGTGGCGCTGGATTTTCGTGGCCATGGCCATTCGGCGCACGCGCCACAGGGTGGTGACTATGCGCTTTGGGATTATTGCCACGATGTGCTGGATGCCATGGAAGATCTCGGCCTTGAGCAAACCAGCTTACTGGCCCATTCCATGGGCGCGGCCGTGGCCTGCTTGCTCGCTGCTTCGCTACCTGAATGCGTCGAGCGGCTAACGCTGATTGATGGGTTGGGGGCGCTCAATACGCCCAGTGATGAAACCGCCAGCCAACTGCGTAAGGGGCTAACAGCCTACCGTAAGCCGCTGTCACGAGCACCGCGTTACCCCGATATCGAGACTGCCGTCGCTGCGCGTGTTGCTGGCGGTGTCACGCCGGTGGACAGCATAACGGCAACGCCGCTAGTGGAGCGCAATACCCAACCTACCGCCGATGGTCACGTGCAAATGCGCACCGACAGCCGGCTATTGAAGCCGTCCCTGGTGCGCTTTACGCCGCAGCAAGTGCTATCTCTACTGGCGGAAATTAACGTTCCGCTGCTATTGATAGAAGGGACGCAGGGGATTTTGGGCGAGCGCCAATGGGCCCAACAGGCGCGGCAAGCGGTAAAAGGGTTAACTCGCCAAGTGCTTAAGGGGGGCCATCACTTACACTTGGAGCCCAAGGTTGTGGTGCAAGTCGCCTCGGTTATACGCGGTCACTGGGGTAACACCGTTAACATCTAGGCAAGGAACGTAGCATGAATGAATTGGCACACTTGAATAGTGGCAATAAGGTCGCGCTGGTGCTGGGGAGCGGTGGCGCCCGCGGCTACGCACATATCGGCGTGATCGAAGCGCTGGAGGCGCGAGGGTTTGAAATTGTGGCGGTATCCGGGTGTTCGATGGGCGCGGTGATTGGTGGTATTTATGCTGCGGGTAAGCTTCCGGAATACCGTGACTGGGTGTGTCAACTCGACTACCTGGATGTGCTCAAACTGGTGGACGTCACCTGGAGTCCAATGGGCGCGATGCGGGCCAGCAAAGTCATGAGCAAACTGGAAGCGCTGGTCGGCGATATTCTGATTGAAGACCTGGCGATCCCCGTCACCACCGTAGCGACAGACCTGGTGCGTCAACGTGAAGTGTGGTTTCAAAGTGGCCCGTTGCTGCAGGCGATTCGTGCCTCAATGGCCGTGCCAGGTGTTATAACCCCTGTTCATCTAGGTGACCAAGTGTTGGTGGATGGCGGACTGCTCAACCCACTGCCGATTATGCCTACGGTAGCCGCCCACCAAGCACACTATGTGGTGGCGGTGAATGTGACTGCCCATAGCCCGTTGCCGGTGACCCTAGAGGAATTACTGCCTCAAGAGGAGAACGCCGCCGATAGTCGCACCCAAAAAGAGATCGACCGTGATCAACGCATGGGCCGTTGGATAGGCGATGTGCGCGCCGCTACCCAAAAATTGTGGGCAGGGTTGGGTGCCAATGGGGAGGATGCAAACGGCGAGGGTGAAGAGCAAGAAGAAACGATTGAAGCGCGCGGCAAGCGCGAGTGGAGCAAGCTCGATATGATTTTGGAGTCGTTTGATATTACTCAAGCGGCGTTGGCCAAGTACAAGGTGGCGGGTTACCCACCCGATGTGCTGATCGAAATACCCAAAACGGTGTGTAGTACTTACGAATTTTACCGGGGCCGAGATTTGATTCGCCTAGGCCGCCATTTGGCCGATGAGGCGCTGGAGCGGCGCATGCCTGGGATCGCTTCCGACGCTACAGAGTAACGACTACTGACCACGCTTACGCAGCAATATATAGACTGCCCCGGTGCCACCGTCGATATCGATGGCCGAGCAGAACGCCAGCACCCCAGGCCATTCCCGCAGCCAGGTGTTGGTATGGCTTTTGAGCACCGGAAAGTCCGAGGTAGTGCCCCACGCTTTACCGTGCACGACCAGTACGCAGCGCAGACCCTGACCAGCCGAATCGCTTAGAAAACTCTCCAGCTCCACGCGGGCCTCCTCCAGCGTATAGCCATGTAGATCAAGCCCCGCTTGCCACGCCGTTTGGCCGCGTTTTAACTGGCTAAACGTACGCCATGGCAAGTCGGGCACGCTGAACTCCAGGTACTCGGAGGGGCGTACGGCTTCCACCCGGCCATCCGAGGTGCGTCCTGTGGATTGCGGGGCGCTGCTTTCAACCGCCGCGTTGCGACGCGCTTCTTGCGCCTTACCATCGCGTTTGGGTTTGCCAGGGTCGGCCTGATTGGTGGCGATAGGGCGTACACCCGCCGCCTTCAAGGCGTCGCGGAAGGCACTGATATCGTCATCATTCGGCAGGTGGCGGTGTCGCGTCATGGTAGGCTCAGGTGGAAAAATAGGGTTAGAAAGGGTGCGTCAGCTAAAAGAGCACAGTATAGCGGGCTGAGCGTTGCTGTGAACCGGACGAAGTGAAAGGTACAATCTTTTTATTCGTCATATGGCTCAGGCTCTATTGCCTGAAGTCGTGATTATCGTTAACCAGGAGCCGCTGTGACCACGCATCTTAATGTTGAGAATTCTCACTCAACCCTTTCCCTGTCGGAGTCGTTGCTGGTGAGCCAGCTCTTTACGCTGCGCGACTACCTGCGCTGGGTCTCCAGCGAGTTTTATCTGGCGGGCCTGCATTATGGCCATGGCACTGACTCTGCTTGGGATGAGGCAGTGGCGCTCTGCTTAGGCGCGCTGCACCTGCCGTGGAATATTGATCCCAGCGTGCTAGAAGCGCGGCTGCTGCCCGTTGAACGCCAGCGGATTATTGCCCTGGCGCGGGAGCGGGTCACCACTCGCCGCCCGTTGCCTTACCTGCTCGGCGAAAGCTTCTTTGCCGGTCACCCGTTTAGCGTTGATGAGCGCGTGCTGATTCCGCGCTCGCCGATTGCCGAGCTGATCGAAGATGGCTTTGCCGCCTGGTTTCCCGAAGAACCGCCCGCTAGCGTACTGGATCTATGCACGGGCTCCGGTTGTATCGGCATCGCTACGGCGCTCTATTTGCCCACATGTGAAGTGGCGCTTGCCGATATCAGCCAGGATGCCCTGGCCGTGGCACGGCAAAATATTACCCGCCATGATGTGGGCGACCGGGTACGAGCGGTGGAATCGGATGTATTTAACGGCTTGGAAGGTCGGCGTTTTGATCTCATTGTTTCCAACCCGCCCTATGTGGATGCCCGCGACTTGGCTACCATGCCTGCCGAATTTCGTCATGAGCCCTCGTTAGCGCTGGGCGCAGGCAGCGATGGCCTGGACATTGTGCGGCGCATACTGCGTGAAGCGCGGGAACACCTAACCGATGAAGGCTGGCTGATTGTAGAAGTCGGCAACTCTGATCGCCATGTGGAAGCGGCGTTTCCCGACGTGCCTTTCCTATGGCTTGAATTCGAGCGTGGCGGCCAGGGCGTATTAGCCTTGAGCGCCGCTGAACTCGACGCCCATGCGGCGTCTTTCCAGTGAGGAACTAACCGCCATGTCTGGCAATACGTTTGGCAAACTATTTACCGTCACTACCTTCGGTGAGAGCCACGGCCCTGCGCTCGGCGCGATCGTTGATGGCTGCCCGCCGGGGCTACCGTTAAGCGAAGCAGATTTGCAGCACGATCTGGATCGCCGTCGGCCGGGCAGTTCACGGCATACCACTCAGCGCAAAGAGCCTGATCAAGTGCGCATCCTGTCAGGGGTGTTTGAGGGCAAGACCACCGGTACCTCTATTGGTCTGCTAATCGAGAATACCGACCAGCGCTCCAACGACTACTCAAAAATCAAAGAGCAGTTTCGCCCCGCTCATGCGGATTACACCTATCACCATAAATATGGCCACCGCGACTATCGTGGCGGCGGGCGCTCCAGCGCCCGTGAAACCGCCATGCGGGTAGCGGCTGGGGCGATTGCCAAGAAATATTTGGCCGCCCAAGGCGTCCATATTCGCGGCTATATGAGCCAGCTAGGCCCCATCAAAATTGATTTCAAACAGTGGGAGGCAGTAGGTCAAAATGCCTTTTTCTGCCCTGACCCAGATCGCGTCGCCGAGCTGGAAGCCTACATGGATCAGCTGCGTCGCGATCAGGATTCGGTAGGTGCTGAGATCACCGTGATTGCTGAAGGCGTACCAGTAGGGCTGGGCGAACCCGTGTTTGACCGCCTGGATGCTGATCTGGCGCATGGTTTGATGAGTATCAATGCGGTAAAAGGTGTTGAGATAGGTGCAGGGTTTGGCTGTGTCGCCCAGCGGGGCAGTGAACACCGTGACGAGATGACGCCAGAAGGCTTTCTCTCCAATCATGCCGGTGGCGTGCTCGGTGGTATCTCTAGCGGCCAGCCCATTGTGGCTCGCTTAGCGCTAAAACCGACGTCCAGTATCACCACACCGGGTCGCTCCATTGATGTTCATGGTCAGGCCGTCGAAGTGATTACCAAAGGGCGTCACGACCCCTGCGTGGGAATTCGCGCAACGCCCATCGCAGAGGCGATGATGGCGATTACGCTGCTGGATCACTGGTTGCGTCAGCGCGGACAAAATGGTGGGGTGAGCGTTGATACGCCGCGTTTAACCCAGCGCTGACACAATACGGTGAGGTTTGCAGTTCACTGCTACACTCAAACAAAACAAATGCATGAAAAACAGTGCAGGAGCTGCCGCCTATGAAGATTAACGTTGAGTTTGATCTTACTCCGGACGAATTTCGTCAATCACTCGGTCTGCCGGATGTCGAGGCTTTCCAGAGAAACCTGCTGGAAAATATCCAACGACAGATGGAGTCTGGGGTAGAAGGCTACGACCCCATGAGCCTGATGCGGCCTTTTCTCCAGCAGCCAATGATGCAGCAAGGTCTCTCTCAGGGGTTATCAGAAGGACTGTCTCAAGGGCTAGCCAACTTCGGCACTTATCAGCAAATGATGCTGGACATGTTGCGCCAAGCGGGCAGTGCCAGCACTAAAACCACTAGTACCTCCTCGGCTAGCGGCAGCGCAGCTGAGCAGGGCGGTAATACCGGCACTAAAAGCGGTGCGGCCAGTGACAAGGCGAGCAGTGCTAATACTCATAACAGTGCCAATAAAAGCGCCAGTAGTGGTGGCAAGACCAAGGCAACAGCGTCGTCGCGCTCCCGTTCAGGCTCAAGCACGCGTTCTAAATCCAAGCGCAGCGATGCATAGGTTCGTAGTCAGTTATCGCGCATTAATTTAACAGGCAGCGTCAGGCCTGTTGAGGTAGGGCAGGGTAATACGGCAAAGCATTATTGGAAGCAACAACGTTGTTGCAATGCAGCATGCCAGGGATTACTCTTTTTGCAGTGCAGCAATGCTACATCAAGATGAGTCACTCCAAGGCTCATGCCAAGGAACTAAACAGGAGCAGACACTATGCAAGACAACATGATGGACGCCTTTAACGCCCAAACTAAGCAAATGTTTGAGCCCATGCGGAAAATCAATTCGTTGATGCTCAACAACATGGAAAAAATGACCCAGTACCAGCTGGAAGCCATGAAGCGCTACAGCCAGATGGGGACCGAGCGCATGCGAAGCGCTACTGAAATTCAAGACGCAGAAAGCCTGCGTGATTTCGGCACCAAGCAAGCTGAAATGATGAACGAGCTTTCCCAGCAGATGCAGGAAGACGCGCGCGTAATGAGCGAGATGAGCCTGCAGTTTAAGTCTGAAATGGAAAAAATGTTCAGCGAAGCCGGCCAGCAAATGTCCGAGCAAGCTAAGGCTGCTGCTAATAAAAGCGAGCAACCTGCCAAAGCCTCTAGTCAGTCATCGCGTAAGAGCTGATTAGTGAACTCATCGCGGCGCCCAAGGGCGCCGCGATGTATTTATAAGCTTGTGCTTATATATTTTAAAATTGGTCATAGCCAAAGCGGTCGGTGCGTCTGAAGATAGGCGTAGGGAGAATAAGTATGCAGTCAGCATGGCAAAACCCGTTCCAGGCAATATCGCAAGGGCTCTCTGACAGCCTGTCTCAAGGGCTTTCTGAAGGTTTTTCCCAAGGGCTTTCCCAAGGGCTGCCTGAAGGTTTATCTTCAGCGGAGATTGAAGCTTGGAACAATCAGCTTAAAGAGATTAGTGAACAGTACCAGGGATTGATGCAGGATCTGCTTTCCCGTATCGCACCCAGTGAAGCCGCCGACTCAATTTACAGTGATATGCGCGAAAGCTTTGAAGCGGGTGCGCAGTCGCTAATGCAAAACCCTACCCTGCTTTGGGAAACCCAGAGCCGTTTGCTACAAGACCAGTGGCTATTGTGGCAGCATGCCGTGCGTGGCATGGCAGGTGAGCAGGTCACGCCGCTGATCACCCCGGACAAAAGTGACCGCCGTTTTAAAGACGACGCATGGACTCAAGACCCACACTACATGGCCATTATGCAGCAGTACTTACTGTTCTCGCAGATGGTGGAAGAGTTGATCGAAAGCTTAAGTGGATTGGACGAAACTCAGAAGCGTAACTTGATGTTTTACGCGCGACAGTTGGTCAACGCGATGGCGCCGACTAACTTTATGACCACCAACCCAGAGGTCATGCGCCGTACCATTGAAACCCGTGGTCAAAACTTGGTGGATGGTTTAGCCCGCTTACGCGAAGATTTAGGTAACTCTGCTGAAGGCATTAATGTCCGCATGACCGATCGCGCCGCCTTCGGCGTGGGCGAAAACATCGCCGTAACCCCCGGCGCGGTGGTATATGAAAACGAACTGATCCAGTTGATTCAATACACGCCAACAACGGAAAAGACCTTTAAAACACCGCTGTTGATGGTGCCGCCGTGGATCAATAAGTACTACATACTCGATCTGCGCGAAGACAACTCAATGGTGAAATGGCTGGTGGATCAGGGCCATACGGTGTTCTTGATTTCCTGGCGTAACCCAGGCCCTGAGCAGCGCGATATCACCTGGGCTGACTATATGCAGATGGGTCCGATTAGCGCGATGGAAGCCATCGAGCAAGCCTGTGGCGAGAAGTCGGTTAACCTACTTAGTTATTGCGTCGGCGGCACGCTAACCGCTTCTACGGTGGCGTACCTCACCAGCACTCGGCGAGGTCGCAAAGTAAAATCGGTGACCTATATGGCCACGTTGCAGGATTTTCGTGATCCAGGCGACATCGGCGTATTTCTTAACGAGCGAGTGGTTGCCGGGATTGAGCAAACGCTAGACGCGAAGGGCTACCTTGATGGCCGTTCAATGGCATACACCTTCAACCTGCTACGTGAAAATGATCTATTTTGGTCGTTTTACATCAATAACTACTTGAAGGGTGAAACCCCCGCTGCGTTTGATCTACTTTACTGGAATACTGACGGTACCAATTTACCCGCAAGTACCCATGCCTGGTATTTACGCCATATGTACTTAGAAAACCGCTTGGTTGAGCCAGGTGGCATAGAGCTGGATGGCGTGAAAATTGACCTGCGCAAGGTATCGACACCCAGCTATTTCGTCTCCACCAAAGATGATCATATCGCCAAATGGAACAGTACTTACTATGGGGCGTTGCTACCTAAGGGGCCGGTTACCTTTGTGCTAGGCGGTTCGGGGCATATTGCCGGTATCGTCAACCCGCCCCATAGGAACAAGTACGGCTACTGGACTAACGACGCACTGCCGGAAACTCACGAAGAGTGGCTGGAAAATGCTACGGCTCATGAAGGGTCCTGGTGGCCGCACTGGCAGGCGTGGATGACCGAAAATGGCTATGCCGATAGCGAAAAAATGGTGCCCGTACGCCACCCTGGTGATGGTGAAATCAAGGTGATTGAGCCTGCGCCAGGGCGCTATGTAAAAGCGACCATTCCTGAAGTGCTAGGTGAAATCCCAACTAAGAAGTAATTACTTAGCTGGGTTCAATGGCGTAGCAGATGCCCAAAACCCCAAAAAAAAGCCCGCTGAAATCAGCGGGCTAGACGTCACGGTCTTTTACGTCAAAAGGATCGATTCTGCTAAGTCGTTAATTTCGAATTAAGTAGTCGAAGGCGCCCAGTGATGCCTTTGCGCCTTCGCCCATGGCAATGATGATCTGCTTGTAGGGCACCGTCGTAACGTCACCTGCGGCGAATACGCCGGGCACCGAGGTCATACCGTGAGCATCCACGATGATCTCACCGCGGGGTGTCATTTCAATCGGTGAGCCTTTCAGCCACTCGGTGTTAGGCACCAGACCAATCTGAACAAAAATACCTTCCAGTGCGATGGTTTTGCTCTCGTCAGACGTGCGGTCTTTATAGTTCAAGCCATTGACACGGCTGCCATCACCCGTCACTTCGGTCGTTTGTGCGTTGAGAATGATATCGACGTTAGGCAGGCTCTTGAGCTTTTTCTGCAACACCGCGTCGGCGCGCATCTCACCCATAAACTCTACGAGCGTGACATGGCCGACAATACCCGCCAGGTCAATCGCCGCTTCAACGCCAGAGTTACCACCGCCGATCACCGCTACCCGTTTACCTTTGAACAGCGGGCCGTCACAGTGAGGGCAGTAGGCCACCCCTTTATTGCGGTACTGCTGTTCGCCGGGCACATTCATTTCGCGCCAGCGGGCGCCGGTCGCCAGAACCAGGGTTTTACTTTTGAGCTTTGCGCCGGATTCAAAGACGACTTCGTGCAGTCCACCCTCCACCTCGGCGGCCTTAAAGGAGGTGGCAAGCTGCAGGTTCATGACATCGACTTCGTAATCTTTTACGTGCTCTTCAAGCGCGCTAACCAGCTTGGGGCCTTCGGTGTGGGAAACAGAGATAAAGTTTTCAATTCCCATGGTGTCAGCCACCTGACCACCGAAGCGCTCAGCGGCAACGCCGGTGTTAATGCCTTTACGCGCTGAGTAAATGGCGGCCGCCGCGCCTGCCGGGCCACCACCAATGACGAGTGTATCGAAAGCGGCTTTCTCGTTGAGCTTTTTGGCATCGCGTTCGGCGGCCCCCGTGTCAACCTTGGCCAAAATCTGCTCAAGGGTCATACGGCCTTGATCGAGCGGCTTACCGTTCAGATAGATGCTCGGCACCGACATGATTTCCCGCGACTCAACTTCATCCTGAAACAGTGCACCGTCGATAGCGACGTGACGAACGTTCGGGTTGAAAATAGCCATGAGGTTAAGCGCTTGAACCACATCTGGGCAGTTCTGACACGAGAGCGAGTAGTAAGTCTCGAAAAGCATATCGCCGTCGAGGGCTTTGATTTGGTCGAGTAGCTCGGCAGAAGTTTTGGGCGGATGGCCGCCGACTTGCAGCAGCGCCAACACCAGCGACGTGAACTCATGGCCCATGGGGATGCCGGCAAACACCACGCCAGTCTCTTCACCCGGGCGGTTAATCGCAAACGATGGTGTGCGGTCGTCCTGACCATCGCTGTGTAGGGTAATCTTATCGCTTAAGCTGCTGATGTCCTCAAGCAGGCCGAGAAGTTCTTGCGACTTGGCACCGTCATCGAGGGAGGCAACGATCTCGAACGGCCGAGTCACTTTTTCCAGATACGCTTTCAACTGGGATTTTAAATTGGCGTCCAGCATGACAGTAGCTTCCTCGCAGGTAACAGACGTATTGAACACACGTGTGTGACGGTGCTAATCATTAATATTTTTTACAAAGTTTTAAAACAGAACACCCGGGTGAAACCCGGGTGTTGGATCTGCACGGACTTGCACTACGTAAAAAGGCGCAAGCGCGTGAAAGATATAGGCGGTTTAGATTTTGCCTACAAGATCCAGCGAAGGCGCGAGGGTTTCTTCGCCTTCTTTCCATTTAGCCGGGCACACTTCGTTCGGGTTGGCACGGACGTATTGCGCGGCCTTCACTTTACGCAGCAGCTCTTCAGCGTTACGGCCAATGTTGCCAGCGTTGATTTCAACAATTTGGATTTTGCCATCGGGATCGACGACGAAGGTGCCGCGCTCAGCAAGGCCGGCTTCTTCAATTAATACTTCGAAGTTGCGTGAAATACGCAGTGTCGGATCCGCAATCATCGGGTATTGAAGTTTACCGATGGTCTCAGAGCTGTCGTGCCACGCTTTGTGAGTAAAGTGGGTGTCGGTTGAAACGCTGTAGATTTCAACGCCCAGCTTCTTGAACTCAGCATAGTTATCGGCCAGATCACCTAGCTCGGTCGGGCATACAAAGGTGAAATCAGCCGGGTAGAAGAAGAAGATAGACCACTGGCCCTGCAGATCCGCTTCAGTCACATCGACGAATTCGCCATTTAGGTAAGCAGTAGCTTTAAATGGTTTTACTTCAGTGTTGATCAAGGACATTCAGATAATCTCCAGTTGTAATGAGTGAAGTGTTCATAAAGTAGTGCTAATGCTAACGGCTAGCGACTAATGTCTAAAATTTAAAAAAACCATCTGACCAATAGCATTGGCCTATTAGCGGATAAAAGGTCTCTGTTTTACTAGCTACTTAATGGGGTCGGTAGGGCAAAATACAAGAATTTTTCACATTGGCTTGCGGTAGGCGTCACCGCACCGCAAAATTCGCACGGTCAGTATTATGTCCTACGCTATTGTTAGCCCGTGAGGGCTGTTGCCGGCAGCAGCAGGGCGAACTTGGTATGAAGACACTTGGCAAAACATTTGGCTGAATTATTTAGTGAATGCTGGTTTGTTTAATGATGAGTTGTGACAACAGGAGCAGTGATAATGGGGAACATCCACAAACTTTCCGCGGCCGTTGCGGCTATCTCATTCGCCGCAGCGGCTAGCGCTGCCCACGCCGAAGAGGTGCGGGTATTTAACTGGTCAGACTACATTGCCCCCGAAACGCTGGAAAAATTTACCGAGCGTACCGGCATTGAAGTGACTTATGACGTTTATGACAGCAATGAAATTTTGGATGCTGCACTGCTCGCCGGGCGTTCCGGCTACGATGTAGTGGTACCGTCTACCTACTACTTTACCCGCCAAGTGAAAGCCGGTGTTTTTCAGCCGCTTAACCATGAGCTGCTGCCCAATTTAGATAATCTCAACCCAGAACTGATGGCCAACCTGGAAACCATTGACGCCGGTAGCGAATACTCGGTTCCCTATATGTGGGGCACCAATGGGATCGGCTATAACGTTGACCGGGTAAAAGAAATTTTGGGTGATGATGCGCCGGTAGATAGCTGGGCACTACTGTTTGATCCTGAAATAACCGCCGCGTTGAGCGAAGCGGGCTGCGGCTTGTCGATGCTGGACTCTGCCGATGAAATGCTCTCGCCCGCCATGGCGTACCTGGGTTTTGACCCCCTAAGTGAAAATCTGGACGATATTGAAGCGGCTGGCGAACTGATTGCCGACGTTCGCGACGACATGACCTATTTTCACTCTTCCCGCTATGTGTCCGACCTGGCGAATGGTGATATCTGCGTAGCCGCTGGCTACTCGGGTGATATTTTCCAGGCCGCTGACCGTGCCGAAGAAGCTGGTCGTGATTTCACCATCGCTTATAGCATTCCAAAAGAAGGCGCCGCACTGTGGTTCGATATGATGGCAGTACCCGCCGATGCGCCGAACAGTGAAAACGCTCACGCCTTCATCAACTTTATCCTCGACCCTGAAATCGCCGCTGAAATTACCGAGTACGTGCGTTATGCCAATCCCAACGCGGCGGCCGATGAGTACCTCTCTGATGAAATCATCAATGACCCGGCTATTTACCCGAAAACCGAGGTCATGCAAAACCTATACGTGCAGGCTGAAAAGCCTCAAAATGTGCTGCGTGCACGTACGCGCATTTGGAACCGCGTAAAGTCTGGTCGTTAAACCGATATTTATCCGACGGCGAGCCTGGGGTTAATTCTCTGTGGCTCGCTGCTCGTCTTTTTTAATGCCCGGGTTTCCGGGCCTTTTGATGGGAGTGGCGAATGGTCACTACGCCCCTGTCGAACGAGCCTTCATCTGCTTCACCCATCACGCCTTCAACGTCGCGGCCCCAGGGCAAAACCCCGCGGTTCGCTGAGGATGTGGTGCTGGAAGTGAAGCGCTTAAGCAAGCGGTTTGATGATGCGCTGGCGGTGGATGATGTCAATTTGCAGGTTAAGCGCGGGGAAATTTTTGCGCTGTTAGGTGGCTCCGGGTCGGGTAAATCAACCCTGCTGAGAATGCTGGCGGGCTTTGAAACGCCCTCCGAAGGCCGGATTTTATTAGACGGTGAGAATATCACCGCTATGCCCCCGCACAAGCGGCCTATCAATATGATGTTCCAGTCCTATGCACTATTTCCGCATATGACGGTGGCACAGAATATTGCCTTTGGCTTAAAACAGGACAAGCTCCCCAAAGCGGATATCGACGCTCGCGTCGCGCAAATGTTGAAGCTGGTGCATATGCAGCGCTTTGCCAAGCGCAAACCGCACCAGCTCTCTGGCGGCCAGCGCCAGCGGGTAGCGCTGGGACGTTCGCTGGCCAAGCGGCCCAAGCTGTTGCTGTTAGACGAGCCCATGGGCGCACTGGATAAAAAGCTGCGCACTGAAATGCAGCTAGAAGTGGTCGAGATCATCGAACAGGTCGGCGTGACCTGCATTATGGTCACTCACGACCAGGAAGAGGCGATGACCATGGCCGACCGTGTAGCGATCATGGCCGATGGCTGGATCGAGCAAATAGGCTCGCCGATCGATATTTATGAAAGCCCGGTGAGCCGCATGGTGGCGGAATTCGTCGGCACGGTGAATCTGTTTGAAGGCGAGATTATCGAAGACGCTGCCGACCACTGCCGCATCGCCGCTCCCGCGCTCGAGCGGCCCATCTATATTGACCACGGTATTACCACCCAGGCGTCGAATCGGCGGGTTTGGGTCGCGCTGCGCCCTGAAAAAATCTGGCTAACCCGCGAGAAACCCACCACTGAATATAACTGGGCGGAAGGCAAGGTGGATGATATCGCCTACCTGGGTGGTTTCTCGCTCTATTACGTGCGCACCCAGTCGGGCCAGATCATTAAAGTCAGTATGGCCAATACCGAGCGTCGTGGTGATCGACCCACCTGGGAAGACAGTGTGTATGTCTACTGGGAAGATCACAGTACGATTGTTCTGAACCGCTAGCGTCTTGAGCTGCTAACGTTTTGAATGGTGATAGTGACGCATTCCTTACCGCGAGGAGACTGCCTTTAATGAAGTTATCTCGTTCTTCAGCACTGCTCAAACGCTTGCAGTTAGGGCGTCGGGCAGTGATCGCGTTTCCGCTCGTGTGGCTGACGCTGTTTTTTTTACTGCCCTTTGCGCTGGTGCTCAAAATCAGCCTCTCCGGGGCGGCGATTGCGATTCCGCCCTATGGCCCGCTGCTTGAGTACGCCGACCAGACGCTGCATGTATTTCTTAATTTAGGCAATTACCTCTTCCTGCTTTCTGACTCGCTGTATATCGCCGCCTATTGGGGCTCGGTGAAAACGGCATTTATCGCCACGCTGGCCTGTTTGCTGTTGGGTTACCCGATGGCGTATGCCATGGCCCGAGCTCCGGCCCGCTGGCAGCTGTTGCTACTGCTACTGGTCATGCTGCCATCATGGACGTCGTTTTTGATTCGTGTCTACGCCTGGATGGGGATTCTGAGTAACAGTGGGTTAATCAATAACCTATTGATAGGTGTTGGCTTGATCGATTCGCCGCTGCGCATGATGAATACCCAGTTTGCGGTCATCATCGGCATTGTTTACGCCTATTTGCCGTTCATGGTGCTGCCGCTGTATGCCCACTTGACGCGCATGGATAACTCGCTGTTAGAGGCCGCGGCTGATCTTGGCTCGCGCAAACTCAATACCTTTATCAAAGTCACCTTGCCGCTCTCTACGGGGGGCATAGTTGCCGGTTCAATGCTGGTGTTTATTCCGGCGGTAGGAGAGTTCGTGATTCCTGAGCTGCTAGGCGGCCCTGACACGCTAATGATCGGCAAAGTGCTGTGGGAGGAGTTCTTCCTCAACCGCGACTGGCCCGTGGCGTCGGCGCTGGCCATGGTAATGCTACTGTTGTTACTAGTGCCTATTGTCTGGTTCCACCGCTACCAGTCCCGCGAATTTCAAGAGTGACGCTTGAATCATGATCAGAATGCGACGGCCTAACTTTTCGACGGTCATGCTGGTACTTGGCCTACTGTTTCTTTACCTGCCGATGTTTGTGCTGGTGGTGTATTCGTTTAACGCTTCAAAGTTGGTCACGGTGTGGGCGGGGTTCTCCACCCAGTGGTACGGCGAGCTGTTTCGTGATCAGCAGATTTTGTCGGCGGTATGGACGAGCCTGCGCATCGCGTTTTTCGCGGCCAGCATGGCGATTTGCCTGGGCACCGTGGCAGCCTTTGTAATGACACGCTATGGCCACTTCCGTGGCAAAACAGCGCTATCAAGTATGGTCACGGCGCCGCTGGTAATGCCTGAAGTCATCACGGGTCTTTCGTTGCTGCTGCTTTTTGTACAGATGGCGCAGATTACCGGCTGGCCAGCCGATCGCGGCATGGCAACCATTTGGATTGCTCACACCACCTTTTGCAGTGCCTACGTAGCGGTCGTGGTGGCTGCGCGCCTGCGGGAAGTGGATCTCTCTATCGAAGAGGCCGCCATGGATTTGGGCTCACCTCCCGTGAAAACCTTCTTCTCTATCACGCTGCCGATCATTAGCCCCGCGTTGGCCGCAGGCTGGCTGCTGGCGTTTACCCTCTCGCTAGATGACCTTGTGATCGCCAGCTTTGTTTCTGGGCCAGGGGCCAACACCCTGCCGATGGTGGTATTTTCGTCGGTGCGTATGGGGGTGTCACCAAAGATCAATGCGCTTGCCACATTGATCATCCTAACGGTATCGCTGGCGACACTGTTGGCGTGGTTTTTCATGCGCCGTAATGAGACCCGGCGGAAGGCTGCTCTACGAGAAGGTTAGGTCAAGCTATAGCACGTCGTCGTCGCGGCCAGCGACGACGCTGTCGAGTTCTCCGCTCATTGGTGAGACGATGACTTGTAGCTGGATGGGCGCGCAACACTGGTGGCAATCCTCCCAGGTGTCATGGCTGCCCTGTGACGTATCAATCAGGAAGGTCAGCGGCGAATCGCAGTAGGGGCAGTGAAAGTCATAATTGACCAGGGCGTCGTCTTGCATGGTTGGCTACCTTATATTGCGGATGCGCTAGATCAGTTTCTTACCCAATGAGTGTAGCAGTGTGGTTGTCGGGTAGGGCATCGTGGGATTGAATCAGGTAGGATATCTCAGGATTTAAGTTCCCAAAGCAACGCAGCGAGAGTAGCGATGATGTTACGTAACATGGCAGTAGCGGCCCTAGTGGCCTTTCCGATGGTCGCGTTGGCTGAAACCCCCAATGTCACCGCTGGTGAGTGGGAGTTTGTGAGCAAAACCAGTGTCACCGGCGAAATGGAAATCCCGGATCAAACTGAAACCGAACGCCAGTGTATTAGTCAGGAAGAGCTTGAGGGCGCTGAATTCGGCTTCATCGAGGAAGAAGAAGGCTGTGAGCTGCTCGACCAGGAGATGACTGCGGACGGCCTAAGCTACAGCATGGTGTGCCGTGCTGAGGGTGGCGAAGCCACTATCGATGGCGAAATGCGGTTTATGGGCGAGCGTATCGAAGGTAGCGTCGATATCCTTACCCAATCACCTATGGGTGAGCTGAGCATGAATACCGTAATTGAAGGCGAGTACCTTGGCGAGTGTGAGTAATGACTGCCTCTTAGTTAATAATTAATTTGTTAATAACTAACCGGTAGCTCTCCAAAAGGGCGTCTCATTGGGGCGCCCTTTTGGCTTGCCGTCTTTATGAATCTGGTGCGCTGCCTGGCGCGTTAGCAATTTCCTCCTCCAACTGCCGCTTAACGGCACCTGGCGAACCCGTGTGGCGAGCGAGTAGATCGTAAGCGACGGGCACGACAAACAGCGTAAACAGCGTGGCCGAGCCGACCCCCGCCATAATCACAGTGCCGATCACCAAACGTGATTCTGCGCCAGGACCCGTGGAAATAATCAGCGGAATGGCGCCGGCCATGGTGGTCACGGCAGTCATTAAGATGGGTCTTAAGCGCGTCACAGAGGCTTCAATCAACGCCGCGCGGAACGCTTTCCCCTCATCGCGCAGCTGGTTGGCAAACTCGACAATCAAAATGCCGTTTTTCGCCGCCAGCCCAATCAACAGCACTAAGCCAACTTGGCTGTAGATATTAAGCGACTGACCGCTTAGCAGCAGGGCGAGGAGCGCGCCGCTCATCGCGAGCGGCACTGTGAGCATAATCACGAAGGGATGGATCAGGCTCTCGAACTGCGCTGCTAACACCAAAAAGACCACTAGCGCACCCAGTATCAGCAGAAACGCGGTGGCGCCGCTGGCCTCTTGGAAGTCCCGCGAGGCGCCTGCCACATTGGTTTGCGCCTCTTCGGGCAGTAGCTCGGCGGCGCTCTGCTCTAAATAGGCCAAAGCTTCGCCGAGCGGGTAGCCATCCGCCAGGTTGGCTTCAATGGTAATCGCCCGTATACGGTCAAAGCGGTTCAGGGTGCTGGCGCCAGCAAAGTCGGAGAGGGTGACCAGGCTGGCCAGAGGGATCAGCTCACCTGTGCGAGCAGATCGAACCTGGATGTTATCTAACGCCCTCGGGCTGTTTTGACTGCCGCGGTCACCTTCCAAAATGACGTCGTACTCTTCACCGTCATCCACGTAGCGAGTGACGTTACGGCCACCTAACAGCACTTCAAGCGTTCTACCGATCTCGGTAACCGTAACGCCCAGCGAAGCGGCGCGCTCGTAGTCAATATCGACTCTTAGCTGCGGTTGGGTTTCGTTGTAGTTGCTCTCCAGTGCCATCAAGCGCGGGTTGTTTTCACGCACATGATCGATCAGCGTATCCCGCCAACGGGCAAGCTCTTCGTAAGTCCCGCCGCCCAGCACAAACTGCACCGGCTTCTGGGTACGTTGCCCAAACCCTTGGCGCATGACCGGGAAAGCTTGTACCCCCGGCAAGGTACGCAGCTTTTCGCGTACTTCGCCCATGATCTCCCAGGCACTGCGTCGACTGCCCCAGTCGGCCATATTGACGATAATAAAGCCGCTATTGAAATTCTCAATGTTGCCGTAGCCACGAGGGGCACGAACGACGACGCGCTCCAGCTCACCGCTCTCCACCAGTGGCGTCATCCGCGCTTCGATCTCATCCATGTAGTCCATCATGTAGTCGAAGGTGGCGCCTTCTGGGCCATTCACCAATACGATAAAGTTACCGCGATCTTCCTGCGGCGTGTATTCGTTGGGCAGTACCGTGGCCAGCCAGGCGGTAGCTCCCATCAGTAATACAAATGCGGCTACCACCAGCCAGCGCATTTTGAGCATCCACTCTAACGTGGCCTGATAGCGACGTTGAGTGCCGCTGAGCAGCCACTGTACGGCTTTGCCAATCCGGCTGTCGTGCATGCCCGGCTTCAGAATTTTAGACGCCATCATCGGTGTAAGCGTCAGTGCCAGCAACGTAGAGACCACGACCGCAGCGGCCATGGTCAGTGCGAACTCGGAAAATAGTCGGCCAATATCGCCTTGCAACATACTGAGTGGCAGGAAAACCGCCACCAACACCAGGGTAGTGGCGATGACGGCAAAGGCGATTTGCCGGGTACCGCGAAAGGCAGCGACTAGCGGTGTCTCGCCGTAGTCGTGCATACGCCGGTTTATATTTTCCAGCACGACGATGGCATCATCGACAATCAGGCCGATCGCCAGCACCAACGCCAGCAGCGTTAGCAGATTGATGGAGAAGTTCATCGCCGCCAGCGCGGTAAAAGCCCCAATAACGGCAATCGGAACGGTCACCGCAGGTACCAAAGTGGTGCGCAAATTACCCAAAAACATAAAGATCACCACCACCACCAAGCCCATGGCGATAAACAGCGTCATAACGACCTGCTCAATCGCCCCGGAGACGAACAGCGATGCGTCGTAGTTCAGGCTTAGCGACATGCCTTCGGGCAGCGTACCTTGCAGGCGCTCAAGTTCAATCTGTACGGCCTCGGATAGCTCGATCACATTAGCCGTCGACTGCATGATCATCCCCAGGCCCACCATGGGGATGCCGTTAGAGCGGAAGACAGAACGGTCCTCCACCGCACCGACTTCTACTCTTGCCACGTCAGCAAGGCGCACCAGATAGCCGTTTTCCTCCTGGTTTTGAGGAGAACTGAGGGCAAGGCGCTGAAAATCTTCGGCGCTGGCAAAACTGCGGGGGAGGCGGACAATAAACTGCCGGTCTTTGGATTCAAGCGAGCCTGCCGGTAGCTCTACGTTCTCTGCCCGTAGCGCATCTTCGATATCGCTCACGGTGAGTCCGCGTGCGGCCAAGGCATTGCGATCCAACCACACCCGCATGGCGTAGTCACTGCCGCCACCGACACGCACCCGTGCCACCCCCGGCTGAACGGAAAGGCTGTCGACCAGAAAGCGGTTAGCGTAGTCGGTCAGCTCGGTGATGGAGTAGTCTTCGCCGGAAAGGCTTAGCCACACCACTATCTCTTCGCTGCTATCGGCTTTGGTAACCTCTGGGTTGTCAGCGTCGTCGGGTAGGTTGCGCAGCGCGCCGGAGATGCGGTCGCGAATATCATTGGCGGCGGCGTTGATATCCATATCGATGCCAAACTCGATCTCGACCTGAGAGCGACCATCTTCGCTTTGTGAGGTAATCAGCTCGATGCCTTCAACACCCGCAATGCGGTCTTCTAATACCTGGGTGATACGTGTTTCGACAACGCTGGCCGAGGCGCCTGGGTAGCGGGTATCGATGGTGACCACTGGCGGGTCGATGGTGGGGTACTCTTGCAGCGGCAAACGATTGAGCGCTAGCAGACCAAAGGCAACAATCAGCGCCGCGATCACCATCGCCAGTACCGGTCGCTGTACAGAGATATCCGAGAAGCGCATTAGCGGTCGGCCTCCAGCAGCGCTCGTATACCGGTTTCGTCATCGGCGATCCCGATTAACCTGGCTTCTTGCCCATCTCTGGCTAGCTGTAGACCATGAAAGACAATTAAATCGTTGGCGGTGAGTCCCTCAAGAATTTCCACCTCGCCATTGCGCCGTTCGCCTATCGACACTTCGCGACGTGCCAAGCGAGTGCTGCCTTCACTCTGCTCAATTAGCATCACGAAGTGGCGGTCACCGCTAGGCTCTATGGCAGCCTCAGGGATAACGACAGTATCGCGTACGCGTTGTTGAACGATCACTTCCATCAGCATGCCAGGGCGCAGGCGGCCATCGGTATTCTCGAGATCAGCGCGGACGCTTACGCTGCGCGTGACTGGGTCCACCCGTGTGCCGATGGCGGCAATTTCACCGCTAAAGAGGGCGTCAGGGTAGGCCGCAGTCGTGGCATTTAGCATTAAGCCGGGTGAGAGGCGGCCGAGAAATACTTCGGGGACGCTGAAATCGAGCTGCATAACATCCAATTTATCGAGCGTCACCAGATCCATGCCCGGGGTGACCAGGGCGCCGACACTGATATTGCGAAAGCCGACACGGCCACTGAAAGGCGCTTTTATCTGGTAATTGGCCAATTCCGCTTCGATCGCTTGAATATCGGCATCTGCTTGACGCAGTCGTGATTGGCTATCTTCTACATCGGCCCGGGCCGCCAGGTTGCGTTCTTGCAGCTGGGACGCGCGATTTGACGCATTGCGCCGCTCTTCGCGAAGTGCCTGGGACGCCCTCAGTTGCGCTTGCTCTTCGGCATCCTCCAGGCGAATAAGCAACTGCCCCTCTTCGACCTGCTCGCCGTCACGGAAATTGATCTCGGTAACGATGTCCGTGACGGTAGCTGATAGCGTAACGCTCTCATCGGCACTAAGGGTTCCCAAGGCTTCTAGTGGATCGGACCAAGTCGTCACGATGGCCTGTGTGCCGATGATGGACGGCGCCGATTGGGCGAACGTCACACTGGAAAGCAGTAGGGTGAGAGGCACGAGCGTGAGTCGCAACAGCCGTCGTCGATGAAAAGGCAAAAGCATAGTGTTCTCAGCGTTAGATAATATTTATACAATTATTGTATAGAGTAATTCGGCTATATAATAATTTTTAAGAGCGACCCTGTTAGAATGCCTGCCTTTTACGGCGGGAATCGCCCTTAATATGAGCTGTCCATTATGATCTATGACGTCGTCATCATCGGCGCTGGGGCTGCAGGCTTGATGTGCGCAGCGCAAGCGGGCTATGCCGGAAAGCGGGTCTTAGTGCTTGATCATGCTAACAAAGCGGGCAAGAAGATTCTCATGTCCGGGGGCGGCCGTTGCAACTTTACCAATCTTGGCACTACGCCACAGCACTTTTACTCATCAAACCCTTACTTTTGTATTTCGGCGCTAAAACGCTATCGTCCAGAGCACTTTGTTGAGCTGGTTGAGCGCCATGGCGTTGAACATGTTGAGAAAACGCCGGGTCAGCTATTCTGTGCAACCTCGGCCAAAGAGATTGTCCGTACGCTACTGACCGAATGTGAGTGGGCGGGGGCTGAGATCAGGCTTAGCACCCAAGTTACCCGCGTGGAGCAGCAGGGCAGTGCCATGCGTCTAACCACCTCCATAGGTAAAATAGATGCAGGGGTGGTGGTAGTGGCGAGCGGCGGACTTTCCATTCCGAGCATGGGTGCGACCGGGTTTGGCTACGACATAGCCCGTCAATTTGGTCTGGAGGTGTTTGATACTCGCCCTGGACTGGTACCGTTTACCTTAAGCGATACCTGGAAAGCGCGCGCAGCTGAGCTCTCTGGTTTGAGCGTGCCAGTAGCCGTTAGTTCTGGCAGCCGCCGCTTTGTGGATCCTATGCTGTTTACCCACCGCGGCTTGTCGGGGCCGGCGATGCTACAGATATCCAGCGTTTGGCAGCCAGGGGAGAGCATCAGTATTGATCTGCTGCCCACTGAAAACGTGGCGGAATCTCTACGCGAGGCGCGACAAGGAACCCCTAAGCGTCAGCTCTCTACTTGGCTTGGCGAACGCTTTCCGAAACGCTTTGCGCAAGCACTGCTGGAGTGGTATCCCGACCATGACTTGGCGCGGCCCTTGGCTCAGTATGCCAACGCAGCGCTGGAGGAGTGGGCGGAAAGAATCAATGCCTGGCAACTGAAGCCAGCGGGAACAGAAGGGTGGCGTACCGCTGAGGTCACCATGGGCGGTGTTAATACCGACGCGATTTCCTCCAAAACCTTTGAAGTAAAAGAGTTGCCGCAGTTACGCTTTATCGGTGAGGTATTGGATGTAACGGGGGAGCTTGGCGGGTATAACTTTCAATGGGCGTGGGCGAGTGGGGTGGCCTGCGGTCAATCTTGCTAGGCGGCCCCACTGTCCCAGGGCAAGAGCAACAAGCTTAAGTAGCCACTTTGGATAATAATTTAAGCTTCTTGAACAGCATATAGCCCGCAAGCGCCTTTCTGCCTGCTGCCATGGCACCGCCTGGATGGCGCATTAGCTTGAATGCAGCAAAGCCACCGACAGCGTAAAGCGGTAGCTTGAAGCTTTGCCAGTTTCTATCCAGTGGTGAAGCGGCTTGCTGTAAATATTCACTTTCGACCAAAATATCTACGCGCTGCTGTTCCAGCTCAGCCAGCAGCAGCGCTTTGCGCTCAGCGCGGCTAAGGGGTTTTGTTGGCGGCTTAGCGGTGTCTGCGGATGGTTTCATCACTTGGCTCCTCAAGCAGTGCTCGGTCTGCAGCCAGCTGTTTGAGTGTTTCTTTTAAAAGAGAGTGTTGCTTGGACTGGCGAATCGCGATAACCGCGAGTAGCAAACTGGCACCGATCAACACACCAGCACTGATGGCAATGGCGGTTAAGCGATAAGTATCCCAGAACAGAACCACTACCAAGGCTGTCAGGGTGGCAATGCCCAATAAGAGCAGCAGTAAGCTTGCTCCTGCAAGAAGAAGCAAAACCAGTAGGCGAGCACGTTCCTCTTCTAACTCAAACACCGCCAAACGCAGACGGGTTTCGCTATTAGCAATCAGCGATTTCAGCAAGCGTTTGGCGGCAGAGAAGACGCGTTGGGTTGGACCCAAAGCCATTAGCGTCGACCGAGCAGCATACCCACAACCATACCTGCTGCGGCACCAATGCCAATGCTCGTCCAGGGGTTTTCGTGGACATAGCGATCACATGCATCGGCTTGTTGGGTCAATGAGTCACGAGTTTCGTCGTAGATCCGTTCGCCGCGAGCTTCAAGGCGTGCGCGGGTGTCTTTCAGGCGGCGTTCGGCACGAGTACGTAGATCGTTCATCTCTCCGCTGGCATCTTTAGCGGTCGCATTGACCAGCTCTTCAACGGTTTCACTCAAGTGGCGCAGATCGTCTTTGAGTTGATCTGCTTGAGTAGAGTAAGTGGGCTGACGTTTAGCCATGGAGTCTTCCTTTGACGAATGAATGATTTAACTACTATGAGCATAGCAGCCATCTAACAACAGACAAGCAAGTGAGCCTATCGGTTCAGCCCTGTCGCACTAAATAAGGGATTTAAGCTAAACCCAAGGCTCAAGCGATGCACGCGATGATCATAATCAATCATGCTTTCACCGTATCCGTAGTAGTACTGTACATGTGCCCGCAAACTGTTGAAAGCAGGCCAACTGTAATCAATCTGGGTGCCTATATTCCCTGCGCTGGGGTTGCCGCGTAACTGACCGCTCACTTCATGGTTATTATTGAGGCGTTTGGCGAGACGAATATCGCCGTATCCCATGTAGCGTTCGATATCTGGGTTGTCATCATCCTTTGAGGATTCTGGAATGCGCCAATGCGGTGCCAGGGTGAACGCCCAGTCGCCGCGTTGAAAGGTGCTTTCGAGATAAACCCGATTCCAGCTACGCGAGAGAGGAGACGAGCGTCCATTAGACTGGTGATTGAGGGAAACTCGGTTGCGGGTATTCACCCAGCCCAGCGCCCCCCAGGCATTGTCAAAGTCGATAAACACTTCCGGCTCGTAGTTGGTTTCCCGGAAAGGCGATGAGGCGTCAGTATTATAAGCCTGCCACCAACTGCGTTGGGTGTAGCCAAAGTAAACATCGCCATAGTTGCCCAATACCTGCTCCGCCAGATTAACCTTGGCACTAAACTGGAATTTCAACTCAACGTTATCAATCG
Source organism: Halomonas alkaliantarctica (assembly GCF_029854215.1). Classification (NCBI taxonomy): domain Bacteria; kingdom Pseudomonadati; phylum Pseudomonadota; class Gammaproteobacteria; order Oceanospirillales; family Halomonadaceae; genus Vreelandella; species Vreelandella neptunia. The sequence goes on along the minus strand of NZ_CP122961.1, from coordinate 2,707,291 downwards.
GGGTATCACCAGAAATATTTCGGAAGCTTTCACGGTTTTGATTGGCGTTATAGCTAACTGGAAAAAGGTAGTTGGTGCGGTGGGTAGTGATGGAAAACGGGTTGCGGGTTGATGCCTGTTCAAGCTCACGGCGCTCGCTTAAATCTTCCCGTGCAGCTTCTTCAGGCAACTGTTCAAACGGCATGCCCTGCGCGGCATCTTCGGGGCTCTCAATCTGCTGCAACTGTTGATGCAGGTCATACAGCTCGGCGTTGAGGGCACGGATACGCTCCTCAATCTCTTGTTGAGACTCAGCGACGGCACTCGCACTAAAAGTTGCAAGACTCAGCAGGACAATAAGTTTCGTTAACGGCAGTTTTCGGGTGACCATCAAGGTGACTCGCAAAATAAAGGAATAGGCAAATGCCAAGCGTGTTTCTATCACGCCGCCTGAGGAAGTCAACACCTCTGATTGCGCTGACCATCAGAACGCCTGACAATAGCATCATTCTCCGTCTCTGCGGAGCATTTGATGTCAGCGAGGCCCTAAGTAACGTGTTGATACGTAACGTGGTGAGATGCGCCTGTCAGTGGAGTATAACCTGTTTGTTCCTGCTGTTTGTTATGAGCAGTGTCGCTTTTAATCCAGCCCACGCTGCGCTTCAGTCCAATATGCTTGAGCGGGTGCCCGAACAGGCTGAATTGGCATCAAGGCTTGCTCAGTTAGAAGCTCTTGAAGAACCCTTGACCGCCCAGCAGGTCAGCGATAAAGAGGCCCTGGAAGCGGCTCTTGAAGCTTATGAGCGGCTGGCTTCTGTGGACGAGCGTCTAGCGGCTCTAGACACCCGAGTAGAACAAGCCCCTGAAATGTTAGCACGACTGCAGCGCGAGTTGAGCGAAGCGGAAGAGGCTTCCCAGCAGCTAACGGTGGCTGACTTGAGCAACCGCCCCCTTGATGAGCTGGAAACGTTGCAAACTAACGCCGTGGTCGAGCTGCAGCAGTTGCAAAGCCAACTGGCAGAAGTGAACTCGCAACTGCTGGCCGCCCAAACACTGCCTGAACGTGCCCAGCAGTCCATCGCTGAAACTCTCCAACGCGCAGAAAGTTTACGCCGACAACACGATGAGCGCGAGGCTTTGCTAGCGGATCGCCAACTTTCTGCACTGAGCGATGCACGGCTTATCCAATTACGCCTTGAGCGGGCACTGGCCGAATGTGAAGTAAGCTTTTATCAGCGTGAGCTAAGCGCTAATAGCCGCCTGCGCGAATTAGCCCAGGAGCGCCGTGATGTGTTGATGGTGCAGATCGATTATCAACAGCAGCAGCTAACGATGTTGCAAGGCGTTATTGATCGGCAACGCCGATTGGCCTCTGAGCAAGCCATTGCCGATGCCGCCAGGGATAACCCGTTAATCGCCGCTGGGCATCCGGTGCTGGTGCAAGAGCAGCAAAACAATCAAATGCTAAGTTTAGAGCTGCTGCGGGCGACAGATCGCGCAAACAGTATAGTGCGCGACAATATTGAAGCCCAGCGGCAGTTAGAGAACGTGCGTCAGCTTCAGCGCAGCCTTAATGAGCAAATTGAGGCTATCCGCGGCAGCCAGCTGCTGTCGCGTATTCTGCGTGAACAGCGCAAGTCCTTGCCTCCCTTGTCGGCACCACGAGATTTACAGGACGAAATTGCCGACCTGCGCTTAAAACAGTTTGATTTGGTTCGTCAGCGCGACCAGCTACGTCAAAGCGAGCAGTACGCCACCTCGCGTTTAGCAGAGGCGAACATAGAGGCGACCCCTGGATTGGTCAATTCACTCTCGCAGCTTTATCAATCGCGCCGTGAACTGGTCGAGCAACTGGAACAGTCTTATGGCAGCTTATTAAGCGCGGCTATTGAACTACAGCTTAACCAACAGCAGCTAGTCGCAACGACCAGTGAGCTACGTAAAACTATCAATGAGCAGCTATTTTGGGTCGCGAATAGCCGCCCTTTAGATATTAATTGGCTACGTCAATTGCCGCGCAACCTACAGCTAGAGTGGCAGGAAGGGGAGTGGCGGGCCATTTTACCCACACGTTGGCAAGGGCTCTCTTGGGAGGTACTCAAAGGGGCACCTCTGGTGGTGTTAAGTCTGGTTTTAATCGGGTTGCGACGCCAGATTAAGGCCCGCTTGGCCAAGCTGCATTCGCAGATCGGTCGGTTGAAAAGCGATACCCAACTGCATACCCCCAAAGCGGTGCTGCTGAATGTGCTGCTAGCGCTCCCCGGGCCGCTGGCATTAGCAGGTATTGGCATTGGGCTGCTTGGTGCCGCTGAGCCATTGGCTAATAGCGTTGCCCCAGCGCTGCTTCAACTGGCCTTGAGTTGGGCCGTAGTCGCATGGGGACGTAGGCTCCTGGTAGCCGATGGCGTAGCCGAGCGCCACTTTACCTGGTCGCCCCAGTACACCGCCCAGTTACGCCAACAGCTAGGTGGGCTAGGCATTGCCTTGGTGCCAGTCATTGCCATTGCGGCAATGTCCGGGGAGATGGAAACACCGCTAGCACTGCGTCCGGTCGCCTTGGGTCTGTTGTCGTTTGGCTTGATGGCGATGAGCTGGTGGTTGGCGAAGTTGATACTGGCCCATATCCCCATATTTGGCGTACACCTATTTCGCTTAATGCTAGGGCTCGCTATGGCGTCGGTGCCGCTTATGCTGCTGGGCCTAGTGGTCTGGGGTTACGAATACACCGCGCTACGCTTAGTGGGACGGTTCGCTATTACCCTTTACTTGCTGGGGCTATGGGTCGTGGTGGAGGCTACTTTGGTGAGAAGTCTCGCGGTGGCCGCGCGGCGGCTCGCCTATCGCCGCGCTCTGGCCCGTCGTCGTGCTCAAGTACAAGAGGGTGCGGAAGGTGGTCTCGAAGTAGTCGAAGAACCCCCGCTTGATATGGCGCAGATCAATAGCCAATCGCTGCGGCTTTCCAAGTTGATTGTGTTGATTGGCTTTAGTGCGCTGCTCTATTTGGTCTGGTCAGACTTACTCTCGGTGCTCGGCTATTTGGACAACGTGTCACTGTGGGAGGCGCAAGAAGGGGATCTGGTCGATAACGCGCTATCGATATCAGACATCTTTGCTGCCCTGTTGATTGTAGCTATTACCTTTATCATGGCGGGCAACTTACCCGGTCTGCTGGAAGTGATGGTGCTATCCCGGCTGTCATTGAAGCAGGGTAGCGCCTATGCCATTAGCTCGTTGCTCTCTTACACCATTGTAGGTACGGGGATTGTCATGGGTCTGTCAACCCTCGGCGTTTCCTGGGATAAACTACAGTGGCTGGTCGCCGCCTTGAGTGTGGGGTTGGGGTTTGGCTTACAGGAGATTTTTGCCAACTTTATATCCGGTTTGATCATTCTGTTTGAGCGCCCGATACGTATTGGTGACACCATCACGATTGGCAATTTACACGGAACCGTCAGCCGTATCCGTATCCGCGCCACCACCGTTACCGATTTTGATCGTAAAGAGATCATTATCCCCAATAAAACCTTTGTGACCGACCAACTGATCAACTGGTCGTTGTCGGATAATATCACCCGCGTCGTGCTCACCTATGGCGTAGCCCACGGCTCCGATATGGCCAAGGTGCACCAGCTATTACGTAAGGTGGCGGATGAAAACCCCCGCGTGCTAACCGACCCAGAACCCCAGGTTTTCTGTTTAAGCTACGGGCAGCACAGCCTCAATTTTGAGCTGCGTATTTTCGTCAACGATCTGCTCGACCGGCTGTTTGCCGCCGATGAAATTAATTGCCGGGTGGATGCGTTGTTTCGGGAAGCGGGTGTACGCGTGGCATTTGAGCAGATGGATGTGTGGCTTCATCCTGAGCAGGGTGAAGCGGTTAAAGTGCAGTCGGCTAATCAGTTGCCCTCAGCATCGACATAATGCACTTTTAAGCCTCTTTTTAAGTGTCCTTTACGGCGTGCAGAAGAAATTCGCGGTTGCCGTCGCCGCCGGTAATTGGGCTCTCCTGCCAGTGGCGAATAGTCAGTCCGCAAGCTTCGCAGGCGCTGCGAATACTGGCTTCTACTTCTGTGAAGCGCTTAGGGTCGCGTACAACGCCGCGTTTATCCAGGGCGCCAGGGGTTAGCTCAAATTGCGGTTTTACCAACGAGATCAACTGACCGCTTGATGGCAACAGGGCAGCAATCTCGGGCAGAATCAGCGTTTGGGAGATAAAGGAAACGTCCATGATGGCACTATCGATGGGATGAGTGGCCAGCACGCTGTTCAGGGCTTCACTGCTGCTCATCGAGCGCGCATTTACCCCCTCAAGGCAAGTGACGCGTGGGTCGCCGCGCAACTCAGGTGCAAGCTGGCCGTGGCCAACTTCTACACCGATCACATGGCGGGCGCCAAAGCGCAGCGCGCAGTCGCTGAAGCCGCCGGTTGATTGACCTATATCCAGCACAACATCGTCGTCAAAACGCAGCTCAAGTGCTTTAAGTACCGCTTCTAATTTCAACCCTGCCCGCGATACATAGCGCTCTTCGGGGTCGTCTTCTACTTCGAACCGTGTATCGTCGGGCCACTTTTCTGACGCTTTGGTTAACGGCTTACCGTTCTCGGCAAGGCTTATCCGCCCGTGCCGAATAAGCCTTTGGGCGCGGGTACGGGAGTTGGCCAGCCCCTGGCTGACCAACAGTTGATCGAGTCGCATCATAGTGATTGAGAGTGTCGCTAAGCGTGCTTGTTACCCTTCGTCGGGAGGCGTGTCGGGTAGCGGTGGATTGGGGAGGGTGGAATTGGAGCCTTGATCTGCCTGCAGCTCGGTAGGTGGAAGGCGTGAAGCCCCCCAGCTCCGGTGTAGGAAGTGTTTAACTTTTTCCACCTCTTCGCTGGTGACGTCGGCTATATCAACCCGCTCAAGAGGATCGTAGTGATAAATATACAGCCGCGATGCAAAGCGTTCGAAAGGTAGTGAGGCCTCGCCAAAGCGTTCGCCATTGCCCGATGTGCTGACAATAACGCCATCGCCCCAATCCTGCCCGCTATCATTGTTGGGATTGTAGAAGTAAATCCGCATGACATCCGTCGGGTCGAGGGACGCCCGCAAAATGGTAATCGCGTGCCAGCCGATAAAACGCGCCGCGCTATCGGTGACCGCAATACCCGCTGGTTGGGGATGAATCAGCGGCTGGTTGCCATTGTAGTAGGGGTGATAGTAGGCAAAGAAGTGGCGTATAAAGTTGTCCACATTGCTGAGCTGACCGGTGGCCACATCAACATTAATAAGAAAACCACGGCCCGACCACCAGCCGTGAAATTCGGGATTCACCCAGCGGTGGGGATCGCCTTCGCGGCCAATACAACGCCGACCCATTTCAGCGTAAATGCGATCCAGATGCGGTACGACAATCAACGAAACCGGATCAAGATCCATGGGGAGTTGCGTCGCCACACCTGAGAGGCTCGCCATTGATGAAATGGCTTGGCCCTCAAAATGCATGATGATTTCGTCGTCGCGGGCTGCCCAGGCTACCATCTGCAGCAGATAGTCTGGGTCGTTGTAGGCCCACATGGAGAGTGCCCGTGCTGACTGGCAGGTAGGATTGTTACCCTGGCCAACGCCTAGCGGCAATCCCAGCATGCAGAGTACACCTTCAATCAGGCGCGCGCGGGGAGAAACAGTATCGCCATAGGCGATATTGAGTCGTGACTGCGCCCACTCGGATAGCGGTAGGTTAAGCTGACGCCACATGGCGGGTGCTACCGGCGGTTGATAGAGAATGCCGCGCTCAAGCATCAGCGCCAAGCCGTAAACCGCTTGAGCGGTGGCAGGATAAACGCCGCCACGAATCAGCGCTTGAACCAGTTCGCGATAGCAGAGTAGGCAGTCGCGGCCAGTCGATGAAAGGCCCAGCGCCTCGGAGAGTAAGTGATCACCCTCTTCGAGCAGGTGACGCAACAACACGGCGTGATACGGCGATACCAGGCCGGTGTCGTGCATCGCCCGTGCGAAACCGGTAGATTCAGCCTGCAGAGCAGCCTGATCCATATGCTCCAATCGATCACGGTAAATGTCGACGCCAGGATCTTCACGGCAGGCCTGGGTGGGCCCGTAAAGCGAACTCACAAGCCGGTCGGCGCCTTGGCCGCTAGCGCCAAGGTCAATCTCTGGGTTGGCCTGACACAGCGCAATTTGAGTGATCATCTGTTTGATCGAATCAACCTGAATAGGGCGCTGTTTCAAAATGCGCCATATCTCATCAATCAGGCGATCAACGATATGTTCGTAGCCGATGCGTTCGGCTAAGTGCTGGAAAAGCTGGCGGGGGATGGTTGCCAATCGCCCTTGGGTTTCCCGTTCCGCCTCACTGGGCGGCAAGAACAGCAGCCATAAATTAATTGCCATTACCTGCGTAAGGTAGTGGTGCGCATGCTCGGCGGAAACCAGCGGGTGTTCAAAATTGCCTTTAGCGACAGCAAGAAGCCGAAGCTCGCTTAATGCCTCAATGACGACCACATTGGCATCCGCGCTTTTCAGCGAGAAGGTCGTCAGGGTCGGTACCAGGTATTGAGGAGTTTCCCAATCGGAGCCCCAAAAAACGCCAGAGTCCTCAAACGCTTGCGCGCGGGACTCTAGTGCTTCACAACCGCCATCCTGAAGCAGTACTCTCCGCGCAGTGTCCATTACTCGCGGTAGTTTGGCGGGTTTTGAGAAGGCGGGCGCCTGGGTTAGCAGGCGCACGGCATCATCAAATTTGCTCAACAGTCCATTGAGCTTGCTATCTTCTTGAGAAGACGTAACTTGATCAGTCTCCACGGTGACTCCTTATCCCTGCGTTAGCGGGGATTATACATAGAAGTCGAGATCTTCTTGGCGTTTTAGCAGATCGCGAATCGTATGCGCATCCTCGCCTTTAAAGTAGATCAGACCCCAATGGGTACCAAACGCAGTGCGTTTAGTAACGGTTTCTTCTACTGGTGAGGTTAGCTCATGAGACTCAAAATAGGGGTGATCTTCGGTCTCTTCGGGAATTTCCAAGCGGCTGACCACACGACGGCGGGGATAAACGCCAAAGCAACCGGCAAAGCCATCGGCATCGACCACTTCTTTGGGGAAGAAGTTGGCCACTTCTTCTTTCGTGGTTTTTGGGTCGAACACTAGCATCGAAGCTTCGTAAGCGTTAAAGCCGTAAACACGCTCTAGCAGTTCAAATACCTTAAAACCGGGTGGACGGTAAGCCACTTCGCCAAAGTACATCTCACCATCGCTGGTGACAAAGTATTCCGGGTGGATCATACCAAACTCAATATCGAATGCTTTAATCAGCTTTTCGATTTGTTGAGTGATCTGTTCGCGGTAAATCTCGAGCTCAGGCGATGCGGGCACAAACACCGAGTACCCAAGCGTCACGTATTCGGAAATATTCAAGAAGGCGATTTTGCCATCGTGAATCCATGCTTCAACGGCAAATTCCCAGCCATCCAGGTGCGATTCCATCAACACCGGAAACTCTTCATCGGGAATGGTATCGACTTCATCTGGGGTGCGAATAACGCGGTGACCAAGACAGCCTGCTTTATCAAACGCTTTCAGGTGAATCGGGTCGTTGGGGTCGCCGTCCAGCTTCAGCAGCGTCTGGTTAACGCGCTTCAGAAAGCGCACTACATCTTCTTTATCGTGGGCTTCTTCAAAAATACCCACGCGGATGCCGCCTAGTTGGGCACGACGCTTCATTAGCGCCTTATCACGCAATAGCAGCGATTGGCCGTAAATGCGCGGGTTATCCAGTAGCACAGAGTTGATGGCCCCTGCCCACTCAACGGTCTCTTCGTAGAGCGGAATGGCGACATCGACACCTTTTTCCTTCAGTGTCTCGGCAATTTCCATCGAGCGGTCATTGAGTCGCTCGAAATTCCAAGGCACGTAGGGAATGTCGTGTTTTTGGCAATACTCTTCCGCCCAATCGGGTGCAACGACAATGTAGCGACGGTCAAAATTCTCGGCCGCTTCAATCGCATTGAGACTCCAGCCTAATAGAGCGATATAGCCCTTATTGGGATCCTTCTGCATGTTGATGACTCCAGCTTGGTGAACGAACATAATTGCCAAATCACGCTCACCACCATACACGAGGGGGGCATGCGCGGCTAATGAGCATATTATTCATAGCCTTAATGCTAAGCTCGCTAAGGGTTTAGCTTAAAGGCGCGGCGGTGGGAATATGGTAAGCTAGGCGGTTCAACTTAATGTACGAATGGCAAGAGGATTAGGCCAAGATGGCGGCCAAGCCGATCTACCGTGTAGTGGTTCACCAGCAGGGTGAAATTTGGGATTTATACGTCCGAGAGATCTTTCAAAGCGAACTCTGGGGCTTTATTGAAGTCGAGGAGTTTGTCTTTGACGATGCTTCACGGGTAGTGGTTGACCCCGCGACTGAAAAATTGCAACGAACCTTCGATGGTGTCAAACGTAGCTACCTACCGTTAAATGCTATTGTGCGCATTGATGAAGTAGAGCGTGAAGGGCCATTGAAAGCGGTCAAAACCGATGCCCGGGTTGCGGAGTTTCCCCGTTCCTTTCCGTTGCCCCCGCGCGGCGAAGGGTAAGCGTATGAGACAAGCGCTCCGATCAGTTAGCCGATAAGCGCTGTTGGCTTCGTCCGCCTTGCAGCGTTTTTAATCAGGACATGATGTCATGCTAGTAAATAGAACTCGTTATCGAAAATATGCCGCTGCGGCTGGCATTTTACTCAGTGTTACCAGCTTCAATGCCACGGCCCAATCCGCGAATCAAGCCTGGGTGACCGATGAGTTAAGCACCTATGTGCGCAGCGGCCCAACCGATGGTTACCGCATCATTGGCACGCTCAATGCAGGTGAGCAGGTAGAGGTGTTGGAAACCAGCGGTGACTATACCCGAGTGCGCAACAGTGATGGCAATGCGGTCTGGGTGTTGAGCAATGAGCTTCAAGAAACACCCAGTGCGGTTGAACAGCTACCTGCGTTAGAAGCCCAGGTAGAGGAACTCACCGCCGAGCTTGAGGGTATCAATGAAACCTGGGAACAGCGTACGGCCTCAATGACTGAGACCCTAGAGTTGCGTGAGAGTCGCATTGCCGAGCTTGAGGCCAGCAACCAAGAGCTGGATGCGCAAGCGGAGCAGTCCCGTCGGCAAGTTAGGGCGCTCCAAGCGCGGCTGGAGACCCAGGAAGAAGACCTGCTGATGCGCTACTTCATGTATGGCGGAGGTGTTGCTGGTGCGGGCTTGTTGGTGGGCCTGATTGTGCCGCATCTTCCTCGTCGGCGTAAGAAGCGTGACCGTTGGTTTTAAAGGCACGATAAGTCTCCTCAACGGATAGTGCAATCGACTTCACGGTGGCCAAATAATGAGCGATCAATGGCGCAAGCGCTGGCAGGAAGGGCGTATTGGTTTTCACCTGCAGCAGGCGCATCCAGCGTTGCTGCGCCATTGGAAGTCGCTCGGCGTGGCCAATCGCACCAAGGTGTTGGTGCCGCTGTGCGGTAAAAGTCTTGATATGCGCTGGTTGGCGGATGAGGGGCACCCAGTTTTAGGTATAGAGTTTGCCCCAGAGGCCATTGAGCAGTTTTTGCTACAGCGCAGCACATCGGTATCCCGCTACCGTCAGGCAGGGTTTACGATTTCCCGCCAAGGCAGCGTGGAGTTATGGTGCGGTGACTTTTTTCACCTGCATATTCAGCAGGCTGCCGAGATTGGCGCGTTTTATGATCGCGCCTCGCTGATAGCGTTACCGCCACCAACTCGGCAGCGCTATGCGTTTCACCTTGCGCAGTTGGTGCCGCCCGGCGCCAAAGGCCTGTTGATTAGTTTGTCGCATACCGATGGCAGTGCGGGCCCGCCTTATAGCGTTCCCGCTGGCGAGATAGAAAGCCTGTTTACTCCAAATTTCACGCTAACTTTTCTGGAAGAGGGCAGCCCTGATGAGCGCGGCCGAACGGAGAGTGTGTGGGCGCTAGAACGACGCGGGCCGCGCCTCTAGTGGTAAAAGACGCAGCCCGAGTCTGAAGTGATTCTGTGAAGAAGGAACTTCTCAACGTGCGAGTAAACGACCCAATTCCGGATCGCTAAAAGCACGGTTCATACCATCGCTAAGCAGATCGCTTAACATTCGCGCGTTGCTGTCGGCATCGGGTTTAAGGGCATAGCCCTGGGTACGGCGCGAGGTGTATGTGCCGGTATAGGTAGTGCCCTTGTTTTGAGCGATAGCGCGTAAAACACCTTCAAGTCGCGCTTCGTCTACCAATGGCTGGCCGCTATCACCGCGTGCGTAGTTCAGACTGGCAAGCTCCAGCGTTAAGCTTGGGCGGCCCTCGGCCTGCTCGGTGGTGGGGCTAAAGCCCATATCGCGTACTGCGCGCTCAGCTTCTTGCTGTAAGCGCGGTATAAGCTCATGGCTACTCACGGTAATGTGGGCTGTCGACATGTCGCCGCCAGCACGGTTGCCAATAATGTCGCTCTCACGGCCATCCTGGGCAATCACAGTAACCTGCTGGCCAGAGCCGACCTGCGGCACCTGCGCACTGCGTTCAGGGCTGAGCTGTAAGTATTGCGGGCTGGTGCAACCGGCAAGCCATGCACTGGCAAGCAGTACACCTGAAATCCGTAAAAAGTGACGCCGAAGCATGGTCTTCCTCCGCTATGGCTAAAAGGCCAGTATAACGCGGGTAGCGCGCTGGCGGTATGTTCTGGCGTTGCGGCTTTGTTCAGCTACTTTTAACGACTCATTGTTTATTGCAATGGCACGGCCGCTGCTATTGCGAAAGAAGTGAAGTCAGCTAGTGCGCTAGGCTGTTTTTTGAGAATCGGGACTCACGATTAGCCAAACGGAAAGTAAAACGATAAAAGAGCCAAGTAAGAATCCGCTGGAAATCGTTTCATCGAGGACTAAAAAGCCCCATAACACAGCGAAGGGCGGCACCAAGAATGTAACGGTGAGCGACCGTAATGGCCCAATGTCAGCGATCAATCTAAAATACAGAATATAGGCTAGAGAGGTGCATACAAAACCGACGGCCAGCAGGCTGATCCAAACATCACCTTGAAGCCAATCAATGCCGGGGCCAGATGAAAGGTTCCAAAGCAAAAATGGCGCGAGAAAAATGGTCGCGCCTAGTTGGCTGCCAAACGCCACTAACGTTGGATCCAGCCCGCCCTGTTGGGTTATCCATTTTCTAGTAAGAAACCCCGCAAAGCCGTAACCAATAGTGGCTATGATGCAAGCAGTAACGCCAATATAAATGTTACCAACGATATTTGAATCACCCACAGTGGTAATAACTGTGATACCGACAATTCCTAGCGTTACTCCCAGCCATTTTTTTATAGTTAAACTCTCGCTAAAGATAAAAAAGCCAATCAGGGCACCTGTTAAAGGCGTTGTCGCATTTAGAATCGCTGAATAGCCAGCAGGTAGTAATGTTGCTGCTATGCTGTACATAAGAAATGGGATGCCAGAGTTAATGGCACCCAAAATCATAATTTTGCCTAGCTTACCTCTGAACGCCATGCTTTTACGTATGATAACGATGATAAAAGCCAAACCAATGAGGCCAAAAAAGACTCTAAAAAATGCTGTGTTGACTGGACCTATCGCCGGTGAGGCGATTCTCATAAAAAGAAAGCTAGCTCCCCAGATAGCTGCTAGCGACAGTAGTCGTATATAGTCTATTGCTCTCATTTTGTGCCCCATTTCAATGTTTTCCATTAGCCAAAAGACCCGGCCAGACCCTGGAGCTTTGCCCCATGGCGTTCAGTATTGCTTCCCTGTTAGTGTGAGAAAAACCCGTTTCTTGCTGTCTTTGCAATGAGCACACAATAGGCACAGCTATGACGTATACAGATCTGTTTGAAAACGACGATATGAAGTTGATTAATCTGCTTTCACAGGATGGGGCGGCTTATTACCACGGCAAAATCCTAGACGCTTTTACTGCTGATATGTATTTAAGTAGGTGTATTAGCGAACTAAGCTGGGAGCATGATCGCGCGTTTATTTACGGCAAAGAGATCGTTACAAAGAGGAAAATAGCCTGGTATGCAGATAAACCGGTTTCCTATACCTACTCTGGCTACACAAAAAGGGCGTTGGTGTGGCCGGACTTTTTGTGTGAGCTTAAGCAGGTCGTGGAGAGCCACTGCGGAGAGGTATTTAATTCGTGCCTGGGTAATTTGTATAGTTCAGGCGAGGAAGGCATGAGCTGGCACAGTGATGCCGAAAAAGACCTTGTTGAGAATGGGGCAATCGGGGCGTTGACCTTAGGCGGCGAAAGGAAGTTCTCGTTTAAACATAAACAAACAGGGGAGAGTGTGTCGCTTACCCTAGAGCACGGCAGTTTATTAATTATGAAGGGGGCTACTCAAGCCAACTGGCTGCACAGTCTTCCTAAAACTAAGAAAGATGTTGGGCCCCGGGTAAGCCTAACCTTTAGGCAAATGCGCTAGTCATTGGCTTTGGCAGGATTGGTATCAGGCTCAAGGCTATTGTGGGAGGGCGCTTTAGCGCGCGAAGGGTGTTGAAAACACCCCAAGCTGGCAGCCCCAACATTCGCGAGCTGAAGTTCCCTCCCACAGTTGTCGCGATTAGGTTGAAAGCTTGAGTGGTCGCGAGCTAAATCAGTTGCCCACGTGGGGCAACTGCCGTTGCATTAAGCGACGTGGCTTTGTTGCGTCGGTTTCGGCTCGGTCTTGGGGAAGCGTCGCCAGTGACGGGGGTGCGCGAATAAGCGTTGCCCGCGGCGTAGCGCCAAGTGCTCAAAGTCAGTGTGGCGCACGGTAGCGAGCCAAGGCTGGGCGAGCCAATCAGCCTCTAGCTCCACGCGCACTTCGGCGCCCACCGGCGAGATCGCCGTGATCGTAACCGGTAGATGGCTCTCAGAGGTAGGTTGCTCGGTCAGCCGCACTTCATGGGGGCGCAGCAGCAGCTCTTCATGGCCATCAGGGAGATCAACGTGCCAATAGGCGTCGCCGCAGGTGAGTACGCCGTTGGTCACTTTGCCTTCCAAATGGTTCACATCACCTAAAAACTCAAACACAAAGCGATTTTTCGGTGTGCGGTAGAGCTCATCGGGCGTATCAACCTGTTCGATGCGGCCGTTGCTCATTACCACCACACGGTCAGATAACTCCAGCGCTTCTTCCTGGTCGTGGGTAACGAAAACACTAGTGAAATTGAGCTCGTCGTGTAAATGACGCAGCCAGCGGCGTAGCTCCTGGCGCACTTTGGCATCGAGTGCGCCAAACGGTTCGTCCAGCAGCAATACTTCCGGCTCCACGGCGAGAGCGCGGGCCAGCGACACCCGCTGCTGCTGGCCGCCCGAAAGTTGGGCAGGGTAGCGATTGGCAAGGTGCTCCAGCTTGACCATTTCCAGCAGCCTAAACACCCGGGCACGAATCTCTCCGCTGCTGGGGCGGCGTTTACGCGACAGCACGGTCAGACCGAAAGCCACGTTGTCGTAGACACTCATATGGCGAAATAACGCATAGTGCTGGAAGACAAAGCCAATCCGACGGTCGCGCACATGTACGTTGGTCACGTCGCGGTCGCCAAACAGGATTTTACCCGGCTGGGCGGTGCGGTCAGCATTTTCCAGGCCGGCGATAATCCGCAGCAGCGTGGTCTTGCCCGAGCCCGACGGGCCGAGTAAGCCTACCAATTCACCTTCGTGAATATCCAGGTTGATCGGCTCTAACGCCTGGGTATTGCCGAAGTGTTTAGCGATATTGTGTAAGTGAATGCTCATGCAAATGCCTCCCGGCGCGCTGCGCGCCATTCCAGCCCGGCCTTGGCGGCGAGCGTCAGTAGGGCAATAAAGGCGAGTAGGGCCGCGCAGGCAAACGCCCCCACGGCGTTATAATCCTGATACAACTGCTCAAGGTGCAGGGGTAGCGTATTGGTTTTGCCGCGAATAGCGCCAGAGACTACCGAGACAGCGCCAAACTCTCCCACAGCCCGGGCGTTAGTCAGGATAACGCCATAAAGCAGTGCCCAGCGGATGTTGGGCAGCGTAACGCGACGGAAGGTCGTCCAGCCGGAAGCGCCCAGGGTTACCGCCGCCTCCTCTTCACGGGAGCCTTGAGCCTGCATCAACGGGATCAGTTCCCGGGCCACAAAGGGGCAGGTAACAAAAATGGTCACCATGAGAATGCCCGGCCAAGAAAACATCAACTGAATATCATAGCCGTCCAGCCAATTGCCGATCCAGCCGTTGCGGCCATACAGCAGCAGGTAGATAAGGCCAGCAACAACGGGCGAGACTGCAAAGGGAATATCGATCAGGGTTTGCAGAATGCGCCGCCCCGGAAAACTGAAACGCGTGACCAGCCACGCCAGGGCAACGCCAAATACCAGGCACACGGGAATGGTCAATAGCGCAATCATCAGCGTCAGACCAATCGCGTGCAGGGTGAAGGTGTTACTGACGTTCGACCAGAACACCATGACGCCCTGGGAGAACGCCTGAGCAAAAATGGCCACCAGCGGCAACAGTAAAAACAGCGCTGATAGCACCAAGGCGGCACCTATCAGCAGGCGCCGGATAAGCGGCGCATCACCAATTCGACGCATTACCCCTTACCTCCATGCAGGCGGCGCACAAAGCGGCCCTGCCAAACATTAATCGCCAGTAGCAGCGACAGCGAGACAAACAGCACCACCGAAGCAATCGCCGAGGCCCCTGCATAGTCATACTCTTGCAGCTTGACGAAAATCATCAGTGCGGTGATCTCCGTTTCGTAGGGCATATTACCGGCAATAAAAATGATCGCTCCGAACTCGCCCAGCGAACGAACAAACGCCAGCCCCGTGCCGGTCACCAAGGCAGGCCAGATATGCGGCAAGATCACGCGGCGAAAGGCCACCCCGTCGGTGGCACCCAGCGACATAGCGGCTTCATCGACCTCAGCGGGCAAGTCTTCCAGTACCGGCTGCACCGTGCGCACCACGAAAGGGATGCTGGTGAAGGCCATGGCCAGAGCGATACCCACCCAGGTATAAGCGACTTGAAACCCTAGCGGCTCCAGCAGTCCACCCATCCAGCCGCTGCTGGCGTAAAGCGTTGCCAGGGTAATGCCGGCCACGGCGGTGGGCAGTGCGAAGGGGAGATCCATTAAGGCATCAAGTAAGCGCTTGCCAGGGAAGTCGTAGCGAACTAGCACCCAGGCCAGTAACAGGCCAAACACGGCGTTAATTAGCGCCGCAACGGCTGCCGCGCCAATGGTGACCATATAGCTGGCCACTACACGACCTTCGGTGATGATCGCCCAGTATTCGGCAAGGCTAAGCCCTGCTAACTGGCCAAACAGGCCGGTAATCGGCAACAGCAGCACCAGCGAGATAAACAGTACGCTGATACCCATAGAAAGGCCAAAACCCGGCAGCACGCGTGTGCTGCCGGTTCGCCAGGTGGCAAGTTGACTCATAGTTCAGGCTGGCTCATGAGTGAATATTAGCGGCGCTGTAGCTGGTCGAGAAGGCCGCCACCCTCAAAGTGGGTCTCCATCGCCTCATCCCAGCTACCAAACACTTCATTCACCTCAAGCAGTTGGGTTTCCGGGAACTGGTCGGCGAACTCTTCGACCACAGTCTCGTTATGCACCCGGTAGTTGAAACCCGCTAGCAGGCGCTGCGTCTCTTCCGTGTAGAGATACTCTAAGTAGCTTTGGGCCAGATCGCTGTTACCGTTGCGCTCAGCGTTTTCGCCAACCACGGCAACAGGGAATTCAGCCAAGATGCTGACCGGCGGTACAATCACCTCGTAATCGTCGCTGCCGTACTCGCTGCGGATGTTGTTAACTTCAGACTCGAAGCTAATCAGCACATCGCCAATTTCACGCTCGATAAAACTCGTGGTTGCGCCACGGCCGCCGGTATCAAATACCGCTACATTGGCTAAGAAAGTACGCATGAAATCTTCGATTTGCTCTTCATCGCCATCGAATTCGTTCTCGGCAAAGCCCCAGGCAGCTAGATAGGTGTAGCGGCCATTACCCGAGGTTTTCGGGTTAGGGAAGACCACTTCTACATCTTCTTGGACTAGATCGTCCCAGCTTTCGATGCCTTTGGGGTTGCCTTTACGTACCAAGAAGGCAGTGGTGGAGTAGTAAGGCGACGCATTATTTTCAAAGGCATCTTGCCAATCTTCGGCTACCAGCCCTGCATCGGCGAGTACCTGTACGTCGGTCACCTGGTTAAAGGTCACCACATCGGCACGCAGACCCTGCAGGATGGCGCGGGCTTGGGCTGAAGAACCGCCGTGAGATTGGCTGATGGCGATCTCTTCACCGTGCTCTTCCTGCCACTTGGCTTGAAACTCTGGGTTGATCGCGGCAAACAGTTCGCGAGCGATATCGTAAGACGAGTTGAGCAGTTCCCGCTCCTGGGCAACGGCGGTACCACTTACCGTAACGCCTAGCGCAATGGCAACCAGGCTGCGGCGGAAAATTGTGGGCAATGCCATAGAAAAACTCCTTAAAACAGTTAGCGCAAAGTATCGCCAAAAAGTAGTGTCGCAATATCGGTAAGGGTAAATCTATCAATGTGGAATTACAATTATGTTTTATATTCTATTTAAGAATATGAGTGTGCGTAGATGACCAATGCAAAGGCGTGTGAGTGATGGGCTTGGTGGGTGGCTCTGTTAAGATAGCCAACTCATTCCCCTGTTAATTTAGGAAAGTGTTATGACCGCTGCGCAGGACTTTTTGATTGCCCCCTCTATCCTTTCCGCTAACTTTGCGCGGCTTGGCGAGGAAGTGGATAACGTGCTGGCTGCAGGCGCGGATGTGGTGCACTTCGACGTAATGGATAATCACTATGTACCCAATCTCACTATTGGTCCCATGGTGTGCAAAGCATTGCGTAAGCACGGAGTGACGGCGCCGATTGATGTGCATTTGATGGTTAAGCCGGTAGACCGCATGATCAGCGAGTTTATTGAAGCGGGCGCCAGCTATATTACCTTTCACCCCGAAGCGTCTGAGCACATTGACCGCTCGCTGCAGCTAATTCGTGATGGCGGCTGTAAAGCAGGTCTGGTGTTTAATCCGGCTACACCGCTCTCCTACCTCGACTATGTGATGGATAAGATCGATATGGTGCTGCTGATGAGCGTTAACCCAGGTTTTGGTGGGCAATCCTTTATCCCTGGTACGCTTGATAAGCTACGTGAAGCGCGGGCGAAGATTGATGCGTCAGAATTTGATATGCGCCTGGAAATCGACGGTGGGGTGAAAGTGGACAACATCGCCGAGATTGCCGCAGCGGGCGCCGATACCTTTGTGGCGGGTTCCGCCATTTTCAGCGCCCACCAAGCCAGCGACCCGCACGGCTATGACACGGTGATCAAGCAGATGCGGGCGGCGCTGGCCAGGTAATAAGCAAGTGTTGTTTAGTGCAATTTCATACGCGGCTTCAAATAGCGATTAAGCTTATCGACCAGCCACGCTAGCCCCGTCTTCGGCGCCCCATGAATAGAGAGCTGGTGCATCCGATAGAGCGATGCATAGGCTTGGCGTGCCAGCCAGCCCTCTAAAAATAGGCCGCGGGAGGCGGAGCTGCGCATTAAATTGCCCACAGCATCGTAGCGGGCCAGCGATACCAGTGAACCATGGTCACGGTAGCGAAAATCGGCGAGCGGTTTGCCTTCGAGTTGATTGACCAGGTTCTTGGCGAGCAGCTTAGCCTGCTGGTGAGCCGCCTGGGCGCGAGGGGGAACGGCGCTATCTTCCCCCATCGGGCAGCTGGCGCAGTCGCCGAGGGCAAAAATCTTCTCATCATCGACGCTCTGCAGGGTGCGTTTTACTTCAATTTGGTTTTTCTTATTCGTCGTTAGGCCTAGCTCAGCCAAAAACGGTGGCGCCTTGATACCTGCTGCCCACACGTTGATGTCGGTCTTGATCACTTCATCGTCACCGGTGATTAACTGATGTGCATGAGCTTCTTTAACCGCGGTGTCGGTGTGGATGGTTACGCCCATGCTCTCAAGCTCTGTTTTAACCGTTTGGCTAACCCGCTCGGAAAGCCCCGGTAGTAAGCGCGGTGCTGCTTCCAGCAGGTGAACGCTGATTTGCTGGTTATCCAATGCCGTCACTCCATAAGCATTGAGCATGCGCGAAGCGTCAAATAATTCGGCTGCAAGCTCTACGCCCGTCGCGCCGCCGCCCACAATGCCAATGGTCAACTGAGTATGCTGGCGAAGATTGGGGTCGGTGTAGCGCAAAAAGGTATTGATCATATCGCGCTGGAACGCCTTGGCCTGCTGGGGCGAATCAATAAAATGGCAGTGCTCTGCCACGCCGGGCGTACCGAAATCATTGGAAACGCTGCCTATGGCCATGACCAGGTAGTCATAGGAAAGCTCGCGGGCGGGTAGCACTTCTTGACCATCTTCATCATGGATTGGCGCTAACTGCAGCGTCTGCTGCTCGCGATCTACTCCGCTTAGAGAGCCGCGCTGATAGCGGTAGAAGTGAGCAGATGAATGCCCGCGAAGATCCACCTCATCCATGCTGGAATTGAGTACGCCGGTGGCCAGTTCGTGGAGCAGCGGTTTCCATACGTGGGTGGTGTTGCGATCCAGCAGCACGATTTCTGCGCGTTTGCGCTTACCTAAGGTGCGGCCTAATCGCGTGGCGAGGGCTAAGCCGCCCGCACCGCCGCCAACAATCACGATTCTGGGAGTGGGCATATCACTACCTCCTTAACTAAATTAGCCACAGCATAGAAGGTTCTTACGCTTCTGACTAATGCGAACATTTGCCCTAAGCAGGTAAGATGGTTTTCTAATGAAGATGAGGCAGAGAGCATTGAAAGCGCATCCAATACACTATTCAGAGTTACACACAATACTACAGGGTAAACGGCTAGTTGCGTTCGACTTGGATGGCACGCTAATCGATTCAGTGCCCGACCTTTCCGCCGCAGTGGGGAAGATGTTAAACGAACTTGGCCTGCCTTCGCCGGGCGAAGCGAAGGTCCGAGACTGGGTTGGCAATGGGGCGCCGGTATTAGTGGAAAGGGCACTGGCCTGGGCGTTGCAGGACACATCTGAGCCAACGCCTTGTTACGAACGACAACAGCGTGCCTATGATGCGTTTATAGAGTACTACGGCGCGGCACCCAATACCCTGACAACGCTCTACCCTGGGGTAAAGCAAGCGCTAGGGGCGCTGCATCAGCAGGGTATGACTCTGGTGCTGATTACCAATAAGCCAGAGCGCTTTATTGAGCCGCTGCTAAAGCACTTCGAGCTGCTGGACTTTTTTACCCTATGGCTCGGCGGTGATTCTCTAGCAGAAAAGAAGCCCCACCCATTGCCGCTGCTGCACGCTGCGCAACACTGCCAAATATCGCCAGCTGAGTGTGTGATGGTCGGCGATTCACGCCACGATATTGCTGCCGGTAAGGCGGCGGGCTTTACCACCCTGGCGCTACCCTATGGTTATAACCACGGTGAGCCGATTGAAAACAGTCACCCCGATTTAGTGCTTAGTTCGTTAACCGAATTGCTAATAACCCCTCCCCGAGGAGCCTAGCGATTGATTAAATGCCAAGGGCAAGTTACTCAGCCGTAGCGCCACCTAGAGCGGTGTGCATGACCTCTGCGTTATGGTGCAGCATATCTGAGTAGTTGGCTGCCGGGCCGTCTTCACCGCTCAGCGAGTCGACATATAGCGGTCCTGCCAGGGGAAGCGATGACTCCCGTGATAGGGCGTCCATATGAATACTGGGCGTAGTGCTTTCAAAAAACAGCGCTGGAGGGCGTGGGCGATTATTAGCAAGATATTCGCTCATATTGGCCATTGCCTCGGCACTGCCTTGGGTTTCGTGATTAACACCCCACACCCCTTGGGCTTCAAAGTCGTAGGCACGGGCGAAATAGCCAAAACCTGCTTCACTGGTCAGTAACGTGCGGTTAGTTTGTGGAATCCCCTCGAGGCGCTCTTTCACCGCTAGATTCAGATTATCCAGCGCCTTGCGAGCCTGTTCAGCACGGGTATAAAATTCGTCGGCCTGGTCGGGAAGATGCTCGGCGAGGGTCTCGGCAATGACATCAATGTAGGCCGCAGCTCCCTCCGGATCCATCCACATGTGGGGGTCTGGCTCGCCCTGATACTCACCAGTCGAGATCATTAGCGGCGTGTAATCGGCCTTTTTGGCCACTTCCACAAGCGTTAATTCATCGTCAGACATCGCTTCAATATGGCGTATCCAGGGTTCTAGCCCAAGTCCGTTATAAAACACGATTTGGGTCTCTTCGAGTGCCAGTACGTTGGGCGGGGTTAGCTCCCAGCGGTGAACATCTTCACCTCGTGGAACGATGACGTTGACACTAACCGTATCGCCCGCCACTCGTTTGACCAATTCTTCCATGACCGAAAAAGAGGCAATAACGCGTAATGTTGTGCTGGCATAGGCTGGCGCAGTGCTTATCAGCGCGACGCATAAGAGCGTACACACCCAGGTAACCCGCTTTGACATCCCACGCTCCTAACTGGTTAAAAAGGCTATCTAAAAAGACGGCAGATAATAAAGACTGCGGTGGCTGGTTGCCAGTTCCGATACAGCGCCAGGCCGAAACAAGTATTGCTCAAGGCAGAATACTCTCAAGTGGAAAGGGCCACTATGCTGAAAAGAGCCTGTATTTCACTCCTAAACATAGCGTTCCTTATGACCGTCCGAATGGTTTCTTCTTTGGCGCATCGACTTGGTCATCCAAAGCTGTGATCTATTGCCCGGAGTGCTGGTAGTCGAAAGGGGAGGCAGGTTGACACTTAACCCCTGCAAGGAAGTGCTCGGTTGCGTTATCATCACTCTATCAACAGATTTAATCTGTGGTCGAAATGACGCAATGGAGCAAATGGGGCAATGGCGCAAGCTCAGTCGGTGCACAAACAGCCATCACAGCAACAGGCAGCGCCGAAAGTGGTGATGATCGATAATTACGACAGCTTCACGTTCAACATTGTCCAGTACCTGGGTGAGTTGGGCGCGGAAGTGATCACTCACCTCAATGATGACATCACCATTGAGCAAATCGAAGCGCTGGCGCCGACGCATTTGGTGGTATCGCCGGGACCCTGCACTCCCAACGAGGCTGGAATCTCCATGGCCGCCATTAAACACTTTGCAGGTAGGCTGCCTATTTTAGGTGTCTGCCTGGGCCATCAGGCGATTGGCCAGGTTTATGGTGGCAAGGTCGTGCACGCTCCGAAGGTTATGCACGGCAAAACTTCTGCCGTCCTGCACGCTAACCAGGGCGTATTTGAAGGGCTGGATAATCCTGTTGAGGTTACCCGCTATCACTCCCTGGTGGTCGATAAAGCGAGCCTGCCCGACTGCTTAGACGTCACTGCCTGGACAGGCGATGACGATGTAACCCCCGGTTTAGTCATGGGGTTTCGTCACCGCGAGCTGGATATTGAAGGGGTGCAGTTTCACCCCGAGTCGATTCTTACCCGCCAAGGCCACGAGCTGTTGGCCAATTTTTTAAAACGCGGCTGATGGCCGGTTTCACACGCTTTTAGGGGCCCCTCTGCTCATGCAAATGCGAGATGCGATTAATGCGGTGATGCGCCGCGAAGACCTCTCTTTCGATGCCATGCACGCCTTGATGCGCCAGATCATGACTGGCGATGCCAGCGATGCGCAAATCGGTGGCCTGCTGGTAGGCCTAGCCATGAAAGGCGAAAGCGCCGTTGAAATTAGCGCCGCGGCTCAGGTAATGCGCGAGCTAATGAAGCGCGTTGAACTGAATGCTGAAAACATCGTGGATATCGTCGGCACGGGTGGCGATGGCGCCAACCTGTTTAACGTTTCCACGGCTGCCAGTTTTGTCGCCGCTGCCGCTGGTGCCCATGTAGCCAAACACGGTAATCGCAGCGTTTCGTCGTCTTCGGGCAGCGCTGATCTGTTTGATGTGGCGGGTATCTACCTGGATCTCAAACCTGACCAGGTAGCGCGCTGTATCGAACAGGTGGGCGTAGGCTTTATGTTTGCACCCAATCATCACCCGGCCATGCGCTATGCCATTGGTCCGCGCCGGGAAATGGGCGTACGCACGCTGTTTAATATTTTGGGCCCGTTGACCAACCCTGCTGGTGCGCCCAACCAGGTGCTGGGTGTTTACGCCCCAGAATTAGTGCCATTAATGGCGGAAGTGCTGAAAACCTTGGGCAGCCGCCACGTGATGGTCGTCCATTCAGAGGACGGTCTGGATGAGATCTCTCTGGCCAGCCCCACCTTGGTAGCTGAGCTAAAAGAGGGTGAGATTACCCAATACACCATTACGCCTGAAGAACTGGGCATTGAGCGCCAGAGCCTGGCAACGCTGAAAGCCGCCAGTGCCGAAGACAGCCTGCGCTTGGTCAAGGCAGCGCTTTCCGGTGAAGATGCCGCTGCCGATATGGTCGCGCTAAACGCCGGGGCCGCGCTTTACTGTTCGGGAGTCGCGGATACCTTAAAAGAGGGTGTGATGGTGGCCCAGGACGCGCAAGCCTCCAAACTGCCGCTTGAGAAACTTAAAGAGCTTTCTCACTTCACCAGCGTGTTTAAGCAGTAAGTTTTTCAGCATAAGTTCTTAAACAAGAAGAGATCAACATGACTCAACAGGCAACGCCAACTATTTTAACGCGCATTCTGGCTCGCAAAGATCAAGAAGTAGCTGAGCGTCGTCAAGCGGTCTCGGAATCCGATCTGCTCGCCCTCGGGGAGCAACAGAGCGCCCCGCGCGGCTTTATTGAGGCGCTTAATACGCGCATCGCCACAGGTGATCCTGCGATTATCGCCGAGGTGAAAAAAGCCTCACCGTCAAAAGGCATTATTCGCGAAGAGTTTCACCCCTCGGATATCGCTAAAAGCTACGCCCAGGGCGGCGCTGCCTGTCTGTCGGTGCTCACCGACGCCGACTTTTTTCAAGGCCACGAAGACTATTTGATCGCTGCTCGTGATGTCTGCACGCTGCCGGTGATTCGCAAAGACTTTATCACCTACGGCTATCAAGTCAGTGAAGCACGGGCGATTGGTTCGGACTGCATACTGCTGATTGTTGCTGCCCTGGACGATGCACAACTGCGCGACCTGCACCAGCAGGCCAACCAGTTGGGGATGGATGTATTGGTCGAGGTGCACGACGCAGAGGAGCTTGAGCGCGCCCTGGCGCTGGATCTAAAGCTGGTCGGCATCAACAACCGCAACCTGCATACCTTTGAAACCAGCCTGAAT
This sequence comes from Halomonas alkaliantarctica, assembly GCF_029854215.1. Classification (NCBI taxonomy): domain Bacteria; kingdom Pseudomonadati; phylum Pseudomonadota; class Gammaproteobacteria; order Oceanospirillales; family Halomonadaceae; genus Vreelandella; species Vreelandella neptunia. The sequence continues at coordinate 2,684,069 of NZ_CP122961.1, read as the reverse complement.
ACCACTCTGGATCTGCTGCCGCGCATTCCAGAGGGCGTCACGGTGATTACCGAATCGGGTATCCATACCCGCGATGACGTTGAGCTAATGCGTGACCACAACGTTAACGGGTTTCTGGTTGGCGAAGTCTTTATGCGCGAAAGCGATCCAGGCTTGGCACTTAAGCGGTTATTCTTTTAACGCCGCAGCTTGTTAGCTCGCTGACCGTTTGGTTCTCCAACTGAGCACGGCAACAGTAAGCGCGGGTAAGAAGGTGACGGTGACAATTGCCGTACCGAGCAGCCCAAATAGCACAATGGCACCGACGCCGCGGTAAAGCTCGGTGCCTTCCCCCGGTAGAAACACCAGTGGTGATAGCCCGCACAGGGTGGTAAGCGTCGTCATGGCAATCGGCCGTAAGCGACTCTCTACTGCCTGTTGAACGGCCTCACGAAGGCCCATCGATGCTGTGCGTAGATTCTCCCTCGCCTGATGAACCACCAGTATCGGGTTGTTGACCACTGTCCCCATCAGAATCAGAAAGCCCAACATGGTGATCATATCGAACGGCTGGCTGATGGCATTCAAGCCGATTTTCGGCAGCTGAGCGCCCACCGTATTCATCAGCCACAGCCCTACAATCCCCCCGGCGGCACCTAACGGAATAGTGGCGAGAATCAGCAGCGGGTAACCCCAGTGGGCAAAAATCGCCACCAGCAGCAGATACACAATCGCCAACGCGATTAACGCATTGCCGGTAAGTGCCTGGCGGGTGGCGTCTAACTGATCCCCCGCGCCGGTCACGCTGACATTAATGTTGGCGGGTATGACGCCCTCATCGCGCAGTGGGTCGATCACCTCCCGCTGCATCCGCTCGATGCCGGCTTCCAGTGCCACGCTGCGGGGTGGAATAACGTCCAGCGTGACGCTGCGGCGGCCATCCACCCGCCGAAGGGTGGCTGTTCCCACGGTTTCGCGAATTTCGGCAAGGGTATTGAGCGGCACGCTCACCCCAGAAGGGGTATAGATAGGCAGGGTAGCGAGGGCGTCCAGGTCGATATCGCCCGCCTCGGGGCCATAGCCGTAAAGGTCGATTTTCTCGTCATCGAGGTAAAAGTCATCCAGGTAGGCGCCGTTGGTGAGCACCGCGACGGTGGTGCCCAATGCGTTGGTATCCAGGCCGACTTCTGCGGCGCGCTCCCAATGGGGATACACCTCAATCAGCGGCTGGCCAAGATCCAGGGCGGAGGGCCGCGACTGAATGCGCGGGTTGTCAAACACTGTCTCGGCGCGCTGATAAATCGCATTGGCGGTGGTGTAGAGTTCGTTTAGATCGTTGCCAGCAATATCCAAAGTGATACTGCGCGTTCCGCCGTCATTGCTGGAGATAATTGAGCCGCGGGCGGCAAAGGCGCGCATGTCCGGGTATTTCTCAAAGCGCCGGGTGAGGGCGTCCATCAAGGCTTCAATATGGGTGGGGTCGATGGTTTCCGCAATGATCCGCAGGCTTTGGGCTTCGGCTTGAATGCCCATGGTGCGAATCGGCGGGATGTCGGTATCGCCGCGCTCGAAGCGCTCCGGCTCAGCGCCCACATGGGGCTCTAACTCCTGTTGCAGGGTTTGGGCAATCGCATCCATGGTGGCCAGGTTGTAGCTCGCCGGGGCGTTCATACTGGCAAAGGTTTTGGCCTCCTCGCCTTCGGGCAGGTATTCCGCCGGGGGCGTCAGCCAGACAAAAATGCCGATACCACCCACGATGCCCAGCAGGATAGAGAGAAAGCGTCGGGAAGCCGTACGAATCATGCCATCCACCACCCACAGGCAGCCGCGTACCCAGCGTGGCGATGAGTTTGAAGTACTCTCCTTACCGCGAAAATCGATATGTGCGCCCAAGGTGGGAATAACGGTAATGGCGACCACCATGGAGACAATAATTGAGGTCGAGATGGCCACCGCAATATCAGAGTAGAGCTGCCCGGCTTCCTGCTGAATAAAGAAGATCGGCACAAAGACTAAAATAGTGGTCAGCGTTGAGGCGAGCACTGCTGGCCACACTTGCTTGACGCCCTCGAGAGCCGCTTCAAAGCGTGCCAGCCCACGGCGGCGCTGGGTCTCAATGCTTTCCAGCACCACGATGGTGTTATCAATGGTCATGCCAATGGCGAAAGCAACACCCGCCAGCGAAATGACGTTGAGCGTGCGGCCCGCCAGCAGCAGGCCTAGAAAGGCCGCGATGGTGCAGATGGGAATGCCGATCACCCCGGCCACGGTCGCGCGGGCAGAGCGAAGAAAAGCGTACATCACCAGGGTGGCAAACAGCGCGCCCAGGCCCAGGTTGACCCAAACATTGGCAATCGACGACTCCACGTAGCGCACGTCGTCGCTGGAGAGCGTCATACGCATACCCTGCTCGGCTAGCAGGCCTTGATTAAGCGCCGCGACTTCATCGAGCATGGCGCGCTTGATATCGATCACATTGGCGCCCGGTTCCCGGCGCACCTGTACGCTCAATACCGGCTGTCCGTCAGAGCTGTAAGCGCGGGATGTGAGTTCGGCGTAGGATTGGCGCACCTCGGCGACATCGCTTAGCCGGGTAACCGCGTCGCCGTTGCGGTTGAGGATCAACGCTTCAAGGCTTTCAACATCCTCAAAGCGGCCCACGGTTCGCAGCAGGTAGCGGCGTTTGCCGCTCTCTAGATTGCCGCCGGAGACATCCTGGTTGCGGGCCAGAAGGGCGGCCTGAATATCAGCGATACTCAGTTCACGGGCGACTAGCGCTTCGGGGTCGATCAGCAGTTGCATTTGCCGCTCGGCTCCACCGGAAACCGTGACTTCCGATACGTCAGCAACGCTCTCTAGGCGCGGGCGGACGTTATCTTCCAGGTAGTCGCGCATGGCGGGCATATCGAGCTGGCGCGGATTGCCCTCCCGAGGGCCAACGTTATAGTACATAAAGGCGTTGGCGGAAAAGGAGTTGGCGACGATGCGCGGCTGATCGACATTGTTGGGGTAGGAGGGCACCTGGCTTAGCGCGTTGTTAACCCGAATCAATGTTTCGGTGAGATCGACGCCAAAGGGGAACTCCAGCTCGATTTCGGCGCTGCCGCTGCTGGCGGTGGACTCCATGCGCTGTAGGTTGGGCACATTGCGCAGGAACTCCTCTTGCTCGATCAAGATATCCTTTTCAATATCCTGCGGCGTGGCACCCGGCCACTGGGTCTCGATACCCACCACGCGGGTTTCCAGATCGGGGATCATCTGTACAGGGATGCGCCAGATGGCGGCGATTCCCAGAATCAGCAGGATCAGCGTAATAACGCTAACCAAGATACCGTGACGAATAATGGCAGCAAACATACGCGGGTATCGCTCCTTTAGTCGTCGCTCAGGGACACGGTTTGCCCCTCTTCAAGTCGCTCATTACCGACGACGATCACGCGGTCTCCCGGTGATAGGCCCTCATTGACGGCGACCTCTCCCTGGTAGCTGCTGCCGATCTCAACCCGCTGCTCAAACGCCTGCCATTTGTCATCGCTCTGGCGTGCTAGCCAAACGCTAACGCTGCCATCTGGGCGTCGAATGAGGGCATCTCGCGGCACGCTGGGCCCGCTTTCGCCATTAAGTTGCAAACGGCCTTCCACCGCCATACCCGGTAGCATTTCAAGTGGTGTTTCCGGCGCCGCGCGAAGCAGAAACTGCCTTGAGCTGGCATCGATGGGGATGCGCGCGAGGGTGCGCGCCGGGTGCCATTGATCACTGCCTTCTAAGCGCACCTCTAATTGAGAGCCCTCAAAGCGTTGATAGGCGGAAAGCGGCACCGAGAAATCTAAACGAAGGGAAGCTAAGTCGATCAAGGTGAGAAGGGTGTCGCCAGGGTTGACCCACTCACCGATATTGCTCTCCCGGTGGGTGACCATGCCATCAAAGGGCGCGCGGATCTGGTGACGCTCGAGCTGCAGTTGGGCTAGCTCGTAGTCGGCTCGGCGCGCTTCAAGGGTGGCCTGGGCCGCCGCCAGAGCGCTTTCACGCTGGCGGCGCTCGCTGGCGGCAAAGTTTTGCGCCGAGAGCTGGTTGGCTTCGCTGACTAGGCGTTGCGCTTCGTCACGTTCGGCTTCGGCCTGAGCTAGATCCGCGCGGGCGCGCTGGGTTTCCAGGCTAATATCTCGGGTATCGAGTGATAACAGGGGCTGGCCTTGAGTGACTGCGTCGCCCATTTCAACCGTTAGCTCGCTGACCTGACCGGCTTCAGCGCTAGACAGCTGAGAGGTTTTTGGGGCGCTAACGCTGCCGGTAAGCGGCAGTATCTCAATCCGCGGAGCCTCCACCACTACCTGCGTCTCAACACGGTTTTCCTGAGCGACCGCGAGGGCCGCTAGGGTCAGGGTTAAAACAGCGCCTGTGCCTAGGCGAGTCAAGGAGGGAAGTAGAGATAACAAGGCAGCTCCTGAAAAATAACAATCAATAAACAGCATGACAGTTTTTTCCACCGCACGCTGTTAGCTCCCTCAACGTTATACAAGATTTAATGTTTGTACAAATTTTAGCTGCGCTTTAGGGCGATGAGTAGCGCCTGCAAAGGATGCAGCAGAACTTGTTCCGAGTAGCGCTTTACCTGGCTGCGGCAGGAATAGCCCGTGGCTAGCAACTTGCCTGCGCTGTTTTTGGCTTCCACTTGGGGCTGCCACGACTGGGCATAGATCGTTTTTGACGTAGCGGCGTTGCGGGTTTCGTGGCCGTAGGTGCCGGACATACCGCAGCAGCCGGTGGCCACTAGCTCAAGCTCCAACCCAAACGCCGCAAACACCTGCTGCCACGCTTTGGGACTGCCCGGCGCGTTGGTTTTCTCGGTGCAGTGGGAGAGCAGCTTAAACCCTGGGTCGGTTAGCTTAAGCTGGTTGGGCGCAAGCGTGTTTATCCGGGTCGCCAGCCACTCCTGTAGCATCAGCACCTCCGGCACCGCCTCATCGCCTAGCGCTTTGACGTACTCCTGGCGATAGGTGAGCGTCATCGCCGGGTCGATGCCCACCATGGGGATATCAAAGCGGGCCAACGTGCGTAGCCGTTCGGCCTGCTTGGCGGCGGTGCGCTCGAAGGCGCCCAAGAAGCCCTGAACCTGGAGTGGTTTACCGTTCGCCGAATAGGGCATCACGAACACGCGTAGATTGAGACGCGAGAGTAGCTCTACCACGTCCATGACCAGCTTGGCTTCAAAGTGGGTGGTAAAGGCGTCCTGGACAATAATCACGCTATTGGCGCGCTGCTGTTCGGTTAACAGGGCCAGTGAGAGCGGCGTTGCTTCGGCGACGCCCCAGGCGTTGAGCTGCTTTTTAACGCTGGCCCGCGAAAGCGCCGGGGAGTCGCTTATGCCCAGTGTGCGACGCATCAGTTGCTCTACCCAGCGCTGGCCAATCACGGCGTTATACAGTGGCGCAGCCTTGGCCAGAGTGGGAAGCATAAATTCAGTTCCGCCAATCACGTAGTCGCGCAGCGGGCGCAGGTAGCGGCCGTGGTAGACCTCCAAAAACTGTGAACGGAACTGAGGGACGTTGACCTTAACCGGGCACTGTCCCGCGCAGGACTTACACGCCAAACAGCCCGCCATGGCGTCATAAACGTCGTGGGAGTAGTCGTGGTGCTGCTTGCGGCTTAGGGTGTTCGCCACCCGCAGCGGAAAGCGTTTAATAAAGCCCCAGCCACCTTCGGCTTTCTTCTTGCGTGACTCTTCCACCACGTCGATGCCCGCTTTGGACTGCAGGCGTAGCCACTCGCGGATCAGGCTGGCGCGGCCTTTGGGCGAGTGGCGGCGATCCCGCGTCGCTTTCCACGATGGGCACATGGGGTCATCAAGGTCATAGTTGTAGCAGGCGCCGTTACCGTTGCAGTACACCGCGGCGTCGTAGGCCTGCCAGGCACGCTCATCGATGGTGCGATCAAACTGGCCGCGCATGGGCACACCATCGACCTTCAACAAATCGGGGTCGCTATCTTTGGCGATTAGTTCGCCGTTTTCGGCAGGTGAAGCTATTTTGCCGGGGTTAAGCTGGTTATAGGGGTCAAAAGCCGCTTTTACCCGCTGTAGGCTGGGATAGAGTTCGCCAAAGAACGTAGGCGAATATTCGGAGCGTACGCCCTTGCCGTGTTCGCCCCACAGCAGACCGCCATATTTCTGGGTCAGCGCCGCCACTTCATCGGACACCGCACGTATCAGTTTTTCCTGCTCGGGATCCTTCATATCGATGGCGGGGCGCACGTGCAGTACACCAGCGTCTACATGGCCAAACATCCCGTAAGAGAGCCCTCGGGCATCCAGCGCGGCGCGAAACTCGGCGATAAACTCGGCCAAGTGCTCCGGCGGTACGGCGGTATCTTCGACAAACGGAATCGGCCGTTTCTCGCCCTGCACATTGCCGAGCAAACCCACCGAGCGCTTGCGCATTCCGTAGACTTTCTGGATCTGACTGCGCCCCTCGGCCAGGGTGTAGCCCAGGCGTTCGACGGTGGTATCTTGGCTTAGATGCTCGGTGAAGGCGCGTACCCGTTCGGTGAGGGCGCTCTCATCGTCGTCATTAAATTCGATCAGGTTAATGCCGCGAATCGCCGTGTTAGCGGTCGCCGGGAAGAACTCCGCCACGCTGTCCCAGACAAAGTCCTCCATGGCCAGTTGCAGCACGCTGTCGTCGATGGTCTCAATCGAGGTAGGCTTCGCGCTGGCAGTCATTAATGCCTTTGCATCCCGCAACGCATCCATAAAGCTGGTATAGCGAACGTTGACCAGGGTGGCGTGCTTGGGAATCGGCAATACATTGAGGACGGCTTCGTTTAAAAAGCCCAGCGAGCCTTCCGAGCCGCACAGCAGGCTGTTGAGGTTGAGCTGCCCCTCGTCGTCGCGCAGGTGAGCCAAATCGTAGCCGGTTAAGCAGCGGTTGAGCGGCGGGAACTTGGCTGCAATCAAGTCGCGCTGTTGGTCAATAATCTCGGCAGCGGTGGTATGAACGCGGCCCAGAATGCCTTCCTGCTGGCACTCAGCCTGCTCTTCATCTTGTGTTAACACGCGGCTTTGCAGGTGCTTTCCACCGATCAGAATCGTATCGAGCTCTAACACATGGTCGCGGGTTTTACCGTATTCGCAGCTGCCCTGGCCGCTGGCATCGGTAGAGATCATGCCGCCTATAGTGGCGCGATTAGAGGTCGAAAGCTCCGGAGCGAAAAACAGCCCATGGGGCTTGAGCGCCGCGTTTAATTGATCCTTCACCACGCCTGCCTGGACGCGCACCCGCCGAGCTTCCACGTCAATCTCAATGATCTTGTTCATGTGGCGGGAGACATCCACCACGATACCGTCGGTGAGTGACTGGCCGTTGGTGCCGGTGCCGCCGCCCCTGGGCGTTAATACAATGCTTCGGTGAGTGGTTTGGGCGGCCAGCCGGGTAAGGCGCTCTAGGTCTTCGGCATGCTTGGGGTAGACCGCCGCCTGGGGCAGGCGCTGATAAATCGAGTTATCCGTCGCCAGCACCGTGCGGTTGGCGTAATCGGGCGCGATTTCGCCTTCAAAACCGCGCGTTTTAAGCGCCTGTAGAAAACGTTGATACTCATTGCCCAAGCGTTCGAACGGGGCGGTACGGGTGTCCAGGGATGCAATCATAGTTGATCAAGCCGTCAGTGCCGGGGGCGCAATAAAAGAAGACCGCTACTTTACCGCAGCGGCTGCCCCGCTGCATCTCACGGTAGCGCATTGCTCTGTTGCTTACCCCACACCTTACTCCTCTCCTTAATCCACTCCCAGAGCCTCTTTTACCAGCGCTAATGAGGCGTCCGACATGGGCAGTGTTAGAGCCAGATCGTGGGCGCGGGGCGACATTTTGCGCCAGGTCATCTGCACGATCCGCACCATATGGTCGTGCTCAATCTTGCGCGAAAAGTCGCCAAAGTAGTTCTCTAGAAATACCAGACAGGCGCAATCCTCCAGCGCTTGCACATCGGGGTCTCGGCCTAGGCCTTTCTTGCCAATAATCGCTGCGGCGCGCTCAGCTTCTTTGTCACTGTAGCCTGCGTCGCACATTAGCTGGGCGGTGGTATCGCCTGCGCGCTTACCCTGGTCGCGCCGCCAGGTTAAGTAGCCCACACGCCCTTCGGGATACTCCTCCCGCGGCACTAACCAGCGCTGTAAGTGCTGTGCACGTACGGCTAAGCGCAGCACGTCATCGGGCGCGTCATGCACGCGGTCTAGCCAGTCGCTCATGCGCTGGGCGTAGGCCAGTTCCTGGGGCATGGACATGCCATCGGCAAGCGTCGTGGCGCGCGGATCCTCAGCATGCAGGGCATCGATGGCGGCGAGCGTTTGATCAAAGGCAGTAGGCATGGTTACGTTGCTCGGCTAGAAATGATGCTAGTAGGTTGCCGAGAAACTGTGCGAATCACAACTGCTGTATGAGAGGGGAGGTTATGAAAGGCGGTAAAGCGCAGCGCCCGCTGCTAAGCACAGCGGACGCCTTTTCTTACGCTATAAATGCTAGCGTTAAAGTTAGCGACGGTTGTAGATTTCTTCGTTGAGCTCACCCTCGCTTTTACCTACCAGCGTGGTGACCATTAAATCGCCCGCAACGTTGACGCTGGTGCGTGCCATATCAAGGATCCTATCAATTCCCGCGACCACGGCGATAGCTTCCAGCGGCAGGCCAACTTGGGCCATTACAATCGAGAGCATAATCAGGCCAGCGCCTGGTACGCCTGCGGTACCAATGGAAGCCAGCGTGCCGGTGGCGACAATCATGCCGTAATCCATCATGCTCAAATCAGTGCCGGTCATTTGGGCAATAAATAGCACCACCACGCCCTGGTAAAGCGCCGTACCGTCCATATTGATGGTGGCGCCCACGGGCAGCACAAACCCGGAAACCCCTTCGGGAACGCCCAGGTTTTTCTGCGCACAGCGTATAGAGACCGGCAGGGTGCCCGCAGAAGAGGCGGATGAGAACGCCACGACAATAGCGTCCAGGCTGCCATGCAAGTAGCGCATAGGGTTTAGCCGCCCCAGCAGAGAGATAAAGCCCGAGTAGATCACCAACACGTGAAGTATGCTGGCCAGATATGCAACGCCAATCAGCTTGGCCAGCGGCAGCAATATCTCTAATCCGTACTGGCCGGAGACGTGGGCGATTAAGCCAAAGACGCCGAAGGGCGCAAACGCCATCACAATGCCGGTGAGCTTGTACATTGCCTCGGCAAAGCTATCGAAGACCTTCATGACCGGCTCGCCTTTATCGCCGATCAACGTCAGCGAAATACCTAAACCAATGGCAAACACAATGATCTGCATAATGTTGCCGTTGGCCAGGGCGTCCAGCGGGTTGCGTGGCACTAAGTTAACCAGAATAGAGACCAACGAGGGTGCTTCGTTAGCGGCCACTTCAGAGTCGAAACTTATATCAACGCCTACACCCGGCTGCAGCAGGGTGGAAAGCACCAGACCGATGGAGATTGCAAAGGCGGTGGTGACCAAATAGAGCGTAATGGTACGCGCGCCAATACGGCCCATTTTCTGGGGGTCGCGCATCGAGGTAATACCCACCACCAGAGTGGAGAACACTAGTGGCACAATCAGCATCATAATGGCGTTAATAAAAATATCGCCCAGCGGTTTAAACACGCTGGCGGTCTCACCTAATAGCGCGCCTGCCAAAATACCCAACGCCAAGCCGGCGAGAATCTTCTTCCATAGAGCAATTCGTCGCCACCAGGCAAACTTTCCTTGCTGTGCTGTCTCCTGCACTGCGCTTCTCCTGTCAAAAGTGTTAAAACCTATTATTTATCGATTCGTTAGGCGAATCGGCGGGCACTCTATCACTTTTGGCTAAAGGGCTGGGATAGATATGCCGAGTGGTCATAGCGCATGCGGTAGGTTCAGTCATGCTGCTTAAGCTAGTGGTTTGCCACAATCGACTTAAGTGTGGCGCGGTAAAATTGTTCACTGCTTCGGTCTATTGATATTGCTTAACCAGTGCTGTGTAACGCCGGCCATGGCTCCCCGCCGCGCTTTTGCCTACAATAGGCCCCTTTATGCACGCGCATTGGCGCGTTGCTTTTATTATTTTCAGGCCAAGGGACAGGATTCATGCTCGATCCGAAACTGCTGCGTGGTGATCTTGACACGGTTGCTCAACAACTGGCCCGCCGGGGCTTTGTGCTTGATAAAGCGGGGCTGCAGGCGCTGGAGTCGCGTCGTCGCGAGCTGCAAACGCAAACCGAGCAGCTGCAAAACGAGCGTAATATGCGCTCCAAAGCAATTGGCAAGGCCAAGGCTAACGGTGAAGATATTCAGCCACTGCTGGATGAAGTCAGCGATCTAGGCGATCGTTTGGATAAAGCCAAGCGCGAGCTGGCCGACGTCCAGGAAGAGTGGGACGACGCTATCAGCGGTATTCCCAACCTGCCCCACGAAAGCGTGCCTGAAGGCAAAAGCGAAGACGATAATGTCGAACTGCACCGCTGGGGTACGCCGCGAGAGTTTGATTTCGAGGTGCTTGATCACGTTGATCTGGGCAAGAAGTCGGGTTATCTCGATTTTGAGCTGGCGGCTAAAATCACCGGTGCCCGCTTTGCGGTCATGCGCGGACCGATTGCGCGTCTGCACCGGGCGTTGGCGCAATTTATGCTGGATACCCAAACCGAACAGCACGGCTACGAAGAGTGCTACGTGCCGTATATGGTCAACCGCGATTCGCTGATGGGCACTGGCCAGCTACCGAAGTTTGGCGAAGATTTGTTCAAGCTGGACGATGAGCGCGAGTACCACCTGATCCCCACTTCAGAAGTGCCGCTGACCAACTTTGTACGCGATGAAATTGTCGAGCAGACAGCACTGCCGATGAAGCTTACCGCGCATACGCCGTGTTTCCGCTCTGAGGCGGGCTCACATGGCCGCGATACCCGCGGTATGATCCGCCAGCATCAGTTCGATAAAGTCGAGATGGTGCAGATTGTAGAGCCGGAAAAGAGCTACGCAGCGCTGGAAGAGATGCGCGGTCACGCCGAGGCGATTCTGCAGGCGTTGGAATTGCCGTATCGGGTCGTGACGCTGTGTACCGGCGATATGGGCTTTGGGGCCACGAAAACCTACGACTTGGAAGTGTGGCTGCCCAGCCAGGAGACGTACCGGGAGATCTCGTCGGTCTCTAACTGCGAGGATTTCCAGGCCCGACGTATGCAGGCGCGGTATCGGCATCCGGATGCCAAAAAGCCGCAGTTGCTGCATACGCTGAACGGTTCAGGGCTGGCGGTCGGTCGTTGCCTGCTGGCGGTGCTTGAAAACCACCAGCAGGCGGATGGCTCGGTTACTCTTCCTGAGCCACTACGTCGCTATCTGGGCGGTGTGGAGCGTCTGGCCCTTTAAGCGCCCACTCGACGCTAACCCCGGCATCAATACGAATGGTGCCGGGGCTATAATCACTGGCGGCACTTGATTGGCTAGCACCAGCGGCATCGCTTTCCGCCCGCATCGACATCAGGCGCGGCTGGAAAATAGGCGATTGCGTCTCTTCAACACGCTGCACATGGCCCAGTTCGGCATCTAAGCTGTCGGCCATTAGGCTTGCTTTGTGTTGCGCTTTCTCCAACGCTTTAACCAGCGCTTCGTCGGTGGCGGCGTCGCGGTCTTGTAGGTCAAACTGCACGCCATCCAATGCGTTAACACCAGCGGCTATTAGCGCGTCTAACACCTCGCTTAACTGATCAAGGTCGGTGAGTTCGACGGTGATAGGACGCTCGAGGCGCGTGCGTTGCAGTGTTTCGTGTTCGCCATCGTCGTTGCGCGGCCCTTGAATATGTTCAGGATAAACATTTAACGAGCCTGCATTGATGGCATTGCGTTCAAGGCCGGTGGCTTCCATCTGCTCGATTAATTCGCTGGCGCGGGTCTCTAAACGCTCGCGAGCATCGCTAAGTGCGCTACTATCGCTCTCTTCCAGGGTGGAAAGGGCGGGAGTGTTTTCCCACAGACGCGCATTTAGGGTGGCTTTGTCGGGTTCTACCTCAACCCACGACTGCGCTTGAACATGCAGGCTGGGCTGGGGCGGTTGTGACGGTGACGCGTGAGCAAAAGGAGCGCTAAGGAGCGCCAATAGAGCACCGCCTAGTAGGCCATTGCGTAAACGTTTAGAGCCTGGTGTTTGAAGGTTTGCCGGTATTGCTTTCATAAATGTTTTCCTTAAAGAACAGACAGTCGCGCCGCCAAGTTAAATCCTGATTTTAAAAGCTCTTTCAGGAAGTTAGGACAGACTCAGCTTGGAAGAAAAGTGAGAGAGAAAGTTCAGTACGGAAGAGTGGACGTCTAACAGTTACTTATTAATTGCACGGTTTGTGCAATATGTCGAATGCAGCCATTATATATGGATAACAAGCTAGGGATGGATTATGTCGAACTTGTCGGAACAGGATTACCGCAGTATTCCACTCAATGCCACCTTGGCGCTCGCTGCGTTGGTAGTGATTATCGCTGGAATGAAAGCAGGTGCTGATTTATTAGTACCGCTGCTGCTGGCGATATTTATCGCGGTAGTGTGTACCTCGCCAGTGCAGTGGCTGCACCGCTGTGGTTTAAGCATGCGGATGTCGGCCTTTCTAACCTTGATGGTGTTATTGGCGTTTATATCGCTGATCGGCCTGCTGGTGGTTAATAGCTTTAGTACCTTTGTAACAGCGTTGCCGGAGATAGAGTCGCGGCTTTATGAGCAGTATTGGAACTTGCTTAATGCGCTCTCTTCACGCGGACTAGCCATCAACCCCGACCAGATCAACTCGCTGTTCGAAGGAGAAGATGAAGGCTCCTGGATGCCGGCGTTATTGGGCCAGCTCGGCAACCTCTTCATGCAGAGCATCATTGTCGGGCTGCTGGTCATATTCATGTTGTTTGAAACATTAAATGTACGTGACAAAGTCTCACGAGCATTAGAGAACCCTGCGCCCAGCTTGAAGCGTTTCAGTGAGTTCAGCCTAACACTAAAGCGCTACCTTGCCGTTAAAACCATGATCAGTCTAGCCACGGGTGTGCTGGTTTGGCTCTCCTGCCTGATTGTAGGCGTTGAGTTTCCGCTACTATGGGGAGTGTTAGCCTTTGCGCTCAACTTTATTCCTAATATTGGCTCCGCGCTGGCTGCTATACCGCCGGTACTCTTACTGCTGATTGCGCAAGATGGTGGTCCTTTCCAAGCGATGCTTCTGGCTTCGGCCTATCTGGTTATCAACTTTGTGCTCGGTAACTTGATCGAGCCTCGGGTAATGGGGCAAGCGCTCGGGCTTTCTACCTTTGTGGCATTTTTATCGTTGGTGGTATGGGGGTGGATATTCGGTGCAGCGGGAATGTTGCTTTCGGTGATGCTGACAATGACGCTGAAAATTGCCTTGGACAGCCACCCGGAGACGCGCTGGATTGCACGATTGCTGGGTCCTGGTAAGCGGCGCTTAAAAGATAGCCGCGCAAGTGATGCAAGCTTGCCGCCGTGGAAGCGTAAAAGATAAAACTACCGCCGACTAGGTCGGCGGCTGCGACAAATGCTTACTGAGTTATCAGGCGTTTTGTTCGATGAACTGCGTCAGCTGTGATTTCGATTGAGCGCCAACCAGTGATGCGACTTTGGTGCCGGACTTAAACAGCATGACGGTAGGTACACCGCGCACGCCTTGCTCGGCAGCAATCTCTGGTGCGTCGTCTACATTGACGCTAACAACTTTCAGACTTTCCTGACGTTCTGCAGCTACTTCATCAACGACCGGGGCCATGACTTTGCATGGGCCACACCAGGGCGCCCAGAATTTCATTAGCACAGGCTGTTCAGCGTTGAGGACTTCTTGCTCAAAATTGGCGTTGGTGACATCAACATTATTAGCCATTTGCTTCTCCCGTTTGCGTTGCTCTTACTGTTTCGTTGCCTCAAATGGAGCAACGGTCATTACGCGATCCGTAGGTGCTCTTTCACCGCGCCTCGTGTCTATCGCGATAATAGTGGGCAGATGTTAGCGGGCGCGAGGGTTGCTGGCAAATTTCCTGCACAGTGAGTTAACTAAATAGCAGAAATTAATGGGTGCTGGTAGGACGTTTTTTTTATAATATAAAAGTATTATTTTGGTGTTTTTTATTCTATATGGTGCTGTAGAGTGCCGAGTATGACGACATAGCCCCTTCAGACGTGACGAAGTACCAGCGCATGGGTGTGTTTAAAGGTTCGGCCTACATCAAGATACGGTCTACATGGGTCTGTATAGAGAATAAATAAGGTGAGGATATGAAGCTACAACAGCTCCGCTATATCTGGGAAGTCAATCGACATAACCTGAACGTCTCGGCCACAGCGCAAAGTCTATTTACCTCACAGCCGGGAATTTCCAAGCAGATTCGTTTGTTAGAAGATGAGCTTGGCGTCGAGATTTTTGCGCGCAGTGGCAAGCATCTGACACGGGTGACGCCTGCCGGTCAGTCGATTATTGACCTGGCCGGGCAGGTACTGCGCCTCACCGAAAACATCAAGCAGGTGGCTCAAGAGCATAGCGATGAGCGTCGCGGCAGCTTGGCCATTGCCACGACCCATACCCAGGCTCGCTACGCGCTGCCACCCATTATCAGCGAATTCACCCTGAAATACCCCGATGTTGCCTTGCATATGCAACAGGGCACGCCCAAGCAGATCGCACAGATGGTCAGTGAAGGTCAGGCTGATTTCGCTATCGCGACCGAGTCGTTAGAGCTATTTACCGATTTAGTGCTACTGCCGTGCTATCGCTGGAATCGCTGCGTACTGGTGCCTAAGGGCCATCCACTAGCCACTCATCAGGGGCCGTTAACGCTTGAAGCGCTCGCCGAACATCCGCTGGTCACCTACGTGTTTGGGTTTACCGGCCGCTCGCAGTTAGATGACGCCTTCAAAGCGAAAGGGTTAACGCCCAATGTGGTACTAACTGCCGCTGATGCCGACGTGATTAAAACCTACGTGCGGCTAGGCATGGGGGTGGGCATTGTGGCACATATGGCCGTGGACGAGGCGCTCGATGAGGATTTGGTAGCGCTGGATGCAAGCCATCTGTTTGCCAGTTCCACGACTAAAATCGGTATTCGTCGTGGCACCTTTATGCGCGGCTATATGTATGACTTTTTGGAGCGCTTTGCGCCTCATTTAACCCGCGATAGGGTTGATGAAGCATTAACGGCAGGCCCGCGCCATGAGCAGTCGCTATTTGACGACCTGGACCTGCCGGAGTATTAACCCGCAGTGTAAGTTAGTGCTGTAAATGCAGCCCGCACTCGCGCTTCTCTTCCACCTTGGTGGGGTCGAAGTAGTCGAAGTTGTTGGGCAGATTATGCGCCTGTAGATACTGGTACATATCTTTGGCGCTCCACTGTAGCAGTGGTGCGACTTTCAATAGTCCATCGCTGTTGCGGCTAACCGGCTGCATCTTGGCCCGCTCGGGGGTGTCTTCAGCGCGTAGTGCGGTGAACCATACGTCGGGCTGCATTTCACGCAGCGCGCGCTCAAAGGGCTCGATTTTAACTTCCTGAGTAAAGGCTGCGTGGCGTGGGTCGTCGATACCCGGCATGGGGCCTTCCAGCGCTTCACGGTGAGCGCGGGTGCGCCTCGGCACAAAGCTCACGATGTTCAGGTTGAGCTGCTTTATCACCTCGTCGGCGAATTGATAGGTCGCTTCGGTGTTGTAGCCGCTGTCCATCCACACAATGGGAATGTCCGGGCGGGCTTGGCTGACCATATGCAGAATCACCGCCTCGAAGGGGCGAAAGTTGGTGGTGCAAATAGGTCGTGAACTCTGGGCTAATGCCCACTCAACCAACCCCTGGGGATTGTTAGCAAATTCGTTATTGATCGCTTCAAGCTCTGAGGACATGCTGCCTCCTGTTCGGGTGTAGAGTCATGGTGACTAGGCTACCAAACTCAAACCCTGACTCCCCAATACCGTTTAGTTAGGCTTTTATATTCCTTTTTGATTTAGAAAGATGTGTTGCTTATTCCAAAGCGCCAATAAGGTGACGAATTTTATCCAGTGTCTCGGTGTACTCTTCGTCCGCTTGGGAGTCTGCTACTAAGCCCCCGCCGCCCCATACATGCACTCTTCCCGCTTCGGCAACCATCGTGCGAATAGCGATGGAGGTATCCATGCTGCCGCGCACATCGACATAGCCCAGGCTGCCGCAATAAACACTGCGCTGGCAGGGTTCTAGTTCATCGATGATCTGCATCGCGCGAATTTTGGGGGCGCCGGTAATTGAGCCGCCGGGAAAAGCTGCCTTAAGCAGTGCCAGTGGGGTGTGGTTTTCAGCCAGGGCCCCTTGTACGACGCTAACTAAATGGTGAACGTTAGGGTAGCTCTCTAAGTGACACAACTGCGGCACGCGAATGGAGCCGGGCTGACACACGCGACCCAGGTCATTGCGCATCAGGTCAACGATCATCACATTTTCAGCGCGATCTTTAGTGCTGCTCATTAGCTCTTCAGCCAGCGCCAGATCCTCTTCATGCGTCGCGCCTCTCGGGCGGGTACCTTTAATCGGCCGTGTTTCGACCTCGCCGTTGCGGCACTGAATAAACCGCTCGGGCGAAAGTGACAGTACGGCCTTATCGCCCCAGGCCATAAAACCTGAATAGGGCGTGGGAGTCGCTTTGCGTAACTGCAGGTACGCCTGCCACTCATCCCCCTGGTAGTCGGCATAAAAGCGCTGAGCAAGATTGATTTGATAGCAGTCACCCGCTCGAATATAGCGCTGCACGGCGTTAAAGCGCGCGACATATTGGGCATTGCTAAGTTCTGCTTTAAAGGGTTCCGTTAATGTAAACGCGCTAGTGGGTACTGGCGTCTGGGTAAGCCAGCTCTCCACCTGCTCACGACGCTGCTGGGTGGCGATCAACCACGCCTGCTGCGACATGTGATCCAGCGTGATACACCAATCGTAAAGCCCTAAGCGGGCTTGCGGTAACGTTACTGGGCTTGCTTGAGCGCTCGGTATCGATAAGGTTTCTCGCCCTAGATCGTAGCCCCAGTAACCGATTAGCCCGCCTAGAAAAGGGAGTTCACTGGTTTCATCCGGGATATTCAGTTGATCCAGTAGCCATTGCTGAAGGGCAAACGCATCGTTAGCCAAGTGCGCCGGGGGGATAAGCTGATCTGAGGCAACACGTGCCTCGCCATGATGAGCAACTTCCAGCGTCGCAAGCGGGTCGCTGCTGATAATATCAAAGCGACCGGTGGCGATAGGGCGGCCACTATCGAGCAGCACCGCGCCAGGCCTGGCACGTAGGCAGGCGAATATTCCCAATGGGTCGGGTGAATAGGGCAGGGCAGTTATCATCAACGCCTGGTTCATTAAGCAAACGCCTGGCCGGTAAAAGGGCTGCATATGGTAGAGGTCGTTGAAGATCGGCACCAGTCACGCGATTGACGCATTTCTCACGCTAGAAGCAGGATTGTTGACACTGTTTTTACGGCTAGACTTTTTGCCTACAACGAAAGATGCATAAGGTCGCTTTATAAGCAGGTTGACGGCTGTGGCTCGCGGGGCTAAAGTTTCGCTATGTTCCTAATTGTCGACAATTCGCCATGAGCTTACCCGTTTCTTCTTCTTATTCCGATACTTCTCTGCATGAAATGGCAACCCCTGAAGTGCGCACGCTCGCCGAGCGGGTATTTCATCAGTTGCAGGATACGATTGTACGCGGCGAACTTGCTCCCGGCAGTAAGATCACCGAGCCGGGATTATCTAAAACCTACGGTATTTCACGGGGTCCGCTGCGCGAGGCGATGCGCCGCCTTGAAGCCCACCGCTTGATCGAGCGGGTTCCCCATGTGGGCGCAAGGGTGGTTAAGCTCTCGATGAAAGAGCTTTTAGAACTGTTTGACCTGCGCGAAGCCTTGGAAAGTATGGCGGCGCGCTTGGCGGCGGAGCATATGTCGCCGGAAGAGGTTCAGGGTTTACGGGATGTGCTGGCGCTGCACGAAGGCCAAGCCGATCTAAAGCGTGGCGAAGCTTACTACCAGCGCGAAGGCGATCTCGATTTTCACTACTGCATCGTTCAGGGCAGCCACAACAAAATGCTCATGAACCTGCTCTGCGACGACCTTTACTACCTTGTGCGTCTTTATCGCACCCAGTTCAGTGCCAGTGGCACGCGACCACAGCGCGCCTTTGTGGAGCACCATCGCATTGTCGATGCCATTGAAGCCGGCGATGCGGAGCTGGCCGAGCTGCTCATGCGCCGCCACGTCAGCGCCTCCCGGGCCAATGTGGCGGATCGCTATGCAGCCATCCTAGAACAGTCAGCGTCCCAGTCACAAAGCTAAACCATAACAACATATCAACATTACAGCAGGAGAAACGTCCCATGTCCCAGATGACTCCCGGCGCCCGGTTTCGGGCCGCGCTTGAGGCTAACCGCCCGCTGCCGATCTTAGGCACCATTAATGCCTATACAGCACTAATGGCCGACAAAGTAGGCCATCAAGCCATTTACCTTTCCGGTGGCGGTGTTGCCAACGCCTCGTTCGGCTTGCCGGATCTGGGCATGACGACCATGAATGACGTGGTGGAAGATGCTCACCGTATCTGCGGCGCCACAGAGCTGCCGCTGTTGGTGGACATCGATACCGGCTGGGGCGGTGCCTTCAACATTGCCCGCACCGTGAAAGAGATGCAGCGCGCTGGCGTGGCCGCGGTACATATGGAAGACCAGGTGGCGCAAAAGCGCTGTGGACACCGCCCGAATAAGGCAATTGTCTCCCAGCAGGAGATGGTCGATCGTATCAAAGCCGCCGCCGATGCCAAGATCGATCCCGACTTCTATTTGATTGCTCGCACCGATGCGTTTCAAAAAGAGGGCCTTGATGCGGCCATTGAGCGCGCCAACGCCTGCGTAGAAGCGGGGGCGGATGCCATCTTCGCCGAAGCGGTTCACACCCTGGATGATTACAAGGCTTTCTGCGAAAGGGTCAACGCGCCGATTTTAGCTAACATCACCGAGTTCGGCGCTACTCCGCTGTTTACTCAAACGGAGCTTGGTGACGTTGGCTGCCGCATGGTGCTTTACCCGCTCTCTGCCTTCCGTGCCATGAACGCCGCGGCACTGCAGGTCTATCAAAGCATCCTGGACAATGGCCATCAAAAAGACGTGGTGCCTATCATGCAAACCCGCGATGAGCTCTATGATTTTCTGAACTACCACGACTTTGAACAAAAGCTCGATGCACTGTTTGCTGAAAAAGGCGATGACCATTAAGCCCGGGTGGTGAGAGGGCTGGTTGAAGCGAGGGTCTTTTGTCATGGCCGGAAAGTGTTCCCGACGATTCCGGCATTTCCGCCATCCATGGCGGTCAGATGACAAAAGTAGCGCCCAAGGATGGGTTCACAGCGCCCTCGCGGAAACCTGCCCCCCCCGAGGCAGCCTTGCCGAAATTTAAATGAAAAACACAATTTAAAATAAAAGCAGAGTTAGGAGACACACCATGGCTGATAAACCCGCAACAGGTGCAGGACTGCGTGGACAGAGCGCCGGTTCCACCGCGCTGTGTACGGTAGGTAAAACAGGTTCAGGCCTGACCTACCGTGGATTTGATATTAAAGAGCTCGCCGGAAAAGCCAAATTTGAAGAGGTCGCTTACCTACTGTTAAAAGGTAAGTTGCCCAATCAGGGCGAATTAGATCACTACATCAGCAAGCTCAAAAGCCTGCGCGGTTTGCCCGATGCGCTGAAAACGGTGCTTGAGCAGATTCCCAAAGATGCCCATCCGATGGATGTGATGCGCACCGGCACTTCAATGCTGGGCAATCTAGAGACAGAGGAGAACTTCGATCAGCAGCAGGACGTTGCTGACCGGCTGCTAGCCGTGCTTCCCTCGATTATTTGCTACTGGTACCGCTTCTCCCATGACGGCGTACGCATCGACACCGAAACGGATGATGACTCGGTAGGCGGCCACTTCCTGCACATGCTCCGTGGCGAGCCTGCTTCTGAACTACATGCGCGGGTCATGAACGTCTCGCTGATTCTTTACGCCGAGCATGAGTTTAATGCCTCTACCTTTACCGCCCGGGTGTGTGCCTCGACGCTTTCGGATATGCACTCTTGCGTGACCGGGGCGATTGGCTCGTTGCGCGGCCCCCTGCATGGCGGCGCTAACGAAGCGGCCATGGCGATGATCGAAGATTGGCAATCCCCCGAAGAAGCAGAAAGCAAAATCATGGGCATGCTGGAACGTAAGGATAAAATCATGGGCTTCGGCCACGCGATTTATCGTGAGTCCGACCCGCGCAACGAGATTATCAAGCACTGGTCTAAAAAGCTCTCTGACGATGTGGGCGATACGGTGCTTTACCCGGTTTCAGAGCGGGTCGAAGCGGTAATGTGGCGCGAGAAGAAGCTGTTCTGTAACGCGGATTTCTTCCACGCCAGCGCATACCACTTTATGGATATACCTACCAAGCTGTTCACGCCGATTTTCGTCTGCTCGCGGCTGACCGGTTGGGCGGCACATGTATTTGAGCAGCGCGCCAACAACCGCATCATTCGCCCCAGTGCCGATTACACCGGCCCCGAGAAGAGCGAGTGGGTGCCGATAGAAGCGCGAGACTGAACCGCTTGCTGCCCGGTGACTTGAATGCCGGGCTTTTTTCAGCCCCCTTCTTGTGAGTCTGCCTGCTATGAATACCCAATACCGTAAACCCCTTCCTGGCACAGCGCTTGAGTTTTTTGATGCTCGCGAGGCGGTGGAAGATATCCAGCCCGGTGCCTATGCGCAGTTGCCCTATACCTCTCGTGTGCTGGCCGAACAACTGGTGCGCCGCTGCGATCCTGAATTGCTCACCGATGCACTAAAACAGCTGATCGAGCGCAAGAGCGATCTGGACTTCCCTTGGTACCCAGCGCGTGTCGTCTGCCACGATATCCTCGGCCAGACCGCACTGGTCGACTTGGCAGGGCTGCGTGATGCCATCGCCGAGAAGGGTGGTGACCCCGCCAAGGTTAATCCTGTCGTGCCCACCCAACTGATCGTCGACCACTCACTGGCGGTGGAGCACGCAGGATCTGAAGAGGGCGCCTTCGAGAAAAACCGCGCCATTGAAGATCGCCGCAACGATGACCGCTTCCACTTTATCAACTGGACTAAGACGGCGTTTGAGAACGTCGATGTGATTCCCCCCGGTAACGGCATCATGCACCAGATCAATCTGGAGAAGATGTCGCCGGTGGTGCAGAACCGCGATGGCATTGCCTACCCGGATACCTGTGTGGGTACCGATAGCCATACGCCCATGGTCGATGCCCTGGGCGTTATCTCCGTAGGTGTGGGGGGGCTGGAAGCCGAAAGCGTCATGCTGGGCCGTGCCTCCATGATGCGCCTGCCAGATATCGTCGGCGTAGAGCTGACCGGCAAACTGCAGCCGGGGATTACCGGCACGGATATGGTGCTGGCGATTACCGAGTTCCTACGTAAAGAGCGGGTAGTGGGCGCTTACCTGGAGTTTTACGGCGAAGGCGCCGACGCTCTCACCGTAGGGGATCGCGCCACTATCTCCAATATGACCCCCGAATATGGCGCGACCGCTGCGATGTTCTACATCGATGGCCAGACTATCGATTACCTGAAAATTACCGGCCGTGAAGATGAGCAGGTGGCGCTGGTGGAAACCTACGCCAAGCACACCGGCCTGTGGGCGGATAGCTTGACCGAGGTTGAGTACGAGCGGGTGCTGACCTTTGACCTCTCGTCGGTAACGCGCACCCTAGCAGGGCCCTCCAATCCTCACGCTCATTTGCCCACTTCAGAGCTTGCCCAGCGCGGTATTGCGGTAGGGCTTGAGGCCGCTCAGGCGGAAGAGAAAGCGGGTAAAATGCCCGATGGCGCGGTTATCATCGCCGCCATTACCAGCTGCACCAATACCTCCAACCCGCGCAATATGGTCGCGGCAGGGCTGATCGCCCGTAATGCCAATCGGTTGGGTCTGCTGCGTAAGCCTTGGGTGAAGTCGTCGCTGGCGCCGGGTTCGAAAACCGTCAAGATGTACCTGGAAGAAGCCGGTTTGATGAGCGAACTGGAAAGCCTCGGCTTTGGGGTCGTCGCCTACGCCTGCACCACCTGTAACGGTATGTCCGGGGCGCTGGATCCAAAAATTCAGAAGGAGATTATTGAGCGTGATCTTTACGCGACTGCCGTGCTTTCTGGCAACCGTAACTTCGACGGTCGTATCCACCCCCACGCCCAGCAGGCCTTTTTGGCGTCACCACCCCTGGTGGTCGCCTACGCTATTGCGGGCACGATTCGCTTTGATATCGAAAAAGACGCCCTGGGTGTCGATCAGGCTGGGAACCCCGTCACGTTGAAAGATATCTGGCCCGCGGATGAAGAGATTGATGCGATTGTTAAATCATCAGTGAAGCCGGAGCAGTTCCGCCAGACCTATATTCCCATGTTCGATCTGGACAAGAGCGCCCGAGCCCAGGTCAGCCCGCTGTATGACTGGCGGCCCCAGAGTACCTATATCCGCCGGCCGCCTTACTGGGAGGGCAATATGGCAAAAGTGCGCACCCTAAAAGGCATGCGGCCACTGGCGATACTGCCGGACAATATCACCACCGATCACTTGTCGCCTTCCAACGCGATTCAGTTGAACAGCGCAGCGGGAGAGTATTTGGCCAAAATGGGCCTGCCGGAGGAGGACTTTAACTCCTACGCTACCCACCGCGGTGACCACCTGACTGCCCAGCGCGCTACCTTTGCTAACCCGAAGCTGTTCAACGAGATGGTGCGCGACGCTGACGGCAAGGTAAAACAGGGCTCACTGGCGCGGGTAGAGCCGGAAGGCGAAGTGACCCGCATGTGGGAAGCGATTGAAACCTACATGGCTCGCAAGCAGCCGCTGATTATTATCGCCGGGGCGGATTACGGCCAGGGCTCCTCACGTGACTGGGCGGCCAAAGGCGTGGCACTGGCAGGCGTGGAAGCGATTGCCGCCGAAGGCTTTGAGCGCATCCACCGTACCAACCTGATTGGTATGGGGGTGATGCCGTTGGAGTTTGAGCCCGGCACAACGCGTATGAAACTAGGCCTGGACGGCACCGAAACCTTTGATGTCGAAGGCGCCGTTTCGCCAGGGGCAATGCTCACGCTGGTGGTTCACCGTCACAATGGTGACAGCGAACAGGTTGCGGTGAAGTGCCGTTTGGATACCGCCGAGGAGGTGTCGATTTACACCGCCGGTGGCGTACTGCAGCGTTTTGCCCAAGACTTTTTAGAGTCCACAGCGGCTTAATTGAAGTGGCCTAGCTGATCAAAAGAACCCGGTGTCTTTAGCTTTTCGAACCTAGCTTTTCGAATCAGGCTTTGAGCACCGGGTTATTTTTAGGAGTGATAATAATGAGCGCATCAGTTCAAAACAAACATGTGCCGCAGATAAAAATCCCGGCCACCTATATGCGCGGCGGCACCAGTAAGGGCGTATTTTTTAAACTAAGCGACCTACCCGAAGCGGCCCAGCAACCGGGCGTGGCGCGGGATCAATTGCTACTGCGTGTCATCGGTAGTCCCGACCCTTACGAAAAACAGATTGATGGTATGGGGGGCGCCACTTCAAGTACCAGCAAGACGGTGATTTTGTCTAAAAGTGAGTCAGCTGAGCACGATGTGGATTACCTGTTCGGTCAGGTATCCATCGACAAGCCCTATGTGGATTGGAGCGGTAATTGCGGCAACCTCTCCGCGGCGGTCGGCCCTTTTGCGATTGCCAATGGTCTGGTTGACCCTGCTCGTATTCCTGAAAACGGCGTGGCCGAGGTGCGCATTTGGCAGGTGAATATCCAGAAGACCATCGTGTCACGGGTGCCTATCGTCAATGGCGAAGTGCAGGAGACTGGCGATTTTGAGCTGGATGGCGTGACCTTTCCCGCCGCCGAGATTCCGGTGGCCTTTATGGACCCAGCCGATGGCGAGGGGGCCATTTTTACCACCGGTAACCTGATTGACCAGTTGGATGTGCCAGGCGTGGGGATATTGAAAGCCACTCTGATTAATGCCGGTATTCCCACCGTGTTTATTAACGCCGCCGACATTGGCTATACCGGTGCCGAGCTGCAGGATGCCATCAATGGTGACAGCCGGGCGCTTGAGATGTTTGAAACCATTCGTGCCTATGGCGCTGTGCGGATGGGGCTGATCAGTGATGTCAGCGAAGCGGGTAAACGACAACACACTCCCAAAGTCGCTTTCGTAGCGCCGCCGGCGGATTACGTATCATCGAGCGGTAAAAACGTACAGGCGTCAGATATCGATCTGCTGGTGCGAGCGCTCTCCATGGGCAAATTGCACCACGCCATGATGGGCACCGCCGCCGTGGCCATTGCTGCCGCAGCAGCCATTGAGGGCACAGTAGTGAATCTGGCCGCCGGTGGTAGTAAGCGAAACGAGGTCACCTTCGGGCATCCCTCTGGCAGCCTGCGAGTGGGCGCTGAAGCAAGCCTGGTCGAAGGGCGTTGGCATATCGAGCAGGCGGTGATGAGTCGCAGCGCCCGGGTATTGATGGAGGGTTTGGTTCGCATACCCGGCGACAGTTTTTAGGCCATACTGAATAGATCGGTATACAAAAGGAGAGTGCTATGTCCGCCACATCCGAAGCCAATGAACGCCCGGATTATGATCCTGAGTTACAGGCTATTGCCGACTACGTACTCAATTATCAGGTGGCGTCCGATGAGGCATTGGAAACCGCCCGTTACTGTTTAATGGATACGCTCGGTTGCGGCCTGTTGGCGCTACGTTTCCCTGAATGTACCAAGCATCTTGGGCCGATAGTGGAGGGCACGGTAGTGCCGTTTGGCGCGCGAGTCCCGGGTACATCCTTGCGTCTTGACCCCGTTAAGGCGGCGTGGGATATCGGCTGTATTATCCGCTGGTTGGATTATAACGATACCTGGCTTGCCGCCGAGTGGGGCCACCCTTCCGATAATCTTGGTGGGATACTCGCCGTTGCCGACCATCTTTCCCAGCAACGGGTCGCTCAAGGCGAAGCGCCCCTGGTGATGCGCGATGTGCTCAACGCCATGATCATGGCCCATGAGATTCAGGGCGTGCTGGCGCTGGAGAATAGCTTCAATCGCGTGGGGCTCGATCACGTGGTGCTGGTGAAAGTCGCGTCTACGGCGGTGGCCGCCAAGCTGCTGGGCGCCAATCGGGAGCAGCTGCTTTCAGCGCTCTCCCATGCCTGGGTGGATGGCCAGAGCCTGCGCACCTATCGTCATGCGCCCAACGCAGGTTCGCGTAAAAGCTGGGCTGCAGGGGACGCCACCTCACGAGGCGTGCGTTTGGCGGATATCGCCTTGCGCGGTGAAATGGGTATTCCCAGCGCGCTGTCGGCGCCCCAATGGGGCTTCTATGATGTGCTGTTCAGCCATGCCAATAAAGATTTGAGTCTGAAGCCAGAAGCAGAGCGCCGCTTGCGCTTTCAGCGGGAGTTTGGCAGCTACGTAATGGAGAACATTCTGTTTAAGATCTCCTTTCCCGCTGAGTTTCATGCTCAAACCGCCTGTGAAGCCGCCGTGACGCTCCACCCGCAGGTGAAGGATCGCCTAGCCGAGATCGATAAGATCGTACTCACCACCCACGATTCGGCTATTCGGATTATTTCCAAAACCGGTGCACTCGCTAACCCGGCGGACCGCGATCACTGCCTGCAATACATGACAGCGGTGCCGCTTATTTTTGGTTCGCTTACCGCTGAGCACTATGAAGACAGCTTTCATGCGGCGCATCCGCTGATAGATGAGCTGCGTGACAAAATGGTGGTAGAAGAAAACGCTGAGTATTCTGCGGATTACCACAATCCTGAGCAGCGCTCTATCGCTAATGCAGTGCAGGTGTTTTTTAGCGATGGGAGTGCAACCGATAAAGTGGCGGTGGAGTATCCGGTAGGCCATCGACGTCGTCGGGAAGAGGGGATGCCGCTATTGGTTGAAAAGTTTGAGCGCAATCTGGCAACTCGCTTTCCGATAACTCGTTGCCAAACAATTGCCGAACTATGCAGCCAGCAGTCAACGCTTGAAGCGGTGCCAGTACACAAATTTATGGGTATGTGGATGATTTAAAGCGCGCTTTACACAATGCCTGGTGCTTATACACACCGGGCATTGTGGCGATTACCGAAAGAAGCGTTTTCCAATGAGGCTATTCAAATATCACTTGATCGCGCATGCGGTCAACGGTGGCAGGCCCAATGCCATTGACGCGCTCAAGTTCTTCAGCGCTTTCAAAGGCGCCATTGGTTTCGCGCTCTTCAATGATTGCGTCGGCTCGGCTGGGGCCAATCCCCGGTAGTTCGGCTAGCAGTTCCGCATCGGCAGTGTTGACGTTAATCGGGGCTACTTCTTGGGCCAGCACGCCACTGGAAAATCCTAAGCTTATGCTAAACAGTAGTGCGGCCAATATCCCTTTAAGTGTCATGTTCATCTGCAATGATCCTTTTAATAACGTTAGGTTACTTGGATTGCACAGGCGGTGTTGCGTAGAGTTTTTACAAGTGCCCGAGTTAATAATGAGCAAGATAATCGCCAATGCATTACTAACTTAGCTTTATTGAAAACGTGTTTCTGTAAGAGATTTATGACAGCAGTTGTAAGTTTTTAACGACGGATATATGGCAAATGGCTTACATGCAGCTCGCATGCGGGGGGCGCGAGGAGTAGGGAGAGGCTGATATAATGACCAAAACGTATTTGGAGTAACGTTGTGGCCATCGATTCCCCGATTATTATTGCCCTTGATTACCCGTCGCTAGACGCCGCGCTGTGCATGGCTGATCAGTTGGATCCCGCCCGCTGCCGTGTGAAAGTAGGTAAAGAGCTGTTTACCCGCAGCGGCCCCGCGGTACTTGAGGCACTGCATGGGCGTGGGTTTGAAGTATTTCTGGATCTTAAATTTCACGATATTCCCAACACCGTAGCCAGCGCAGTGCAGGCGGCGGCGGAGCAGGGTGTGTGGATGGTCAACGTACATGCCAGCGGCGGGCGCCGGATGATGGAGGCAGCTGTGCAACGTTTGGATCAACACGGCCTAACGACTCACTTAATCGCCGTTACCGTATTGACCAGTATGCAGGCCGAGGACTTGGCAGAGTTAGGTATCAAGGCCCCGCTGGCCGAGCACGTAGAGCACTTAGCGCTGCTGGCGAAGCAGAGTGGTTTGCAAGGGGTGGTCTGCTCGGCCCAGGAGTCTGCGCGGATCAAAACGCTTTGCGGTGAGTCTTTCTTAAAAGTGACCCCCGGTATTCGGCCAAGCTTTGCAGTCGCTAATGACCAGCAGCGAACGATGAGCCCCAGCGAGGCCATTGCGGCAGGAAGTAGCCACCTGGTCATCGGTCGCCCCGTCACCCAGGCTGTCGACCCCATGGTAGCGCTTGAGGCGATTGAGGCGGAATTAGAGGCTCGCTGAATACCTCTGCTTGGCGAAACTATTCGCCCTCGACGCCAATGACCGGCTTGATCGTGCCCCAGAAGCGGCAACTGGGGCACTGCCACTGTAACGCGTCGCTGGCAAAACCACAGCGTTGGCAGCGATGACGCGTACGGTTAAGCAGCAGCGCATCGGTATGATGTTTTAGCAGTAGCAGACGCGTATCCGGGGAAGGTTTTCCACCAAGCCGCTGGCTTTCAATATACAGATCGATCAAATAATCCAGCCCGCCTAAGCTCGGCACGGCGCGCAGACGTTCTCCGATCAACTCAATTGCTTTGTCGACACCGTCACGCTGATGAACGAGCTGGCCCAGGGCAATAATAGTACTGGTGTAAGGCGCTTGCTCAAGTAGCCGATATAGATGGGCTTCGTAACCCGCTTCGTCGTTTTTGCGCAAATAGGCGTGCTTGAGGGCAGGAAGCATAGTGGGAATATGCGCTAGCTCTTGCCCTGGGATGTTGTCTAATTGCTCAATAGCGCGGGCATAGTGTCCGTTGTCCATTTCTAATTCAGCCAGCAGCAGGGTGGCGCGAACGCATTTTTCATCCAACTGTAGGGCTTTTTTGAGGTGCTTTTTCGCCAGTGGTCGACTGGCTTGGCTGATTTCCTCCAACGCCAGCTCGCATAGCCAGTGAGCAGCGGGGCGACGCATCTTAGGATACTGTTTAAGCAGTGGTTGGATAACGTCGAGGGCTTGCTGCCACGCTTTTTCGCGCTCTAATAAATCAATGAGCAGCTGTTTAGCCGCATAGCGGTGATCATCATCTCTGCTGTGTTCCAACAGCGTATCGAGTAGCCGCTGTGCGCGATCATGAACACCGAGGGCCATAAAGTCCCGGGCAAGCTCTAGCTGGATTTGTTCGTTGGTGTGCTGGGAAAGAGAGGGTCGTGCTAGCAGATTTTGGTGAATACTAACCGCTTTATCGGCCTCGCCGCGCGCGCGAAACAGTTTGCCGAGGGCGATATGGGTATGAACCGTGTCGCTGTTGACTGCAAGCACGCTGATAAACGTATTAATCGCTTCGTCGGGCTGCTCATTAAGCAGGTAGTTAAGCCCGACAAAGTAATCCCGGGAGAGCGCCTGGGACGAGGTCGCGGGCGGCTGGGAGCGATGTCGGCGGCGTCCGGCTTGGTGATAACCTAACCCGTAACCAATGGCAATGGCGACCAACAGTACGCTTAGCAGCGCGACATCCAGCATTTATGCCAGTTCCTTAAACTCCCGGGTGCGCAGGTTATCGAGCTCTTTACGCTGCTGCTTATTGTGTCGCTCACTGCGGGCCAGGGTTGCCTTTAATCGCACGTAGACGCCTAGCATGGCGAGCATGCCCAGTAAGACGCCAAACACCAATGTTGCGAGCAGCCAAACAGAGAGCGATACCGCTGGTAGCTCCAGCCAAATAAGGTTTAAGGCAACGGTTTGCTGATTATTAACAGCAAACAGAATACCTACCAGCACTACTATCAGCAAAATAACGGCTAAAATCAGCCCTTTGATCCAACGCATGTGAGTTTCCTAGTCTGTGACGTTCACGGTAGCGCTATTGTGTACGACTCGAGCGGCGACGTCATCCCGCAGAAATTAATAGTCGCGTTTTAGTAGCCGAGTGCTCGACTAGCGTCTACCTGCTCGCGTAGCTCCTTACCAGGCTTGAAGTGCGGCACATACTTGCCTTCCAGATCAACTGCGTCGCCTGTTTTTGGATTGCGCCCTACCCGCGGCTCCCGGTAGTGCAGTGAAAAACTGCCAAAACCACGGATCTCAACGCGACCACCGCTAGAAAGAGAATCCGTCATATCGTCCAGGATAATACGCACCGCCGTTTCAACATCTTTGGCGGACAACTCCGGCTGACGCATCGCAATTTGTTCGATTAATTCTGATTTAGTCATCGGTTGGCTCCCTGCAAACATTGAAGGCCGTGACGCGCTCTCGACCTCACTAACATCAAATTCAGCATACTGCGCAATTCAGTATAAAACAATTCAGATAAAACAAGGTTCTAGACTCATTAACAGCATAGGCGATGGAGCGCTCTGGCGCGACCCCACAGCTTAGGTATACTGGGTGTTCATTTCTTAGATCGGAGCGGCTGACGTTGAACGACGACAATTCCCCAGCGGCCATTTTGCGCAAACGGCTTTACTGGCACTCCCGGCGCGGCATGTGGGAGCTTGATCTGCTGCTTATCCCATTTCTTGAACAGCGTTTTGACCATCTCAGCGAAGCGGATCAACTGGCCTACCAGCAACTTATTGAAGGTGAGGATCAGGATCTGTTTGTCTGGCTGATGCACCGCGAGTGGCCCGAGGAGGCTGGCCAGCGCCGTATCGTACAAATGATCGTTGAACATGCTGAAACCACCGATAATTCTGCCTATCGTACCCTCTAGATTTTGGCTGCTAGCCCAATGTGGGTTGTTTGTAGGGGTAGTGGCGCTAAGCTATTGGGTCGTGGGAGCCCCCGCAGCTGTTGCGATAGCTGTATTAGGCGGTGCCGTTATGTGGCGCGGCTATCTTCATCAACCCAAAGGCGTGCTCTCGCTGACCTTGACGGCGTCACACGTTCAAGGTCGTTGGCTGCGCGAACTCCAGCCAACAGCGGCCGCTCTCATACAAGGCGAGATGCTTGGTGAAGCACATCAGGTGCGCTGTGATTATTTAGGGCCCTGGTTAGTAGGGCTTTATGTGGGTAAGCAGCGGGTTTGGCTCTGTCCTGATAGTGCGCCTCAAGAAAGCCTGCGTGAAGTAAGGCAGTTGTTCCATAGCCCTGGCCACTAACGGTTTTTTTTCTAGCGCGTCGGTTAAATCATTTATCGAAAGCGAAGAGGCAATGGCTTTAGGCAGTTGGTGGGGCCAATCGGTGGAGTAATGCAGCCCGCGCGACTCATGGCGCCGCTGAGCGGCGATAACGGTCAATACAGCTAACTGTAGAGTTTGGTGTAAGCGCTTCCCTTCCGAGGCTGCCAGAGCCCCCCGAGTCTCTTCCACACTGTTTAGCAGTGTCAGCAGTGTCTTCAAGTTCTCCAGAGCAGTGCTTAGCCCGGTAGCGCTGCGTACAATGGAAACATGCTGGCTCATGGTGGTGCGCATTTGTTGGCGTATATCGCTGAGCACTGCTTTAGAGAAGGCGGCTGCTGGAGTCTGGGTCGGGGGCTGAAATTCGCTACCGCTGGTCGTTAGGCCGTGTGGTCTCTCGTCGGCTAACAGCGCCTGTGCACAGCTGCGGGCAAATACCAAACACTCTAAGAGTGAGTTGCTGGCCATGCGGTTGGCGCCATGCAGCCCCGTGCAGGCGGTTTCACCGATGGCATAGAGGTTGGTAACGTCGGTGGCGCCTTGTAGGTTGGTGGCGACACCGCCGCAGCTGTAGTGGGCGGCAGGCACCACGGGAATAGCCTGCTGAGTGATATCAATTCCACGGGAGGCGCAGTGCGCCAGAATAGTGGGGAAGTGATGGTGAATCGCCTTTTCACCTAAATGGCGAATGTCCAGCCACACATGGCCCAGAGAGCTGCGCTGTATTTCAGCATCAATGGCGCGGGCGACGACATCCCTAGGGGCTAGCTCGGCGCGCTTATCCAGCGCCAGCATAAAACGCTCTCCCGCCTCATTGAGCAGGTGTCCGCCTTCGCCGCGAACCGCCTCACTAATCAAAAACGCCGGACCTGCGGGATCAAATAGGCAGGTGGGGTGAAACTGTTGAAACTCAAGATTCATTAACCGAGCACCCAGCTCTGCGGCCATCATCATGCCTTCGCCGCTGCTAGGGGCAGGCGTGGTGGTGTGAAGGTAAAGGCCGCTTGCGCCACCAGTGGCTAATACGGTGTAGCGCGCAGTAAGGGAGTGCCACTGGTGGTTAGTATCGCTGCCATAGGCACCGTGGCAGGCGCCGTGGGCATCCTGTAACAAGCCAACCACGGTTAGATCGTTGCGTTGGGTTATGTTGGGATGCTGGGCAACGCTGTTTAATAGCGTGTCCACTACAGCACGGCCGGTGGCGTCATCGGCGTGGATAATCCGCCGTGCGTTATGGCCGCCTTCTCGGGTTAGGTGATACGGGTAGCGTGCGGCAGGGTCGTGCTCGGGTGTAAAGGGAACGCCCTTATCAATCAGCCACTGGATAGCAGCGGGGCCATTGGTAACGGTAAAGCGAACGGCCTCGATATCGCATAGCCCATCGCCAGCAACCAAGGTGTCATTGATATGGGCATCGAGGTCGTCATCCGGCGAGAGCACGGCGGCAATGCCACCTTGAGCCCAACGGCTGGCGCCTTGGTCGTCTTGCGCAGGACGAACCAGCGTCACTGACCGGTGATCAGCCACTTCCAAGGCAAGGGTTAACCCAGCGACGCCTCCGCCAATGATAAGTACATCGGATGTTGGCGTGCTCATAGCGCCCGCTCCCCCTTGATACTGACCGAAATATTACCAACCCTAAATGTCGCTAGCTTCGCCGAGCGCAAATAGTTAGAAGGCAGGCATCATAGCGTGGCACTTGGCGTTTAGCGATGTTTTGGGGTAATAAATCAGTGGTATGCGCGATGTTTGGGAAGGCGAAAGAGCGCACAAAAGCGCAGCGTCAAGAAAAACAATATAGGAGATTAAGCGTTTAAAGGGGGTAAAGCTGGAGGGGAGGATAAACAATGGATAATGGTGCCCGGAGCCGGACTTGAACCGGCACGGGGTTGCCCCCGAGAGATTTTAAGTCTCTTGCGTCTACCGATTTCGCCATCCGGGCTATACATCACAAAACGATCACACCGCAATGCTGTTTCCTGCTACTTAAAACACCACTGCTACACAAAGATGGAGGCTGGAGTCGGAATCGAACCGGCGTACACGGAGTTGCAGTCCGCTGCATAACCACTCTGCCATCCAGCCTCAAAAGTCTATGGAGCGGGAAAGGAGATTCGATCGGACTGGCGCACCAGCTCACGACCCTAGCCTTCAATACCACACATCCAAGATGGAGCGGGAAAGGAGATTCGAACTCCCGACCCTCGCCTTGGCAAGGCGATGCTCTACCACTGAGCTATTCCCGCTCGACTCGAGGGCGAATTATACGGATCACCGTCAGGTTGTCAATCAATGAATTAACGCGTGTTCCTTATTTAGTTATCAGCAGTTTACATTGAGCGGCTTAGATGCGGCCAAGCGGCTTTCAAGTACTGAATCATCGACCACAGTGTTAGGAGAGCGGCGGTATAAAGCACTACCACGCCCAGCAGCGCAAATTCATGGGTCGGAGGCAGCGCCAGCAAGATTAACAGCGATACCATTTGCAAGGTGGTTTTCAGCTTACCTACCCAGGAAACCGCTACCATGCCGCGTTTGCCCATTTCAGCCATCCACTCTCTCAGCGCTGAAATGACAATTTCACGGCCAATAATCACCAGCGCAGGAAGCGTTAGTACCAGAGTGTCATAACGCTCGATTAACAGCGCCAGGGCGACGACCACCATGAGTTTGTCAGCCACCGGGTCTAAAAAAGCGCCAAAGGGGGTTGATTGATTCCAGCGTCGCGCTAAATAGCCATCCAGCCAGTCGGTAATGGAAGCCAGTCCAAATAAGCCAGCCGCTAGGGGCATGCTCCAACTGAAGGGTAGATAAAACAGCACCACCAGCAGCGGAATAAAGGCGATTCTCGCCAGTGTCAGTATGTTAGGTATATTCATCGCAGGGTGCGATCCTTGCCGGAAAATCAGAGGGTTTGAAATGTCTGGGGGTCATTCTATCCCCCTTGGCCTATGGCATCCATGCCAAACGAGCGTTTATCCGTTGAGCGCCCGGTAAATACTTTCGGCTAATGACGCATTAATGCCCGGCACGCGGGCAAGTTCATCGCGGCTAGCTTTTTGAACGCCCTGCAGGCCGCCAAAAAATCGCAGTAACTCACGCCGGCGTTTTGGGCCAATGCCAGGAATATCCTGCAAGGTTGAAGTACGCCGCGCTTTATCGCGCTGAGCGCGGTGACCAGCGATAGCGAAACGGTGTGATTCGTCGCGAATGTGCTGGATCAAATGTAGAGCGGGGGAGGCAGGATCCAAATCCAGCGGATTGTCCGCTGTTTCCACAAACAGACTTTCAAGTCCCGCCTTACGCGTGGTTCCTTTGGCGACGCCCAATAGAATGATGTCGCTGATATCGAGTTCTTTAAACACATCACGGGCCATATTGAGCTGACCCTTGCCACCATCGACGATCAGGATGTCAGGGGCGACTGCTTCGCCGCTCTTCACCCGCTTAAGGCGCCGTGTCAGGGCCTGCTGCATGGCAGCGTAGTCATCACCAGCGGCGACTCCTTCAATGCGGAAATGGCGGTAGTCGCTTTTGCGTGGGCCTTGATGATCAAACACTACGCAGGAGGCAACGGTTGCCTCACCGTGGCTATGGCTAATGTCGAAACACTCCAAGCGTTGCGGTGTGTCCTCTAACCCCAGGGCTTTCTGCAGGGCGGTAAAGCGCTGGGTGAGCTGGGTTTGATTGGCCAGTTGAGAAGCTAGCTGCTGTTCAGCATTAGTAATGGCGAGCTGTTGCCACTGAGCGCGATGACCGCGCACTTGGCTGGTGACGCGAATGCGTTTCCCCGCCTGTTGGGTCAACGCCTCGGCGATAAGCTCGCTGTCGTCTAACGGGTGGCTAGTAATTACTTCGCTGGGCACGTTATGCGGTTGACCAAAATAGTATTGGCTAACCACCTCGGTAAGTAGCGTTTCAAGCGGTAGATCCAGACCATTTTTCGGCGTGTGATGGCGCGCGCCCAGCAGGCGACCATCACGGACGCTTAACACTGAAACGCCAAGCGCACCGGGGCGCTGGGCGAGAGCGAAAATATCCGCATCACCGCCTCCGGTGTCGACAAACTGCCGCTGCTGAAGCTGTCGTAGTTGCTGAACCTGGTCGCGAAGACGGGCAGCCTCCTCAAAGTTGAGCGCCTGGCTGGCCGCTTCCATGGCTTGCATTAATTCTTGAGTAACACTTTCACTTTTGCCTTCCAGGCACATCACTGCGTGCTCGAGATCGCGCCGGTAGTCCTCGGCAGAGATGTAGTCGACGCAGGGGGCGCTACATCGCTGTATCTGATACTGCAAACAGGGGCGCGAGCGGTGGGCAAAAACGCTGTCCTCACAGTTGCGAATATGAAATATCTTTTGCATCAGCGCTAGGCTTTCACGTACGGCGCCGCTGCTGGGGTAGGGGCCTAAATAGCGACCATCGTTGCTGCGTTGCCGTGCGCGCTTATATTCAAGTGCCGGGTAGGGATGGCGGTCAGTGACAAAGACAAACGGGTAGGACTTATCGTCGCGCAGTAAAATATTATAGGGCGGACGCAGCTGCTTGATCAGTGTCTGTTCGAGCAGCAGGGCTTCAGTTTCAGTGCGCGTGACGGTTACCTGGACATCGGCGATGCGTCCCACCATGGCCTGGGTTTTGGTATTCAGTTGCCCACGGAAATAACTGGCAAGGCGCGCCTTTAAGCGTTTGGCTTTGCCTACATAGAGCGTATTACTTTGCTCATCGAGCATACGGTAAACCCCTGGCGAGGAGCTTACCGAGCTCAAAAACTGTTTTGAATCAAAGGTCATATCAGCGTGTTGGTACCCGATAACAGCAGGGAAGATGGGGTTATATTTGGGTAGCGTCAAACCCCTCGACCAGCCCGTGACGGAGCGCTAAGTGAGTAAGCTCGACATCGGTAGCAACCTGTAGTTTATCAAAGAGTCGGTAGCGGTAGGTGTTTACCGTTTTAGGACTTAAATGTAGGCGATCAGAGATATCTTGCACACGCTGGCAGTTCACAATCATGAGGGCAATCTGTAGCTCACGGTGAGATAGGTGGCTAAACGGGTTGTCCTCATTGGTGAAGTGCGAAAGGGCCAGGCGCTGGGCTATTTCCTGACTGACGTAGCGGCGGCCGTGGAATACTTGACGGATGGCATCCGTCATTTCTATTGCATCTGCACCTTTGCTTAAAAAGCCAGAGGCACCGGCCTCAAGCATACGGCGCAATACGCTGTCTTCCATATGTGCTGTCAATATTAAGACTTTAACGTCTTCCATGGTGCGGCGAATACGCCGAGTGGCTTCAAGCCCGCCTATTCCCGGCATGCGAATATCCATTAGCACGATGTCGGGCTTTAAGTGGCGGCACTGTGTTACCGCACTTTCACCATCGTCTACCTCGCCCACAATTTTAATATCACATTCTTCGTTTAGCAGGTGAGCAATGCTAGTTCTTACTAGGTGATGATCATCGGCGATAAGTACACTGATCAATGGAAAGG
This sequence comes from Halomonas alkaliantarctica, assembly GCF_029854215.1. Lineage (NCBI taxonomy): Bacteria > Pseudomonadati > Pseudomonadota > Gammaproteobacteria > Oceanospirillales > Halomonadaceae > Vreelandella > Vreelandella neptunia. Next base: position 2,648,316 of record NZ_CP122961.1, on the reverse strand, counting down.
CTCCTGCTTGGAAACATCATGGGCTCAGGCGTTGGCCTTGGACGCTGCTCTATCTTATCTATCTTGTTAACTACATGGTGATATAGAGTGCCACAGCTGAAGACAAAGGAGAATTAGCTGGCTACTGATGATGTAAAACTTGACCGAGATAAATGTTCACCGTAGTATGCGCCTCGCTGTCGAAAAGACAGTATGTGGGGCCTTAGCTCAGCTGGGAGAGCGCAACACTGGCAGTGTTGAGGTCAGCGGTTCGATCCCGCTAGGCTCCACCAAAATCCTAGAAAAAAGCCTCGTTGTTTAGCGAGGCTTTTTTTTCGTCTTGCTTTTTCTCGATTTTATAACGGTGGTTAGTTAGTGGCCTTTTGCTCAGTGATTTGGCCCAGTAGCAAAAACTCGATCAGCGCTTTTTGTGCATGCAGGCGGTTGCCAGCTTCCTGCCAGACGACTGCGCGGGGGTCGTCGAGCAGCGTGTGACTGATTTCTTCGCCACGATGCGCGGGCAGGCAGTGTAAGAAGAGTACGTCTTGATTAGCCTGGTCCAGCATCGCTTCTGTCACTTGGAAGCCTGCGAAGTCGGCTTCACGTTTTGCCTGCTCCTCCTCCTGACCCATGGAAGCCCACACATCGGTGGTGATCAGATCGACCTGCTTTACTGCTTCCTGGGGGTCGTGTAGCAGCGTCACTTGATCGCCAGCGGCTGCCATGATGTCTGCACGTGGCTCGTAGCCTTTCGGGCAGCAAATACGCAGATGAAAACCGAACTGTCGAGCAGCATTGATCCAGGAGTGGCACATGTTGTTGCCATCACCAATCCATACCGCTGTTCGCCCTTTAACGCTACCGCGTAGCTCGATCCAGGTCATCACGTCGGCAAGTAGCTGGCAGGGGTGATAGTCATCGCTTAAGGCGTTAATCACCGGAACGCTGCTGGCGCTGGCGTAGGTTTCCAGCCCAGCGTGGGAGAAGGTGCGTATCATTACCGCATCGACCATTTCAGACAGTACGCGAGCGGTGTCTTCAATCGGCTCGCCCCGACCGAGCTGAGTATCGCGGGGGGAGAGAAATAGCGCGTGGCCGCCAAATTGTGCCATTCCCGTTTCAAACGAAACCCGTGTACGCGTCGAAGATTTTTCAAAGATCATCGCCAGGGTGCGGTTGGGTAATGGTGTATAAACAGGACCTTGGGCTTTTAAATTGGTTTTGATCGTAATGGCGCGCTGGATCAAATAGTCCAGCTCGTCCGGGGTCAAATCTAGCAAGGTCAGGAAATGGCGTGTCGCCATAAGGGCTTCTCTCCGCGCAAAAACACTATCCTAGCTATGCTGCAGGGGATGCGCAACGCGAACGGCATGCGTAGAATGCCATTTACACGTTAAAGCCGAGCGCTCTACTCAGGTACTATTCTGAGCACTAGTCTCAAGTACCAATTACAAGGGCTAGGTTCAAGAATCAGTGTCTAGGACCTGGTTCAAGGGCTAAGCCAAGTAGATGAGTTAGAGGGCGTCGGTCATCAATGAGCGAGGAAATAGTATGAGCACGACTGCCGAAAACATTCAGCGTCAAATTAGCGAAAACACGATCCTGATTTACATGAAAGGCTCGCCCCAACTGCCCCAGTGCGGTTTTTCTGCCCAGACCGTTCAAGCGCTGATGAGCTGCGGTGAGCGCTTTGCGTTCGTTAACGTTCTGGATAATCCGGATATTCGCGCTGAGCTGCCCAAGATTGCTAACTGGCCGACATTCCCGCAGCTGTGGGTAGAAGGCGAGCTGGTGGGCGGCTGCGACATCGTGGTTGAGATGCATCAGAGTGGCGAGCTGGAAAAGCTGGTAAAAGCCGCTGCTGAGCGTGCCGGTGCGGCGGAAAGTGGTGATAACGCCTAGGCGTTATCTAATAGTCCGCTTTGTTCAGGCGGTTGGCGGGCTGCGGTGCAACCGTTAGAATGGCGTTTGTTCTCGCATCGTCTTTATTTTGCATCGTGGCCTTTGCCCCGCGCTGGCTACAGCGCGGGGCAAGTCAGCCCGCCGAAGGAAGTACAGCTTCATGAGCTATCAGGTTCTGGCCCGCAAGTGGCGGCCTCGCACATTCCACGAACTCGTGGGCCAGGCCCATGTTCAGCGTGCCTTGGTGAATGCCCTTGATCAGGGCCGTCTGCACCATGCCTACCTGTTTACGGGTACCCGCGGTGTGGGTAAAACCACTTTGGCGCGAATTCTTGCCAAGTGTTTGAACTGTACGGCCAACGGTCGTGGCGATGAAGGTATTACCTCTACCCCGTGCGGGCAGTGCGATAGCTGCCAAGCAATCGATGAAGGGCGCTTTGTTGATCTTATTGAGGTCGATGCAGCGTCAAGAACCAAAGTAGAAGATACCCGGGAACTGCTGGACAACGTTCAGTACGCGCCTACCCAAGGGCGCTATAAGGTGTACCTGATCGATGAGGTGCACATGCTCTCCACCAGCAGTTTCAATGCGCTGCTGAAAACGCTGGAAGAGCCTCCCCCTCACGTTAAATTCCTGCTGGCGACCACCGATCCGCAAAAACTGCCGCCGACAGTACTCTCACGCTGCCTTCAATTTACCCTCAAACATATGCCACCAGAGCGTGTGGTTGAGCACCTCACCTATGTGCTGGGTGAGGAGGGCGTCGCCTTTGATGAAAGCGCTTTGTGGCTATTGGGTAAGGCGGCGGAAGGCTCAATGCGTGATGCCATGAGCCTCACCGACCAAGCCATTGCGTTTGGGCAGGGGGCGGTGCGTCATGCGGATGTGGCCGCCATGCTGGGCACCCTGGATCATCGCCATATTCTTGGGCTGGCGGAATCCCTGGCCGATGTGGATGTACAGCGCTTGTTGGCCGAAGTGGCCGAGTTAGCAGAGCAAGGCCCGGACTTTGCCGCGGTGTTGGATGAGTTATCGAGTATGCTTCACCGCTTAGCGGTGGCGCAGATGGTGCCGGATGCCGTGGATAACAGCCACGGTGATCGCGACGTTATCCTGCAACTAGCAAGCCGCTTCACCGCCGAAGACATTCAGCTCTATTACCAAATTGGTATTCAGGGCCGTGGGGACATGATGCACGCCCCCGACCTGCGTAGCGCGTTAGAGATGACGCTGCTGCGCATGTTGGCGTTTCGACCTCAGGGCGTGCCGAAACCACCGCGTACCCCGCTACCGCTTCGCCGCGAGCCATCTGAGGGAGTAGCGGCGGAAACAAATGCTCAAGTAGCAGTGGCAGAAACGCCTTCACCGGCGCCGCAGCCCGCTCCAGTAGCTGATGCAAAGCCAGAAGCTCATTCCACGCCAGAAGCTCAGCCCGCACAGCAATTGGAGCCAAGCCCCGAGCAGACAGCGCCTGTCGCTGAAGAGCAACCTCCGCTACAAGAGCCACCGCCTTGGACACTCGAAACGGACGCGCCAACGATCGAGGCTGATACTTCCCAGCAAGCCTCTGAACCAGCGGCAATGGTGGAACCAGAACCTGTTGCAGAGCCGGTCTTAACACCTGAGCCCGTATCCGAGCCCCAAGCGGCGGTAGAGCCCACTACGTCTGAGGTGCCTACAGCTCAACCAGAGGCCTTTCCAGAAATTCAACCAGAAGCCCGGACAGAAGCCTTTCCAAAAGCCCAGCCAGGCAAGCTGGATAATGCGCAGTGGTTGCAGTGCTTTGACTCGCTGGGCCTGGGCGGCTTGACCCGTAACTTGGCAGGCAACTGTTTGGTAGAGAGCGACGACGGTACGCTGTTGACGCTTCGCCTAGACCCAAGCCAAGAGGCTATGCAGGCGGAAGTGCACCAAACGCGCATTGAGCGTGCGCTTAAAGAGCAGGGCATGCCACGGCGAATAGCGTTTTACGTTGCCGAGTTGTCTAATAGCCTGGAAACACCCCGGCAACGCGAAGAGCGCCTTAATAAAGAGCGTCATGCCCAGGCGGTTGATCTACTCAATCACGACCCCCATGTACAGAAGTTACAGCAGGCGTTTGGTGCAAAGCTGATAGAATCCAGCGTTAAGCCTGCCGACGCGATACGCTAAGCGCTTGTTATTTAGACGAGACATAAACATCTTTTTAATTAGATCTTTTAACTACTTACGTTGGAGATAAGACCATGCTTAAAGGTGGAATGGGCAACTTAATGAAGCAAGCCCAAGAGATGCAGGAAAAAATGCAGCAAGCCCAGGAAGAGGTCGCCAAAGCCGAAGTGCAGGGCGAGGCGGGGGCCGGTATGGTCAAGGTCACTATGAACGGTCGACATGACGTTTCAAATGTATCCATTGACCCCAGCGTCATGGAAGAGGACAAAGAGCTACTGGAAGATTTGCTAGCGGCAGCGGTCAACGACGCAGTGCGCAAATTGGAAGTTAGCTCTAAACAAAAAATGGAAGAAGCGACGGCAGGCTTGAACCTTCCGCCCGGCTTTAAGATGCCGTTCTAAGCAATGCGTTTTTCTCCTCTCGTTGAGCAGTTAATGGATGCTTTTCGCATACTGCCAGGCGTTGGGCCCAAAACGGCTCAGCGCATGGCTATGCATCTTCTCGAGCGCGAACGGCCAGGTGGACAGCGACTTGCTGCGGTTATTCAACAGGCGATCGAAGAAGTCGGCTATTGCCAACGTTGCCGCACGCTCACCGAAGCTGAGATCTGCATGCTGTGTGAAAGCCCGCGGCGCGACGATTCACTGCTGTGTGTGGTGGAGTCGCCTGCCGATCAACTGGCGATTGAAGAAGCCGGTGGCTTTAAAGGGCGCTACTTTGTGCTCCACGGGCACCTTTCGCCGCTAGATGGCGTGGGGCCGGAGTCGATTGGTTTAGACTTGCTGGAAGCGCGAGTTGCAGAAGGGCTCATTGAAGAGGTGGTGTTGGCGACTAACCCTACCATCGAGGGTGAAGCGACTGCCCACTATATTGCTTCGTTGCTATCCGAACACGGCGTCAAACTCTCGCGGCTTGCCTATGGCGTTCCCATGGGTGGAGAGCTGGAGTACGTTGATGGCGGCACTTTGAGCCGTGCGTTTAATGGTCGTCTGCCGTTTGCCAGCGAATAAGCCTACCTAAAACGCAAGCGCTTTAGCGTTTGCGCCAACCTGGAAGAATACTTTTGTCCTCTCTTACTCCCTCTTTTCAATGGCTTGATACTCCAGAGGCGCTCGATGCGGCGTGCGAGCAAGTAGCCGATGCTTCTGTAATTGCTCTGGATACCGAGTTTTTTCGAGAGAACACCTTTTTTCCAGTGCCTGCATTGATTCAATTCACCGCGGGTGAAGAGGCTTATCTGGTTGACCCGGTAGCCGTCCCGTGTACCGATAAATTCCGCGCTCTGCTGCAAAATAGTGCCATCAAGTTACTGCACGCCTGCAGCGAAGACCTGGAAGTCTTCCAGCACTGGGCGGGCGTATTGCCGTCACCCTTAATTGATACCCAGGTGGTACAAGGATTTTTGGGCGATAACCCAGGAATGGGGTATCAAAAGCTGGTTGAATTTTGGGTCGGTGAAACCCTGCCTAAAGAGGAGACCCGCTCAAACTGGTTGTTGCGCCCGCTGTCGCCTGCGCAGTGCCATTACGCCGCACTGGATGTGATCTATTTGCTAAAAGTCTGGACGTTACAGGCTGACAAGCTCGCCACACTGGGGCGTCGTGAGTGGGTGGATGCTGAGTGCGCGAGCCTAATTGAACAGGCTGGCCGGAGCGTTGATAACGATCAACAGTGGTACACCCGTCAACGCCAGCTGTGGCGCTTAACTCCCCGCCAGATGGAAGCGTATCGGCTAATGACCACCTGGCGTGAAGGCGAAACACGCCGCCGCGACTTGCCGCGCAACTGGTTGATTAGCGATAAGCTGCTGTTTGCGATCGCGGAAAAGATGCCCAGCAATCGCTTTGAGCTCGCTGACGTTGAAGGCATTAAGCCGATGCTGATCAAAAAAGAGGGCGACGCACTGCTGGCAATGGTCAAACAAGCCCAGCACTGTGATGAAGCGGCGCTGCCCAAGCGTTGGCCAGACCCCATGCACCCGACGTTCAAATCACGTTTTAAAGCACTTAAAAAGGCGGTCACGAGCAAAGCCAATGACTTGGGGGTGGCGCCGGAAATGCTCATGCGCCGCCGTGATATTGAAACACTGGTGATGCAGGACTTGGCGGGTGAGCCATTGACCTGGCCGAGCGGTTGGCGGGGCGAATGTTTGAATGCTGCGTTGGCCCAAGCCCTCGAGGAGCGATCATCATGAGCGACAAATTGATTTGCGAGGTTTTCAAAAGCTCGCGTAAAGATGAAATGTATTTATACGTCGATAAGCGTCAAGGGCTTGCAGATGTCCCAGAGCAATTACTGGAGACCTTCGGCAAGCCTGTGCCGGTATTTACCATGCTGTTGACCGCTGACAAAAAATTGTCCCGGGTGAATGCAGCAGACGTGGTGGACGGTATTAAAGACAAAGGATTCTATCTGCAAATGCCGCCGGCTAAAGAGGCCTATTTGCTCGACGTGCATCGCGCCCATGTTGCCTCGCGTTCTGATGACCGTACTGACGAACAGTAGCGCCATTCGGTTATGAATTTTCTTGCCCATGCGTGGTTAGTGAGCGCCGGTAGCGATGATTTTCTCTACGGCAATTTAATTGCTGATGGCGTTAAGGGGCGCGATTTAAGCGATTGGTCCACTGCTACTGCGCTGGGCATTCGCCATCACCGGCGTGTGGATGCCTGGGTGGATAGCCATCCTAGCGTTATTAATGCGCGGCGGCGTGCGCCAGCGGGTCAGCGTCGCTATGCGGGAATAGCGCTGGATATGGTGTGGGATCATTTCCTGGCTCGGGATACGGCGGGGCAGGCGCATCAAGAGGCGATTATTGAGCGTTGTTATCGGCTGCTCTCCACCCGCAACGCGCCGAATCGGCTAGCTGGTATGATGCCGATTCTCGTCGAGCAAGACTGGCTAAGAGGCTACGCTGACTTTGCGTTTACCTGCCGGGCCGTTGCCGGGATTGGGCAGCGTTTGTCTGGCCCTAATCAGTTGGCTGCCTTAGTGCCTTGGCTATACGACGATTATCACGCATTAGAGGGCGATTTCCAGACACTATGGCCCGCTCTTATGGCTGAATTAAGCCATCAAGACAGATTCCCATCATAAAGAGTTATTCCGTGACAATGAGGTAGCAGGATGGAAACCACGATGCGCGAACGTTTTTGGGAGCGCTTTACCCTTGAAGAGCTGACGCCCCAGGAGTGGGAAGCGCTATGTGATGGCTGTGGACAGTGCTGCCTGTTGAAGTTGCACGATGAGGACACCCAAGAGCTGGCGGTGCTCAATGTTGCCTGCCGTCTGCTGGATACCCACAGCTGTCAGTGCAGTGATTATGCTAACCGTTTTGAAACGGTTCCCGACTGCACCCAACTGACACCAGCGTTGGTTAAAGAGTTTACTTGGCTGCCGCAGAGCTGTGGCTACCGGCGAGTGGCAGAAGGGCGCAAGCTGGCGGGTTGGCATCCGCTGTTAAGCAATGACGCCGAGCGGGTTCACCGCAAAGGCATCAGCGTGCGCAGCTTTGCAGTGTCCCAAGATGATGTGCCTGAGCAGCAACTTGAGTCACATATCATTGCCGTACTGCCAATGTAATTCCTGACGCTTTAAGCGCTGGGCTGGCGCTTAGGGGTATCCCAAATAGACAAAAACGCTTCTTTAACCGGTGAAAGCAGCTGTTTAGCTGGCGCCTGGTTAGCGGATTTAGCGCTAGTCTTTTGAGGTGCGTCCCAAATGGTCGGGAAGTGATCTTGGTATTTCATGGTTTCAACTGACTCCTTGAGAACTGTCATAAGCATTGAGCGTATAAATCGCGCTTAGACATTAGTGTATGCGGCTAAGGTCTAGTATGGCGCAGAATCATGGACGAGTGAATGGTTTTTGGAAAATATTTTCATAAATAGCTGGCGCGAATCCGGTATGTTTTGGGTCGCTGTCTTCGCCCTGGAGAAACCGGCAGTTGTGTCCTATGGCTTCTTCAAGCGTATAGCCAGTGATGGCTACAAAGGCTGGGTTGACGAACAAAATAGGGTAGTCAGGCTGTTGAGCCTCGCAAATTAAAATACCGTTACTGCTGGTTTCACTGCTGCGCTAATTTCCAGCAGAGTGAGAACTGATCGATTCACGCTGAGGTATCTGCCGCTGAGATCAAGGGAAAAACACCGCTAGTATCGTCGTATGTTCTGCCAGTGCGTCTGCCGGTGACATGATAGATATCGCAGGCAAAAGGCCGTCGCCCTCGTTCAACAAGTGGCCATTAGAATGAAGAAAATGCACCGCATAAACACCATTAGCTGCGCTGGTTTCCTGCTCCATGAGTAGCGCTATATCGAGCACGACGACTAACTGAAATCTTAAGCAGGACTAGATGCATATGGATTCTGGAGTTGTAGCCAAATGCAGTAGCAGGTTCGAATATAATCTGCATTATAAAACAGGCGTTTATTGGGCTGTTTCCAGATTTTGAAATGTCGCTTTGCGCAATAAGGTGTGTAAACTGAACGGTGACTGTTACGCATAAGTAAAGGACGATCATGACTGCTGCCAGCTTCCCTCCAATCTCTCCCCTTGTGGTGGGTATCGGCGCCTCTGCTGGCGGTTTAGAAGCCATTTCAAAATTGATTAAGCCGCTTGATCCAGGTATGCCCCTAGCGTATGTCGTGTTACAGCATGTATCACCAACGCATAAAAGTATGCTGGTCGACATTTTAAGTCGTGAGACCCGCTTACGAGTGCAGCGCTTTGAAAACAATCAAACCCCTGAATCTGGGGTTATCTATGTGGTGCCAGCGAATACCAATGCTTTGATCAAAGAGGGGATTTTTTATACTACCCCCATAAAACCCCATGTGGGACCAAAGCCATCGGTAAACGAGTTTTTTATCTCGTTAGCGGAGGATGCCCATGAGGCTGCAGTGGGTATCGTGCTATCGGGCACAGGCTCTGATGGTACGGCGGGCTTACGCGCTATTATGGCGGCCGGTGGTATCACTATGGTGCAAACGCCCGCTAGTGCTAAATACAATGGCATGCCCCAATCGGCGCTAGATGCTGGCGTCATTGATTATATATTGGATGTAGAGGCGATGGGGTCACGTTTGGCCGATCTTTCTCGGCTTGAGCGTTCAAGTCTTGAAGATAACCAGACCTTCGTCCCGGAACGTTTATTAGCGTTATTAAAAGAGCACCGACAGTTAGATTTTTCCGGCTATAAAAAAGGCACGTTAAGCCGACGAATAAGGCGACGCCTGATTGCCACTAATGTGGCGGATATGCACCAGTATTTATCGTTAGTGGAGTCAAGTCATGCGGAGTTAGAGCAGCTAGGCCGTGATATTTTAATTTCGGTGACGGCATTTGTACGCGACAGATCCGCGTTTGATGCTTTGGATGGGGCTGTGAATAGCCTTATCCAAGAGGCTAGTCGCGAACCCATTCGGGTTTGGGTGGCGGGTTGTGCGACGGGCGAGGAGGCTTACTCGATTGCGCTAATGATTGCCGAAGCCAGGCGGCGGCATGGTGAGTTCAGCCGGGTAGTGCAGATTTTTGCTACTGATATCGATGAAGATGCTTTGGAAATCGCTCGGCGTGGTCGCTATATAGCGGCTGCCCTTGAGGCGTTGCCATCCGAGTGGGTGGAGCGTTATTTCACTGCTGACGAGCATACTTACGAGGTCAATAAAGAGCTGCGTGATATGGTGGTGTTTGCCAAGCATAATTTGGTCGATGACCCACCGTTTTTGCGCTTGAACTTGGTTTCTTGCCGTAATGTATTGATCTACTTTAATAATGAATTACAGACGCGGGTGCTGCAGCGCTTCCATTTTGGCTTAAGAGCGAGAGGCATGCTATTTCTCGGGCGCTCGGAAAGCATCGCCCAAACCGAAAGTTTATTTATGCCGCTTAATAGACGTGAGCGCCTGTTTCGTAAACTGGGTGAAAGTCGCGAAGTAGCCGTGCGCTCATCGCAGGGGGCCGTTGAAAGCCAGCCTTCACGTCGGCGTAATCACGATATGCAGCAACTGTTAGATGCGCTGGCTTCCCATATGGAAGCGACTATTGCTCTTTGCGATACCCAGGGAAGCGTCTTACATACTGCGGGTGACGTCGGCAAATTCTTGCATTTTCCCGCTGGTCGTACGCAAGTGGGCATTAGCGATGTGATTAGTCCGGTTTTTCGCGGTGAGCTGATGGCGATGTTGCATCAATTTCAGAAGCTGCGAGAGCCTCAGGTAGGGCGCCGTCGGCGCTTTGAAGACCGCTGGTGGCAGCTCAGTGTGCGGTCACTCTCAGAGGGCGATGATGACCGCCGCCTTCTGGTGATTCTGACACCGAATCAAGTTATCGACACTGTTCCGGTGACCGATGTTGCATTAGATCGGTTGATGGAGCCACTGCCGCTGGACAAAAGTAACAGCTTAGAAGATGAACTGGTGGCTACCCGGGAGCATCTCCAAGCGCTGATTGAAGAGCTGGCCACGGCCAATGAAGAGATGCAATCGCTTAATGAAGAGGCGCAGGCGTCCAATGAGGAGCTTCAAGCCGCTAATGAAGAGATGGAGGCCGCCAATGAGGAGCTTCAAGCCACTAACGAAGAGTTGATAAGCCTTAATGAAGAGCTAAATGTTAAAACCAGTGAGCTGACGCAGCTTAACGAAGAGTACACCTACCTCTATGATGCGCTTGATTTTCCGCTGCTGGTGTTTGATACCGACCACTGTCTGAAGCGTTACAATGCACCTGCGGCGCGCTATTTTAATTTCCGACCCACCGTCCTTCAGCGGCATGTGGCGGGATTAAATCTACCTTCCGCGATCAATAACTTGGAAGAGCAGCTTGTCAGTGTTATGGCCAGCGGGGTGCCGGAAGAGGCCGTGGTTGACGTTGAAGGGCGGTTGCTGCAACGAGTGCTGACCCCTGGCGTTAGTCGCGAGGGCAAAGTAGAGCTGTTGATAGTGACGCTGATGGATATTACCGACCTTAGCCATGTGCAGGCCAAATTACGCCAGTCTCAGGCGCAATTGCATGCACTCATGGAAAATAGCACGGTGATGATGGCGCTCAAGGATCTCAATGGCCACTACACTTTTGCCAATCCCCAGTTTTTAAATACGTTTGGTTTCTCCCAGAATGAGCTTGTAGGCCATACCCCCTTTGAATTATTTCCAGAAACTTATGCAAGCTCCTTGTGGACATGTGACCTTGAGGCGCTGCGCTATCAACGTATGGTAAAAGCTGAGCATGTGCTGACCGCTCCTGAAGGTGGAGTGCGCATTTTCTCGGCGGTTCACCAACTGTTGCGCGATGAGCAAGGCCATCCCCATCTGATCCTCACAGAAGCTGAAGATATTACATCACGCAAGCAGGCCGAGCGGGAAATGCAGGTGGCCGCCAAAGTATACGAGCAGGCGGGTGAGGCCATTGTTGTCATCAATGCCTTGGGTAATGTGCAGTCAGTAAATGCTGCTTTTTCGCGGATTACTGGATTTTCCGCACACCAGGTATTGGGTACGCCGGCGCTTCCGATTCTATACAGTGAACAAGAAAATGGTGTGGATGCTGAGCCTTCTTCCACCTGCCACATTTTATGGGGGCTGGTTCAGCATCATGGCTTTTGGCAAGGAGAGGTTTGGAACCGCCGGCATGATGGCACGCTTTTCTCACAGTGGTTGACGCTTAATAGTATTGAGCCGGATAGCCATGAAGAGATGCTCTATGTAGCGGTATTTTCGGATATCACTCATATTAAAGAGTCCCAGCAGCACGCAGAGTACCTGGCCACGCACGATGCTTTGACAGGGCTCCCCAATCGAACCTTGTTTCAAGACCGTCTTCAGGTGGCCATTGCCCACTCCCGACGTAATAATCAAATCAGCGCATTGATGTTTCTAGACCTGGATAACTTTAAAAGCATTAACGACACACTGGGTCATGACGTTGGCGATGAACTGCTGATTCAAGTAGCTGTTAGACTTCGTGAACTGGTGAGAGATATGGACACCGTGGCTCGGTTGGGGGGCGATGAATTTACCATTATCGTCACGGAAACCACGATTGAAGGTGCCGAGCAGGTGGCCAAGCGGATAGTTGAGTCGCTTGCCAAACCTTTTGAAGTCCGCCGTCACTCGCTATTTGTCACCTCAAGCATTGGCCTGGCTTTTTGCCCCGATGATGGTGAAGATGTGGCAGGACTAACCAAAGCTGCCGATACGGCGATGTATCGTGCCAAAGAGAATGGCCGCGATCGTTTTGAGTTGTTCAAACCTGAGCTGCAAGAGCGCTTAATGCGTGACGTCGCCATTGAGCAAGCCCTGCGTGAAGGCATGGAACAAGGTCGTTTGCACTTAGTCTATCAGCCTAAATTTACTAGTGCGCCCCCTAACCAGCTTGTGGGGGGCGAGGCGCTACTGCGCTGGAACGATCCGGTTTTAGGCGCGGTAAGTCCTGCCGATTTTATACCTGTCGCTGAAGCCACGGGCTTGATCTTAGAGCTGGATCGGCATGTCGCACTGCTGTTGGTTAATCAGTTGGCGCAATGGCTTGCCGATGGCATCCGCCCGCCGCCAGTGGCCATGAATGTCTCAGCCCGCAGCTTTCAGGAGGAGCGGTTCATCTCCCACTTGTTTTCCTGTTTAAAGCAGTACCGTGTTCCCCACGAGCTTATCCAGGTGGAAATCACCGAAAGTACGCTTGTTGATCGCTCAAGTGCGGCATTAGGCAATATTGAAAAGCTGCGTGAAGCCGGTATTAAGCTGGCGGTCGATGATTTTGGCACCGGCTACTCCTCTCTGGCGTATCTAAAACGGCTACCGTTGGCAGAACTGAAAATCGACAAAAGCTTTGTTGATGGCCTAGGCAGCGCTGATGAAAGTGACCAGGCGATTGCGCTGGCTATTTTAGGCATGGCCAAAGCGCTTAACATACGCACGGTGGGTGAGGGAGTGGAAACTCAGTCCCAACTGAATTGGTTGACCGCTAATGGCTGTGATTACGTTCAAGGGTATTTATTATCCAGGCCCCTACCGCTGGCTGAGTTTACCGTGTTGGTAGCGGACTATGCTCTGCCTCCGAGCAACGATGATAAGGAAAGGAATTCCTAACGTGGCCATGCAAGACAGATTTATTGAAGGGTGTGAGCAAGAGCAACTGCATCTTTCCGGCGCTATTCAGCCTCACGGGGCGCTGGTGGTGAGTGATCTTCAAGGACTTGTCAGCCATGTGTCGGCTAATTTGGCAAGCTTACTCGCTTTGGATACGCGTATAGAGCAGCTATTAGATCAACCGCTGCCCGATTTTCTTGAGGAGGTTCACAATATCGCCCCACCCCTTAACCAGGGGGAGCGCTATATTGGTCAAGGGAATGTTGGGCAGCAAGAGTTTGATGTGATCATTAGTCATAACGGCGAGCAGCTGATCTATGAGCTTTACCCAGTGGATGCTTATGCTGAACCTATGCCAATGGGGGGTGAAGCTTTTCCTGTGCCTGAAGACCGCCATGCGCTGGAAAATCAGTGCCAACAGCTATTAGTGGCCCTGCTGGCGCTAAGCGGATTCGATAGGGTGCACTATTACCGCTTTATGCCGGAAGGTGACGGTGAAGTAACGGCGGAAGCCCGCCAGCCGGAGGTAACTGGCAGCTATTTAGGACTGCGTTTCCCGGCCAGCGATATTCCTCAGGTGGCACGTCAGCTCTACTTACAAAACCCCTGGCGCTCTATTCCCCAAGCCAGCGCTGAACCTGCGGCCATTGTTGGTCGTGGCCAGTCATCAAATCCCAATCTTACCTGGGCTGATCTACGCAGCGTATCGCCTGTTCATCAAGAGTATATGGCCAATATGGGCGTTGGGTCGGCTATTTCTCTCCCCATTACCCAGGCCGGTGAGCTTGATGCGCTTATCTCGTGTCACAATGCGGTGCCAAAACAGTTAACGGTTAGCCAGTTACAGGCCATGAGTGCGCTTTCAGAAGCCTTTAATTTACGTTTGCGGGACTATAAAGCACGCCGGCGGTTACAGATATACGATGGATTGCAGCGCCAGTTTGATCACGCCAAGGCGGTGTTGATGCGCCATGGTGAGCTAGAGAGTGCTTGGCCCGAACTAAGTCGCTGGCTAATGGATACGTTTAGTGTTGATGGCGTTATTTTGCAGGTGGGAAGTGAGTGCCATCAAAGAGGAGCAGTGCTATCGGCTAGCGCTGTCAACGTAGTCGCCGAGGCAGCCAGGTTTGAAACGTCGTCCGTATGGATAAGCGATAATCTGCAACGCGATTGTGGCGATATGCCATTGAGTGAGATTGCGGGCGTTGCCGTAGTCAGTGATTTGCCTCTGGATCAGTATCACAACGTTAATCTCTATCTTTGCCGGCTGGAATACCTCTATGAAGTCACCTGGGGCGGTAATCCAGATAAACCTATCGACTATCGTGATGGCAACAGTGCGATTGCCCCGAGGCGATCATTTGAAGCCTGGGTGGAGCAGCGTGTGGGTCACAGCAGGCCCTGGTTTTCAAGTACTCGTATCTACCTGCTGAAACTTCGTGCCTTACTTCAACAGGCAAAGTCATTTAGCTGGACAACGAATGAGTAATCCAACGCTTAGCGAATGGTTGAAGCGAGAAACACGTGCCGACCATCGTCGAGTAGATCAGCACCCAGCGTTGAAACCACTGCTTAAGCGAGATTTAACACTGCCTGAGTATGCCACTGCGTTAAGCGCCCTTTATGTGCCGATAGCCAGCTTAGAAGAGGCGTTGAGTATTGGCTTAACCGCTCTCGGTGCTCATTACCCCCTCACTCAACGAGCAGCGCTGCTGAAGGCGGATATGGATCAACTAGGCCAGCATGCGAGCGTACCCCATTGCGCTTCGCTCCCTAAGAGTATGGCGAGCATCGTAGGCATGCTCTATGTGCTGGAAGGGTCGCGTTTGGGTGGTGCCATGATTGCCCGACACGTTAAGCGCGTGATGGGAGATCAGGTGCCACTGCGTTTTTTTACGACTCACCCTTTAGAGGAGGCGCAGTGGGCTGACTTTTGGCATTTCGCTGAGTATCACTGCCCGCCCCCTACCTGGCCTGCTGTATTGGCGGGGGCACAGCAGGCCTTTACGCTCTTTATGCAGGAGCTGGAGATGATTGAGCGTTAAGGCCCAACGCCCAAAGAATAAACGCATCTTGCCGCGCCGTATCATGCCAGGCTTTGAAACGCCCCGAGGCCCCACCGTGTCCGCTGCTCATGTCAGTACGCATTAGAACCGGCGCTGAACCCTGCTGCTGTAGGGATACTTGGGCATAAAACTTGGCTGGCTCCCAGTAGCTGACTCGGGTGTCGAACCAACTGCCCTCAATCCATAGGGCAGGGTATGCCTGCTCTTTAATATTATCGACAGGCGAGTAAGCGGCTATTCGTTCGGCGACCTCTGGTTCTTCAGGGTTGCCCCACTCGCTGTACTCTGCGGTCGTCAGAGGCAACTCCGGGTTCTGCATCGTGCGCAGTACGTCCAAGAAGGGCACATCTAGCAGCGCGGCACAAAACTTTTCCGGGGCACGATTAATGCAGGTGCCGACCAACAGCCCTCCAGCGCTGGCGCCATAGGCCGCTATGCGCTGTGAATCACTGACACCCTGCTCCACAAGCGCCTCCCTGGCGGCCAGGAAATCGTTAAAGCTGTTCTCCTTGTGGGCCATCTTGCCGTTTAAATACCAGGGTTCGCCGCGCTCGCCGCCGCCGCGCACATGAGCAACGGCAAAGGCCGCACCACGTTCAAGCAGTTCCAACCGGGCAATCGAGAACCAGGGGTCGAGCGCCTCGCCGTAGGCGCCGTAGCCATACAGCAGCGTGGGTAAGGGCCTATCCGCCAGGTCGGCGCGCATCACCACCGATACGGGCACTTGCTCGCCATCGCGGCTGGTTGCCCAAAGGCGGCGGCTGACTAGCTGCTCCGGCTGTAAATTGCCGTAAACAGGTACTCGTTTCAGCAGCGTTCGTTCGCCACTGGTTAGATCGAGTGAAAACCAGCTGGGCGGCTGGGTAAACGACTCTTCGCGCAGGCGCACTACCTGGGTATCGAAGTGCGGCGCATCTTCCAGCATCTGCGAACAGGGTTGTTCAGGTAGTGCCAGGGTCTCGTCCAGGGTGCAGTTGTGCTGGGCATCGAAAAGCAAACGCCGCAAACGCACTTGCGCCTGGGCATGGTCGCGCTCAGCCAGCATCAGCCCCCAAGAGAACGCATCAACCCCTTCCAGGGTAGCTTCTTCACGGTGGGCGATTAGGGTTTGCCAATTCAATTGGGACTGACCAAGCTGATTTTCGGGCAGGAAATCGAGCTGAAAGTGAGCGCCTGCTTGGTTGTGCAGGCGATAAAAGCTGCCAGGGCGGTGATCAATGTTGTACTCAACCCCTGGTTGGCGCTGTTGAATACACCGCGGTGCTGAATCAGGCGAGTGGGCGGGCAACAGGTGAATTTCACTGGTGTCTTTTGAGCCGCTTTCGAGCAGCAGCCACGACCGTGAGCGCGTTTTGCCGATGCCGAGCCAAAACTCTGGATCTTCTTCCCGTAGCACCAGAACTGGCTCTTTTGAGGCGCCAGGCTCCGTCAGCGAAAGTGAAAAGCGCCAAACGCTGTCGGGGCGCTGAGTGTCGTCAAAGCGAGTGAACAGCAGCGTCGCCGTGGTGGCAGTTTGATCTTCTGCCCAGCACAGCCCTGCGCCAATATCGCTTAACAGTTGCACGGGAGGCCCGCTTGGCAATGCTTTCATCCACAGGGTAAAACGCTCGTCGCCTTGAGTATCTTCTGTCCAGGCCAACCACTGCTCATCGGGTGAGAGTGCCATATCGCCCATGTCGTAAAAGTCGTGCTCGGCAGCGCGGGCTCTAACGTCAAAAAAGCATTCGTGCTGTTCAGGCTGATGGTTGGGGTGGCGCCACCAGCAGGGGTAATCATCCTCGGCACCGGTTTCGTTCCAGAACGTGAAGTGGTCAAGCGTTGTCTTAAGGCTGGTCACGGCTAATTCGCGGCGCGCCAGGTGACTCTGGTATAACGCTTCCTCCAGCGGGGCAAGCGGGGCAAACCAATCGGCTTGTTGCTGGTTGGCGGCCTCTAAAAAGGCGCTGACCTGTGGGTCATCGCGCTCTTCTAACCAGTGCCATTGCGGGTCATTAGCGCGATAATAGCGTGCAGCGGGTAAGCCTGAAGGTATGCCTTGCTGTGCTTTCATAAATTGATAGGTACCATAACGGGAAATCAACGTCGGGTGAACTCACCCATATGAGGGGTATTATGCTGTTTGCAAATTCAACGCCACTACTGTGGTTGAGTTATTACGGGCTGTCGCTGTTAGTGGTTGTCGCGGTCTATTTTGCGCTCACTTTTCTGCCTCGCTTGCCACGTCTTGTACTGACCTGGATGGTGGCAGGCGCGATATGGGCACCTGCCACTTTTCGGCTGCCGTTAATAGAAGAGGGTGAATTCTATACCGGTTGGGCACCTTCGGCGATGGTGGCAGCGGTTGGCTTTTTAGAAAACAACGGCTCGGCACTTCGCGGTGGGCTGATGTGGCTGGTGTTGGGGATGGCATTAGGCGCGCTTATCGGCGTTGCCCTGTGGTGGTGGCGCCGCCCTGGGGACGATGAGTATGCCGTCCAGGAAGAAGAGAGTGTCGATGAAAGCGAATCACCACGCCGTCGCGAACCGGTGATTGGTTGATGGCCGCTTTGAACAACATTTTGGTGTCTAAGCATGTGTAAAGCGTATGTGTGAACTGCTGGGTATGAGCGCCAATGTGCCCACTGATATCTGTTTTAGCTTTTCGGGCTTTTTGCATCGCGGTGGGGGCACCGGTCCTCATCGCGATGGTTGGGGAATTGCCTTCTACGAAGAGGGCGGTTACCGCGATTTTCGCGACCCCCATCCTTCCGTTGACTCCCCCATCGCCCGGCTGATTTGCGACTACCCGATTAAGTCCGATGTAGTGATCAGTCACATTCGCCAAGCTAACGTGGGGGGCGTAAAGCTTGCCAATACCCACCCTTTCACGCGAGAAATGTGGGGGCGACCCTGGTGCTATGCCCACAATGGCCAATTAAGTGGCTGGGAAAGCCTAGCATTAGGAAACTACACCCCGGTTGGCAGCACTGATAGTGAGCACGCCTACTGCTGGTTAATGGGGGAGCTTCGCCGCGAGTTTCCTGCCCCGCCCGCTGATCCCACAACGCTGTGGGAGCGCTTGCACCAGCTGTGTGAGCAGCTAAGAGCGCTGGGCGTGTTCAATATGTTGCTCTCCGATGGAATCTATCTGTATACATTTTGCGCTACGAAGCTTGCGCATATTACTCGCTGCGCGCCCTTCGGCGAGGCGGAACTCTCCGACGCTGAGATGACGGTGAATTTTGCCGAACATACCACGCCTAACGACATCGTTTCAGTCATTGCCACTGAACCGCTCACGCACAATGAAGCCTGGCAGCGCATGGTGCCGGGTGAGCTATTGGTCTGGCGCGATGGAGAAATTCAGGCGCGTTACTGTCCATAAATAGACGATCTACTAAATTGGAATGAGGGAAGTAGCAGCGCATCAATTGAACTCGACTATGGGCTAAAGTTGAAACGCCAGTTTCAATCGATCGTTTTACAGCCTGTTAGAGGTCGTATATCGTTGGGCTTCTTAACCTATTTTCAGATAGAACCTAGCGACAACAACAAGGTCGGTGACTTACGCCGACGCTAATAGCGGAGATTGCCCATGAGCGAACACGCCAACGCCGCCGTTTTACGTGGCCCAGCGCTTGAAGGGTTGGATCAGTACGATTCAGTCACGGATGTTTTTCATACCGCAGTAGAACGTTTTAAGGACAAGCCTGCATTTTCCTGTATGGGGAAAACGCTGACCTTCGCCGACCTTGATCGCCTTTCCGCAGACTTTGCCGCTTGGCTGCAGCACGAAACCGACCTCGTTCCCGGTGATCGAATTGCCATTCAGTTGCCCAACGTACTGCAGTTCCCAGTAGCGGTATTCGGTGCACTGCGTGCAGGCTTGGTCGTGGTTAACACCAATCCGCTGTATACCGAACGGGAAATGGCCAACCAGTTCAAAGACTCCAACGCTAAAGCCATTGTGATTTTGGCCAATATGGCCGACAAGCTGGAGAAAGTGCTCGATAAAACAGATATCAAACACGTTTTAGTCACTCAGTTAGCCGATTTGCACGATGCTCCAAAGCGCTGGCTAATCAATGCAGTGGTCAAGCACGTTAAGAAAATGGTACCTGCCTATTCACTGCCTAATGCTGTGGGTTTTCGCGGTGCATTGAAAAAAGGTGCCTCGCTAAGCCATACCGAGGTGAATAGAAGTCCCGACGAGTTAGCCGCACTTCAATACACTGGAGGCACCACGGGTATGCCCAAAGGTGCCATGCTGACCCATCGCAATCTCATCGCCAATATGCTGCAAGCGCGGGAAGCGATTGGCCCTCATCTGACCGATGGTGAAGAGCTGGTTATCGCACCACTGCCGGTTTATCACATTTATACTTTTACGGTTAACTGCCTGTTTCTAATGGAAACCGGTAACCACTCTTTGCTGATCACTAACCCTCGCGACCTGGATGGTTTTGTCAAAGAGCTCAAGGGGCTGCCCTTTACCGCTTTTATCGGCCTCAATACGCTGTTCAATGCGCTGTGTAATCGCGACGACTTCAAGCAGCTCGATTTTTCCAAATTGAAGCTAACGATCTCCGGCGGCATGGCGCTGACCAAAGCAGCGGCGCAGCGTTGGGAAAAAACTACCGGTTGTCCAATCGCGGAAGGGTATGGTCTGACCGAGACTTCTCCCATTGTCAGCTTCAACCCCACCGACGCGATTCAACTGGGTACAATCGGTAAGCCAGTGGCAGGCACCGCGGTTAAAGTCGTCGACGTCGATGGTAATGACGTTGCGATGGGCGAGCCGGGAGAGCTTTGTGTCCAAGGGCCGCAGGTGATGAAAGGCTACTGGCAGCGCGAAGACGAAACCCGCGACGCCATCGATGAGAATGGCTGGTTCCACACCGGCGACATCGCTGTGCTACAAGATGATGGCTACATCCGCATCGTTGATCGCAAAAAAGACATGATCCTGGTTTCTGGCTTTAATGTTTACCCCAACGAAGTTGAAGATGTGGTGGCAGCCCACCCAGATGTACTTGAATCGGCTGCGGTCGGTGTGCCAGATGAAAATGCTGGTGAAGCCATCAAGCTGTTTGTGGTCAGTAAAAATGATCAGCTAGATGAAAAAACGCTACGTGACTGGTGCAAAAAAGAGCTCACTGGCTATAAGGTGCCCAAGATCATTGAGTTTCGCGATGAGTTGCCCAAAACCAACGTAGGCAAAGTGCTCCGCCGCCAGCTACGCGACGAAGAGCCCTCAAAAACGTAACCGTTAAATGACGACTCGGCGCTGTGGTTAGGCGTCGCGGAGCTGAAAGCGTTACACTATACGACCCGCTCAATTGAGCGGGTTGATTTTTTATATTTGTTATTAATATCTCTTGTTAATGCCCAAGCGAATGGAAGCCGACTCAATCGTGACCACCGACACATCCCCAGCCCCCACCGATAGCCAACGTCTTGCGTCGCTGAAACAGGTCGCGGGCGATGTGATGCTGCGCGATGCAGAGCGGCTGGAGCGGCGGCTGGCCGGTTTAAACCGTCGTCTGCGCGATAACAAGCCGATTAGCCGTGGTTTGGACGAAGTGGAGCGTGAGTTTAGCCGCTCCCAGCAGCAGCTTAGCCAGCGCGAAAGCCAAAAGGTCGCCCTCAACTATCCGCCAGAATTGCCGGTGGTCGAACGGCGGGAAGATATTCTCAACGCCATCCGTGACCATCAGGTGGTGGTAGTGGCTGGGGAGACCGGCTCAGGCAAAACCACCCAGTTGCCTAAAATGTGTTTAGAGCTGGGTAGGGGCCGCCGTGGCTTAATTGGCCACACTCAGCCGCGTCGCTTGGCTGCCCGCAGTGTCGCCGGTCGTCTGGCGGAAGAGCTGGAAGTCTCTTTGGGCGAGCAGGTGGGCTATCAGGTGCGCTTCACCGACCAGAGCAGCCCGACGACCTTGGTTAAGCTGATGACCGACGGGATCTTGCTGGCCGAAACCCAGCATGATCCGCTGCTGATGCGTTACGACACCATCATTATTGATGAAGCCCATGAGCGCAGCCTGAATATCGACTTTCTGCTTGGTTACCTCAAGCGTTTGCTCCCCAAACGGCCCGACCTAAAAGTCATCATTACCTCGGCGACTATCGACGTGGAGCGCTTTGCCAAGCACTTTGGCACCGCCAAAACGCCCGCTCCTGTGGTGGAAGTCACCGGGCGCACCTATCCCGTAGAAGTGCACTACCGGCCGCTGGTGCGCGACGAGGACGATGAGGAAGACCGCACGCTTCAAGAGGGCATTCTGCACGCGGTGGAAGAGATTGAAGCCATTGAGCGCGAAAAAGGCTGGCTGCACGGCCCACGGGATGTGCTGGTGTTTTTACCGGGTGAGCGCGAAATTCGTGAAACCGCCGATACTCTGCGCCGTGCCGAGCTGAAAGGCACCGAAATCCTGCCCCTTTACGCACGGCTCTCCAACGAAGAGCAGAACCGCGTGTTTGCGCCGCACCGCGGCCGGCGCATTGTACTCGCCACCAACGTCGCGGAAACGTCGTTGACGGTGCCTGGAATTCGCTATGTGATCGACCCAGGCCTCGTGCGTATCAGCCGCTATAGCTACCGTTCCAAGATCCAGCGACTGCCGGTAGAAGCGGTTAGCCAGGCCAGTGCCAACCAGCGTAAAGGGCGCTGTGGGCGGATTGCCGAAGGCGTGTGCATTCGCCTCTATAGCGAAGAGGATTTTCTCTCCCGACCCGGCTTTACCGACCCTGAAATCCAGCGCACCAACCTGGCCTCGGTGATTCTTTCGATGCTGGGGCTCAAGCTCGGCGATATTGAGGCCTTTCCGTTTGTTGATCCGCCGGATAGCCGCTTTGTTAAAGACGGCTTCCGACTGCTGTTCGAGCTGGGCGCGGTGGACGAAAAACAGCGCCTTTCTCCGCTCGGACGTAAGCTGGCGCGGCTGCCAATTGACCCACGCCTAGCGCGTATGGTGCTGGCGGGTGTCGAATTCGGCAGCCTGCGAGATGTACTGATCGTCGTCTCGGCGCTGGCCATCCAAGACCCCCGTGACCGACCAGCGGATAAGCGCCAAGCCGCTGACCAAGCTCACCAGCGCTGGCACGACCCGGATTCCGACTTTGTCGCCTTGCTGAACCTCTGGCACGGTATTGAGAATGCCCGCGAAGCGCTGTCGGGTAATCAGTTGCGCCGCTGGTGCCGTGAGCACTACATCAACTACCTGCGTATGCGCGAATGGCACGATACCTTCCGCCAACTGCGCCAACTGCTGCGCGATATGGATATCGACGTGCCCGCGCCGCCGCCCCGCAATGAAGACGAGAGCGAAGAGCAGGCGCGTCAAACACGGCGTAAAACGTCGGGCAAGGTGCATCAGGCGCTACTCTCGGGGCTGCTCTCCAACCTGGGGACGTTGGTCGAGAACCGCGAGTATCTCGGCGCCCGCAATCGCAAGTTTATGATTCATCCAGGCTCTGGGTTGGCCAAGAAGTCGCCCAAGTGGATCATGGCGTTCGAGATGGTGGAAACCTCCAAACTGTTTGCTCGCACCGTGGCCAAAATCGATCCGCAGTGGATCGAACCCCAGGCGCAGCATCTGGTGAAGCGCAGCTACAGTGAACCGCATTGGGAAATGAAACGCGCGCAGGTAGTGGCCTTTGAACAGGTCACGCTGTTTGGTCTGCCGATTGTGGCGCGGCGCAAGGTACATTACGGGCCAATCGCGCCTCAGGAGTCCCGGGAACTGTTTATTCGCCGTGCGCTGGTGGAAGGGGAGTTTCAAACCAAAGGGGCCTTCTTTGCTCATAACCGCGCGCTAATCGATGAAGTCGAAGCGCTGGAAGACCGCGCTCGGCGGCGAGATATTCTGGTCGATGAAGACACGCTCTATGACTTTTACGACCAGCGGATTCCGGCGGAGATCGTCAACGGCAAGGGCTTTGAGCACTGGCGCAAGCAGGCCGAGCAGCAGGAGCCGGAATTACTGCATTTCGATATTGATTCGCTCAAAGCGCGCGATGCTGATGACGTTACCCAGGCGCAGTATCCTGATCATTTAGTTCTGGCGGGCGTTGCGTATCCGGTCAGCTACCACTTTGACCCTGAAGCCGAGGATGACGGTGTTACCCTGACCGTTCCCGCCGCCATGGTGCCCCAGGTGCCGGTGCACGCTCTGGAGTGGCTGGTGCCTGGGCTGTTGCGTGAAAAGTGTATTGCGCTGCTCAAATCGCTGCCCAAAAGCATCCGCCGTCAGGTGGTACCGATTCCCGATTGGGTGGATGCAGCGCTGGAAACCCTGGTTCCCGATCAGCGTCCGTTAACCGAGGCGTTAGGGGAGTTTATTCGCCGCCGGACATCGACGCGGGTGCATCCTGACGATTGGCGCCTAGACTTGCTCGAACCGCACCTGATAATGAATATTCGCGTGGTCGATCACGCGGGCGAAATCTTAGGGCAGGGGCGCGATCTGCGCGCCTTGGAGCAGCGTTTTGAAGCGGCAGCCAGCGCAGGCGCCCAGGCCCTGGCTGAACAGGTTAGCCACGAACCCGCCGTTGCCGGGCTTCCCAAGACGCCGCTGCCTGCTTCACGGGTCACCACCCAGGCAGGCATTCGCGTAGAGGCGTATCCTGCATTGGTTGCCGAAGCCAGCGAGTTCAAAGTGGCGCTGTTTGATCACCCTGCAAAAGCTGACGCCGCCCACCAGGAGGGCATTGCCCGGTTGGGCATTGCCAGGCTTCCCGAGCAGGTTAAAGCGATTAAGCAACTGCCGGGTGTTGAGAAGTGCGCGCTGCTGTTCGCCAAAGTGGGCAGTAAACAAGCCTTGATCGACGATCTGCTGCTAGCGGTGTTTACCCAGGTAGTGGCTCAGCACCCCCTGCCACGCTCTGAAGGTGAGTTTAGCCAGCGCCTCGACGCTACTAAGAACCAACTCGTGGACGAAGCGAAAGCGCTTTTGATACGCGTAGAGGTTGCGCTAAAAGGCCACCTGGCGGTTAGTAAGGTGCTCAAAGGGAAGCTTAATTTTGCCCTGGCGCTGGTGTACAGCGATGTTAGTGCACAAATGCAGCGCCTGGTCTATCCAGGTTTTATCCGCGATGCAGGTGCCTGGCTGGATGAATACCCGCGCTACACAGAGGCGGCGCTCATTCGGCTTGAGAAAGCCGCCCGGGAACGCGGCCGCGATCAAATGATGATGCAAGACGTCCAAGCATTAGAGGCCCGTTTTGATGCGCGCCGGGAAAGTGAGCGACGCGGAAGGGTGGAAGACCCGGAATTGGTCGCTTTTGGCTGGTGGTTGCAAGAGCTTAGGGTATCGCTATTTGCGCAGCAGTTGGGGACTAGCATGGTGGTGTCGGTAAAACGATCGGAAAAACGCTGGCAAGAGATCACTAGTGTTTAGCTAGGGGTTGAAAAAGTTGCTGGAAAAACCGCTATTTTACGCACACAGTAACGGGATGGGTTCGCCGTAAGTCACGCGCTAGCCATTGTTGGCCGGTCACGTCGGCAAGCCGCTTAGAGGAGATTGGCATGACACATGTGGTGATAACCGGTACAGGACTCTATACACCGGAACACGCCATTGATAATGCGGCCCTGGTGGCGGCATTTAATGCTTGGGTAGATAGCGACAATGAACAGCACGCCGCAGCCATTGCAAGCGGCGAGCGCGAACCGTTGGCCCACTCGAGTAGCGAGTTTATCGAAAAAGCCTCGGGTATTAAGAGCCGCTACGTGCTTGATGCATCTGGCATCCTTGACCCACAGCGTATGCGGCCTAAACTGCCGCAGCGGGGCAATGACGAGCCCTCTATTCAGTGCGAGATGGCGACCGCTGCCGCACAGCAGGCGCTGGCAACTGCCAAGGTCGATGCTGCCGACATTGAACTGGTGATCGTGGCCTGCTCAAACCTGGAGCGTGCCTACCCCGCCGTGGCGGTCGAAGTACAGCAGGCCCTGGGAACAAGCGGCTACGGGTTTGATATGAATGTGGCCTGTAGCTCTGCGACATTTGCCCTGGAAACGGCTGCCAACGCCATAGCCGCTGGCAGTGTTAAGCGCGCTCTGGTGGTCAATCCGGAAATTTGCTCGGCGCATCTTAACTTCCGAGACCGTGACAGCCACTTCATTTTCGGCGATGCTTGTACCGCTGTGGTACTAGAAAATAGCGCCGTGGCGGTTGCTGATGAGCAATTTGAAATTCTCGGAACTCGCTTGGCCACCCAGTTTTCCAACGCGATCCGTAATAACGCAGGATTTCTTAACCGCGTAACGGACAGTGACCCGCTGGCTTTGGATAAGCTGTTTGTGCAGGAAGGGCGACGTGTGTTTAGGGAAGTTTGCCCGATGGTGGCTAAATTGATCACTGATCATTTGGCCTCTTTAGAGTTGACCGGTGGCGATCTTAAGCGCATGTGGCTACACCAGGCTAACCGGCATATGAACGATTTAATCGCCCGTAAAGTATTGGGCTATGACCCGAGTGAAACACAGGCGCCGATCATATTGGATCGTTACGCCAACACCAGTTCAGCGGGTTCTATCATCGCTTTTCACCTCCATCGCGAGCAGCTTGTGGAGGGCGATATTGGTGTGATTTGCTCCTTTGGAGCAGGTTATAGCGCGGGCAGCGTGGTCATCCGGCGTTTGTGAGTGTGTTGCGGAATTGAAAAAAGGAAAAAGTCATGTGGCAGTGGTTAAATAAAGAGAAGCCAGCACTTTCGCTGCGTAGCAAAGGGTTGCCACTACTGCTGGTGACGTTACTCGCAACCGGCGGCTGTGCCAGCACGCAAATGGCGGAAACGGCTGCTCCCGAAGACCCGTGGGAGGGCTTTAACCGCAAGGTGTTTGCGTTTAACGATGTGTTGGATCGCTATGCGCTCAAGCCGGTGGCAAAAGGCTATCGCGCTATTACCCCTGATCCAGTGGAAACGGGGGTGGGTAACTTTTTCTCCAACTTAGGTGAAGTGCGTACTGCGCTCAATAGCGTGCTGCAGGGCAAACCGGCCAACGCGGGTCTCGCCACATCCCGTTTTTTGATTAACTCTACGGTAGGTGTTGGCGGGCTGTTTGATCCTGCTACTCGGATGGAAATTGCCGCCGATGAAGAAGATTTCGGCCAGACGTTAGCGGTATGGGGATGGGAAGATTCGCGTTATCTGGTGTTGCCTTTCTTCGGCCCAAGCACGCTGCGGGACACCACTGGTATGCCCGCTGATATGGCAACGTACCCCGTTACCTATGTAGAAGACGATACCGTTCGAGTAAGTCTTACCGCACTCAATGTGATCGATATTCGAGCGGGCCTGCTTGACCAGGAAGAATTAATTCGCGGTGATCGCTACCGTTTTATTCGTGACGCTTACTTACAGAGTCGCCAATTTGAGGTGAGCGATGGAGAATTGGGTGATGATCCCTTTGCCAGCGAAACCTTCGAGTTTGATGACAGCGATTTTGAAGACAGTGGCTTCGACAACAGTGACCAGAATGACAGCGACTTTGGTGGCGAAGAAGTCACCGATTGAGGCATATGATGGATCATTCTAAGCAGTTGATCGCGGTAATCGACGAACCCGGTCGTGAACGCGATGCGCTGGCTGAAGCGATTACCTGCGACGGTATGTGGGTGTTTGCCGCTGAAGATATTGAGCGTTTACCCGCTAACACGGCGTTCATTGTTGCTCATGCCCGAGCGGTTCCCAGACAGCAGTGGTCGCAGTTGACACGCCGCCTACCCACGCTGGTGGTCAGCGACTCGCGCCAGGACGCCGACTTGATCAAGGCCATTGATGTAGGGCTGGTGGATTATATTGTTCATCCACTGCGTCACGCTGAGTTGTTGCGTCGAATGATCCGCAAGGCCATTGAGCTTAACGAGTTGGCGTTGGAGCGCGAGCGTGACCATGCACGGCTGGCGGAGTTAAATGAGAGCCTGGAGACACACTTGGCGCTGCTGCGGATGGATCAGCAGAGCGGGGGGCACATCCAGCGGCGTTTATTACCGCAACGCCCCAAAGTGATTAACGGGGTCTTTTATGACTACGTTTTTGCCCCATCACTCTATTTATCCGGTGATTTCTTAGATTATCAACGCTATAACGAGCGTTACAGTGCCTTTTATTTCGCTGATGTATCGGGGCATGGCGCTTCGTCGGCGTTTGTCACGGTGCTGCTGAAATATTTATGTAACCGCTGGCTGAGTGAGTGGGATGGCCAGCACCCGGAAAACTTGCCGCCTGATTGGCTAAAGGCGATGAACCGTGAGCTGCAGGGCACCGATATTGGTAAACATGCCACCTTATTTGTCGGTGTTATTGACCATGAGGCTCATACTCTTCACTATTCGCTCGGCGCGCAGCTTCCCATGCCCTTGTTGGCGGCAGAGGGTGAGCTACGCCGTTTAGATGGCGAGGGAATGCCGGTAGGCCTTTTCCCCGATGTGGAGTATCCTTCGCTGAGTTGTGCATTGCCGAATAAATTTCGTCTATGGCTCTGCTCAGATGGAGTATTGGAATGCTTGCCGGGTAAAACGCTCGACACGCGGCTCAAGGAGCTTGAGCAATTAGTAAGCGAGAGTGTCACGCTTGAGCAGTTGCGCAACCGGCTAGCAGAAACAAACACACTCCTTGCAGAAGGAGATGCGGAGTTTGATGCCAACCAAGAGCGCGATGCTTTACCCGATGATATTACAATCATGATGGTGAGCGGATTTGGTCATGCTGATTGAAGAAGGCCGCATTAAAGCGGCGTTCGATTCTGGTGTTTTTGTTCTAAAACTGTGTGGCGATGTGCGCTTGACGCTTTGCGCCACGCTGGATACCCAAGCCCAACGTCTCGCAGAGACGCCGGGGCTGCGTGCTGTATTGATTGACCTACGTGAAGCCACTAACGTGGACTCAACGGCGCTTGGCTTTCTGGCCAAGGTGGCGATGGCGGTGAAAGGGCGCCTGGAGCAACCGCCAACGATTATTGTCGATAATCCTGACGTGCGGCAGATGCTCGACGTGATGGGCTTTGCGCGCTTTTTTACGTTGATGGAAGCGCCGCTACAGCAGGCGACCACGCTCAATAATGAGCTTGAAGAGCTGCCCCAAGAGCCTGCTGATGAAGAAGGATTGCGCGATCGGATATTGGAAGCCCACCGCATTTTGATGCACATGAACGAGCATAACCGTGAGCAGTTTCAGCCACTGGTTGACATGCTTGAGTCACAAGACGCCACCCCGCGCCACTAATATCCCTCATCCTGATAAGCCCCTGGTCGCTTCCAGGGGCGATCTACTGATAGCCTCCAATCCCGACAAATGTTTTCAAATCGGCTATGATTAGCGGCCTATCTATTTCAGTGCATACACTATCGCCTTAAGGAGACCCATGGATCTTAATCCTCGCCGGGTAGCACTGTTGGTGGCCGCCAATACTGCACTGGCGCCCTTTGCTATCGACGCTTATTTGCCTGCCATGGGTATCATTGCCGAGAGTATCGGCGCCAGTATTCATCGTACTGAACTCTCCATCAGCGTATTTTTGTTTGGCTTTGCGCTGGGCCAGCTCTGCTTTGGCCCGCTTTCGGATCGTATGGGCAGAAAGCCTGTGCTTCTAGGTGGGCTGGTGGTGTTTATGCTGGCGAGCCTTGCTATTACGCTGGTGGACAGTTTGCCCACGCTGCTGCTCTGGCGGTTTATCCAGGCACTGGGTGGAGGAGCTTGCGTGGTCAATTCGGCGGCGATTGTGCGCGACTGCTTTAGCGGGCGCGAGGCCGCTAAAGTGATGTCCACCATGGCAATGATTATGATGCTGGCGCCGCTGGTGGCGCCAGCTGTGGGCAGTTTGCTGCTGCATGTGGCTGGCTGGTGGCTGATTTTTGTGTTCTTAGCCATCTATGCAGGTTTTTTACTCTGGCTGTTAGGCACGCGTCTGCCTGAAACCCGCGACATGTCGTTGCCTGCCGCGTCACCACGGCAGGTAGTACGCAACTACGCCAGTGTGCTTACGCATCGTGAAGGCATGGGCTATATCTGTGCGGTAGCGGCTTCCTTTGCAGGTCTTTTTGCCTTCGTGACCGCTTCGCCGTTTCTCTATCTCGACTATTTTGGCCTCTCGCCCGGCACCTATCCGCTTGTGTTTGGGGTCAATGTGGTGGTGATTGCGCTCTCTAACCGGGTCAATATTCATCTGCTCAGCAAGCGTACTCCCCAGCAGAATTTGCGTTTAGGTTTGCTTGTACAGCTGGTGGCAGCGCTTGGGTTGGTAGCGGTAACCGCCCTGGACATTGCGTCGCTAGTGATCGTGGTGCCGTTAATTATGCTGTTTACCGGTATGATCGGGCTGATTACGCCCAACGCGATCTCGTCGTTATTGGATCATTTTGGCCATATCAGCGCCACGGCAACAGCGCTACTGGGTGGTATTCAGTTTACTTGCGGCGCCCTCGCGGGAGTGATGGTAGGACTATTCGAGGTTGAGCACTTATGGCCAATGGTGCTCACCATGCTGGGCGCTGCATTGCTAGGCAATATCGGTGTGCGCAAACTGACTAAAGCACCCGCTGCGGATGGATAGTTTCTCAAATGGGCAGGGTGTATGGGCAGGGCGTATTGATAGGGCGTAAGGATAGTTTGAATGGATAGCATGCTGGCCTGGGTCAATATGTCGATGAGCACATGGTTAGCTTGCTCCGCTGTGCTGTTACTGGGGGCTTTTGTGCAGCGGGCTACCGGCTTCGGATTGGCTGTCATAGGCGCGCCGCTATTGTTAATGCTTGAGCCTCGTCTGGTGCCGGTTATTCTGGTGCTGTTTGGTTTTACCGTCTCGCTGATGATGGTGCGTCACTACTGGCACGAGGTGCGTCTGGATTCCATTGGCATGGCGTTGGTGGGGCGCCTACCCGGCAATGCGCTGGGTATTTGGCTGCTACTTGCCGCACCCATGTTTGTGTTAGAGAAGCTAATTGCGGTCATTGTCCTGTTTGCAGTGTTTGTCACCTTGTGCCGCTTTCAACTGCCGGTAAACCGAATTACGCTGTTTGGCGCTGGGG
Organism: Halomonas alkaliantarctica; assembly: GCF_029854215.1. Taxonomy (NCBI): domain Bacteria; kingdom Pseudomonadati; phylum Pseudomonadota; class Gammaproteobacteria; order Oceanospirillales; family Halomonadaceae; genus Vreelandella; species Vreelandella neptunia. The sequence continues at coordinate 2,618,117 of NZ_CP122961.1, read as the reverse complement.
TGCTCTCCGGTATTTTCGGCACCGTTGCGGCGATTGGTGGCCCGCCCATCGTACTTTTAATGCATGCCCTACCGGCAGATCGTGTGCGCGGTAACTTGGCCGCCTTTTTCATTTTAACCTCCATGTTGACCTTGATTACCCTTGCCTTGGCTGACCAGATTCAGCTCTGGCATTTCCAGGTCGCGCTTACCTTCCTGCCCGCAGTATTAATCGGTAATGCGTTGGCAGATGCCATTGCCCACCGCTTGGATAGACGCCTACTGCAAGGGGTCTCGCTGGCGTTATGCACCTTCGCCGCGCTAGGGCTTTTATGGTGATGTGGGGCCTGAATGCTTCTCCATAGCGAAAACTTTTTCACGTTCTGCTCTCTGTCATGAAGTTGTCATGGAACCAGTGCAAGGTGTGTCTTGCGAAGGTTAGATCCCTACATGAACAGGAGTTTTTCGCATGAACCGTATTCTAAAAACCACCGTTATCGCGGCTGCTGTAATGAGCGTTGCCGGTGTTGCCCAAGCCCGTGATCAAATCCGTATCGTGGGCTCCAGTACCGTTTACCCATTTGCCAGCTACGTAACTGAAGAGTTTGGTGCCACTACCGGCAACCCGACACCCGTTATCGAATCAACCGGTTCGGGCGGTGGTTTGCGTCTGTTCTGTAACGGTGTTGGCGAAGGCACGCCAGACATTACTAACGCTTCACGCCGCATGAAGGTAGCAGAGTTTGAGCGTTGTGAAGAGAATGGCGTCACCGATATCACCGAAGCCAAAATCGGCTCTGATGGTATCGTGCTTGGTCAATCAAGCGAAAACGATGACGTTGCTTTAACTCGTGAGCAGATCTTCATGGCGGTAGCTGCCATGGTGCCGGTTGACGGTGAATTGGTTGAAAACCCCTACACCAACTGGAGCGAGATCGACTCAGCTCTGCCCGATCGCGAAATCTCCATCTATGGTCCGCCAACGACTTCCGGTACACGTGACGCTTTTGAAGAGCTAGTGATGGAAAGCGCCTCTTCAGACATGGAAATTTATGGCGAAGAAGGCTACACCGATATTCGCTCTGACGGTGTTTACATCGATGCTGGTGAAAACGACAACCTGATCGTTCAGCGTCTATCAGAAGACACTGGCGCCTTTGGTATCTTCGGTTACTCCTTCCTAGAAGAAAACATGAACACCATCAGCGCTGCTACCATTGACGGTGTGGCGCCTGAAGCTGAAGCAATCAGCTCGGGTGACTATCCTATCGCGCGCTCACTGTGGTTCTACGTGAAGAACCAGCACGCTGAAGAAGTTCCGCCGATGTACGATTACGTCGACATGTTTATGAGCGAAATGATGATTGGCGCAGATGGTTACTTGAAAGATATCGGCTTGATCGTGCTGCCGGAAGACGAGCGTGAAGAGTGGCGTCAGGCTGTCGCAGATCGCACTACGATGTCAGTAGACGTTCTTAAGTAATTCGTTAAGTTAGAAATGAAAATGGCCGGCAGCGAAAGCTGCCGGCCTTTCGTTTTATGACAGCGATATATTGGCGTTTGTCACATTGTTGTAATGTTTGTGCGCCAAAGTAGTCGCCAATACGATTTCATTAAGTAATGCGAGAGAAATTCGATGCAGACTAACCAGCTTCTTCTGATTTTTTGCGGTGCGTTACTACTGCTGGGGCTGCTGGCGTTTTTTGCTGGCCGTTCAAAAGCCACTCGTTTACGTAGCGCGGGTACGGCGATGTTTGCTCAGCCAGACCAATACGCCTGGTTTACCGTGCTCTCGACCGCAGGCCCAGCCGTATTGGTGAGTACGCTGGGGGCTTTTGTACTGCTTTTAATGGGCGCCGATATACCCACGCTCTATTTGCTGGCAGCGAGTCTGGTGGTAGCAGCCATAGGGCTGATGGTGAGTCTTAACCAAGTAAAGCCTGATTTTCATGCCCGCCAGGCCATTGAGCGGGTAATCCGCATGGTTTTAGCTGGGGCAGCGTTAATATCGATTTTCACTACGTTCGGTATTTTGTTCTCGATCATTTCCGAGGCGCTGCGCTTTTTCCAAATGCACAGCTTCTGGGAATTTATTACCGGCACCACGTGGAACCCAGGCGCGAGCTTTTTAGCGTCAGCGGGCCGTGGAGATGGAAGCGGCGCTGAGTTTGGTTCAGTGCCGCTGTTTGCCGGTACCTTTATGATAACCGCTATCGCCATGCTGGTAGCTGTTCCTATCGGTCTGCTCTCGGCGATTTATATGTCCGAGTATGCGCCGCGTAATGTGCGCACCGTTGCTAAGCCGGTGCTTGAAGTTCTGGCGGGTATACCGACTGTGGTGTACGGCTTTTTTGCCGCGATTACGGTAGCGCCTATTATCGTCAACATCGCCGGATTCTTTGGGCTCGACGCTTCTTACAATAACGCCGTCGCCCCAGGTGTTGTGATGGGGATTATGATTATCCCGTTTATCTCATCGTTGTCTGACGATGTGATCAACTCGGTGCCGGATAGTATGCGCCAAGGGTCGCTGGCACTAGGCATGACCAAAGGCGAAACCATTCGAGACGTGGTTATTCCCGCTGCTCTGCCGGGTATTATTTCAGCGGCACTCCTGGGTATGTCGCGCGCGCTGGGTGAAACCATGATCGTGGTCATGGCCGCAGGTATGCGCCCAAATCTCACCGCTAATCCGCTGGAAGATATGACCACGGTCACCGTGCGTATTGTTGCCGCGCTTACCGGGGACCAAGAGTTTGAAAGCGCAGAAACATTGTCAGCCTTTGCGCTAGGGCTGGTGCTGTTCGTTATTACACTTTTGCTTAATTTGGTGTCGGTTCTGATGATCCGTCGTTTCCGCGAAAAATACCGCGTGAATAACCTGTAACGCTGAGGAACTGTTTCGATGAGCCATACTTTTGACGAAATCAGCCAGCAGCTAAAAAAGCGCCACCGAAAGTCTGCTCGGCTTAAGTGGATAACCATGGGGTCGCTAGGTCTCGCGGGTCTTTTTCTGGTGCTGTTTTTTGCCGATATGCTGAATAAAGGTCTTCCCGCTTTTCAGCAGGCGTATATTCAAGTCGAGATCAACTATACCGAAGAAGCACAAACAGACGGACGGCGGGCGTTTGATGAAGAGCTACTGCCCATCATCAGTCGCACTATGGTGCGCGTGATACCGATGGAGCTTCGCAACAATCCTGGCATGATCGGCACCAGCGAAAACGATTGGGTATTGGCGACTAGCGAAGTGGATCAATACTTAAAGGGACACCAAAATAGCTTAAGCCCTGAACAGCAGGCCGCCATTGATGAGCGGGTTGAATCTGGCCAAGTGGATATGCGTTTTAATACCACATTTTTTACCAATGGTGATTCAAAAATAGCCGAATATGCCGGGATTATATCGGCAGTATTGGGCACCGTGATGACTATGATCGTCACGCTGGCGATTTCGTTTCCCATCGGCGTAATGACGGCAGTTTACCTGGAAGAGTTTGCACCCGATAACCGCTTTACCCAAGCGATTGAAATTAACATCAATAACCTCGCTGCGATTCCCTCGATCTTATTTGGTTTGCTGGGCTTGTCGATTTTTATCAACTTCTTTGGGGTGCCACGTTCGTCGCCATTGGCCGGTGGTATGACGCTGGCGCTAATGACGTTGCCGGTGATTATTATCTCAACGCGAACTGCGCTGCGTAGCGTACCGGACTCCATTCGTCATGCTGCTTTTGGGGTAGGGTGTTCTCGCTGGCAAGTCGTACGCGACCACGTTTTGCCGTTGGCAATGCCGGGTATTATGACCGGCTCCATCATCGGCCTTGCGCAAGCGATGGGTGAAACGGCGCCGCTGATAATCGTGGGCATGGTGGCCTTTATCCCCGATGTCGGCGCATCCTTTACTAACGCGGCCACCGTTATGCCTGCACAGATATTTACTTGGTCAGGCGAGCCTGAGCAAGCGTTTGTAGAGAAAACAGCCGGCGGTATTTTGGTGCTACTCACCATACTCATCTCACTTAACGCCTTCGCCGTTGTGTTACGTAAGAAATTTGAGCGTCGCTGGTAGGCCAGCGCGATAGAGGACATGACTATGAATAGCCGAGCACCTGTAATGAACGACCAGCATGCACCTGCGGTTGGGCAGCCCTACACCCGTAACGATCAGGCCTGCCACGATTTGAGTATCCGAGTGCGAGATTTGAACCTGTGGTATGGCAAAAACCAAGCGTTGAATAACCTTAATATTGATCTGTTCCAGAAAAATGTGACGGCGCTAATTGGCCCTTCCGGGTGTGGTAAGTCGACCTTCTTACGCTGCTTGAATCGTATGAATGACTTGATTCCAAGTGTACGTACCGAAGGGCTGGTTGAGATGGACGGGCTAGACGTTAATGCGCCTAAAATGGATGAAGTGGCGCTGCGTCGTCGGGTAGGCATGGTATTCCAAAAGCCGAACCCCTTTCCTAAGTCGATCTATGAAAATGTCGCCTACGCGCCACGTATGCACGATTTGGTCAGCCGTAAAGCAGAGCAGGATGAGTTGGTTGAAAATGCATTGCGTAGCGCCGGTCTGTGGAACGAAGTCAAAGATAAGCTACAGGAGCCAGGCACCTCTCTCTCTGGTGGTCAGCAGCAGCGGCTGTGCATTGCCCGTGCTATTGCGGTACAGCCTGATGTCATCCTGATGGATGAGCCAACCTCAGCGCTAGACCCCATTTCGACCGCCACCATCGAAGATTTGATGGACAAACTTAAAGAGCAGTTCACCATCATCACCGTGACGCACAATATGCAGCAGGCGGCGCGAGTGGCGGATTACACGGCGTTCTTCCACCTGGGGGAAATCATTGAGTACAACGACACTAAAGTGATGTTCTCAACCCCGGCGCAGAAGAAGACCGAAGACTATATCTCGGGTCGTTATGGCTAATTAACGCTTACCAAGCAAGCTCATCGTCAATCGGTGGGCTTGTTCATTTATGAACCTTTTTTTCAGCTTTTATATATGCTTTATCGTATATGATCGTTATGCTTTTTAAACAGGTCGTTTGCAAATTTATAGCTTTGAAAACATATAGCTTTGAAAAACCGCAAGCTTAGGAGGCTCCCGTGGCATTACGTATCGGTATCAACGGTTTTGGACGTATTGGGCGCTTGGCACTGCGCAGTTTGTGGGCAAAGGTGGCAGCGGGTGACGTTGAGCTGATTCGTATCAATGACCCCGGTGGCGATGCGGCTACTTTTGGCCACCTGCTGGAGTTTGATTCGGTACACGGGCACTGGGCACCAGGGAAGGGCATCTCGGCAACTGATAACGTTATTGTTATCGACGGTAAAGCTGTCGCCTTTAGCGCTAATAAGGCGCTTGCCGATAGCGACTGGTCGAACTGCGATATAGTGATTGAGTGCTCGGGCGTTATGAAAACCACGGATCAGCTCCAGGCGTATCTTGATCAAGGCGTCGACCGTGTGGTGGTGAGTGCGCCGATGAAAGAGGCGAGCGTGCTTAATGTGGTGGTGGGGGTGAACGACCATCTTTACGATTCTGCTCAACATAAGATCGTCACCGCTGCCAGTTGCACCACTAACTGCCTAGCACCGGTGGTCAAAGTTATCCAGGAAACCTTTGGTATTCGCCACGGCTCGATGACCACGGTTCACGACATCACCAATACCCAAACCATTTTAGATGCTCCACACAAAGACCTGCGCCGCGCGCGTGCCTGCGGCATGAGCCTGATTCCCACCACGACCGGTTCGGCCAAAGCGATCACCGCGATTTTCCCAGAGTTAGAAGGCAAGTTGAATGGCCATGCGATTCGCGTGCCGCTGGCGAATGCTTCACTCACGGATATGGTGTTCGAGCTTGAGCGTGAAGTGAGTGTCGAAGAGGTCAATCAGGCGCTTAAAGCCGCTGCCGATGGCGAGCTTGCCGGTATTTTGGGCTATGAAGTGCGCCCGCTGGTGTCGATTGATTACCGCACCGACCCGCGCAGCTCGATTATTGATGCGCTCTCCACCATGGTGATCAACGGCACTCAGCTAAAGCTCTACGCCTGGTATGACAACGAGTGGGGCTACGCCAACCGCACGGTCGAGTTGGCCCTGATGGTAGGCAGTGGGCAGGTCGATCGTGGCTGAATCGATGCTGCAAAGGGTAAATGCGCTACCTTTCGAGGTGCGCCAATATATGCTGATTACCGGTAACTACTGGGCGTTCACGGTCACCGACGGCGCGCTGCGCATGCTGGTGGTCATGCACTTCCACCAGCTTGGCTACTCGCCGTTAGAAATCGCCATGCTGTTTCTGTTTTACGAAGCCTTTGGCGTGGTGACTAACGTGGTAGGCGGCTGGCTGGGCGCGCGGTTGGGGCTCAACCGCACCATGAATGTGGGCCTTGGGCTGCAAATTTTTGCCCTCGCCATGCTGATGGTGCCCGCTAGCCTGCTCACTGTCGCTTGGGTCATGGCCGCTCAGGCGCTATCGGGGATTGCCAAAGACCTCAACAAAATGAGCGCTAAAAGCGCTGTTAAGGTGCTGGTGCCCAAAGAGAGCGTTAACGCCAATAGCTCGCTCTACCGTTGGGTGGCGATGCTGACCGGCTCTAAAAACGCGTTAAAGGGGGTAGGCTTTTTTGTTGGTGGGTTGCTGCTAACGTTGATTGGCTTCCAGGCGGCCGTATTGGTGATGGCGGTGATGTTGGGCGGCGTGTTGCTGCTTTCACTACTGCGGCTCAAGGCGGATTTAGGCCGCCGGAAAGTGAAGCCCAAGTTCTCCGAAATCTTCTCAAAATCACGCGCTATTAACGTGCTCTCCGCGGCGCGCTTTTGCCTGTTTGCGGCGCGGGATGTGTGGTTTGTGGTGGCACTGCCGGTGTTTTTATACGATCAGCATGGCTGGTCGCACTGGACTGTGGGCGGGCTCCTTGCGATATGGGTCATCGGCTACGGCGGGGTTCAAACCCAGGCGCCCAAGTTAACCCGGCTGATCAAAGGCGATGCATGGGCACTCACCGCTGGCTGGGCGGCGGCGCTGGCAGTGCTGGCGATTGTGTTGGCAATGCTGCCCTTGGCGCAAGTAGGCTGGTTAGTCGTCGGGCTGCTCGCCTTTGGAGTGTTGTTTGCCATTAACTCCAGCTGGCACAGCTATTTGATTGTGCATTATGCCCGCGCCGACGGCGCCTCTATGGATGTTGGTTTTTACTACATGGCCAATGCCATGGGGCGTTTAGTGGGTACGCTACTGTCAGGCTGGCTGTATATGGCATACGGGCTGAGCGCCTGCCTGTGGGTATCAGCGGCCTTAGTGGCTGCCAGTGCATTGATGGCGCTGGCGTTGCCGCGGGGTAGTGATTTAATAAGCAAATAGCCACTAGTTAACAGGAAAATGATGGCGAGTTTTATTGGCAATTCTGACCAGCGCGAGCATTAGCGGTACTTCGACCAATACGCCGACAACAGTGGCTAGCGCAGCGCCCGACTGTAAGCCAAATAGCGCGATAGCCGCTGCCACCGCCAGTTCAAAGAAGTTGCTGGCGCCGATCATTGCCCCTGGAGCAGCAATGTTATGCGGCAATCGCCAGGCTTTAGCCCAACCATAGGCAATAAAAAAGATTAGAAACGTTTGAATAATCAGCGGTATCGCGATCAATATGATATGCAGCGGATTATTGAGAATGACCTCGCCTTGGAAGGCGAATAGCAGTACCAGGGTAATGATCAAGCCAATCGGGGTTATTGGGCCAACCCGCTTTATAAACACGTTGTCGTACCACTCGTTGCTGTGCTTTTTAATCAAGCTTTGCCGCGTGATATAACCCGCCGACAGGGGTATCACAATGTACAGCACCACTGACAGGGCGACCGTGTCCCACGGCACCTGAATATTGGAAATGCCCAGTAGGAAGACCACGATAGGGGCAAAGGCAAACAGCATAATCAGGTCGTTGAGTGCCACTTGCACCAGGGTGTAGGCGGCATCGCCGCGGGTCAGGTAGCTCCACACGAACACCATGGCGGTGCATGGCGCGGCGCCCAGTAGAATCGCCCCTGCTAGATACTGACTGGCTAACTCGGCGGGAATAAACGGCCGAAATATCACCATCAGAAATAGCCAGGAGATGGCGAACATAGTGAAGGGTTTAATCAACCAGTTCACCGATGTAGTGATGATCAAACCTTTTGGCTGACGACGCACGCCCAGCAGCGAGGTGAAGTCAATTTGCGCCATCATGGGAAAAATCATTGCCCAAATGAGTACCGCCACTGGAATCGACACCTGCGCCACTTCAAAGCGTGAAAGCGTTTCCGGTACCGCTGGGATAAATTGGCCAACTAAGATACCCACCACAATAGCGAGTGCTACCCATAGCGTAAGGTAGCGTTCAAACACGCCCATGCCTTCGGCGGTGGAGGGCGAGGTGTTGTCATGTAGTGCTGGCATGTAAGGCTCCTATTAGATGGCGCGCTGGTTAACGCGCTTGGAGAGTTCTGCAGCGCTCTATTCGAGTCAATTTAAGTCGATCTCTCTATCATATGTGTTTTTTCGTATATTTCTAGCGCTGCTTTATGTTTGCAATATTGCCGTCATGAACCCGGCGTAGAGTGACAGCCACTAACTACATAAGAGGCTGTTTATTTATGACGAAGCGCCGCGTGTTGTTCCTCTGCAATGCTAACTCTGCAAGATCTCTGATGGGAGAGGCGCTGCTTCGCCATTTGGCAGGTGATCGTTTTGAAGCGTTCAGCGCCGGTTCTGAGCCGGATGAACCCCATTCATTGACGCTTGAAGCGTTGCGCAAACACGGACTTCCCACCGAGGGCCTGCGCAGTAAGTCGTTGGATGAGTTTGAAAGCGACAATTTCGATTTTGTCGTTGTGCTATGCGACAAAGCCCAGCAAGCCTGCCGCGATTGGCAAGGGGGGGCGGGCGAAGTGCTGTCCTGGGATATTCGTGATCCTCGCTTGATCGGTAAGTCAGATGCGTATGAGCAGGCGTTATTAGAGATTCGTCGGCGCCTGCAGCTATGGCTGCCCCTTCACAAGTCTGATTAATCTTACTGAAAGGGGCGGGTCGAGATGAAATGGATTAATAACTTAAGCGTCAAGGCGAGTTGGACGCTCGTATTAATGGCCTTTAGCGGCCTGGTGGTTGTCATTGGCGCACTGGGTTTGTTCGCCAACCATTTTGGTCGTGAAGCATTTACATCGCTTCATGAACGGGATATGGCGCAAATTAGCAACCTGGATAGCGCCTACTCCCAGCTGTTGCGCGCGCGTATTCAGATGAATCGGGCGGCTGAGTTAATTCGTACTCCGTCGTTCGATCGACCTGATCCTCTGATAGAAGAAGCCCACCGTTTGCTTGACGCGGCGACCGAGAATTTCAATCAATTTACAGCCAGCGACTTTGATCAAGATCAGCAGGCGGTTGTTGACCAGTTAGCGTCAAACTTTCAATCATTTGTTAACAATAATCTCAACCTTCAAATGATGATGCTTGAAGAGCGCGACGTGTCTGGTTTTTTTTCGGGTGAGTCGCGAGTGGATGATAGCAGCCAGCACTTTGTAGCAAGCGCCGAGGCTTTTTTTGACGCTTCCGTTCAGCGGGGTAACGCCTTACTTATGCGCTTTGAACAGGTCTCCTCACTACTTTTTTGGGGTGTGATTGCAGCGCTTTGTGCTGCGCTGTTGGTAGTGACAGTCGTGGTATGGGGCGTGCGTAAAAATGTGCTTCGACCATTGAAGACGATCACTGGGCATTTCCAGCGCATTGCTAAAGGTGACTTGTCATCGCCGGTAACGGCGCACTCATCAAATGAAATTGGTCAGCTATTTAGTGAACTGGATAAGATGCAGCACTCTTTGACGACCACGGTTAATCGACTTAATGCGAGCAGCCAGCAGGTGTATAGCAATAGTCAGGAGATGACCGAGCAGAACCAGCTTTTGGCGAGCCAAACCGACACTCAAGTATCAGCCTTGCAGCAAATGGCGGCGAGCTTGGAACAGCTAACCGCCACGGTGAATCAAAATGCTGAAAGTGCTGCGCATGTTAATCAGTCCACGGCGGATGTGTCCCATAAAGCGCAGCAGGGTGACGAGGTGATTATCCAGTTTATCGCCACCATGGAAGCGATAAATAATCACTCCGAAGAGATTCAAAGCATCATTCGAATGATTGAAAGCATTGCTTTTCAAACCAATATATTAGCGCTCAATGCATCGGTTGAAGCGGCGCGTGCCGGTGAACATGGGCGTGGATTCGCGGTGGTCGCTAACGAGGTGCGTGCACTGGCAACGCGCAGTGCCAATGCTGCAAGCGAAATTCGGACGCGTATTGAAGCGTCGAGTGCGAGTGTCCAGCAAGGTAGCGTACTGTCTCAGCAAGCGGGTGAGCATACTCGGGCGATTATGCAAGCAGCCAGTAATGTGAATACGCTGATGACGCAAATCACCCATGCTTCTGAGGAGCAGCGGCGGGGCATTGAAGAGGTTAACCAAGCGGTCATCCAAATCGATACCACCACCCAAGATACTATGCGCTTAGTCAATCAGGCGGCCCAGAGCGCAGAGGTGTTATCCCAAGAAGCCTTGCAGATGCGCGAATATGCAGGACAATTTAGTGTTGTAGAGGAAGTCGCTGAGGCAGGCCGACATGCCAATGGTAATGACCCCGAATATCCCGGATGGGAGCAAATGAGCCAAGATGGACCAGTGATAGCACGCCCCCAGCAGGATGATCATAAAGCCCGGTTGCTGGCCGCCTCATCGCCGTAATTACGAGTTGGCAAAACGCCCTGGTGGAAATCTGCCAGGGCGTTAAGCGCAGTGGGTTAACCCTATGAAATTAGCCTAGAAAATCGCGGACTAATCGATTAGCTCGACGGCGACGGCGGTTGCTTCGCCACCGCCAATGCATAAGCTAGCAATGCCGCGCTTGCCACCTTTAGTGCGCAGCGCATGAATGAGCGTGGCGATGATGCGCGAGCCGGTAGAGCCTATCGGGTGGCCTTGGGCGCAGGCACCGCCAAACACATTGACCTTGTCATGGGGAAGACCCAAGTCATCCATGGCCATGAGTGTGACCACCGCAAAGGCTTCGTTGATTTCAAACAGATCAACGTCATTAACGCCCCAATCTAGCTTTTTCATCAGCTTTTCAATTGCACCCACAGGCGCGATGGTGAATTCGCTAGGGTGTCGCGAATGAGTCGTGTGGCCTAGCATACGCGCTAGCGGCTTAATACCTTGCTGATCCGCAGCTTCCTGACTCGCCAAGATAAGTGCCGAAGCGCCGTCGGAAATTGAGCTGGCGTTAGCGGCGGTAATCGTACCGTCTTTGGCAAAGGCGGGGCGCAGCTGGCGGATTTTATCGAGCTTAGCCTGGAAGGGCTGCTCATCGTGTTCGACAAGGGTTTCTCCTTGACGAGAGGTGACCATCACCGGTGCCATCTCTGCGCTTAGGTGGCCGGAGTTGGTGGCGGCCATGGCGCGCTCAAGGGAGGCAATAGCAAAATCATCCAGGCGCTCGCGTGTGTAACCGCGCTCAGTAGCTACATCCTGGGCAAACACGCCCATTAATTTGCCCGTTTCGGCGTCTTCCAGCCCATCTAGAAACATGTGGTCTTTAAGCTCGCCGTGCCCCAGTCGGTAGCCACCGCGTGCCTTAGTCAGCACGTGTGGGGCGTTAGACATGGACTCCATGCCGCCAGCCAGCAAAATATCACCACTGCCCGCTTTGATTAAATCGTGGGCAAGCATCGCTGCTTTCATGCCCGAGCCGCACAGCTTGTTTATGGTGGTGGCGCCATTGGCATCAGGAATGCCAGCTTGTCGCATCGCTTGCCGCGCTGGGCCCTGCTTAACACCGGCGGGGAGTACACAGCCCATAATGCCTTCGCTGATGGCCGCAGGATCGATTCCGGCCTCCTCAATGGCCGCTTTGATAGCGATGGCGCCAAGCTGTGGCGCTGTCATGTTCGCCAGGCTGCCCATCATGCCGCCCATCGGCGTGCGTTTGGCAGCGAGAAATACAACATCGGTGGGGTTACTCATGACCAATCTCCTTCAGAATTATTGTGATTATCATGCCAAGTGGTGGTTGATACGTTGACCCGTAGACGGTGCTGTGGTTCTCTCCAGAGTAACCAAGCAAGCGCTAGTGTAAATGACATGAATGTAATGAATGCTTCCCCTCGCCGCAAGGAATTGACGAGCCTCGCGGCTCAGCTATTCGTCCAAGAGGGCTTTGATCGCACAACGGTGCGTATGCTGGCGCAGGAAATGGGTATTAAGTCCGGCAGCTTGTTTCATCATTTTAAAGATAAGCAGGAAATCCTCGCCGCGGTCATTGAAGAGGGCACGCAAAATGCCTTGATGATCGCGCGTAAAGCGCTGAATGAGTGCGCCGCTGAGCCTGAAGTACGCCTGCGGACCATGGCGCGTGCCCATCTCGAAACCCTCTTTACTGACCGCAATGCCCATGTGGTGGCATTGTTTGAGTGGCGCCGACTCGACCCGGCGGCCAGTGCTCATTTAAGCCATTTACGCGATGCTTATGAGGCGCTGTGGGTTGCTGTTATCGACGATGCTTTGGAAGCAGGCTTGATCCATGGCGATCGCTTTCTTGTCTCGCGCTTTGTGTTGGGCGCGCTGAACTGGACGGTGCGCTGGTACGACCCCAACGGGCCACGCTCGCCTGATGACCTCGCTGACGAGCTGGTCGCCATGATTATGCCTACCTCGGTTTGATGCTTTGATGACGTTTGTCTCGACCAACGTCTAACGCTACAACTTAGAACAGTGCTTGCTCTCTGTGCCGTTTACTTTTAGCGTTGCTATTATCTTTAAGCTTACGTTAACGTCAACGGATAAATATAACAATATTGCTTGTGCCCATTCTCACTACGAGCTCATTTCCAATAACACAAGAGAGCCATCATGACAGCGACATCACATTCACTGCCCGACTATCACCACTATCTCGATAACTTTTCCGTGGATAGCGTTATCGCTCGCCTGGATGACCACCAGGACGGCCTGCTAAATGCCTTTGAGGCATGCTGTGGGCGTCATGTGCGCGCTGGACGCGGCGATGTGCTAGCGCTGGTTCAAGAGGATTCTCAAGGTGATTTGCATACCCTGACCTACGCCGAGCTAGACGAGCAGAGCGCCAAGCTGGCAGGGTGGTTTCAGTCTCAGGGGTTGGGTATAGGCGACCGCATCGCCTGCATGCTGCCACGGTCACCACAGCTATTGGTTGCGGTCTTAGCAACATGGCGTATTGGCGCGGTTTATCAGCCGCTGTTTACCGCCTTCGGCCCCGATGCGGTGGACTATCGACTAGGGCGCGCAGGCACCAAGTTGGTGATAACCGATCACGCTAATCGCTATAAATTCGATGGTCTTAGCCAATGCCCGCCGGTACTGGCTGCGGGTGGGGCGACCAGCGAGCACTCAGGTGATCATGATTGGCAAGCTGCATTGACGCATACGTCAATGAGCGATCAGCCGCCGAGACTCGCGCCTGAAGCGCCATTTCTGCAAATGTTCACCTCTGGCACCGTAGGCAAACCGAAAGGCGTTGCCGTGCCACTGGCGGGCATGACTGCTTTTGCGATCTATATGGAGCTGGCCATTGATCTGCGTGACGATGACCGCTTCTGGAATATGGCCGACCCCGGCTGGGCCTATGGTCTCTATTATGCGATTGCCGGGCCTTTACTGCTCGGCGTAACGACGCATTTCTGCGAAGCAGGATTTAGCGCCGAGGGGGCGCTGGCGTTTATGAAGCGCCACCATATTACTAATTTTGCTGCCGCGCCGACCGCTTACCGGTTAATGAAAGCATCAGGGCTATTTGATGACGCTCATGAAACGCTAGAGCTACGTGCGGCGAGCTCGGCGGGCGAACCTTTAAATACTGAAGTGGTGACCTGGGTGGAGAAGTCGCTGGGCTGTCCGGTCATGGATCACTACGGCCAGACGGAAACCGGCATGACGTGCAATAACCACCATTCGCTTGACCATCTAAAGCATGTGGGTGCAATGGGCGTGCCGATGCCGGGTTATCGCTTGGCGATTTTGGATGCCGAGTATCGCGAGCTGCCTGCCGGGGAGCCTGGTGTCCTTGCCGTCGATATCAAGAATTCACCTGCGCACTTTTTCCAGGGCTACACCTGGCAAGAGAAGAACCCCTTTGTAGAGGGCTATTACCTGACTGGCGATGTGGTTATCCGCAATGAAGACGGCACCTTTCAATTTGCCGGGCGTGACGACGACATTATTACCACGGCGGGTTACCGGGTGGGACCTACGGACGTAGAAAATAGCGTGATGACGCATCCTGCGGTCGCCGAGTCAGCGGCAGTGGGGCAGCCTGATGAGATTCGCGGCGAGGTGATCAAGTCGTATATCGTGCTACGCGAAGGCTATGAGGCAAGCGATGAGCTTGCTGATGAAATCAAACAGCGAGTGCGCGATCGGCTTTCGACTCACGCTTTTCCGCGCATTATTGAGTTTGTCGATGAGTTGCCTAAAACCCCTAGCGGTAAGATTCAGCGCTTTAAACTGCGTGCCCAGGCGGTAGAAGAAGCCAAAGCTAGCGAATAAATCAATCGACTATATATGGCAACCGTACATAACAAGCATAGGGAATACGGAGATGCAGGTTAAGGAGAGTACATTTTTAATTACCGGGGCCGCTTCGGGATTGGGGGCGGCTACCGCAGAGCGCTTGGTCGCTGCAGGTGCCCGCGTCGTGTTATGCGACTTAAATGACAGTGTCAATTCCCACGCCCAGCAGTTGGGGGCAAATGCGCGTGCCATTCTGGCGGATATTACTTTAGGCGAACAGATGCAGCAGGCTGTAGATGCGGCCGTAGCGCTGGGTGGCGAACGTGGGCTTTCCGGCGTGGTTCATTGCGCGGGGGTGGTTAGCGTAGCCAAGCTTGTTGATCGCGAAGGCAACCCGGCTGATCTCGAAAGCTATATGAAAACGATCAACATTAACCTCGTAGGCACCTTTAACGTTATGCGCCTTGCGGCTGCCGCGATGGCTAAAAACGCGCCTAATGAGAGTGGTGAGCGCGGAGTAATTATTAATACCGCGTCCATTGCTGCTTTCGATGGGCAGGTTGGTCAGTGCGCTTATAGCGCTTCTAAAGCTGGCGTCGTGGGTATGACGTTACCTGCGGCTCGGGAATTGTCGCGGCACGCTATCCGGGTAATGGCCATCGCCCCTGGTGTGTTTGAAACGCCGATGATGAGCGAAATTCCCGACGAGGCTGCCCAGGCGCTAGCGGCAGCGGTGCCATTTCCTAAGCGTTTAGGTAAGCCGGATGAGTTTGCTCAATTAGCCGAGCAGATTATTACCAATCCTATGCTCAATGGTGAGCTGATCCGTTTAGACGGCGGCATTCGTATGCAGTAAGCCGATCGCAAGTGGGTAAAAGAGAAATAAAACGACTCGTCAGCTTTTGGTTGGCGAGTTTTTTTATTATTTGCACCATGAGTTTATGTATTGGGCGACCAAAGTTCTAGTGTGTTTTCAGGCTAAATTCAAACGCCCGCTTGACTCTGGAAGGCGCCCGCGCTAATTTTCAAACATGTGTTTGAAAGTCGTGAGCTCAAATGTACTGATCGGCTCTCAACCCCCCTTTTTAGGAGAAGTGCGATGCCCAGCTATCAGGCCCCTATTCGTGATATGCGTTTCGTTATGGACGAGATGCTTGACTACCCCGCTCACTACGCGCGTCTGCCAAATGGTGACGATGCGTCGCCAGATGTGGTCAGCGCTATTTTGGAAGAGGGTGCGCGCTTCGCCCGCGACGTATTGCTACCGATCAATCAGAGTGGCGATGAAGAGGGTTGTTTGCTGGAAGGGGGCGAGGTCAAAGCGCCTAACGGTTTCAAAGAGGCATACCAGCAGTATGTAGAGGGTGGTTGGCCGAGTCTGGCCGCCGATCCTGCTCATGGTGGGCAAGGTCTGCCGCCTTCATTGGCGATGCTGCTGTCGGAAATGATCTGTGCCACTAACTTGGCGTGGGGCATGTACCCGGGGCTCTCTCATGGTGCGGCGGATGCACTGCGCCATCATGGTACCGATGAGCAGAAGGCGACGTATCTCACCAAGCTGGTTGAAGGGGTATGGACGGGCACTATGTGCCTAACCGAGCCGCACTGCGGTACTGACCTAGGCTTGATCAAGACGCGAGCAGTGCCCGCTGACGGTGATGCCTATGCGATTACCGGTACCAAAATTTTTATTTCGGCCGGTGAGCACAACCTGGCTGAAAATATCGTCCATTTGGTATTGGCAAAACTGCCCGGCGCACCGGAAGGCTCCAAAGGTATCTCGCTATTTGTAGTGCCCAAGTTCTTGCCCGATGCCCAGGGTGATGTGGGTGAGCGTAATGGTGTCACCTGCGGTTCGCTCGAGCACAAGATGGGCATTCATGGTAATGCCACCTGCGTGATGAACTTCGATGGTGCAACTGGCTACCTGGTAGGGCCACCCAATAAAGGGCTGGCGTGCATGTTCACCATGATGAACGCAGCGCGTCTCGGGGTGGGCATTCAAGGTCTGGGTTTGATTGAAGCCAGTTTTCAGAATTCATTGAGCTATGCCCGTGACCGGTTACAGATGCGTGGATTATCGGGCAAGCAGGCGCCTGAAAAGCCCGCTGATCCGATCATCGTTCACCCCGATGTTCGCCGCATGCTGCTAACCCAGAAAGCTTTCGCCGAAGGTGGTCGTATGCTGGTGCTTTACACCGCGCAAATGCTCGATGTGGTGGAGCATGGTGAGCCGGGTGAAGAACGGGACCACGCTGAAACTCTACTTGGTTTGCTAACGCCGATTGTTAAGGCTTTCCTGACCGAAGTTGGTTTTGAAAGTACTAACGAGGGCGTACAGATCTACGGCGGTCATGGCTTCATTAAAGAGTGGGGCATGGAGCAATTGGTGCGCGATGCGCGTATCACCCGTTTGTATGAAGGTACTACCGGTATCCAGGCGCTTGATCTGCTGGGCCGTAAAGTACTCATGAGTCAGGGTGAATCGCTGAAGGTATTCACCAAAGAGATTCATAAGTTCTGTAAAACTGAAGCCGACAATCCCGCTCTCAAAGAGTTTGTCGGGCCGCTGGCTAAGCTCAATGCAGAGTGGGGTGAGCTGACCATGGGGGTGGGCATGAAAGCAATGCAAGACCGCGAAGAAGTAGGCGCGGCGAGTGTTGATTACCTTATGTACTCGGGCTACGTCACGCTGGCGTACCTATTTGCCCGCGCGGCCAAACAGGCGTCGGCCTCTTTAGAAGGTGACGATAAGGCCTTCTATGCCGCTAAATTGAATACGGCTCGCTTCTATTACCAGCGACTATTACCGCGCACCAAGGCCCATGCACAAATGATTCAATCAGGCGCTTCCAGCCTAATGGCTATCTCCAGCGAAGACTTCGGCTTGGGTTTTGAAATCTAATTAACGGCTAAGATGCTAAAAGAGCACTCTCTGGTCAGGCGTTCTGATCGGTGGTTTGCGGCAGAAGGGCAACCTTCTGCTGCTTTTTTATACGCAATAACTTCTTTTACTTGCTATCTTGATAGTGAGGCCTTAAAGTACGCATCCGCTGCCGGGGACGCCTAGCGTTACCAGCGGTGTATGAGGTGTAAAAGCCTTGGTTTGTCAACGAGTTAGCGGGTTTTAAAATCGCATATTGACAACCACCTGGAACTGCGTAGAATACGCCTTCCTCGCGGCGGCAAGCCAAGTCAACGGCAAGCCGGTTACTTTCACAGTAACTATCCAGCGAAACAGCTCTTTAACAATTTGATCAGGTAATTCATGTGGGCGCTTGCTGATGTTGGTGACAAATCACCTAATATCAAGGCAAGCGACTCAAGCAATAAGGTTTTGAAGGATTCGTCCTTTGGGATCTGTTTTGAATGAATTCGTTTGAACCTTGAGCCAAGTTTGATCCGCTTTTGTTGCCTTCGGGTGACATGTAAGGATCACATAGATCTTAAACTGAAGAGTTTGATCATGGCTCAGATTGAACGCTGGCGGCAGGCCTAACACATGCAAGTCGAGCGGTAACAGATCTAGCTTGCTAGATGCTGACGAGCGGCGGACGGGTGAGTAATGCATAGGAATCTGCCCGGTAGTGGGGGATAACCTGGGGAAACCCAGGCTAATACCGCATACGTCCTACGGGAGAAAGGGGGCTTCGGCTCCCGCTATTGGATGAGCCTATGTCGGATTAGCTAGTTGGTGAGGTAAAGGCTCACCAAGGCAACGATCCGTAGCTGGTCTGAGAGGATGATCAGCCACATCGGGACTGAGACACGGCCCGAACTCCTACGGGAGGCAGCAGTGGGGAATATTGGACAATGGGGGCAACCCTGATCCAGCCATGCCGCGTGTGTGAAGAAGGCCCTCGGGTTGTAAAGCACTTTCAGCGAGGAAGAACGCCTGGTGGTTAATACCCGCCAGGAAAGACATCACTCGCAGAAGAAGCACCGGCTAACTCCGTGCCAGCAGCCGCGGTAATACGGAGGGTGCAAGCGTTAATCGGAATTACTGGGCGTAAAGCGCGCGTAGGTGGCTTGATAAGCCGGTTGTGAAAGCCCCGGGCTCAACCTGGGAACGGCATCCGGAACTGTCAGGCTAGAGTGCAGGAGAGGAAGGTAGAATTCCCGGTGTAGCGGTGAAATGCGTAGAGATCGGGAGGAATACCAGTGGCGAAGGCGGCCTTCTGGACTGACACTGACACTGAGGTGCGAAAGCGTGGGTAGCAAACAGGATTAGATACCCTGGTAGTCCACGCCGTAAACGATGTCGACCAGCCGTTGGGTGCCTAGAGCACTTTGTGGCGAAGTTAACGCGATAAGTCGACCGCCTGGGGAGTACGGCCGCAAGGTTAAAACTCAAATGAATTGACGGGGGCCCGCACAAGCGGTGGAGCATGTGGTTTAATTCGATGCAACGCGAAGAACCTTACCTACCCTTGACATCTACAGAAGCCGGAAGAGATTCTGGTGTGCCTTCGGGAACTGTAAGACAGGTGCTGCATGGCTGTCGTCAGCTCGTGTTGTGAAATGTTGGGTTAAGTCCCGTAACGAGCGCAACCCTTGTCCTTATTTGCCAGCGAGTAATGTCGGGAACTCTAAGGAGACTGCCGGTGACAAACCGGAGGAAGGTGGGGACGACGTCAAGTCATCATGGCCCTTACGGGTAGGGCTACACACGTGCTACAATGGCCGGTACAAAGGGCTGCGAGCTCGCGAGAGTCAGCGAATCCCTTAAAGCCGGTCTCAGTCCGGATCGGAGTCTGCAACTCGACTCCGTGAAGTCGGAATCGCTAGTAATCGTGAATCAGAATGTCACGGTGAATACGTTCCCGGGCCTTGTACACACCGCCCGTCACACCATGGGAGTGGACTGCACCAGAAGTGGTTAGCCTAACGCAAGAGGGCGATCACCACGGTGTGGTTCATGACTGGGGTGAAGTCGTAACAAGGTAGCCGTAGGGGAACCTGCGGCTGGATCACCTCCTTAAACGATGCGTCACGCGTTAGTAAGCGTCCACAATGAATTACCTGATCAGATAGCTGTGATATGAGCAGTGATAAGCCAAGCGCCTGCGGCGTTGCCTTATCACTGCTTATAGCAGTCGCTCTTTAACAATGTATATCATGCTGACAAGAACACTTCGCAAGAAGTGGTCTTAAATTGTGATACGCGTCAGCGTATCCGGCAAATTGAAACGTGATTATTGCGATATCCAGACTCCTTCGGGTTATAGGGTCAAGCAATTAAGCGCACACGGTGGATGCCTAGGCAGTCAGAGGCGATGAAAGACGTGGTAGCCTGCGATAAGGTTCGGTGAGGTGGCAACAACCTGTGACCCGGACATTTCTGAATGGGGAAACCCACTGACCATAAGGTCAGTATCTTACACTGAATACATAGGTGTAAGAGGCGAACCAGGGGAACTGAAACATCTAAGTACCCTGAGGAAAAGAAATCAACCGAGATTCCCCTAGTAGCGGCGAGCGAACGGGGACCAGCCCTTAAGCATGTGAATGATTAGGCGAACAGATTGGGAAGTCTGGCCGTAGCGGGTGATAGCCCCGTAGTCGAAAATCTGATCATGTGAAATCGAGTAGGTCGGGGCACGAGAAACCTTGACTGAAGACGGGGGGACCATCCTCCAAGGCTAAATACTCCTGACTGACCGATAGTGAACCAGTACCGTGAGGGAAAGGCGAAAAGAACCCCGGAGAGGGGAGTGAAATAGATCCTGAAACCGTGTGCGTACAAGCAGTAGGAGCAGACTTGTTCTGTGACTGCGTACCTTTTGTATAATGGGTCAGCGACTTATATTCAGTGGCGAGGTTAACCGTATAGGGGAGCCGTAGGGAAACCGAGTCTTAACTGGGCGACACAGTCGCTGGATATAGACCCGAAACCGAGCGATCTATCCATGAGCAGGGTGAAGGTTGAGTAACATCAACTGGAGGCCCGAACCAGGATCTGTTGAAAAAGATTTGGATGACTTGTGGATCGGAGTGAAAGGCTAATCAAGCTCGGAGATAGCTGGTTCTCCTCGAAAGCTATTTAGGTAGCGCCTCACGTAGTACCGCCGGGGGTAGAGCACTGTTTCGGCTAGGGGGTCATCCCGACTTACCAACCCGAGGCAAACTCCGAATACCGGTGAGTAACGCGTGGGAGACACACGGCGGGTGCTAACGTCCGTCGTGAAAAGGGAAACAACCCAGACCGTCAGCTAAGGTCCCGAAATCCTGGTTAAGTGGGAAACGATGTGGGAAGGCTTAGACAGCTAGGAGGTTGGCTTAGAAGCAGCCATCCTTTAAAGAAAGCGTAATAGCTCACTAGTCGAGTCGGCCTGCGCGGAAGATGTAACGGGGCTAAACCAGGTACCGAAGCTACGGGTTCATCCTTTTAGGATGAGCGGTAGAGGAGCGTCGTGTACGCCAATGAAGGTGGATTGAGAAGTCTGCTGGAGGTATCACGAGTGCGAATGCTGACATGAGTAACGATAAAGGGAGTGAAAAACTCCCTCGCCGGAAGACCAAGGGTTTCTGTTCGACGCTAATCGGAGCAGAGTGAGTCGGCCCCTAAGGCGAGGCCGAAAGGCGTAGTCGATGGGAAACGGGTCAATATTCCCGTACCGGACATGGTTGCGATGGGGGGACGAAGAAGGCTAGGTGAGCCAGGCGTTGGTAGTCCTGGTGAAAGTGAGTAGGCTGGGATCTTAGGTAAATCCGGGATCCTTTAAGGCCGAGACACGAAACGAACTGACCACGGTCAGGAAGTCACTGATGCCACGCTTCCAGGAAAAGCCTCTAAGCTTCAGATCATGTGCGACCGTACCCCAAACCGACACAGGTGGTCAGGGTGAGAATCCCAAGGCGCTTGAGAGAACTCGGGTGAAGGAACTAGGCAAAATGGTGCCGTAACTTCGGGAGAAGGCACGCCGGCGTAGGGTGATGAGACTTGCTCTCTAAGCCCGAACCGGTCGAAGATACCAGGTGGCTGCAACTGTTTATTAAAAACACAGCACTCTGCTAACGCGCAAGCGGACGTATAGGGTGTGACGCCTGCCCGGTGCCGGAAGGTTAAATGATGGTGTTAGCCGCAAGGCGAAGCTCTTGATTGAAGCCCCGGTAAACGGCGGCCGTAACTATAACGGTCCTAAGGTAGCGAAATTCCTTGTCGGGTAAGTTCCGACCTGCACGAATGGCGTAATGATGGCCACGCTGTCTCCACCCGAGACTCAGTGAAATTGAAATCGCCGTGAAGATGCGGTGTACCCGCGGCTAGACGGAAAGACCCCGTGAACCTTTACTATAGCTTCACACTGGACGCTGATGTTGCCTGTGTAGGATAGCTGGGAGGCTTTGAAACTCGGACGCCAGTTCGGGCGGAGCCAACCTTGAAATACCAGCCTGGCATCATTGGCGTTCTCACTCAGGTCCGTTATCCGGATCGAGGACAGTGTGTGGTGGGTAGTTTGACTGGGGCGGTCTCCTCCTAAAGAGTAACGGAGGAGCACGAAGGTACCCTCAGCACGGTCGGACATCGTGCATTGAGTGCAAGAGCATAAGGGTGCTTGACTGCGAGACAGACACGTCGAGCAGGTGCGAAAGCAGGTTCTAGTGATCCGGTGGTTCTGTATGGAAGGGCCATCGCTCAACGGATAAAAGGTACTCCGGGGATAACAGGCTGATACCGCCCAAGAGTTCACATCGACGGCGGTGTTTGGCACCTCGATGTCGGCTCATCACATCCTGGGGCTGAAGTCGGTCCCAAGGGTATGGCTGTTCGCCATTTAAAGTGGTACGCGAGCTGGGTTTAGAACGTCGTGAGACAGTTCGGTCCCTATCTGCCGTGGGCGTTGGATGTTTGAGAAGGGCTGCTCCTAGTACGAGAGGACCGGAGTGGACGACCCTCTGGTGTTCCGGTTGTCACGCCAGTGGCATTGCCGGGTAGCTATGGTCGGACGGGATAACCGCTGAAAGCATCTAAGCGGGAAGCCCCCTTCAAGATGAGACATCCCTGAGGCCTAGAGCCTCCTGAAGGGCCCAGCGAGACCAGCTGGTTGATAGGCACGGTGTGGAAGCGCTGCAAGGCGTTGAGCTAACGTGTACTAATGGCCCGTGAGGCTTGACCCTATAACACCCAAGGGGTCTGGTCGTGATGATGACGTTGATGAATGCCGGATACGCAGCGTGTGGCCCAAACGACATAACGTAAGGGCGGCAGGCGATAAGACGCACACAATTGAGTTAAAAACAGTCAGCATGATGTACATAGCCAGTTACGCCTGACGACCATAGCACGCGTGAACCACCTGATCCCTTGCCGAACTCAGAAGTGAAACCGCTTAGCGCCGATGGTAGTGTGGGGTCTCCCCATGCGAGAGTAGGTCATCGTCAGGCACTTATTCAACGAAGAACCCAGCCACCCGGCTGGGTTTTTTGTTTGTGTGGAAGAAAATAAATAGTGCTGGATAAATGCTATGATGCGCCCCAATTAATTAGTCAGCCCTCATCGTTTGTGATGGGCGGAATCGAGGTGAAGTGGTGAGTGAAACGGTACCTACGTCATGGTTAGTTTACTGCCGTCCTGGGTTTGAGAGTGATGCGCTGGCAGAGCTACAGCATCACGCAGCATTGCAGGGCATTGCCTGTGAATCATCTTATGGGGAAGGGTGGGTAAGCTTAACGCGTGTCGATGGCGAAGCGGTGAATGATTTACACCGTCAGGCAGCGTTTAATAAGCTGATTTTCGCGCGGCAGAGCTTAGCGGCCTTGCCTGCGCTTACTCTTTCACGTGACGACCGTCTTACCGCGATCTTGGAACAGGTCAAAGCCAGTCGCTGGAGCTTTGAAGAGATTTGGCATGAAACGCCGGATACCAACGATGGCAAAGCGCTGGCCGGGCTGATTAAGGCGCTTACCAAACCGCTGGAAAGTATGCTGAAAAAACGTGGTGCGTTAAGGCGCAGCGCGGGCGCACGACGCCTACATATTTTCTGGACTGACGGTGATCAAGTGCAGTTGGCGATGAGCTTCCCAGGCAATCGTAGCGATTTGATTAATGGTATTCGTCGGCTGCGCTTTCCTTCCCGTGCGCCCAGCCGCTCAACGCTGAAGTTGGAAGAGGCGTGGCACGAGTTTATTCCTAGGGATGAGTGGGAAGTGCGGCTAGCACCGCATATGCAGGCAGCTGACTTAGGCGCTGCCCCAGGTGGTTGGACATGGCAGTTGGTTCAGCGGGGCATGTACGTATATGCCATTGATAATGGCCCGATGGAATCACAGTTGATGAAAACGGGGCAGATTGATCATCTCAAAGAGGATGGTTTTACCTGGGAGCCACCACAGCGCCTAGACTGGCTGGTCTGCGATATTGTTGATAAACCAGTGCGAGTGCTAGCCATGGTGGAGCGGTGGCTTATTCGGAAATGGTGCAAGGAGGCGATCTTCAACCTCAAGTTGCCCATGAAAAAGCGCTGGGATGAGGTAAAACGTTGCCTGATGGCATTGGAAGAGTCGCTGGAAAAAGCGGGCGTGCATGCAAGCGTATCATGCCGTCACCTCTACCATGATCGTGAAGAGGTAACGGTGCATGTAAGGCTAAGGGATTAACGCTAGTGAAACCTCATGTTTAATAGCCAGGCTCGTAAATCCTGATAGTTTCATCTTCGGTTAACAGCGGTAAAATACGCTGCATGGCCATTGTTCGCGCTTCGCTTGAGTGCCACTCCTTCCAGGCGCGGATGTCACGCCATTTGGTAATCATCAGTCGGCGGTCAGTATGACCCAGTTCTACAAGTGTTTCACCACTGATGAAGCCCCTTGCACCTAGTGAAGCGCGCATTGCCTCCCGCGCTGCTTGCTCGAATTCTTCTTCAAGACCGGGCATAATTCGCCGTTCGATGATAACTTTAATCATACTTTTTGTTTCCTACATCGAGGATGTTAATGGCTGACAATACGGGTACGTTACCCAACTTTGACGCGGTATTGGACACCACAGGACTCTACTGCCCAGAGCCGATTATGCTTATGCATAATAAAGTGCGCGACATGACCCCAGGCCAAGTGCTCAAAGTGATTGCCACCGACCCAGCCACCACGCGAGATGTGCCCAAATTTTGTCAGTTTTTAGGGCACGAACTGCTTGAGCAGGATACCGCCGATGAGAGTAACTACCTCTACTTCATTCGTTTGGCATAGCTCTTTGTTTGGCATAGCACATAAACCCAGGCGAGGCTCAAATCAACTAAGAGATATTGGCCTCGCCCACGGCTCCAGGACTAAAGATTTAATCACTGGCCACTACCATCATGGCTAGAGCATCAAGCGTTGCTGGATCTTCTTCCAGTATACGGTTGGCGATATGACGCTGGAAAAAGTAAACGGTTTGATGGCGGGCGTGAGCGCTGTACAAGCACTGATCCCCTAATAAAATCGGCGTCATCGCCGCTTTGTTCTCGTCGGCAAGCAGCGCGTCCAGACTACCGTCGCTGTAGAGGCGCCAGCCGTATACGGGTTTCATATGCCAGGGCGAGTTGGGGTGATTCATACACAGCGCGTGGGTGCCCAGAGTATCGGGGATTTGCTGAATGAGGGTGACTTCGCCAGAGGCCTCATAATCAAAGTATTCAGCTGCCGCAACTAGCTCGTGGTATTTGTGATCTGGAGGAGTATCAAAAATTTCTTCCGTTTCAGGATCACGATAACCTACGAAGTAGCCATTCTCCTGGCTATTCAGATCGTGGCAGGCTGCCAGGGTTTCCATCCACGGCACCAAGCCGATGACGCTACCGTCCTCTCTTAACCCCCAGGCCAAAATAGGCAAGCCATAGTAGGTATCGGGACTCGCAGCGAGCTGGTACACCATCTCTAATCCATCTAGCTCAGGGGCTAAACGGACTAAGCACTTTTGCGCCTGCTGACGCTGGCGCACAGTTGCCAGGTCGATGACCTGGGCAGAGCGGGGTGACAGGGATGCGCCCATTGTGTCCCTCCTTATGCTGCGTGGTCATCAGATTGGCAAAGCAAACTCATTTACCTCTCATATCCACAAATAGCACAACTTGCTCATAAGGTTAAGGGTTCTGCGTTTTTTAATTATCTGCGCAAGGTGGAAAGCGTGCTCGTTGCGCTTGATGCTCGGTAAGTGCTTGTTGAAACTGGCCCCAAGGTGCTTGGGCATTTTCCATCGAAAGCCAGTGCGACTGATAGCGATGGATAGCCATTGGCTTGTCTACCTGCTGTGCGTCAATTAAGCGGTTAATCGCGGTTAGCCACTGCTTGGCTGTACTTGCTAAGCGGTCAAGCGACCGTGATTCCCAGTGGCTCAAGCAGCGTGTGGTGGCATTGCTCTGCTGAGCTAACAATGTATTCGCTTCTGTTAAGCGTTGAGTAGCGAGTAGTAGGGCGCGCAACACCTCGGCGGTCATTGGCCGCTCTCGCAGGGTTTTTAAATGGTTTTCGAGGGTTGCAGAGTCTTGCTGCCAGTCACGGTCAAACTGGTGGTCGGTCATTCGCTGTAAGTAATCAATGGCCTCAAGCTGAGTTGCGATAGTGGTTTCATCGACGTTAGTTAAAGGTTGGCTTGCCCGTGAAAAGCTTTTAACCCACTCGCTGGAATCAAAAATAGCGTTCCAGCTTACTGCGGGCAGCTGTTCTGTTTTAGTTGTTGTTAATTGATTTAAGCGCGTTCGATCTTCATCGCTTAACTGCTCGGGAACCTCACTATTTAAGCAGGCGCTTAGCCGCTGCCATAGCGTGCGTTCATATAACCACTGTTGGCTGGGCGGCGCTACGCGCCCCAGTTGGTTGTTACGTGCAGCGACTAGCGACGTGATTTGGCATTCGCGCAGTGCGTATACATTCAGCAGGCTGTCCCGGGTTTCGGGAATATCTATGAGCCGATCGGGGCGCTCTGGGAAGTCACCGATATTAACCGGATCGTCGCGTTCAATGTCTTCCACTGCCAGGTCATCGGCGAGTTGTTGATGGTAGCGTTGCCACTGCTGCTCAGCGGGGTTATCGCCACAGCCAACCAAGAGGGCGCTTAGGATGATCGCTAGGGAAAGGTTTCTCCATTGAGCCATGTTCACCCCCGAATGCTAATACGCTGTAAACGCCAGCCAAGTAACAGTGCTGCGGTGCTCAAACCCGCAATCAACCCGATCCAGTAGCCATGAACCCCTAGCGGGGCGACCCTATCGCCCACTCCATAGGAGCCCAGCCAGTGTCCGCCACCCAAGCCTACAATCCAGTAAGAGAGCACCGTGATTACCATTACAATACGAGTATCTTTATAACCGCGTAAGGCGCCGGCTAAATTGACCTGTAATGAGTCGGAGAGTTGAAAAATAACGGCTAAAGCGATGATTGAGAGCGCTAGTGCCTGTATCTCACTATTGGAGGTGTAAAGCGCGATCACTGGCACGGCGCTTACCCAAAGAAGAATGCTGTTAATGACCGCGACGACGACACTGATCACAATGCCATTCCAGGCGACTTTACGGGCTAGGGCCAAACGCTGTTGCCCCAGCGTATTACCCACTCGTACGGTCAGCGCCATACTGAGCGACATCGGCAGCATAAACAGAATGGAGGTGAAACTTAGCGCTATTTGGTGAGCTCCCACCGTAACTTCACCAAAGCTGGCAATGAAGAGCGCAATGAGTGTGAACAGGGTTACTTCAACAAAAATGGCCACGCCAATAGGAACTCCCACCACCACTAATTCACGTATACCTTGCCATTGAGGCGGTGTCAGTGTGTGCCAAATCGCAACGCTTTTATAAGTACTTCCCTTACGTGTGTAGTAGGCCATCGCCAGCGCCATCGTCCACATGGAGAGTGCCGTCGCAATGCCACAGCCAAAGGCGCCCAGGGCCGGTAACTGTTGCAAACTACTGGGAACCCAGGAGCCAAATAGATCAACCAAACCATCACCGCCGTAGATCAAAAGGTAGTTGGCAGGAATGTTTACGCTTAAACCGACCAAGCTGATCCATAGCGCCGGGCGGGTATGATTCATACCATCGGAAAACGCTCTAAGTGCCTGAAACAGAGCAATCCCCGGCATACCAAATGCGACAGCAGAGAGATAGGCGACTGACTGGCTGGCAACCGCTGGGGGTACATTCATTAATTCAAATATCGGCTTGACGGCCGACCAGAGCAGCACAGCCGCAACGGCGCCTAGTACTAGCGCGACCCACAGCGCCTGGTGAACGGCAGGGCGTATAGCCGTATTGCGCTGCCCACCCAGCAAATGAGCCACAATCGGGGTAAGCCCCATTAAAGTGCCCGTCATAAATAGCATGAGTGGCATCCAAAGGCTTGAACCCACAGAAACGGCGGCGAGAGACGTGGCATCATGACGGCCCGTCATCATAACATCAACGACACTCATCCCCGCTTGAGCCAACTGGGCACCGCAAATAGGCAGTGCCAAGTGCATCAACGTTCGTGTTTCTGGCCAGTAAACCGATTTAATTTGCTGAGTAAAGCCGCCCACTTTTTGGCTCCTGGAGGGGGAAGGTTGCTTTGAAAGGCCGCTATATTAGCAGGAGTGACTCACTTTTAGGGTTAGTCGTTAGCTTGTATTAATCGTGTGGGTATAATGCCCCCAAATCAGTATCAAACGAGGTCAATGTGAGTGACAGGCAGGAGCGGTGGACGCTCAAGGATATTACCGCGCTTTTTGACGGAATTTTTGCTGAGCGCTATCAAACTCGATTGATTCGCGGCGGGGACGAGCCCCTCTATCGGCCCGCTAACAGCGAAACCCCTTATCATCAGGTTATCTTTGCGCGGGGCTATTATGCCAGTGCGCTGCACGAGATCAGCCACTGGTGTATTGCGGGCGCACAGCGGCGCCAACAAGAGGATTACGGCTACTGGTACTGCCCAGATGGCCGCGATGCTGAGCAACAAAAAGCGTTTGAACAGGCTGAGATAGCCCCACAGGCGTTGGAGTCTATCTTTACCCGTGCCTGTGGTCGCATGTTTCATGTCAGCGTGGACAATCTAGGCGGCGATATAGAGGTAGATATAGAGGCCTTTGCAGCGCGGGTAGAGGCCCGTGCCCAGCGCTACTTGTATGAGGGCTTACCGACCCGCGCCAACGCCTTCAAAGTGGCGCTTGAACACTTCTATCAACATCAGGAAACGCTTGCGGAGGCCGTGAACCAGGCGCATGCCGCGTTGGATGAAAAGGATAAAGCGCTACCGGCTTAATCCTCTTCGGTCAGGCGCTGATGCATCGAAAGCATCACTTCCAGCTCATGTTCTGGGCGCATTGGCTCTAGGCCCAGCTCGCTAAACGTTTCGCGCCGCTGGCGGTGCCATTCGCCTGGGGTAAGCGAAGGGTAGAGCACCGACGCTGGGGCTAGCTCAACAAAAGGGTCTAGTCCATAGGTGTCAAAGAGGCGCGCCAGCGCCGCTTCGTCGTCACCGTTGTCGCTGGTATAGAGCGTGGCGGAGAAGTGGTCATTCTCAAGCTCGCGAATCACCTCTAGGGGACTAACCCCTAAGCTCTCCAACTCTTCCATGCTGTAGGCGCCCATGGCGTTGGTATCTTCTTTGATCCAGCTATCGTCCGGTTGAATCAATGTCTGCTTCACCCGGCCATCGGGTAGCGACCAGGCAATGGCTAGCGGAAGCCCATCGTCTTCGCCTGTTTCAATGGCTATAAACCCTGGATAATCGGCCACGCTAATACTCCTTTCAAAATTCCGTGGGAAGACGGAAAAAATGCTGGGCGGTCTGTGTGGTTGCCGCACCTAGCTCTGTTTCGCTAATACCCTGCCACTGGGCGATCTCGCGGACAATCCACGGTAGCAACGCCGGTTCGTGTCGGCGACCCTTTAACTTCGCCGGTAGGTTGCGGGGCAACAAATAAGGGCAGTCGGTTTCTATCATCAAGCGCTCTAAAGGTATATCGCATACCAGTGGGCGCAGGTGGTGACCGCGCCGCTCGTCGCAAATCCAACCGGTCAGGCCTATATGCAAGTCTAGGTCGAGATAACCAAACAGCGTATCGCGGTCAGCGGTAAAACAGTGCACTACCGCGTGGCTGATATCGTCTCGCCACGCATGCAGGATTTCGCGCATACGCTGGCCTGCATCTCGTTCATGTAAAAACAGCGGCAAACCGCTTTCTACTGCCAGAGCCAACTGCGCTTCAAAGGCACGCTCCTGCTCCTGGGGCGTCGAGAAGTTGCGATTAAAATCCAAGCCACACTCGCCTACGGCGACCACTTCCGGCATAGCATGCAGGCTCGCCATGGCATGCTCAAGGTTCTTATCCCAGCGACTGGCATCATGGGGGTGCACTCCCGCTGTGGCGTAGAGCCCAGGATACTGCTTGGCCAACGCAACCGCTTGCTCGGCGTGGGCAAGGTCGGTGCCGGTGACGATCATGGTCGTTACCTGCGCCGACTGGGCGCGCTGGATAACCGCCTCAAGATCACGCCCGAAGCTTTCGTGGGTCAAGTTAGCGCCAATATCCACCAACGGAGTGCTAGGCCGAAACTGGAGTGCTTCGGGTAAAAAATCATCGGCATAAGCGGTGGCCAAAGGTGTCTCCCGTTTGATATGCGAAGGCACTATTGTAACTGGGCCGACACGTAACCTGCCAATCCTAATATCGCAGAGCGTTAAAGTTCTTCCGCGGCCTTTTTATTTCACATGCTTGCAGAGGTAATGCAAGAGGAATGGTTGGACAATATCGTCGAGGGTATGTAGAAATAATCTTTCCAGGATTTACTTAGATTATATTTTAATAGTTTAAGCAGAGTGGCTTGGTTTAGAATAAAGAATAAAGAATAAAGAATAAAGAATAAAGAATAAAGAATAAAGAATAAAGAATAAAGAATAAAGAATAAAGAATAAAGAATAAAGAATAAAGAATAAAGAATAAAGAATAAAGAATAAAGAATAAAGAGTAAAAGAAAAAGGTATCGCATAGAATTTAGGGGCGATACCTAGTGTTTTGAATAATACTAAGTTTATAGTGAAATGACCGAACTGGAGCGCATCACATTAGTTAGCATGTTTTCTATTTATGAGAATACAATGGCGTACCGTTAGCAAAGCCATGAGTTTTAAAAATCTGCGAACCTTCACCACCATCCCCATCATTCGTAAAGATAAAAAGCTCATTTGTTCCCGGCTTGAAAGCCATGCTTGTTGACCTTAAATTGTGGCCTTCATCTCTTTTGGGCAAAAGAATTTGACCAATCGGCAGGCCATTTCTATTAAAAACCATTACTCGAGCTTGACCGTACATTGCAACGTAAACGTTTCCATCTACGTCTGTTCGCATAGAGTCAGGAGTGCCCGTGAAATGATATGGGACTGCCGTACCAAAAGGCGCTATTTCTCCCGGACTTGCTAAGGAAACTCTATGTAGCCTGCCTGCACTGAGTTCAGATACCCATACAACGTTTTCTTCTGCGTTTAATGCCACGC
This sequence comes from Halomonas alkaliantarctica, assembly GCF_029854215.1. NCBI lineage: Bacteria > Pseudomonadati > Pseudomonadota > Gammaproteobacteria > Oceanospirillales > Halomonadaceae > Vreelandella > Vreelandella neptunia. Next base: position 2,587,101 of record NZ_CP122961.1, on the reverse strand, counting down.
CGTTGCCAATTGAAAGATTTGGAAGCACGGGTGTAATCTCGCTGAAGTTTGGGCTGACATAAAGCATACCGCCGTCAGGCTCCGAGGAGTTCCCTCTAAAATCAGTGAAGTAAAACCCTCCGTGCTCATCAAATACTAGATCATCCGGCAGGTATTCATGAGACTCATCAATGATCACGTCCATATCAGTGCCATCTGGGCTTATTGAGAACACTGTACCACCTGTCTCAAAATCGCCAAGCCCTGCAATGAACAGTTTTCCATTATTATGAATTGCCAAACCAGCTGCAGAGTAGTCATTCTTTTCAAGTATGGTCGTTAACACCATTTCAGGCGAAAGCTTAAAGACTCTCCCATCAAAAACTTCTACAAAGAATAGGTTGCCTTCTTCATCAAATGCAGGCCCCTCAAGCTGAATGCCTTCCTCTGACACCTTGTACCAAGGTTCTGCAGTGACAGTTTGAAGATTTTGCTCAGAAGGAGATATAGGGACATTCATTAATGTCTCTTTTTCTCCACTATAGCTTAGTCCTACGCTATTCTCTGCAAAGGCCATTCCGTATGCCATTATGGTGCTTGTCAATAGAGCGGATAATAGGATTTTATTTTTTAAGGTGCTCATATATAACTTCCTCTTTAATTTTTTTATCTTTTTTATCGTTGTGTTTTCTTCTTTCAAATTACATCCTTAAACCACCGTCACACTCAATAATCCTGCCTGTGAAGTAGTCGTTCTCTACAATAAACGCCACACATTGGGCAATATTATCTGCTTCTCCTAATCGCTTAAGTGGCACAGAGCCTGCAATTTTCTCGTACATATCAGGACGCATGGTGGCTGTCATGGGTGTGTCGATAAACCCTGGTGCCACGGTGGCGGTGCGAATGCTGTATTTAGCCAGCTCTTTTGCCCACGTTACCGTTAGAGCATGGACACCCGCTTTGGCCGCCGCGTAGTTGGTTTGACCCATATTGCCGGCCCGGGAAATACTTGAGATGTTAACGATGACACCGCCTTTTCCCGACTCCACCATCTGGCCAGCAGCTTCGCGGCCACACAGGAAAACGCCGGTCAGGTTGACATCAATGACACGCTGCCACGCATCTAACGACATGCGCTTGGCCACTACGCCGTCTTTGACTTTTAATAAAAGCGCATCGTCAGTAATACCCGCATTATTGACACACCCATCAATAGGCCCTAATCGATCGGCAATATCAGCAAATGCTTTAGTTACTGAATGTTTATCTGCCACGTCTAGCGGAAACCCGTGTGCATTAATTCCCTGTACAGCAAGCTTTGAGATAGCTTCGTCTAACGTGGCGGCACTTTTATCCATCAGCGCTAGTACGGCCCCTTGCTCGCCTAATCGCTCTGCCATGGCGTAGCCAAGCCCGCTTGCGCCCCCGGTAATCGCAATGACTTTATTTTTTATATTCATCGTTGATTCCTGTGTTTAAAAGCCGACGTTGCTGGCGCCTTTTAGTTGCAGCATTTCACGCGCTTCGTCGGGGGTCGCTATCTCCAAGGAGAGACCTTCGAGAATTTTACGTACCTTGGTCACCTGGCTTGCATTGCTCTCGGCGAGTTGGCCAGGCGAGAGCCATAGCGAGTCTTCAAGACCGACACGCACATGCCCACCCATCGCAGCAGACTGCGCGGCAATGCGCATCTGGTTACTGCCTGCGCCAAGTACAGACCACTCGTAGCTGTCTCCGAACAACCGGTCAGCTGTGCGACGCATGTGAATAACATCCTCGGGATGCGGCCCGATGCCACCTAAAATACCGAACACGCTCTGCACGAAAACACGTCCTCCTATAAAGCCGCGATCCATCATATGACGAAGGCTGTAGAGGTGACCGATGTCATAGCACTCGCACTCAAAGCGAGTACCATTCGCCGCGCCCAGCGTCATGGCCTTTTCGATATCAGCAAAGGTGTTCTTAAATACCAGGTCGCGACTGTTCTCAAGGTGTTCTGTTTCCCACTGGTGCTGAAAGCTCTTGTAGCGGTTAAGCATGGGAAACAGGCCAAAGTTGATCGACCCCATATTCATCGAGGCAAGCTCGGGCTTGAACTCCATGGCTGGCCGCATACGCTCTTCCACACTCATGTGCGGGCTGCCGCCGGTGGTGAGATTAATGACGGCGTCGCTAGCAGCCTTAATGCGAGGCAAGATGCGCTCAAAGACAGCGGGATCTTGGGTGGGCTTGCCGGTATCCGGGTCGCGTGCATGCAGGTGAATAATGGCAGCGCCTTCCTCAGCGGCAGCGATCCCTGCTTCAGCAATTTCTTCCGGCGTTACCGGCAGGTGCGGCGACATAGACGGGGTATGAATGGCGCCGGTTAAAGCACAGGTGATGATGACCTTTCGTTGGGTAGCCATAAAGGTGTCTCTTATAAGTAGGGTGACGCAAAAAAAGGTGAAAGCGGTTAGATTGTCTCGACATTTGCACACACGCTTAGCGCTTGGCCCGAGATATTGGAGCCGCCAGGTGCGGACAAAAACAGCGTCATCGCAGCAATGTCAGTAGGTTCAACCATGCGCCGCATAGAGACTTTGGAGAGGTTCTCCTGCTCCATCTCGGCATAGCTGATGCCACGTTTAGCAGCGCGGTCGGCGATGACTTTCTCAATGCGGGGCCCGCGCACGATACCAGGCAGAATGGCGTTGACCCTTACTCCCTCGGGGCCAAGCTCGCAGGCAAGGCTTTTGGTAAAGCCAACAATCGCCCATTTGCTCGCGGCATAAGGAGTGCGATAAGCAAAGCCCAGGCGCCCAGCGACCGATGCCATATTGATCAGCAGCCCCTGGCTCTCGCGCAGCAAAGGAGTTGCTCGGCTAGCTACCCGGTACTGGCCATTGAGGTTGATATTGATAGTGCGGTTCCAGCTTTCAGGATCGATATCTTCGATGCTCGCGGTTGGGCCGGCGATACCCGCGTTGTTCACCACCACATCTAGCCCGCCTAAGCGAGCAGCGTCCTGAAACAGCCGGTCAACATCCGCTTCCTGGCTGACATCGGCGTGGGTATAGGTGATGCCTTCCGGCAGTGCAGCCAGCGCCTGTTCATCGATATCGCAAACGTGAACGCGCGCGCCCGCCTCCTGGAAGGCCTGGGCAATAGCCAGACCGATGCCGTTTGCGCCAGCAGTAATCAACACTCTGAGTCCTGAACGGGGAACCAAGCTTTCGATAACTTTCATTGACTATTTACTCCAAAGAATCTCAACGCTGGCCCTGCCGAAGTCGTCTGGGCCGCACAGGGTTTGAGTTAATGATCCATCATCCATGAGGGCAGGCCAGTCACCAGCGTTGGGAAGATGGACATAAGTATGCAAGCCAGCACGATCAGAGCCACAAAGGGAATCACCGCACGATAGAGGTCAAACATCTCAACCCCAGGCGGTGCGACGCCTTTGAGATAGAACAGCGCATAGCCAAATGGCGGCGTCAGGAAAGAGGTCTGTAACACTACGGCGACCATCACCACAAACCACAGGACATCTACACCCATCTCAGCCACGATTGGCAGCATGATCGGGAAGCACAGCAGCACGATGCCAGTCCAGTCGAGGAACATTCCCAAAATGAAAACCAGTAATAGCATGAGGATTAGAGCCCCGGTGGTGCCGCCTGGCATGGCTATGACTACTTCGTGAATGATCTGCATGCCACCGCCGCGTGAGAAAACACCGGTAAAGGCGGTCGCACCCACCAGTACCAACATCACCATAGTGGTGGTTTTACTGGCTTCGATCAGTGCGCGGTAGCAGGTAGCAGGCTTGCGGTCACCAAAAATCAGAAACAGCATAAAAGCGATAAAAACGCCAATAGCAGAGGCCTCAGTGGCGGTGGCAATTCCGACGAACAAAGACCCCAGTACACCCAGGATCAACGCCATTGGCGGCAATACGTACTTGAACAGCATGCCCACAAGCTGACGAGTGGACACATTGGCACGCTCCTCGGCTGGCACTGGCGGGCCATAACTTGGCTTGATATAGCAGATGACCAGCACGTATAGGGCATACATCGCACCGAGCATGACGCCTGGTATCAGGGCGCCGGCAAACAAAGCTCCTACCGAGACCGGCGAATAGCTGGCCATAAGAATCAGCATGATGCTGGGTGGAATCAAAATACCTAAGCAACCGCTAGCCATAATTACCCCAGTACTCAGTTCCTTGTTATAGGAGTGCTTAAGCATGGGCACCAGCGCGATCATTCCCATCACGGCAATTGAGGCACCGACGATGCCAGTAGTTGCCGCCAGCAGTACTGAAACGATGACCACCGTCAGCGCCAAACCGCCGCGTAAATTGGCCAGCAGCAGACGCATCGACTCGAACATCTTCTCTGTGACACCCGAGTCGTTGAGGAAGCGCGCCATTAGCACGAAGAGAGGAATTGCTACCAGGACATAGTTATCCATGGCATTGCCATAGATATTGTTGATGATGGTGCTAAGTACGCGCTCACCGGGGCCTAAAAAGGCGCCGATGACGGCAACACCGCCCAGCACGAAGGCCAGTGGGTGGCCCATAAATAGGCCAATAAGCAACCCACCGAACATCACCAGCGTAAGGAGCTCTGGGCTCAAGTTCATGCGGTTTCCTCCCGCAGTTGCTGGGTGGCGCGGATCACGATAGCGACGGCCTGTAGCAGAATAAGAACGGCGGCCACCATAATCACCCCTTTGATGGGGTAGACCGGGAGCGAGACCATGCCGTAAGTAGTTTCGCCACGGCTAAAGGAGCGCTCGAAGAACGCCCAGCCATAGGTGATCAGCAGCCAAATAAACGGCACAAAGAAGATCAGGTAGCCGAGAAGCTCAAGAGCTGCCTGCTTGCGACGCGATAGCAGGCGCTTGACGACGTCAACCTCGACATGGGCATGATGGCGTAAAGCAAAGGCGGCCATCAGCATGAAGTGAGCACCGAAAAGCATCTTGGTGACGTCAAACGCCCAATCACTTGGACGCCCGACTAAAAAGCGCATGGAGATGTCGTAAATGACGATTATTGTGATGACAGCAAGAAGCGGTGCAATCAATCGACCAAACCCTTCATTGAGGGCATCTATGGCTTTAGCGATAGCATTCATGGGAAGGTTCTCGAAAAAAATCGGCGGATGGCATTTAAAAGAGGCGCATCAGCGCCTCGCCGGAGAGGATGGGCCTTATAAGAGCCCATCCTTTAACCGCTTATTGATTCATACAAATTTCGAGTTCTTCTAGCGAGGGAAGATTGTCGCTGACTCGGCTCATATTGAACGGAACAGAAATATCTCGCCAAGTCGCGTAGTGCTCCATATAGCTGATCATTGAGTGGTAAACCTTGGCATGATCCGGATGCTCGCAGGCGCCGCGCACAATCACCTCGTTAGTAATCTCTTGTATGCGTGCTAAATCTTCTTCAGAAAATTGGTTAATAGTGATGCCAGCATCAATAAATTTTTGAGTAGCATCGGTAGACTGCCGCTCGGACCAAGCCAGTGACCACCCCATGGTAGCGTCGGCAGCCATCTCAAGCTTTTTCTGAGTCTCCTCGGAAAGTGCATCCCAAGCGTCTTGATTGATCATCACACCAAATACCGTAGCGGACTGATGCCAACCGGGTGTCGCCCAGTATTCCGCTACTTCGGCTAGGCCAACGCTATAATCAATGCCCGGTGCCGAGAACTCTGCGGCGTCAACGACACCGCGCTCAATCGCCTGGTAGACTTCACCACCAGCAAGCGTCACCTGGGACCCACCCAGCTGCTCCATTACTCGCCCTTGGTCGCGACCTGCAATACGTAAACGCTTACCTTCAAGATCGGCTATGCTCTCGATCGGCGTGCGGCCCATGAAGCCTGACTCGTTATTCAATACCCCATAAGGCAGATAAACCATGCCAAACTGGCCGTAGATCTCCCGGTATAGTTCTCGGCCGCCCCATTGCTGAATCCAGTTGAAGTAGTCTAAAGCATTGAATAAGCTCGTCGTCGTCGCTAATGGTGAGAATGCGGGATTAAGACCAGCCCAATAGCCAGGCCAATCACCAGAGGCCTCAATGCTGCCGGTTTCAGTGGCATCAAACACTTCCGTTCCGGGCATTAAAGTGCCACCTGCGTGAAACTCAATTTTGAGTTCCTCTCCGGCAATATTGTTGACCATATCAACCCAGTGCCGATCAATTTTTACCGCGTCAATGTTCTCCGGCCAAGTAGATGTCATCGTCCAGGTTTGCTGGTCTTGAGCATTAGCGTGAAGGGGTATCAAGGTGGCGCTCAAAGCGAAACCGGCGAGCATAAGGGCGTGCTGATTTTTCATGCTTTTATCCTTTCAATGGCAGTCAGCTTTGAGCTGATTTTGTTGTAAATATCTTCAATAACTATTCTTTTTAAGCTTCCGCCTTAGTCATAAGTCTAATGCTGGTTTATCAAACTTATAAATTTGGGGGAGCCTTATTGCGTGAGGCTACTCTACAAAGTTACTCTATGATCAAGGAAGGTCTGAAACGGTCTTCGTGAGGTCTTTTTCGGACATTTTGATGAGAGCTTAACATGGCCACCTTTCAGGCTAACTTGCTGAATCAGAAGATATATGCTCCCTATAAAATTGCTGCTTTACTGGCTACGGTAGCGGAGCAGGGTATTACGGCTGACAAGGTGCTAAGGGGGCTCAACTTAAGCCAAGCTGCGCTTGCTGATCCCGCCACACTGGTGACTATCAAACAGTATGTAGACGCTTGTACGAATGTGATTGATGCTGGAGCAAATCTTTCTACCCCTTTCGAGACGGCCACCCGATTGCATTTAACCGCTTACGGTATGTATGGATACGCGCTTCTCACCAGCCCCACCATGCGGGACTATTTTGACTTCGGTGTTAAATATCACCCTTTAGCCACGCCAACTCTATATATGACCTGGAGAGAAACCGACGAGTCTGCAGTTTTCGAATTCAAAGAAACGTATTCGTATATAAAAAGTATAAAAACACGCAATTTTTTAATACAACAGCAAATGGCCCAAAATATTACCCATATTCGCGACTCGGCTGGTTCAAACCTATATCCTATAAAAGCGTTGTTGTCTTACTCTGGTAAAGAAGTTAAACAGATACATGAAAAATATTTGCTTTGTGACTGCCATTTCAATCAAGAAGTTAATGAAATTCATTACCCGAAATCAATACTTGAACAATCTCCGCTATTAGGTAATCAACTATCCATCAAATTACTTCAGAAAACATGCAATCAACTGCTTGGCCGTACCAAGATGTCAACGGGAGTTGCGGGCGAGGTTTATCAAATACTGATGATGTCACCGAATAGCTTTCCTACCATGGAAGCCGTCGCCGATCTCCTCTGTATAACGACGCGCACATTGAGAAGAAAACTAAATGCGGAGATGACAAGCTATAGAGATATATTAGACGATGCCCGTTGCACGTTAGCAACGGAGTACTTACTAGTAACCAAAATGAGCACCGAAGACATAGCGGCAAGGCTAGGATTTAGCGACAGTGCAAACTTTCGCAGAGCATTTAGACGCTGGACAGGCAAAACCCCCCATCAGGCTCGTGAAGAGACGCAACGTTAACCGTTAAGAGTAGGCTTTAGTGGCAGAGCGCATTTTCATAGAGCTTTAAGGCCTTTGATTGGAAAGTCGCTATACCTGTTTTAGATTTTAGAAAATTCACCTAGCTGATCCCTAATTCAACACGTCATCACACACTAGCTTTTTATTGCACACCATAACGTTCCCCCTCCTGGGTCGCTCATGCGTTACACTGTGCGCCTCACGATTTAGGAGGACACCGCGTGACCCTGTTACGACTCGAACAGCTGCAACTCGCCTACGGCACCCATGTACTACTCAATCGCGCCGACCTGACGGTTGAAAAAGGCGAGCGGCTGGCGCTGGTTGGGCGCAACGGCACCGGCAAGTCCACTCTGCTAAAGCTGGTAGCGGGGGATATCCTGCCCGACGATGGCTCCATCTGGCGGGCACCTGGCCTTAAAATAGGCGTGTTGGCTCAGGAGTTACCTGAGTCATCCGGCTTGACCATTTTTGATATGGTCGCCCAAGGTCTGCCGGAAGCCGGGGAGCTGCTCTCCGAGTACGACCACCTTATCAATGATCCTGACCCCGACATGGATCGCATGGCGACCCTGCAAACGCGTCTGGAAGCCATTGATGGCTGGTCGTTCCATCAGCGTATCGATACTGTGCTGACCCGTTTGGGCCTGCCCCCGGCGGCTGAGATGAGCTCCCTCTCCGGTGGCTGGCGCCGTCGGGTGGCGCTGGCGCGCGCCCTGGTCGCCGAACCCGATCTGCTGCTGCTCGATGAGCCCACCAACCATTTGGACTTAGACACCATTGCCTGGTTGGAAGAGCAACTGCTGGCGTTTAACGGCGCGGTGCTGCTGATTACACACGATAGGGCGTTTCTTTCCAAACTGGCGACCAACATTCTGGAGCTGGATCGTGGCCAGCTAGGACGCTACCCCGGCAAGTACGAAGAGTATCAGGCCCGCAAGCAGCACGAGCTTGAAGTAGAAGCTCGGGAGAACGCCGAGTTCGATAAAAAGCTTGCCCAGGAAGAAGCTTGGATTCGTCAGGGCGTTAAAGCCCGTCGTACCCGTAATGAAGGCCGGGTGCGGGCACTCGAAGCAATGCGTAACGAACGAAGCCAGCGCCGCGAGCGTCAAGGCAATGCCAACTTGACGGTAGATCGCGGCGAGCGCACCGGTAAGCGCGTTGTGGAACTGCAAGGCGTCACCCAGCGGTTTGGTGACGAGGTGATACTGCGCGATATCAATCTTGAGGTACTGCGCGGTGACCGTATTGGCTTCCTGGGGCGCAACGGTGCGGGTAAAACAACCCTGCTGAAAATCCTGCTGGGAGAGTTGGAACCCAGTGAAGGCAAGGTTCAGATGGGCACCAATCTGAAAGTGGCTTATTTCGACCAGCTGCGCGCCGGGCTTGAACTGGAAAAAACCGTTTACGACAACGTTGCCCAAGGCAGCGACCGGGTCAGTGTGGGCGGTAAAGATCGCCACGTGATGAGCTACCTGCAGGACTTTCTCTTCACCCCAGAGCGGGTACGCCAGCCGGTGAAGGCGCTCTCCGGGGGGGAGTCCAACCGCCTGCTGCTGGCCAAGCTATTCACTCAGCCAGCTAACGTACTGGTGCTTGATGAGCCAACCAACGACCTCGACATGGAAACCCTGGAGCTGCTCGAAGAGCTGTTGCTCGATTTCGATGGCACGCTGCTACTGGTCTCCCACGACCGAACTTTTATGGACAACGTGGTGACCAGCATGCTTGCCTTTGAAGGCGATGGCGTTGTACGTGAATACGTGGGTGGCTATACCGATTGGATTCGCCAGGGTGGTAAGTTGCCGCCAGCGCCTTGGGAAGGGGCGGCGCGTCAGCGTACTGAGCCCACCTCTGAAGCGCCCAAAAAAGTCGCTGAAGCACCTGCTGTAGCGGCCAAGAAAAGCGTCAAACTCTCGTATAATCTGCAACGTGAGCTAGATGCATTGCCCGCCGAAATCGAACGCCTTGAGGGGCAAGTAGAGGCGTTGGAGAGTGAGATTGGTGACCCTGCGTTTTATCAGCAGGATGCCGACGCCGTTACGGCTAAACTGCAAACGCTTGAAAAAGTACAGAAGGCGCTAGAAGTCGCGATGGAACGCTGGATGGAACTGGAAGCCATGGCTGCAGGCGAATAAGCTTGAAACCGTTAAAAGGCGCCGTATGGGCGCCTTTTTTGTAAGCGATATAACTCAGTAGGTTACTCGTCGCTTTTTTCGCCTTTATTGCCCACGCGTACCGCGAGGACATCGCACTGGGCACCGTGCAGCACGCCGGTAGAGGTTGAGCCAAGCAGCAGGGCGAAGCCGTGGCGGCCGTGGGAGCCCACTACTATCAAGTCCACGTCGTGCTCTTCGGCAAAACGGTGGATCTCGGTGTCGGGCATGCCTACCACAACATGCTGGTCAGCCTCGGCAATATGCGGGGCGGCTATTTCGGCTAAGCGTTTTTTGGCGTGTTCATCCAGTTGGTCCTGGATGCTGGTCAAGTCCATGGGTATATCGCCACCGTAGGCGAACCCAAGCGGTTCCAGGGTATGCATGATGGAAATTTTCGCTTGATCGTTGCGTTCGGCGATCGCAACGGCCCGTTCCAGAATCTTGTGGGAATCTTTGGTTAAGTCAACGGCAACTAAAATGTGGTGATAGCTCATGGCATATCTCCTTGGCAGTAGGTAACAAAGAGGCTCTTTGTTCAATGACCGTTACTTTAGATGGCGCGTCCTGTTTTAACAATAGCAAGCGTTTTAACAATGACTTGAGTCAAAATAGCGACCAGAGCCATGGTTTTTAGAATAGTTTATACAGTGTGGCTTATGTGGGAGGAAATGTAGAGATGGAATGGTTAATTATCGTGTGTATTATGCTATTTGTGATTGCGCCGGTGATGTGGCTAAAGCCCAGCCCGCGCCAAAGACGCCAGCAGGCGCTGCGCTCGCAAATTGCTAAACAGGGCGTCAGCATCAAACTGGAAAAGCCGCCACTACACCATTTTAAAGGCACCATGCCAGCTTATCGCTGGCACTATACCCAGGAAGGGCCGGGCCCGGATTTTCTATTGGTTAGAGACAGCAATGCCAGTGAGGCATTAACGCCATTCCATGCTGGCTGGCGCTGGCGGATTGCCCCCTTGCGGCCTTTACCTGATGCTGCCACCGCAGCGTTAAAAACACTACTTGAACGCTTACCGCAAGACGCCTTGGTGGTGCAGTCAACTCCCTATGCCCTGACGCTTTGGTGGTGGGAGTCGCAAACCGCAGAGCGATTCGCAACCTATCTACCCGAATTTCAGCAACTGCGGGAGGCACTACGTGGCCATGCTGACCAGCCTTTCAGTCAGCCGTTAAAGGGCACTGAACAGGCGTCGTCCACCGCTAACGGTCAAGATGCCGGGCTATCCTGATCCCGTGCTTGTATCGCCAAGCCATTTGATTCAATCACTGCCAGCCAGTCGTTGAGTTGTTCGAGGTTCTCCTCGCTTAAACCAGCGAACATCTCTTTGCGCGCTTGTTGCGCAACGTTGTCGATCTGTTCCAACAGTGGCATAGCGGCGGGGGTAAGATAAATCCGCTTGCTGCGACGATCATTGTCGCAGGCACGGCGCTCAACTAAGCCTTGCTCTTCGAGCTGTCCTAGAGTGCGCACCAAAGAGGGTGCTTCTACGCCAATCGCACGGGCTAGATCGCACTGGGGATGGCCCTCGCCCAGACGCCATAGATGGTACAGCGTCACCCAGCGTGTTTGGGTTAAACCCAAAGGCGCGAGGCGTCGATCCAGGATGGAGCGCCACAAGTGGGGCAAGCGTGCGATGCGAAATCCAATCGTTGATGCCATAGGTAACTAGCTGCCAGTAAATGTGAGTAGTCGAATTGTCATAAGCTGCGCCGCTGAATGCAAGGTGCTTAACAATTCAATCTTCCGGTCGCGCTTCTTCATCATTAGGGCGGCCAGGCACGAATCGTCGTAAGTTTAATCCACTTAGACCGCTGGCGCGTATCTCTCCATCCGCCAGGGAAGCCTGCTGGCTGTCGCTCGATACCTCAAAACGAATCAGTCCTAGCCGTTGTCCACTCCCCGTCATGATATCGATGCGCCAATCCCCGCTAGGGTCTTCAGGGAAATTTTGTTTGTGACTCCACGCGCGGTAACCCTCCTCGCGTCCGCCGTCGATATTGAGTTCCACAACGTCCATTGGCTCACCATTATGATGCCAAGCATGAGTAATGGTTTCACTTAACCCTCTCGGTGCCCGAATAGCGGTGTAAACATAAAGGCCATTTTCGCTAATCGCTTGCGGTGTTAGCGCCATCGAGCCCTGAGGCTGGCGTTGTTCAACATCAAACGCAGGCGACAGTGCGCTACTGGTCATCCATAGACTGGCGGGCGGCACCCAGATGCGCCCTAGCCAAGCGCCGTAGGCGAGTAATAGCGTTAAACCAAAAAAAGCGCACCAGCGTTTGAGCGAGCGTTCCTTAAGTAAGTGCCAAAAGCTTGGCAAAGCCACCAGAATGGTGATTCCCAGGGCCAGCAGCAAACTCTGGCCGGTAGTGAGGTGTACCATGATGGGGAGCGTCACCAGCAGGACAAGAAAGACGCACAGGGCGTGGAAGATGAAGTAGATACTCCGCCAGCGATCGGCAACTTTGAAGTAGAGAGGATCGATAATTGACAGCAGCGCCATGCCGATCACCAGAAGCGCAAATAGCGTTTGCCCGCTATTCCACACAGTAGTGACTAAAATAAACGGCAGTGTGAAGAAAAGCGTCTCCTGGTGAATCATTTGTGCAATAAAGTGGGTTACGCCCTTCGGCGGAGTGGGATGCCCGCGTCGTGACAACCAGCGACTGATTAAACTTTCAGAGAGCAGGAGCGTCCAGGCGAACAGTAACCCCAGCGCCAGTGCTGCGCCGAGCCACTGCTGGCGATCGACCAGAAAGAAGCTGCCTAAACCTGCAGTGAACGCCATGGGCGGCCACATCCAGCTCCACGGTTTTAGCCGTTCGACAATGCTTTCAATACGCCGCTGAACGGCCTCAATACGTGATGGCGTGAGCAGTGTGCCCATAACAAGGTAACCTACAAAAATAAAAGAAGCGTGATCCTAGCAGTATGAACGCACACAGGGGAGTACTGGTCTCACTAGATAGACAAATTAGCCAAAAGTCTGGGCTTGACGTTGCCAAGCAACTCAACCAAGCTAAGGCAATCAAACGACCGTATGAAAGTCGTGTAAAAGCCGTACGAGAAATGTGGCGGGTTCTCTTTTCAGAGCCAGCCCGAAAAGTGGAGAGAGCGCGGATGATCTATCAAGGCAACGCCATCACGGTGACACGTCGTGACACCCCGAGTGGCAATGACATCGCAATGCTCACTTTCGATCTGAAAGATGAGTCCGTCAACAAGCTTTCCAGCGCCGTAGTTGCGGAGCTGGGCGAGGCTGTAAAAGCTGTTCAAGCTGAAAATGGCTTAAAGGGTTTAGCCATTGCTAGCGGCAAAGATGTGTTTATTGTGGGCGCCGATATCACCGAGTTTCACAGCCTATTTGATAAAGGCGAAGAGTACCTGGTCGAGATGAATCTCAAGGTACACGATATTTTTAATGCTATTGAAGACCTGCCGTTTCCCACGGTAACCGCGATCAATGGTTTGGCGTTGGGTGGCGGTTGCGAAGTATTGCTGACCACCGATTTTCGCGTAATGGCTGAAAAAGCCAAGATCGGCCTGCCAGAAACCAAGCTTGGCATCTTGCCCGGCTGGGGCGGCTGCGTACGTCTGCCACGTATTATCGGCGCCGATAACGCCATTGAGTGGATTGCCGGTGGCACCGAAAACCGTGCTGATGCAGCGCTAAAAGTAGGCGCCGTCGATGCGGTGGTAACAGCCGAACAGTTGGAAGAGGCCGCGCTGGATATTCTTGACCGTGCCAACGCCGGTGAACTGGATTACCGGGCCCGTCGTGATGAAAAGACCAGCCCGCTGAAGCTCAACCCGATTGAGCAGATGATGGCATTTGAAACTGCCAAAGGCTTTGTTGCCGGTAAAGCTGGCCCGCATTATCCAGCGCCGGTAGAAGCGATCAAAGTGATTCAAAAAGGCGCTGGCGAAGAGCGCGGCCGTGCCCAGGCGATTGAGGCCAAAGCCTTCGCCAAGCTGGCGCTAAGCAGCGTGGCATTTAACTTGGTTGGCCTGTTCTTAAACGACCAGGTGGTCAAGAAAAAAGCCAGCAAGTATGAGAAACAGGCGCAGCCGGTGAAACAAACCGCCGTGTTGGGTGCGGGCATTATGGGCGGTGGTATCGCTTATCAGAGCGCCTCTAAAGGCACGCCGATCCTGATGAAAGATATCAAGGACGACGCCATCGAGCTGGGCCTAAAAGAAGCTCGTAAGCTTTTTGCCAAACAGGTCGAGCGCAAAAAGCTGACCACCGAGCAGATGGCAGAGAAGCTGACCAATATTCGTCCCACGCTCTCTTACGGTGATTTTGGCAACGTCGATCTCGTCGTCGAAGCGGTGGTTGAAAACCCCAAAGTCAAAGATGCCGTACTCACCGAAGTGGAAGGTATGGTGAGCGAAAACACCATTCTCACCTCTAACACTTCGACGATTTCCATCAACCGCTTGGCGCAAAACCTAAAGCGGCCTGAAAACTTCTGCGGTATGCACTTCTTTAACCCCGTGCACCGCATGCCGCTAGTAGAAGTCATTCGTGGCGAGAAAACCTCCGATGCCGCCGTTGCCGCTACTGTGGCCTACGCACGAGCAATGGGCAAAACGCCGATTGTGGTTAACGACTGCCCAGGCTTCTTGGTCAACCGGGTACTCTTCCCTTACTTTGGTGGCTTTAGCTTCTTGGTTGAGCAGGGCGCTGATTTCCAGCACGTTGATAAAGTCATGGAGAAGTTCGGCTGGCCCATGGGCCCGGCCTACTTGCTGGATGTGGTCGGCCTGGATACCGCTGTTCACGCCAATGAAGTAATGGCTGAAGGCTTCCCAGATCGCATGGCTCGCGACGGTAAAACCGCCATTCAGGTCATGTACGACAATGACCGTTTAGGCCAGAAGAACGACAAGGGCTTCTACGCCTACGAAGAAGACAAAAAGGGTAAGCCGAAAAAAGTCACCGACGAAGCGGCTTACGCTTTAGTCAAAGAAGTGGTTAAAGAGCAAAAAGAGTTTTCCGACGAGGACATCATTGCTCGCATGATGGTGCCGCTCTGCTTGGAAACCGTACGCTGCCTGGAAGACGGCATTGTGGCGACGCCAGCTGAAGCTGATATGGCACTCATTTACGGTATAGGCTTCCCGCCGTTCCGCGGCGGTGCATTACGCTACATCGATGCCATGGGCGTGGCGGCGTTTGTGAAGCTGGCTGAAGGGCTAGCCGAAGAGCTGGGCCCGCTTTACGCGCCTACCGACAAGCTGCGACAGATGGCTCAAAACAATGAGCATTTCTATTCTAACGCAGCGTCTGTTAACCAAGTTTAACCACCACGCATAGGAGATATAAGATGAGTTTGAATCCGAGAGATATTGTGGTGGTTGACGGTGTCCGTACCGCCATGGCTAAAGCCAAAAATGGTGCTTTTCGCAACGTGCGCGCTGAAAATCTTTCTGCTGCTGCCATGCAGGCACTATTTACCCGTAATCCTAATCTAGATCCTTCTGAAGTGGATGACGTGATCTGGGGCTGTGTGAACCAGACCCTCGAGCAGTCGATGAACATTGCTCGCAATGCGGCGATTATGACCGGCATTCCGCGCTCGGTGCCTGCACAAACCGTTAACCGTTTGTGTGGTTCTTCGATGACGGCGCTGCATATTGCCGCTGCCAATATCAAAGCGGGTATGGGCGACTTCTTCATCATCGGCGGCGTTGAGCACATGGAGCACGTACCCATGGCTCACGGCGTTGATGTTAACCCGGCTGCCAGCAAATACGCTGCCAAAGCGGCGATGATGATGGGTCTGACCGCCGAGCTGCTGGGTAAAATGCACGGCGTTTCCCGGGAAGAGCAGGATAAGTTCGGCGTGCGCTCCCACCAGCGCGCCCAGGCGGCGATGGAGAAGGGCTACTTCGATAACGAAATCATCGGCGTTGAAGGTCACGATCAACGCGGTTTTAGAGTGATGGTTCAGCGCGATGAAGTGATACGCGGAGACTCCACGCTGGAGTCTATGGCGAATCTGAAGCCGGTATTTGATCCGCGTAACGGTACCGTAACTGCGGGTACTTCTTCGGCGCTTTCCGTGGGTGCCTCGGCCATGGCCGTCATGAGCTACGAGCGCGCTCAAGCCCTGGGCTTAGAGCCCATCGCGCGAGTACTGTCGACCGGTGTGGCAGGCTGTGATGCGTCGATCATGGGTTATGGCCCGGTGCCCGCGTCGAAGAAAGCGCTGAAAATCGCTGGCCTTTCCGCGGCGGATATTCAAACCGTTGAGCTCAACGAAGCCTTCGCCGCTCAGGGTATTCCAGTGCTGAAAGATCTCGGCTTTCTTGATGCGATGGACGAGAAGGTTAACCTCAACGGTGGTGCAATTGCACTGGGCCACCCATTGGGCTGCTCAGGCTCGCGTATTTGCACCACGCTGTTGAACGTTATGCAGCAGCGCGATACCACGCTAGGCTTGGCGACCATGTGTATTGGCATGGGGCAGGGTGTTGCGACGGTGTTTGAGCGTCTGAAATAACCCCCTGTGGCTTCATCACTTTAAATCGGTATTAGAAAACGGCACCTTGCGAGGTGCCGTTTTTATTTACAAAGCTCTTATTCAATAAAGTGCTATTCGGCTTAGAAAAACGCTACTCGGATTGAAAAGCCGTGCGGTGGAAATCCGCGGCGGCTTGAACTTCCGCAATGCCGCAGGTATCGGGTTCAGGTACGGCATTGCCAGCCAGTACTGCGAGCACCGCTCGGGTGCCGTTGGCCAGTGACTCCAAGTTGTAACCGCCCTCTAATACGAAGACCAAACGTCCATCGCAGTGCTGTTCAGCGAGCTGTTGCATGAAGCCGGTCAGGGCGCCAAACCCTTCATAGGAAACGTTTAAGGCTAAATCGTGCCAGTGAGGGTCAAAGCCCGCTGATACCAAAATAATGTCGGGCTTAAACCACGCTGCGGCTGGGGCGAGAATATCGCGAAACGCTTTGAGGTAGGCCTCATCGCCAGCGCCAGCCGGTAACGGAACATTAATGGTGGTGCCTTCAGCTAAACCGGCGCCCACCTCTTCCAGATGGCCAGAACCGGGATAGAAGGGAGCTGCGCGGTGAATATCGAAAAACATCACGTCGGGTTCTGCCCAGAAAATATCCTGAGTGCCGTTGCCGTGATGGGCATCCCAATCAACAATCAGCACTCTTTCACAGCCCAGCGCGCTGCGCGCATGAGCCGCTGCGACCGCCACATTGTTGAATAAACAAAAGCCGCGGGCGCGGACGGGCTCTGCGTGGTGCCCAGGCGGGCGTACAAGGGCAAAGGCGCTTTTAGCGCGCTTATCAATCACCGCTTCTACTGCGGCAATGGCCGTTCCAGCGGCGACTTCGGCGGCATCTACGCTACCCGGTGAGACTGCCGTGGTATCCACATCCAGCCAGGCATTTTTCCCGCGTAGGCTAAAAATATCGCTTAGATAGGAAGTGGTATGCACTCTGGCGAGTTGTTCATGAGTGGCTGCTTTGCCACCTTCAATGTGCAGGCCCGCAATGGGCGCTTTCTCAAGCAGATGCTGAATGGCTTTCAAGCGGCCTGGATGTTCAGGGTACTTCCATGGCACCGGGAGCCCCGCAAGTAGGTGACGAATGCGCTTGTCGATCCGTTGAGGTAGAAAGTCGGCGTCAATGTTGGGCTCGTGAGCGAGCACTCGATCATCATAGAAAGCAATGACTTTATGCATAATGGCTACCTAATGTACGTGCGCTAAGTTACAGCAGTAAATTCAAGCAAGTTAATGCTGTCCTTCAGTCGCACAATTGGCACGAAATGCTTATCTATATTAAGGCAGGCTAGCCGGGGTTATACAATATCACTCTCAAGCGGTGTCGCCCTCAGACAATGCCACTCTCAACACTAAACGCTAGCGTCATGCTGAGTTCTTCTACCTGATCTGTAAATAAAGGCTGCCATTCGCCACGCAAAATGAGCGGTGGCTGTACCCAGCGCCAGCGTAATCCAGTGACAATGCTTTCCACTGCGCGCTGGGTGCCAGTGCCATCGTGCCCTGCGCGAATATAGAGCGCGCAGGGCAATCCCTGTTTTTTTTCAATGACAGGATAGTAGCTGCGATCAAAAAAGTCCTTGAGCGCGCCGCTCATATAACCGAGGTTTTCCGTGGTGCCGAGCAGAATCGCATCGCAGGCAAGCGCATCTTCGGGGCCAGCTTCCAAGGGCGCTTTTACCACGCAGTGCACCTGCTCAAGATCAGGATGACTAGCACCTTGAAATGCTGCATCACGCAATAAGCGGGTATTCGCCGATGGGGCATGGGCAATAATTAATAGCTGTTTTTTGAACTCAGATTTCATAGCCATACCCTAAGTAGGCAGTAAATATCTAAAAGTTTGCGACCAGTGCTGGAAATGCCACACTGCTTCAGTGACTTTAATTAGAGAGCCTATATGCCTAATAAGCCCCCTATCAATGTCTTTTACGATGCGCAGTGCCCGCTGTGCCGTAAAGAACGCCGTCGCTATGAGCGCTGGTCGGGGCGGCATGCTGCTGATATAGGCTGGCTTGATGTAAGTGAACATGAGCAGACCCTGCGGCAAAAGGGCGTTGACCCCACTACGGCGCTGCGCTCTTTGCATATAGAAACGGCACCAGGACAATTGGTAGAGGGTATCGATGCTTACCGTTTACTAATGAAGCGTATTCCCTTACTGGTGCCGGTCGCCTGGGTGATTGGTCTACCGGGAATTAAACCAGGATTGCGGACGCTTTATGATGCCTGGGTTAAGCGGCGCCTGAAGAAACAAGGCCGATGGAGTTGTTAGGGTTTGTACGAAAAACGCATCAGATAAACCAAGGAGATAAAGCATGGCATTTGCACTTTCATCAATGAAGGTTACCAGCTCGGCGTTTGCTGACCATCAAGCGATCCCTTCAAAACATACAGGGGAAGGTGAAGATGTGTCGCCGGCACTTGCTTGGCAAGATGCTCCTGAGGGAACCCAGGGGTTTGCGGTAATCTGTCACGACCCTGATGCGCCTTTGGTCAAAGACGGCAGCTATGGCTTTGTCCACTGGGTGCTCTATAACTTGCCTGGCGATACCCAGGAATTAGCAGAAAAGACCGCCGTGGGTACGGTAGGTATGAATGATGCAGGCAATAGTGGCTACGGCGGTCCGATGCCGCCAGAAGGGCACGGCAAGCATCTTTACTATTTCTGGGTACTGGCGCTGGATCATCAAACCTCGCTGCCAGAAGGTCTTACGCTGGCTGAGCTGCTCAAAGAAGTAGAGCCGCACCTGCTAGGGATGAACCGTTTGGTGGGTACTTACCAGCGCGATTGATCTAGCCTCTGGCTGGACATTTTGCGTAACCCGTGTAGTCTCCATCGCTTTCTAACTGTGGTGATGGAGCCGTCTGATGAGTGATCTGCCTAACTGTCCTGCCTGTGCCTCTGAGTTTAGCTACGACGATGGACTTCAATATGTCTGCCCAGAGTGCGGTCATGAGTGGTCAAAAGTGGCAGAAGAAGAGGGCGCTGATGACGCTTCAGGCGTGCGCGATGCAAACGGCAATACGCTGGCCGACGGCGATAGCGTCACGGTGATCAAGGACTTGAAGGTTAAGGGCAGTTCACTGGTAGTTAAAGTGGGCACCAAAGTGAAAAGCATCCGCTTGGTAGAGGGTGATCACGATATCGACTGTAAAATTGACGGTATCGGCCCGATGAAGCTTAAATCAGAATTTGTTAAGAAAGCCTAGCGTTAAAGTAGATAGCCAAAAAAAATAGCCCCCTGACGATAGTCAGGGGGCTATTTGCTTAACTAGTAACTCATTTATTAAGCAGTGGTATTGATCTGAGTGCCAACACTTCCGCTGGTTGCCAGCTGTGGATCTAGTGCGACACTATCCATCAATGAAGAGATTTGTGCTGCCTGCCCATCTAACGCCTCTTTAAAAACGCTGAACTGAGCCTCTTGGATGACTTGCGCCTGCTGCATCGCCATTGATGCACTGACCATGTTATTTACCGCTGCATCCATATTGTCACCTCGAATAACTGAATAGCTTTAGCCATCCGCAGCGATGGCATCTAATTTGCCTGAAACTACCAGAACCTGCTGACTGGTGCAAAGCCAACGGCGAAACCGTCTGTAGCATTAATGACAATAGCTTTTTTAAATGATAATGATTGTTGTTTTTGATGGCATCAGCGCCGAACGTGCCGATATTTTGCGTAAATTGCTATCCATTTTGCTCAGGGGCTTCACATCAAATTTATACAGGACTAAAATGGTACTCAATTGACGTGGCGACCATTTGATTCGCTGCGTACTAATGACATAAAGGGAGTCGACATGCTTAAGCTTTCTCGGCTGACAGACTATGCCGCGGTGGTCATGGCGCAAATTGCTCGTCATCCCCAGGCGTCGCATGCAGCGACAGAGTTAGCAGAGGCCGTGCAGTTGCCCCATCCGACGGTGAGTAAGACGCTCAAAATGCTGGTGCGGGCAGGACTGCTGGTTTCCCAGCGTGGCGCCCAAGGCGGTTACCGCCTGGCCCGGCCCGCATCGCAGATTACCGCCGCCGATATTATTGCGGCGATTGAGGGCCCCGTCGCCATGACCGAGTGTAGCCAAGCAGAAGGCGATTGTGAGCTTGTGGCTACCTGCGGTGTGGCAGACAACTGGCAGCGGGTCTCCTTGGCTATGCGTACGCTGCTTGAAAGCGTGACGTTGGCGCACCTGGCTGATACAGCGCCAATTAAGCTGCCGGTGCAACTGCCTATTCAAACGATCAGCCTGTCGGCGGCGTCGGCCTAACGGCGGCGCGAGTACAGCAGGCCTAACTTATTATTTAAAGGCGATGACCTCGCCACCCAACTGCCCGGAGGGTATCACCATGGCAAGCGAAGAAATGGAACAGTTGGTTCGTCGCGAATACAAAGATGGCTTTGTAACCGATATTGAGAGCGACACCCTGCCACCTGGCCTGGATGAAAACACCATCGCCTTTATTTCCAAAAAGAAGGGCGAGCCGGAGTGGATGCTGGAGTGGCGTCTGGATGCCTACCGCCAGTGGTTGAAGATGAAAGCCCCTTCCTGGGCGCATCTGGACTATCCGCCGATTGATTACCAATCGATCTCCTATTTCAGCGCGCCGAAGCGCCCGGAAGACCGACCGCAAAGCCTGGATGAAGTAGATCCCAAGCTGCTGGAAACCTATGAGAAGCTGGGTATCCCGCTGCACGAACGTGCTGCGCTAGCAGGCGTTGCCGTTGATGCGGTGTTTGACTCCGTTTCGGTCGCCACTACCTTCAAAAAGCAGCTGGGCGAAGCAGGGGTTATCTTCTGCTCTATCTCTGAAGCTATCCGCGACTACCCAGAGCTGATCAAACAGTATCTGGGCACGGTGGTTCCCGTGGCGGACAACTACTTTGCCGCGCTGAACTCAGCGGTATTTACCGATGGCTCCTTCGTTTTCGTACCTGAAGGCGTCACCTGCCCGATGGAGCTGTCTACTTACTTCCGTATTAACGCGGCCAACACCGGCCAGTTTGAGCGCACGCTGATTATTTGCGAAAGCCGTGCTCAGGTCTCTTACCTGGAAGGCTGTACCGCGCCGATGCGCGACGAGAACCAGCTCCACGCCGCAGTGGTCGAGCTTGTCGCTCTGGATGACGCCTATATCAAATACTCCACCGTGCAGAACTGGTACCCCGGTGACGAGAACGGTGTTGGCGGCATCTATAACTTCGTGACCAAGCGCGGCGACTGCCGTGGCGACCGTTCACGGATTAGCTGGACCCAGGTGGAAACTGGCTCGGCGATTACCTGGAAATATCCTTCCTGCGTACTGCGCGGCAAAGACAGTATTGGTGAGTTCTACTCTGTCGCCGTGACTAACGGACGCCAGCAGGCCGATACCGGCACCAAGATGATTCACATTGGTGAAGGCACGCGTTCGTATATTGTCGCCAAGGGCATCTCGGCGGGCAGGAGTGATCAGTCCTATCGCGGCCTGGTGAAAATCGGCCCGCGGGCCAAAGGGGCGCGTAACTTTACCCAGTGCGACTCCCTGCTGATTGGCGATAAGTGCGGTGCACACACCTTCCCTTATCAGGAAATTGGCAACAGCACGGCGACCATTGAGCACGAAGCGACCACCTCGAAAATCGGTGAAGACCAGCTGTTCTACTGTCAGAGCCGCGGTATCTCGGAAGAGGACGCCGTCAGCATGATTGTGAATGGTTTCTGTAAGGACGTCTTCCAAGAGCTGCCCATGGAGTTCGCTGTTGAAGCCGAAGCGTTGCTCAACGTGACCCTGGAAGGCGCGGTAGGTTAATCGTTAGCCGTTTAGACTACTTAATTATATCAGTGTCGCCGTAGCGACTCGTCAGAATTAGAAGGTAATCAATATGTTGCAAGTGAATGACTTACACGTCTCCGTCGAAGGTAATGAAATCCTCAAAGGCCTGACCCTGACTATCAAGGCGGGTGAAGTGCACGCCATTATGGGGCCGAACGGCGCGGGTAAATCGACGCTATCCGCGGTCATCGCCGGTAAAGATGGCTACGAAGTCACACAAGGCACGATTACCTTTGAAGGCAAAGACGTGCTTGAGATGGAAATTGAAGAGCGCGCCCAAGCCGGTTTGCTGCTGGGTTTCCAGTACCCGGTCGAGATTCCAGGGGTTAAGAATATCTACCTGCTGAAGTCGGCGCTCAACGCCCAGCGCGTAGCCCGCGGCGAAGGCGAAATGCCCGCACCGGAGTTTATGAAGCTGGTGAAAGAGAAGCTGGGCTATATGAAAATGGACGCCAGCTTCCTACAGCGCGCCGTTAACGAAGGCTTCTCCGGCGGTGAGAAAAAGCGCAACGAGATTCTGCAAATGCTGGTGCTTCAGCCCAAGCTCGCCATGCTGGATGAGATCGATTCGGGGCTGGATATCGACGCCATGAAAATCGTCGCTGATGGTGTGAACAGCCTTCGCGCTGAAGACCGCGCCATTCTGCTGGTCACCCACTACCAGCGTCTGCTGGATTACATCGTGCCGGATAAGGTTCACGTGCTGGTCGATGGCCGCATCGTCAAAACTGGCGACGCCGAGCTTGCCAAGCAGTTGGAAGCCAATGGGTACGAAGGTATCGAGGAGTCTGTGGCATGAGCGATACGCAAACCTTTTTAGACACGCTGAAGGCGCGCAGCTCGAACTATACGGCGGAACCCACCTGGATTGCCGCGCGTCGTCAGGCAGGTGCCGCGCGTTTTGAGGCGCTGGGTTTTCCCACGCGTCGCGATGAAGAGTGGAAGTACACCGACGTGCGCTCGATTGCCCAGGGCAACTTTGCGCTAGCCGACAACGCCGAATTCTCCCAGGCCAGTGCCGCGGCGCTAACGCTGCCCATCGATGCTTACCGCTTAACCTTTGTGGATGGCGTTTTCTCATCGGCGCTTTCGGATCTAGACTCACTGCCGTCAAGCGTTCAGGTATTACCGCTTTCCAAGGCGCTAGCAGAGAACCACGAAGCAGTTGGTGGTCCGCTTGGGCGCTTAACAGGGGTGGATTTCTCGCCCTTCGCTGCGCTTAACACGGCGTTTATGGAAGAAGGCGCAGTGGTTCGCATCGCACCGGGAACAGTGGTTGAGAAACCCATCCTGCTGCAGTTTTTGTCCCGTGCCGGTCAGCCGGTAATGTGTCATCCGCGGGTGCTAGTGGAAGCGGGAGGCCGCAGTGAGGCCACGCTGATCGAGCATTACACCGGCGAAAGCGAAGCAGCTAACTTCACCAACGTGGTGGGCGAGCTGATGCTCGACCGTGGTGCGATCTTGGCCCACTACAAGCTGCAAGAAGCGCCGCTGGGTGATATGCATGTAGCGAGCATTCACGTAGAGCAGGGCCGCGATACGCGCTATACCTCCTACAACCTAAGCCTGGGCGGTGCACTGGTGCGCAACGACTTGATCAGCGACTTGAATGGTCAAGGCGCTGAAACCAACTTCCTGGGGCTGTTCTTTGGTCAGGGTCGCCAGCATGTCGATAACCACACCAAGGTAAACCACAATGCGCCGCTGACGTTCTCCAACGAGAACTACAAGGGCATTCTGGATGACCGCGCCCACGGGGTGTTTAACGGCAAGGTCTACGTCAAGCGCGATAGCCAGAAGATTGAAGGTTTTCAGAGTAACCAAAACCTACTGCTATCGGATCGCGCCCACATCGATGCCAAGCCCGAGCTTGAGATCTACGCCGATGACGTTAAGTGCTCACACGGTACGACGACTGGCCAGCTTGACGAAGAGGCGATCTATGCACTGCGTACCCGCGGTATCGATGAAGCCACTGCTCGCGGTCTGCTAACGCTCGCTTTCGCTGGTGAAGTATTGGACAAAGTCACCCTGGATGAGATTGCCGAGCGCGTTGAATTAGCGGTTGCCGGCAAGCTGCCCGAGCGCTTCAATCTTGCCGGGCTTGTCGAAGCGGCGGTTTCACTTAACGACTAGCGCCACTACCCAATCAGGAGCGTCTGATGTCACATTCCGTTATTGAGCCAACGCCCAGCCTTGAGCAAGCGAGCCCCGCGCAAGCGACCTTTGATGTTATGCGCCTGCGCCAGGACTTTCCGGTGCTGGCCCGTGAGGTGCACGGCAAACCGCTGATCTATTTAGATAATGCGGCCACCTGCCAGACGCCTCAGCAGGTGATTGACGTATTTAGCGATTACTACTCGCGCTATAACGCCAATATTCACCGCGGGCTGCATACCCTCTCTGATGAGGCGACGGCGGCGTTTGAAGGCACGCGTCAAAAGGTTAAGGCTTTCCTTAATGCGGAAGATGCGCGTCAGATCATCTTTACCCGCGGTACCACAGAAGCGATAAATCTGGTCGTTCATAGCTGGGGGCGCGCAAATCTTGCTCCCGGCGATGAAGTGCTGATTTCGATGCTGGAGCACCACTCCAATATTGTGCCCTGGCAGCTGTTGGCCGCCGAGCTTGGCTTTACCATCAAGGTGATTCCCGTTGAGGCCAGCGGTGCGCTTGATATGGGCGCTTACCGGGGGCTGCTGAGTGAACGCACTAAGCTGGTAGCGGTCAATCATGTCTCCAATGCCCTGGGTACCATTAACCCAGTGCAAGAGATGGCAACGCTTGCCCATCAGCATGGCGCCTTGATCTTAGTTGATGGTGCGCAGGCCGCGCCTCACCAAGTGGTCGATGTCCAGGCAATCGACGCCGACTTCTATGCCTTCTCGGGGCATAAAGTGTATGGGCCAACAGGCGTGGGCGTACTCTACGGCAAACAGGCGCTGCTGGAAGCAATGCCGCCCTGGCAGGGCGGCGGGGAGATGATCAGCACGGTCTCCTTTGATGCGGGTACCACCTTTGCCGCTATTCCGCATAAGTTTGAAGCGGGTACGCCCGCTATTGCCGAGGTGATCGCGCTGGGCCGAGCACTTGAGTGGATGGAGAGCATCGGTATAGACGCCATCGGTGCCTGGGAAGGCCAACTTCTGGATCACGCTACCCAGGCGGTCGGTCAAATCGATGGGCTGCGTATTTTAGGCACGGCGCCGAACAAAGCGGCCGTTCTTTCCTTTGTTGTGGATGGGGCGCATTCGCAAGATATTGGCCTGCTGATCGATCAGCTCGGCGTTGCTATTCGTACCGGCCACCACTGCGCGCAGCCCTTGTTGCATCATTTTGGGGTCGACGCGACGTGCCGTGCTTCATTTGCTGCGTATAATACGCTCGAAGAAGTGGATCGCTTTATCGAAGCACTCCAGCGTGTCATTGGTATGGTGCGTTAAGGTCGGTTCTTTAAGAATCGTCATTTAAGGACAGTTATGGATCTTGAGCAAGTTGCCAGTCTCGAACGCGGTCAACAGTTGCCGCTCCAGCGCGATGTGGAGGCTATTGCCATTCCGTTTGGTAGTACGGAAACACTGGCCGAAGATAGCGTTGTTAGCGTCATGCAAGCGAAGGGCAGTACGGTAAGTGTCGGGTTTGAGGGGCGACTCTACCTAGTTGAGGGGAGTAACCTGGATGCACTGGGGCTTGAGCCGCTACCGCGTCCCACGCTGCCGGAGACGGCTACCGAGGAAGAGATAGAGCAGTTCGTGTGGGACCAGCTGCGCACCTGCTTTGACCCGGAAATACCGGTCAATATCGTTGACTTAGGTCTTGTCTACGGCTGCCGCATCGAGCGCCTTATCAGCGGCGAGCGTATGGTAACGATCCGAATGACGCTGACCGCCCCTGGGTGTGGGATGGGCGATGTGATCGCGGCGGATGCGCGCAATAAGATCCTCGGTGCGCCGCAGATCAGCAAGGTTCACACCGAAATAGTCTTCAGTCCGCCCTGGAGCCGTGACATGATGAGTGACGAGGCCAAGCTTGAACTCGGCATGTTCTAATCCCGGCTGGGGAGCTGGATGCATAAAGTGTTACTGACGTGGTCGAAGCGTTTTTTAATGTCGCTAGGAGCATTGTTGCTGCTGGCGACATTGCTGTTTATAGGTGGCAATTTTTGGGTGCTCGCGACGACCGCTGCTTATATTGAACGTCAGCCGCAGCAGTGTCGTCCAGCAGAGGTAGGGATCGTCTTTGGGACCTCTCATTGGACGCGAAGCGGGGTGCGAAATCCGCACTTCCATGCGCGCATGCGTACCGCTGCTACCTTAATTGAGCAGTCCCAGGTCGAGCATCTTTTGCTCTCTGGGGATAATCGTACCCAGGCGTATAACGAGCCACGGGCAATGTGGCGCGAGCTTTATCGCCGCGGCGTCGCATCTGATCAGTTAACCATGGATTTTGCTGGCTTTAGCACCTACGACACGCTAGCGCGTGCCCGGGACGTCTTTCAGCTTGATAAAGCACTGCTAGTCACCCAGAGCTGGCATCTCCCCCGCGCGGTATATATTGGGCGCGCGCTAGGCATTGATGTCACTGGCTGTGTGGCAGATGATCCTAACGTAACGGTAGGATGGCGTTTAAAGCTGCGCGAGTGGGCAGCGCGGGTGGCCACCCTGGGCGATCTCTACGTGTGGAAGAGAGAGCCCTATTTCCTGGGTACGCCCGAACCCATAGAGATACCGAGACGCGCCCCTATCGACCTTATTCTGCCGTCATTGAACGATCGTTTTACCAATCCCTAGCGGTGGGTTTTACGCTTTTGCAGCGCATATAGCTCACGGATTAGTTTGCGGCACCCCTGCATGCACTCTTCTACCACCGGTTCGATCGGGTCGGGTAACGGGTGTGTATACAGTGAGGAGAGCGCTTGCATTAATACACGCTCTTGCTCCAATAGCTCATTGATCAATACTTGGCTATCGTTGCCGACAAAGCTTTTTAGCCGACTCCACAGCCATAAAAAATCATCGCGCTCAACGTCCGCATCCCGGGGCAGCATTTTCAAATGCGCACGGGCAAGTTCCTGCAACTGACCCATCTGCTTGAGCCGCGCAGCGTAATGCGGCTGTAAAGCCTCACGCAGCGAGGGGCGCAGGCGTTCAATATTGTCTTGGAAATAATCAATGCTATCGGCCAGCGCTTCCAATACGCTGTCCATCGCCACTTGGCGATTATCGAGAAACATGAGCGTCTACCTCCTTCGGTGACGCAGATTGTGGAGGTGGCAGTGACGATTTGCCACCCCCGAATCAGATTATTTTAAAATATTGCCTTAGCCTTTAGGCTTGGGCGGTGCTTTACGGGCTGGCGTGGCATTTCTTTCAATGTGTTCAATGATCATTCCCGCAATATCCTTGCCGGTGGCGTTCTCAATGCCCTGCAAGCCAGGCGAAGAGTTAACCTCCATAATCACCGGGCCGTGATTCGAGCGCAGCAAGTCGACACCGGCAACGCGCAGGCCCATGGCCTTGGCAGCACGAATCGCCGTTGAACGCTCTTCAGGGGTGATCCGGATCACGCTGGCGGAGCCACCGCGGTGTAGATTCGAGCGGAACTCACCATCCGCCGCCTGACGCTTCATTGAGGCGACGACCTTATCGCCGATCACCAAGCAGCGAATATCGGCGCCACGCGCCTCTTTGATGTACTCCTGCACCATTATATTGGCTTTCATCCCCATGAACGCTTGAATCACAGATTCTGCCGCTTGATTAGTTTCCGCCAACACCACGCCAATCCCCTGGGTACCTTCCAGCAGCTTGATGACCAGTGGTGCACCTTTAACCATGGTGATCAGATCGGGAATATCGTCCGGAGAGTGGGCGAAGCCGGTAATCGGCAGACCCAGCCCTTTGCGTGACAACAGCTGCAGTGAGCGCAATTTATCCCGCGAACGGGTAATCGAGACGTTATCGTTGATAACGTAGGTGCCCATCATCTCAAACTGACGTAACAGCGCGCAGCCGTAAAAGGTGACTGATGCACCAATGCGTGGGATAACCGCATCAAAGTGCTCAATCTCTTGGCCTTTATAGTGGATCGAAGGGTGGTGCGAGGTAATGCTCATATAGCAGCGCAGCGTGTCCACCACGCGCGCGGTATGCCCACGCTGCTCCGCGGCTTCAACCAAGCGGCGGGTAGAGTACAAATTGCGATTGCGTGACAGCAGAGCGATATGCATTTAAGGGACTCCGAGCCTTGGTTAAGGCGACTAATAAGGGGTTAAGGCTCACCGTGCAAGAATGCAGCGCCGGGTGCAACCATGAGGCGACGCATGGCGCGGCGTCCTAGTAGCATCGGGTGACGCATATCGCTGCGATCAGTAAGGGTGAGTTCAACAGGAAAATTCAAATCGCCCATCTGCATAGGGGTGCGAATTACATAACGCCACTCGCTATGACCGTTGGAGCTCGTGATACGGCGCCGATCATGCAAGTGCAAACTGTAACGGTGGGCCGGCGTTGTAGGACCACCACTGTGGGTAATAAAACTGACCCAAAGTTGACCATGTTCATCTTCATGTGTCTCTATCTCTTCTGCATGCAGAGCAGAAGTGCGCGCGCCCGTGTCTGCTTTACAGCATAGGTGAAGCCCTAGTTCAGGTAACGTCACCATCTCGCGGCGGCCAATGACCGCTTTGGCCTGATAGGGTAATTCCTTCACGGCTCACTCCTTGCAATTAAAAGTGACAACATCGGATCAAGCGTTGCTCTGTGACATCATCAGGGACAACCGGCGTTGAATAGGGGAGCCAGCAGGCGCATCCCGCAGTGCCATCATGACCGGTAAACGTAGCCTGGGTATTAACGCAATATCACGAACTACAGCGGCAAAATCGCTACGCTCATTTTCCGCTAAGCGCTGCAGAAAAAGCGGCAGGCGCTGAGCATCTTCAAGATAGCCCCAGCCGCGCCCTGCTATTGCCGCCAGAACGTCCGGTCCACAAGCCGCTGTGTCATTGAGTAAGGCCGTGTACCAATTGCCTACCGCTGAAGCATCCGTATTACCCACTGCACGCAGACAGGCACACAGTGTTTCAATGTCGCCCGCTTGGGCGGCGGCTTCGCCGCGATGCTGCAGTGCGTCGACTAACGCTTGTGGTAATGGCTGGTGCTCTAAACAGTAGCACAAGGAGTGAATTACGGCGGTAGGCAGTTCAGGTAGCCGCTGCGCTAGCGATTCAGCGTCAAGTGTTTCCATCCTAACGACGTAATCGGCAATCCCTTGTAATCCCAACGCCTGCCAATCAATCGCTTGCTGGCCACTCAAGTAGGCGTCAACCGGCTCAAAATGCTGGCTGGCAGGCAGCCCACTCGCATGGGTGGCGCGGGCATTGAGCATGGCTTGGAAGGTAACGCTAGGTGTGAAGGCGAGGGGATTATCCTTCATTAAGTGATCCACGTCCGCTGTTTCTTCACGACCCACGTTAGAAACCGCGCGCCCCAGTGTTTCCAACAAACGATTTAAAAATGCATCGCGCTGGGCGGGGGCAATTATTCCTTGCTCATCCAATGGTAAGGCTAAAAACCAAATAGCCGGTTCGGGCATATCGCCAAGCCGAAACACCATGGCCAAGCGCGCTTGGCCTTGCCATGGTTCTGGCCAGGCCATTTCGCCACGTTCAAAGGCAGCAAGTGACTCTCGCGGGCAGGGGACGACATGGCGCCCCATATGGTAAAGGGAAACCTCGCCACCGCTGCGGGTAAAAAACTCATCTAGGGTCTGAATCGGTTGCATGACATCCTTCCGCGTTGCAAGCCTGCACTCTACCTTGCTGATGTGACACTGTCAGCCGCCGTGGCTGATAAAACATGGTGTTAATGACAGTGCCTTAAGATCTTAGTATTAATGACAACGCGGTTAAAAATTAATCAACTGTGTGAAAGCCCCATGAGAGCAAGCGTTGCGACACCTTTCCATAGTTTATCCACAGGCTCGTGCAGGTTTTCTGTGGGTCTATGGATAACTCCCTGCAAACGTTGATAATTGGCAAGGAGCCCACAGAGTGAGGATAATGGCAGGATGCCACATGTTTTTCATTTTCCGAGGTAGTGACAAACGACTTTATGAGTACTTATCAACCGCTGCAGACAGCGCTTTTGGAGCTAGAAGCGTCGATGAAAGCCGCCGATTTATGGCGTATGCCGACACCCGATGCAGAGGCATTCGCCAGCCAGCAGCCATTTTGCATCGACACGATGTCGCTGCCTCAATGGATACGCTTTGTGTTTATTGCCCGTTTGAATGCTTTGATTGATGCCCATGCTGCCATGCCCGCAAAGTGCGATGTGGCGCCCGCCGTGGCGGCCTATTTGCAGCAGGAAAAAACACCTGCCCACCACCAACTGCTTATTGTTAGAGCGGTAGAGAAGGTCGACCAGATCGTCACTGAAAGCACTTAAAGTGACACGCCTTTAAATGCACAAAGCCTGCCGTGAGGCAGGCTTTGTGGATAACATCCGTCTTAGCGGTTTTGCAGGCGCTTTAGAAGCGGTAACTGAGGCCTGCCATGACGACGAGAGGGTCGATTTCCACGGTACCTGCTGCCGCACCGTTAACGCTCGCATCGGTATCGATGTCGATGTACCAAGCGGCGGCGTTAAGCGCCCAGTGGTCATCAACCAGTAGATCGACACCTACTTGACCTGCCGCGCCCCAGGAGTCATCCAGCTCTAAATCACCAATCGTCAGCTCTTCATCGGAGAAAAAGGTGTAGTTAATACCGGCGCCGACATAGGGCTGTACGCGTGACTGAGTGCCGCCTAGCGGGTAGTACTGCAGTGTTAGCGTAGGTGGTAAGTGCTTGGTCGAAGCAATATTAGCCCCGTTCAAATGGATATCGTGCTCAAACGGCAGCGCGGCCAGGAGCTCAACGCCGACTTTATCGTGGAAGCGGTAGCCCAAGGTGAACGCGAAATTAGTTTCATCCTGTACATCCACGGATAGCGCGCCGTTGGCCAGTGAGCCGTTGTCGCTGGTGGGGGCAACTTTGGCAACGCCCACGCGGGTGAAAAAGTCCCCAGCGCCGTAGGCGAGCGCCTGGCTGCTGATCATCATTGCCGCTGCGGCAACAGTGGTTACGAGTAGGGTAGGCATGACGGCTTTACGCATGGGTTCACTCCTGGTGTTAAAACAGTTCGTTTCGAACGACGAGTTGCAAAGCTGGGCGGCCATTCGATAGCCGCTTAACGATGAAACAAGTGTAACGAGGCCCAGGGAGTGGATTATTGATCCAGGGCAAGAGTTATTAGAGAAGGGGTATTAGAGGTAGGCGGTGCGCCTAGGACAGAGCGTTCCAGGGCTAACGTTCCAGGGCTGAAGTGTACAAGCCCTAAAATGGAAAAGGGCCTCCCGTGAAAAGCTGCCTGACATGGCAGCTGACACGGTAAGGCCTAATATCAACTTCTTGATGAGGTCGCGAAATAGAGCGCCTGTATGCTGGCTAACCTATTCAGCAGTTGCCAGCAGGCTGGCGTTGCCACCCGCCGCGGTCGTATCGATGCACAGATGGCGTTCCACCACGTAGCGATCCGGCGAGATGGTTTGGGTCTCGAGCGGTACGATAGCGCCGTCGCGCTTGGCGAGCGCAATCCGCAGTTCACGGGTCCAGTCGCTGCTGCCAGCGGCGGCAACTGCCGCAATGCCTTTGACCTCGCTCACTGTCTCGGTCGAGACGCCGCCATCAAGCCCGATCACCGGCGCTCCGGCATCGACCAACGGCTTCACGGCTTGTTCAGCACCTGGCGCGACCACGACGGCCGCACAGCCCGTACCCAGGGCCTGCGCTGCTTGAGCAATGGCGATATCCAGGCTTGGTCCAAGGCACAGCACCGCTCCCTTCGGATACATCGCCAAACGATTGCTTTCTCCCGTCGGCCCCGGCAGCGTCTGCGGCGTCATGTCGAGGGCTGCCGTCTCATTGAGCGCCTTGCGGATTACGCCGCCTTTGCCGGAGAGCGCCTTGCGCAGTACTTCGATGCGATTGGGTCGTACCGCCCAGTTACGCGCATCCAGGCCGTTGAAGGCCGATTGGAGATCGTCGAGTGATACGGCTTTACTCTCCGGCACCTCGTGGCGCTCGGCGGCGGCGGTGCGACGGAAACGCGAGACATAGAGCGGGCCGCCAGCCTTGGGTCCGGTGCCTGAGAGGCCCTCACCGCCAAATGGCTGAGAGCCAACGATAGCGCCGATCTGGTTGCGGTTGACGTAGACGTTGCCGACATGGATGCGCTCGACGATCTGCTGTACGCGGTCATCGATGCGGGTATGCAGGCCGAAGGTTAGCCCGTAGCCCTTGCCATTGATGTCGTCGACGACCTTGTCGATATCCCGCGCCTTGAAGGTGGCCACGTGTAGCACCGGACCAAAGATTTCACGTTCGAGATCTTCAATGCCCCCAACCTCGATCACTGCCGGGGTGACAAAGGTGCCGATTTCCGGCGTAGACAGCTTCTTCAGCACTTTGCCAGCTTTCTCATTCGACGCCACGTAGTCGCTGATTTCCTGTTGCGCGTCGGCGTCGATCACTGGTGAGACGTCGGTATCAGTATTCCAGGGGTCGCCAATGGTGAGCGCGTCCATGGCGCCGTAGAGCATGTTGAGCAGCCGGTCGCGGGCCTCTTCCTGGACATACAGCATGCGCAGCGCCGAACAGCGCTGGCCAGCCGACTGGAAGGAGGAAATCAGGATGTCGCGCACCGCCTGCTCGGTCAGCGCGGTGGAGTCCACGATCATGGAGTTCAGCCCGCCGGTCTCGGCGATCAGTATGGCATCAGGACCTGCGTTGTCCGCCAGGGCCTTGTGGATGATCTGTGCCACCGGGGTCGAGCCGGTGAAGCAGACACCCGCGATACGTGGATCGCTGGTCAGCGGGCCACCCACCGTTGGGCCATCGCCGGGCAGTAATTGCAGTGCAGCTTCCGGCAGACCCGCCTCACGCATCAGCTCGACGGCGCGGGCGGCGATTAGGGGCGTCTGCTCGGCGGGCTTGGCGATGACCGCGTTACCAGCCACCAAGGCTGCCGCAATTTGGCCGGTAGTAATGGCCAGAGGGAAGTTCCACGGGCTAATGCAGACAAAGATGCCGCGGGCATTGCCGGGCTCTTCCGCTTCCAGCCGCTCGCCTTCGTTGGCGTAGTAGCGGAGAAAATCCACTGCCTCACGCACTTCGGCGATGCCGTCGAACATCATCTTGCCGGCTTCGCGGGTAGTGATCACTGTCAGCTCGGCGATGTGCTCTTCGTAGAGATCGGCGGTGCGGCGTAGCACTGCGGCGCGTTCGGCCGCAGGGCGCGCCGACCATTCGCGGAAGCCTTCCTCGGCAGCGTCGAGGGCGGCCGTTACCTCAGCAGGGGTGGCTTCGTGTACCTTGCCGATCACCCGCGAGCTGTCAGCGGGGGAGACGGCATCGCGAGCTGGCCCCTGGGGTGCGGGATTGCCCACCAGCATCGGGCCTGCCGTCCAGGTGGCGTCGGCAAACGCTTCGCGGGCGTTGAGCAGCGGCAGGATCGAGGCGGGTTCGTTGATGCGGTAACCCTTGGAGTTCTTGCGCTCGGGCTCGAACAGCTTGCCGGGCTGGCGGATCAATGGGCTTGAGACGTCGCTGCCGAGCTGCTGGAAGCCTTCGATAGGATCTTTTGAGACCTCGCTCGCTGGAATCGAACTGTCCACCACCTGGTTGACGAACGAGGAGTTTGCGCCGTTCTCAAGCAGTCGGCGAACCAGATAGGCCAGCAGGTCGCGGTGCGCACCGACAGGGGCGTAGATGCGACAGTGCGTGCCCTCTGACTCCTTGACGATGTGGTGCAGCGATTCGCCCATGCCATGCAGGCGCTGGAACTCGTAGCTGTCTTTATCGTCGCCCGCCATTTCTACAACGGCGGCGCAGGTATGGGCGTTATGGGTCGCGAACTGCGGATAGATGCGGTCACGTCGGTCGAGCAGCATTTGCGCGCAGGCCATGTAGCTGACATCGGTGTTGACCTTGCGAGTGAAGACCGGGAAGGTTTTGACGCCCATCTCCTGGGAGAGCTTGATCTCGGTATCCCAGTAGGCGCCCTTAACCAGCCGCACCATTATCTTGCGGTCAAACCGCTCGGCGAGTTCGTAGAGTGTCTCGATCATCGGCGCGGCGCGGCGCCCGTAGGCTTGCACGACGACCCCGAAGCCGTCCCATCCGTCCAGACTGGGGTCGGCCATTAGCGCCTCGATCACATCGAGGGAGAGATCCAACCGATCCTGCTCTTCGGCGTCGATATTGAAACCGATATTGGCCTTGGCCGCCTGCTGCACCAACTCTTTGGCGCGTGGCAATAGCTCTGCCATCACCGTGTCGCGGTGGGTGTATTCATAGCGCGGATGCAGCGCCGAGAGCTTTACCGAAATGCCGGGGCTACCGCGCACGTCGCCCTTGGCCTGCTCGGCGATGGCGGAAATCGCCTTGGCATAAGCCTCATGGTAGCGTACGGCATCTTCGTCGGTACGCGCCGCTTCGCCCAGCATGTCGTAGGAGTAGGTGTAGCCCTGTTTCTCTAGCTCGCGGGCATTCTTCATGCCTTCTTCGATGGTCTGGCCGAGCACGAACTGGCGGCCGAGAATCTTCATCGATTGGCCAACCGCTTTGCGTACCACCGGCTCGCCCATGCGGCGTACCAGACCGCGAAGCGCTCGCGTTGGGCCCTTGGGGTCTTCTTCCAGCACCTTGCCGGTCAGCAGCAGTGCCCAGGTCGAGGCATTGACCATCGATGAAGATGATTTGCCCAGGTGCGCACCCCAGTCGGATGGCTCGATCTTATCGTGGATCAGGTCGTCGATGGTTTCCGCATCGGGAACGCGCAGTAGCGCTTCTGCCAGGCACATCAAGCCGACGCCCTCGGTAGTCGACAGCCCGTACTCGGCCAGGAACGCCTCCATCATCGAGGGAGACCTTTCCTTACGTACTCGCTCCACGTAGTTGGCGCCGACAGAGGCGACCTTCTTACGGTCGTCTTCCGAAAGCTTGATGCGCTCGATAAGCCCGTGCAGAACATCTGCCTCGTGGGCGTCGTAGTGGGTGCGAATGCGTGAGCGTAGTTCACTTACGTCACTATGCATATGAAGTTTGCCTTCGTTCATACTGGTCTCTCCTTGCTACACGAAAGGGCTCCCTTGGGAGCCCTTCGTTACTTTGAGTGCGTCCTGCGTGCTGTTACTAGCGAGTGATATGCTGATATTCACCCGAATCGGTAGTTGCACTGCTCACCACCATGATGGCAATGAAGGACGCGATGAAGCCAGGAATAATCTCGTACACACCGGGACCACCCATGAACTCACCGTTCCAGCCCATTGAGATCCAGATCATGACGGTGGCAGCACCGACCACCATGCCCGCGATGGCACCATTTCCGTTCGTACGTGGCCACATCAGCGAAAGAATAATCAACGGGCCAAATGCCGCGCCGAAGCCTGCCCAGGCGTTACTGACCAGACCCAGCACCTGAGAGTTTTCGTCAGACGCAATAAAAGCAGCCACAACGCCCACCAGAACCACACAGACACGGCCTACGGCCACACACTCTTGCTCGCTGGCGTTCTTGTGCAGGAACAGGCGATAGAAGTCTTCCGTCAGTGATGATGACGACACCAACAACTGACTAGAAATAGTACTCATGATGGCCGCAAGCAGCGCCGCATAGAGGAAGCCGGTGATCAGCGGATGGAACAGCAAGTTCGCTAGGATAATAAAGATCGTTTCTGGATCCTGGACATCCAAGCCATTACGGATGGCATAGGCACGGCCAAATATACCCAGAGAAACGGCACCAATCAGGGAGATAAGCATCCAGC
This sequence comes from Halomonas alkaliantarctica, assembly GCF_029854215.1. NCBI lineage: Bacteria > Pseudomonadati > Pseudomonadota > Gammaproteobacteria > Oceanospirillales > Halomonadaceae > Vreelandella > Vreelandella neptunia. The sequence goes on along the minus strand of NZ_CP122961.1, from coordinate 2,551,103 downwards.
CCATGCCAATGTTACGGGCAACAGGAACGTCTTTCTGTGACCGGATAGCCATAAAGCGCACGATGATGTGCGGCTGTCCGAAATAGCCCAGCCCCCAGGTAACCGCCGACAGCCAGCCAATAAAGGTGAGTCCTGACGTCCAGGATAGCAGGGTGGGATCGACTTCATTCAGGGTCTGTGACGCCTGTGAGTAACCGCCGCCACCTTCACCAAAGAGTACCACCGCTGGCATGATCACCAACGCTAGCATCATGATGCAGCCTTGTACGAAATCCGTCATGCTCACGGCCAGGAAGCCGCCGACAACGGTGTAAATCAGCACCACGCCTAGCGTAATAACCACACCCATGGCGTAGTTGCTCATATCACCAAAGTTGTAGACGCCTGTGAACGCGCTTTCAAACAGCTTGCCACCTGCCACTAGGCCGGATGCGGTATAGACCGCAAAAAAGATAACGATAACGATGGCAGACACCGTGCGCAGGGACATCGCGCGCGTTGGGAACCGATTCGCTAGAAAAGCGGGAATAGTAATCGCATTGCCGTAGTGAATCGTTTGTTCACGCAGGCGTGGGGCGACCAAAATCCAGTTGAAGAGTGCACCCACGAGCAGGCCGATACCAATCCAGGCCGAACCCAGACCCGATACGAACATTGCCCCAGGCAGACCCAGTAGCAACCAGCCGCTCATATCCGAAGCACCGGCCGAAAGGGCCGCTACTTGCGGACTGAGGGTCCGGCCACCCAGCATGTAATCTTCAGAAGAAGACGTAGACTTGCGCATGGCATAAATGCCGATGGCGATCATGAGCGCAAAGTAGCCAAATAAACTAATCCATACACCAGTAGCCATGAAATATCTCCAATTCGTCAGGACGGAGCTAGCTCCGACAGGTTAGTGCGCTTACCGAGAAGAATCCGGTAGCGGCACAGCCTTGTTTTTGTTAACTCATATTCACGTTACTGGCCCCAGCGAGCCCGCCAAGGAGGTAGTCAGAAAGGTTATTTGTACGTTTGTACGCATTGATCCCTATATTATTGTCGACCATAGGATGGTTTCCTGTTTATGAGTTCAGGTTAGTGATGTTGATGAGCAGCTCACTCATCGCCTAGCGCCAACAGCGACGCATTCCCGCCTAAGGCGGCGGTGTTATTAGTAATCGTTTTCTCGGTGACAAAGCGCTGCAGGTAGTGCGGGCCTCCGGCTTTTGGGCCAGTGCCTGAAAGGCCTTGACCGCCAAATGGCTGCACGCCAACCACGGCACCGATGATATTACGGTTGATGTACACGTTGCCTACGCGCATTTTCTGGGCGACTTCAGCGGCAAACGATTCGTTGCGGCTATGCACGCCAAACGTCAGGCCGTAGTGGCGACCGTTGATGTCGTTGATGACCTTATCCAACTGGTTGGATTTGTAACGCACGATATGCAGCACTGGTCCGAACTGTTCCCGGGAAAGTGCATCGATGCTATCAATCGTAAAAGCAACGGGCGCTACAAAAGTGCCATCTTGAGTGTGTTCAGCGGCCATTGGCGTTTCAGCGACAAGGCGATTCTCAGCCTTGAGTTTTTCGATGTGTTCCAGCAGGCCTGTGCGGGCGTCTTCGTCGATAACCGGCCCAACATCGGTTCCCAAGTCGCGGGGGTCGCCAATGCGTAGCTCGTTCATGGCGCCTTTGAGAATCTCGATCACCCGATCGGCAACGTCATCTTGTAGATACAGTACGCGCAGTGCCGAACAGCGCTGCCCGGCGCTCTGGAAGGCTGACTGAATCACATCCACCACGACTTGCTCGGGCAGGGCGGTGGAGTCAACAATCATGGCATTCATGCCGCCGGTTTCGGCGATTAACGTGGGCAGCGGGGCGTTTTCCCGTGCCGCCAGGGCGCGGTTGATAATTTGCGCGGTGTCAGTGCCACCCGTAAAGACCACGCCGGTAATCCGCGGGTCGGAGGTCAGCACGCTGCCTACCGTCGGGCCATCGCCGGGCAGTAGCTGAACCACGTCCCGTGGCATACCGGCTTCGTATAGCAGCTCAATCACCCGGTGAGCGACAATGGAGGTCTGTTCCGCTGGCTTGGCCAGTACGGTGTTACCAGCGACTGCCGCCGCGACGACCTGGCCACAGAAAATCGCCACTGGGAAGTTCCAGGGGCTAATCGCCGCGAATACACCTTTGCCTCCCATCATCAGTCGGTTGGATTCACCGGTGGGGCCAGGCAGCACAATCGCTTCACCGAAGTCCTCTTCTGCGCGCATGGCATAGAAGCGGCAGAAGTCGACGGCTTCTCTGATCTCATCGACACCATCGGTAAGCAGTTTGCCGCCTTCCCGGGAGCAGAGCGCCATCAATTCAGCCATGTGCTCTTCCATCAAATCGCCCAAGCGACGCACGATAGCGGCGCGTTCGGCCACGGGCGTGGCATCCCAGCGGGGGAAGGCGGCCCAGGCAGCATCCAGTGCCTTGGTTGCCTGCTCTTTGCTAGTCCACTGCACGCTGCCCACGGTATTGCGGCGGTCATAAGGGCTGGTAACGCTATGGGTATTAGCGGCATCGTCGGCGACTTCAAACGCCAGCAGCGGCTTGGCCGGGTACTGCTTATCCATAAACGCGGCCATCTTCTCCATCAGCGGGTAGTAGTGGCTGCGAATGTTCAGGTTGACCCCGCGGGAGTTGCGACGTTTAGGTCCGTAAATATCCTTGGGCAGTGGAATGTTCGCATTGGCCAGGTTTTTCTGCTGGCGCAGGGTCTCAATAGGGTGCTGGCAGAGCGATTTGACCGGTACGTCCGGGTCGACCAACTGGTGGACAAACGACGAGTTGGCACCGTTTTCGAGCAGGCGGCGAACCAGGTATGGCAGTAGGTCTTTATGCGCGCCCACCGGGGCATAAATGCGGCAGTAAGTACCTTTCGGTGCACGCTCAAGCGCGGCGTCATAAAGGGCTTCACCCATGCCATGTAGGCGTTGAAATTCGAACGGACGACTGTCGCGGTTGGCGAACTCTAGGATCGTCGTCACCGTGTGGGCGTTGTGGGTCGCAAACTGCGGGAAAATACGCCCACGGGTGTCGTTAGAGAGCAGGAACTGGGCACAGGCGAGGTAGGCAACATCGGTGCCCGCTTTGCGGGTAAACACCGGGTAGCCGTCGACTCCAAGCTGCTGGGACTCTTTGATTTCGGTATCCCAATAGGCGCCTTTGACCAAGCGTAGCGGAATCTCATCCCCCTGCTGGTCGGCCAATCGGTTGATGTAGTGCAGTACCGGCAGGGCGCGTTTGGAGTAAGCCTGAACAACCAAGCCGAAGTGTCCCCAGCCTTTGGCGGCTGCACTTTCGTAAACCGCGCGGAAGACTTCCAGGGAAATCTCCAGCCGATCAATCTCTTCAGCGTCAATCGTAACGGCCACATCCAGTTCACGGGCCTTGCTGACTAGCTTGATAACGGTGTCGACCAGTTCGGCGAGCACCTGCTCGCGGCGGCCAAATTCATAGCGGGGATGTAGCGCAGAGAGCTTGATGGAGACCGACGGCGCCGGGGTCTTATCACTTAAGGTTTTACAGGTTTTGCCGACTTGTTCGATCGCGCGGGCGTAGTCGTCAAAATAGCGCTGGGCATCGGCCCGGGTGCGTGCCGCTTCACCCAGCATATCGTAAGAGTAGGTGTAGCCTTTATTGAACAATGGCTTGGAGCGCTTGAGGGCTTCATTAATATCGCGGCCCAGCACAAACTGCTTACCCATGATTTTCATTGCTTCGTACATGGCGCGGCGAATAACCGGCTCGCCCATGCGATTGACCATGCGATTGATAAAGTTGGCGGGCTGACCCTCTTTGGGGTGATCCATTTTCAACACGCGGCCAGTCATCAATAAGCCCCAAGTAGAGGCATTGACCATCCACGATTCGCTCTTACCTATATGAGACTGCCAATCGGCGGGGCCGAGTTTGTCCTCGATCAAGGCGTCGGCGGTGGCTTTGTCTGGGATGCGTAGCATGGCTTCCGCCAGACACATCAGCATCAGGCCTTCGTGGGTATCCAGACTGTATTGCTGTAACAGCTCGTCGATGGTGTCGACAGCCGTGTCCATTTTACGGACATCCTCAACCAGCGCGGCGGTATTGGCTTCAATGCGACCGAAATCTTCGCGATTGGCATTCAGCACCTCGATCAGTTCACTGACGTAGCTGCTTTCATCCACTAAGTAGTGGTCGCTAACACGCGTCATGAGAGTGTCGAGATCGGTTTGCCAGATGGCAGGGTCACGCATGTCGTTGGCATTGAGCATTGAAGCCCCCGAAAGTCTGAACAGAGCAAATGGGTAACAGGGCATTACGCCCAAGCAAATAAGCGAATGTAGAGTGCAGCTCCCTTTGGTGTATGTTGAATTCAGGGCAAAACGTGTCAATTTCGCGGCAAGAGTAAACGTCATACGACTTTAGTAGTGTTTTTACTGGCCTGCTACTGACCCTAAGGCATCCTTTAATGGGTTAATCGCGATCGGTGGTACATCCGCTTGGCGTAATTTCCGCGGCGATAATCCGTAACTGAGGCGAAATGCATGAGATAGCGCGCTTTGGTTGGCAAAGCCGGTTTGAAGCGCAATGTCAGTGAGTGGCAGGCGGCTTTGCAGAATCAGTTGACGTGCCGCATGGAGACGTTGGCGCTTGACGTACTGCCAAGGTGAAAGCCCCGTTTGAGCGCGGAAACAGTCAGAAAAATGCGCTTCGCTTAGACAGGCTAGCCGCGCTAAATCGGCAACGCGTAGGTCTTCGGCGAGGTGTTGACGAATAAAGCGGTTAATACGTGTCAAATCCAGTCGCTGCTGCGTACTGTTAGTGGCAGTGCCTAGGCGCGCTTTTAGAGAACCCAACAGCGTGGCGGCTAAACGGTCTTGCTGAAAGGAGTTAGTCGACGTATCAAACCCTTGAGCAAGTTCGCTCTGCATAAACGCTAAATAGTGACGCAGTGCGTTATCTAGACCAAAAAAACGTGGAGCGTCAAACAAGGCTACCAGTTCGCGATTCTCACCGGTTAGGGCGGGGGCGTCTTCTGGAAGGTCGAAAATTAATTGGCGATTATGGCCGTAACCTGAGTAGTAGTGCTCGTGGTTTGCGGGCACGATACAGCCCGAGAATGCATTAACTCGCCCACCCAGGCCTTCAATTTCAAATTCTGAAGAACCACACAGCGTAATCACAATCTGATGAAAGTCATGTGTATGGTGATGTGTAGCGCTGGCTAGCGGTATTTGTCGAATGGTGCTGGGCATGCAGGTCTCCTGAATTGCATTACGTCAGTTGCAGTAGGTCTCCTGAACCGCAATACGCGTTTAAATCGCAACAGCTACTGCTGGCGGAGGGCTGTGTGGGCATGCAGGTGGTCGCGAAGAGCCTGAAGTTCTGCCTGACCCTCTTGATTAAGCAGCGGCTTGCCCTGTGCCACCATCCAGCGTCGGCCATGCTGCTCCATTAAATGCGCCGCACGGCGTCTAATGCCGTCCAGATATTCGTTGTGCCGGATGGGGTAACCGATCATAGCGTTCCACTCGGTTTCGCTCACCTGGCTGTTAAGCGCTTTATCAAACAGCGCCAGTAAGTCTTTGGGCTCTGTGCGGTAGCGTGGGGTGCTTGAAGTCATCAGCACCAGCATTACTGCACCAATCACGAGTAAGCAGACTCCAAACACCAATAAATACAGCGCCATTCGCTCTGCTCCTGGGCATCATCCGTTAATAAGTAACCACCAAATTATACGCTTGACGCCGCTAGGATCGAAAATTTTACTTTTTTTGCGAACTTTTCCTTCACTGCGTGTCTGAGTATGTACAGGCAACATCGCGATAGCAGTCGCTAAAGTTGTTGTTCTGGCTCTATTGTTTTGATCCCTTGCTTCCGCTACTCCCTGAGTAGCGGTTTTTTTTGTCTAAAGCTCAGCTAATTTTCAAAAGCTATTTTTGCAAGCCTCTCTTTGAGAAACTCAGCAAAACGTTAATCAGTTCTGCTAATGGCGCCGCAAAGCCAGTAGCGCCACCAGGATATCACGTCGTGTCACGATTCCTATTAGACGCTGCTGCTCAACTACCGGGTAAACTTTAGGTTTAGGGCCAAGCATTTCCTGAGCCAGGTCGGTAATGCTTTTATTGGGAGAGACGCTGAGCACTTCGTGGCGCATCATTTCTTTCACCAAGGGGGCTTCGTCATCGTGGTAAATACTGTCCAGCACACGGCCCATGACATCCTGCTCTGAAATAAAGCCGATTAATCTGTCGGCATCATCAACTACCGGTGCGCCAGGTAGGCGGTGCAATGCCAGCCCTTTAGCCAGGGTTGTGATTGAGGCGTTGGGCGAGACACGGTAGCAATCGCGGGACATAACATCGCGAACGACGTTGGGGGTTGCTCTATTCATCATGGACACTCCTTGCTCATCTTATTCATCGCTATGGCAAACAGGGCATCGCAAGCAAAGCGATCTGATCAGTTGTCTCTAGGTGCTAAAGTAGCCTCGACTCTTTCACTGTAGGCGATTTAAAGGGCCACGCTCTGCCTGCAAAGCATCTTTATTCAACGCTGTAAGTACTGAATTTTCTAAGCCGTTAATTTTCCAACCATGCAAATGAATCGTAAATTAACGCATTGAGGAGCTACCTATGGATGCACGTGAGTACTTAAACCGCAAAGGGGTGGGAGTTGACCGAGATCCTGACCGGCCTAATACCTTGGAAGAGAAGGCCTGGGAGCGTGCGCGTGGTTCAGGGCATCAACGCCCCAAATCGGGGACGCCTCACGACTGGGAGGATTGGGAGCGCCACCATGATGATCTTGCTGAAGGGGCTGAAGGCTTAGAGCAAAAAATTGATAAAGAGGCCCATCGGCTTGCCCAAGAGCGGGCAGCTAAGGCATCGGCTGATGAGTCAGCCTCCAGTTCAGTGGAGCACTTCACTCCGCCACCCAAAGTTGAACAAGCGCCTGCCGAAGCCACGCCGTCTAAAGCGACCCCCGTGGAGCAAACGGTACCAGAGCCTGGGGCGTTAAAACTCGCCTATTATGCTCTGGCGTTACTACTGCCACCGTTGGCGGTGGGCTTAACCAATGGCGGTAGTCAACGGGTGGGGTTAGCCGTGGCGTTAACACTGGCAGGCTGGCTACCCGGCGCTGTGTATGCCATCTGGTGGTTGCAGCAGCGTTAACAAGAGGCTTCTGCTCAGAAGGCTTGGTGACGTTTACTGCTTGGCAGTCTTCACTAAGTGCGTATAATCCGCGTAAACTAATTTATAAAACGAGGTTTACGATGGGTTGCCTGATCGGCGTCACCGCCCTATGGGCCTTCTCCTTTTCGCTAATAGGGGTCTATCTAGCGGGTCAGGTCGATAGCTACTTTGCGGTGCTCCTGCGGGTAACGCTTGCCACGCTGGTGTTTTTACCGTTTTTACGCCCCAGTTTGCTGCGAGGTAAGCAGCGGCTAGCGCTTATGGGTTTAGGCGCTATACAGCTGGGCGTGATGTACACCTTCTTCTATCAATCCTTTCTGTTGCTGTCGGTACCTGAAGTGCTGCTGTTTACTATCTTCACGCCTGTTTATATCGCGCTGCTGGATGATCTACTGTTTGGGCGTTTTACACCGATCTATATAGTTACCGCACTGCTCGCCGTCGTGGGTGCGGGGGTTATTCGCTACGATGGCGTTGATAGTGGTTTCTGGGCAGGCTTTTTGGTCGTGCAGGGTGCCAACCTCTGTTTCGCGCTTGGTCAGGTAGGCTATCGCCGTTTAGCCGCTGATTTGCCGCCTACTTTGGCATGGCATAACGTCTTTGGTTGGTTCTTTATTGGCGCCATGGTCGTGGCCTTGCCCGCCTATTTGCTATTTGGCAACAGCGCGGCCCTGCCGACCACGTCTCTCCAGTGGGGCGTACTTGCATGGTTGGGGCTAGTGGCGTCTGGCGTCGGCTATTTTGCATGGAACCAAGGCGCCACCAAAGTGGATGCAGGCACCTTGGCGATTATGAACAATGCACTGGTACCGGCGGGGCTAATCGTCAATCTCGTGATTTGGAACCGCGATGCGGATATTCCGCGTTTATTGTTGGGGGCGCTTATTATGGCCGCCTCCCTATGGCTCAACCACTGGTGGCAGCAACGCAGCCAGGTAGCCGTTAGCTAAGCCTATTTGCCCGATAGCAGAGGTGTCTCCATAATGGCGACTTATGTTAGCGAGAGTCGGCCCATGAGCAACACCTTATCAGCAGACGCGAAGTCAGCGCCCTCCACCGATCAATCTAGCCGACCCTTTAAAACCATTGGGCTGATTGGTCGGCTGGGGAGTGACAAAGTGGTCGACTCCCTTCAGCGCCTGGTGACCTACCTTACAGCCCATGACTACTCGGTATTAGTTGAAGACCGCACCGCTACTGTAATACCGCACCATGGCCAGCCGGAAGCCAGCCGCCGCATGCTGGGCGAGCTGTGTGATCTGGTGATTGTGGTGGGGGGCGATGGCAGTCTATTGGGCGCGGCGCGGGCGCTATGCCGCAGCGGTACGCTGATTTTAGGTGTTAATCGGGGTCGCTTGGGGTTTCTGACCGATATCTCCCCAGATGAGTTGGAAACCCGCGTCAGTGAGGTGCTGGCGGGGGAGTTTGAGGTTGAAGAGCGTTTTTTACTCGATACCGTGCTCTACCGTAATGGCGTTGCCGTGGGTAATGGCGACGCCTTAAACGAAGTCGTGCTGCACCCCGGCAAAGCGGTTCGCATGATTGAATTTGAGCTGTTTATTGATGGCCAGTTTGTCTATAGCCAGCGCAGCGATGGTTTGATTGTGGCTACCCCCACCGGTTCTACGGCCTACGCGCTCTCTGGCGGCGGGCCGATCATGCACCCGAAACTTGATGTTGTGACGCTGGTGCCGATGTTCCCCCATACGCTGTCGAGTCGCCCCATTGTGATTGATGCCGCCAGCGAAATACGTATTCACATTGGTGAAACCAACCAGTCCTACCCGCATATCAGCTGCGATGGACAAACCCGGGCGGTAGCCAAACCCAACGATGTGCTGGTGATTACCCGCAAGCCTGAACGTGTCCAGCTGGTGCATCCCATCGGCCATAATTTCTACGAAGTGCTGCGCAGCAAGTTAGGCTGGAGCCATCGGTTGGGGGATTGAGTATGGAGGGATACGACCTTATTGGCGATGTCCACGGCTGCGGTGCTACGCTCGCTTCACTGCTGGAAAAGCTGGGTTACCATCAGCGCAATGGTGTCTATCGCCACCCGCGTCGCAAAGTGATTTTTCTGGGTGATCTGATTGATCGTGGCCCGCGGATTCGCTTGGCAGTAACCATTGCCCGGAGAATGGTCGAGCAGGGGGAAGCGTACATTGTCATGGGTAATCACGAATATAACGCCCTGGCGTATACCCATCCTGGGCCCCCAGGTAGCCACAAACGCTGGTTGCGCGAGCATACGCCACGTCATAATCGTATTATTCAGGATACCTTAGAGCAGTATCGCGACTATACCAACGAGTGGGACGATACCCTGGCTTGGTTTAAAACCATCCCAATGTGTTTGGAGATCGACGGTATCCGCGTGGTGCATGCCTGCTGGGATGAGGCGCTGATCGAAGAGCTTAAACAGCGTCGCCCTGATTGCTGCATGGACACTCAGTTTTTGATTGAGTCCACCGATCCCAAAACCCAGGCGTTTCGAATTTTAGACCGCCTCACCCGAGGCCCGCATGTCTCACTACCCAAAGGGATTGCGATACACTCCGGTGATGGCTTTACAAGGCAAAGCTTTCGCGCCCACTTCTGGGCCCAAGCACCCCAGCAGTGGGGCGATGTGGTCTTCCAGCCGGATAACTTGCCCGGCGATCTTGAAACGCGCGAATTGACCAATGAAGAGCGCCAGAAGCTTAGCTACTACGGGCCAGAACAACCACCGCTGTTTATCGGTCATTACTGGTGTGAAGGCATACCGGCTCTACCGACCCATAATATTGCCTGCCTGGACTATAGTGCCGTCAAGTATGGGCGTTTAGTCGCTTATCGATGGAGTGGTGAGACGGTGTTAAATGCCGATCATTTTGTGTGGATTAAAGTACCGAAAGAGGAACGGGCACTGCCGAAACCGTGGGAAATCGATTTCGATTAACAAAATTTAATTTTTATTACATAAAATTACATATTTTTCTCAAAACAGCTGAACTAACCCTGCTGTCGGCTATCAGAGTAAGTGTTCCCTTGAATGATCCCTTGCTTTTATTCCCCGGCGGTCCCCACCGCCGGTTTTTTTTGCCTGTTTTTTGGCAGCCGTTTGGTTCATTCAGTCATTGTCTACAATAACTGTCTTCAATAGCTACCCGCTGCGGACAGCGTGCCGTACGCGCTTTAATTAGAGGGATGTTATGCATCCAGTGATGCTTCTGCCTGATCACGCGGATACGAGCGAACTTCGCCAGGCACTCTGGCGCCACCGCATTGGTCACCGCATTACCGATGAAGCGGACGGCCAACTGCTATGGATCGCCGACCCACGCCAGCTTGGCGAACTTAAAGCACTGCTAGAGCACTGGCAGCGGGGCGAACCCCTGGTGCTTCATCAGGCTGCTCAGCGCCCGCGCACCATGACCCACTCCTTGACATCGCTAAAGCAAGTGCCGGTAACGGCGCTGATGATTGTCATTAGTCTGGTGATATTTGCCCTGATTGGTGTTTTTGGTGACCAGTTGATTGTCACTCTCACCATCGTGCCAATAGGTATTTCAGGTGGTGAGTTGGTCTTTGGCAATCTGTCGCAAACACTTGCCTCTGGGCAAGTATGGCGCTTGCTATCGCCCGCTTTTCTGCACTTTGGCTGGATGCATTTAATATTCAACCTGATGTGGGTGTGGTATTTCGGCCGCCAGATTGAAGCACTGCAGGGCAGCCGCACCATGCTACTACTGCTTATTGTGGCGGGCATTGGCGCGAATGTGGCGCAGTACGCAACCGGCACCGTGCTATTCGGCGGAATGTCCGGGGTAGTTTATGCCTTACTGGCCCACGTTTGGTTGATGTCACGCCGGGTTCCCCAAAGAGGCTTCTTTGTACCGCAAATGCTGGTGGTCTTTATGCTCGGCTGGATGGTGTTCACCATGACCGACATGGCGGGCAGCGTTGGCTTTGGCAATGTCGCTAATGAAGCACATTTGGGCGGTCTACTCGTGGGGCTTGTCACAGGCTGGTATTATTCATCCCGCCGTTTGAAAAACCGTTAAGAGGCCTGCAATGAGCGAAATGACGTTCGAAAAAATGATCAACCAGATGACCCCAGCGATTTACGAAAGCCTTAAACAGGCGGTATCGCTGCGCAAATGGCCCGATGGCCGTCGCTTAACGCCGCAACAGACCGAACTCTGCTTGGAAGCCGTCATGCGCTTTGAGGTGGAGAACAACGTGCCGGAAGAGAACCGTGTAGGCTATTTAGAGCAGCGTACCTGCGGGGCGGCGGCTAGCGGCGCTGGCGTATCGCCTGAACAGGCGGGCTTGGCACGGGATGCAACGCGTGATTGAAGCGGCAGTACCGGGCTTTTCAGTACAGGGCTGTTTAAGCAAAATGGCGGCAGCGCTACCTAGCCGCCAAGACCAACCGGTGGTTTACCACTTGCGCGCGGGTGAGCACCGTGTTGCGCTTAACGAACGTATCGGTGAGCCACTTAGTTTGCGGTGGACGGGATCAATTGCCTGTACGCACTGTGGGCGGGCAACCAAGAAGAGCTTTGCCCAGGGCCACTGTTACCCCTGCTTCAAGCGGCTAGCCCAGTGCGATACCTGCATTATGAAGCCGGAAACCTGTCACTTTTTCCAAGGCACCTGTCGTGAGCCGGAGTGGGGAGAGCGGCACTGCTTCCAGCCCCATATCGTCTATTTGGCTAACTCGTCGGGGCTCAAAGTCGGCATTACCCGCAAAACCCAAATGCCTACCCGCTGGCTGGATCAAGGCGCGATTCAGGCGCTGCCGATTCTTGAAGTGGATACTCGTCAACAGTCCGGTTTTGTCGAAATGCTGTTTAAAGAGCAGGTGGCAGACCGCACCAACTGGCGGGCGATGCTCAAGGGCGATGTCGAAACCATGGATTTAAGCGCCGAGCGTGATCGTTTGCTGACCCTGCTAGCTGATGGCTTGAACCAGCTGCGCGAAACCCATGGCGCGGACGCCATTCGCTTGGCGGAACAGCCAGCACAGCACTTTCACTATCCTGTCAGCGTTTTTCCCAAAAAAGTGGTATCGCACAATTTTGATAAGCAGCCGCTGGTAGAAGGCGTGCTGCTAGGCGTCAAGGGGCAGTATTTGATCCTTGATAATGGGGTCATTAATCTACGCAAATTTACCGGTTATGAGATTCAGGTGAGTTAAGCGGCTAGTCATATAGGGGGTAGCTAGCACTGGTGGCGGCCGATGTTTGTATGCCCTCGCTATTAGCGTACTTGCCATGGCGGCAAGCTCGCTGACGGTTACCGTCAACGCTGCACGGCTGACCTGAGCGGTGGCGGATGAAAATGGCTAAATAGCTAAATATCTAAATAGCATAGCCGAGTGCCTGTTTAAGCCGCTCGGCGTGTGTGGCCACCCAACGTGGATCTATCGCCCCCCAATCACGTATCTGGTAGCGACCAATGTTGTGGCGCTCGCCGTCATCCTTAGTAAATACACACTCGATATCCAACTCGGCAAGGGAGGCAATCGTATCCTGGGCGGTGCGCCGCGGCATACCGGTGGCCTCGATTAGCGCAGGCACGCTGGCAGCACCTTGTTCGATCAAGTGGGCGACGTATAAGCGGCGGTAAAAACTCGATTTGGTTTTGCTTAGAGCAGGCATTCGGCTTCCTTTGCAGCTAATTTATGCGCGTGCTGCCTAGCTTAAATGAATAAATCCTGCTGCGCTCGTGGTGGGCGAAAATCCCGGGTGTTCAAGCCCTGTTCGGTGCGATCCTGCATGTTCCACTGACGGCTGGCGCGGGCAAAGCGTTGCGCAATTAAATCGGCAAATACCCCTTCACCGCGAAAGCGCTTACCAAACTTGGCATCGTACGCCTTACCGCCACGGCACTGACGCATTAAGCTCATCACTTTCGCCGCGCGCTCCGGGTAGTGGGCTTCTAACCACGCTTCAAATAGCGGCGCCACTTCATAGGGTAAACGTAGCAGCATCCAGGCGGCGGTTCGCGCTCCTGCACGGCTGGCGGCTTCCAAGAGCTTTTCAATCTCATGATCGGTTAGCCCCGGAATAACCGGCGAAATCAGCGCACCCACTGGAATGCCCGCGGTATTCAGTTCACGAATCGCCCGCAAGCGCGCTTGAGGTGATGCCGCCCGTGGCTCTAACGTGCGTTTCAAGTTGGCATCCAGGCTGGTCAAACTGACAAACACACGCACTAGCCGGTGCTCGGCCATTTCCGCTAGGAGTTCTAAATCACGCAACACCAAGGTGCTTTTGGTCACCAGCGTTACCGGATGGCGACACTCCAGCAGCAGCTCCAGTAAACGACGTGTGGTTTGGTAGGTAGCCTCTAACGGCTGGTAACAGTCGGTGTTGCCGGAAAGGTTGATCGGGCGGCACACGTAATTAGGGTGGGACAGCTCTTCGGTTAACCGCTCCACTAAACCGCTGCGGGCAATCAGCTTGGTTTCAAAATCCAGCCCTGGCGATAAGTCCCAGTAGGCGTGAGAAGGGCGGGCATAGCAGTAAACGCAGCCGTGCTCACAGCCGCGATAAGGGTTCAGCGAGCGGTCAAACGGCAAGTCCGGCGACTTATTCCATGACAGAGCGCTTTTGCTCACTTCTTCGCGCACTTCGGTTGCGATGGTCGTAGACGCTTCTTCCCGCCACCAGCCGTCATCTTCAGCCACGCTGCGGGTTGGCGCAAAACGGTTGTGCGGGTCGTACGTTGCCCCGCGACCTTTACGTACGGCTGAAACACTAGACGTTTGATCGGGCGTCGTCATTTGCCACCTCTTACCTGTATAACTGTATATATGGCTATATATACAGTATATGGCGTTTGGGTAAAGGCGCAAGGAGAGGCTTAGGGGCTTAAATGCCAAATTCGGGGGATGAACAGACGCGTTGTTATTTCATACTCTTAAAGAGCCCGCTGGCACCAGTATTGAAAGAGGCGATGTGACCTATGGAGCTGCAACCACATTTTGCATTAATGGCATCCTATAATCAGTGGATGAATGCAAAGGTATACGAGGCCGCCAGCAAGCTGACGGCTGCAGAACTTACCCAAGAGCGTAGCGCTTTCTTTGGTTCGATGTTTGGCACGCTAAATCACATCGCGGTCGCCGACACTATTTGGCTCAAGCGGTTTGCAACGCACCCCTCTTCTACGGCAAGAACGCTTGCGGTAATGATTGACCTTCCTACGCCAGAGCGGCTTGACCAAGTGATGTTTGATGACTTAGCAGGACTGAAAGCGCATCGTCGATGGCTCGATACCGTAATTATTAACTGGGTAGCGGCGCTGACAGACGATGATTTGAGTACCACGCTGAGTTATCACAACACGAAAGGAGTAGCCTCAAAACGGCGCTACTCGAGCCTGATCCTTCATTTCTTCAATCACCAAACCCACCATCGCGGTCAGGTATCTACCTTATTATCTCAAGCCGGTGTGGATGTTGGCGTCACCGATCTGTTGGCGCTGATTCCGGATGAGGGGTAAGGTTAATTAGAAGTATGGGATTAATCGTCTGGGTACTTTGATTATCCGTTCTCAAACCGTTCGATACACATATTGGCAATGAATCTTGCCATCCATTGCATCCAATCGTTACAGCGAGTTCGACGGTCGTCTTGTTAATGCTAAAAGCTTAGTCGCCCAACTTCCCTAAAAAAACGCCTTGGTCCTTTCAAACCAAGGCGTTCGTTTTTCTATCGATTTACCAACCTATCCGTTCAACGCTTCTTGCGTGATGGCTTTTTATCGGCACTGGCCGGTGCGCTTTCCTCTTCCCCGCTGTTGCCATTGGGGAAGTGAGCACGCACCAGTTCCAACAGGCCTTGAGTGGAGGTGTCGAAGTCAGCGGCGTTGGTGTCGATGCGTTCGCTGATTTCGCCGGCGATGCGCTTGCCGAGCTGCACGCCCCACTGGTCGAAGGAGTTGATGTTCCAGATGACCCCTTGCACAAACACCTTATGCTCGTAGAGCGCGATTAGTGCACCCAGGTTTTTTGGCGTTAGCTCATCCAGCAGTAGGGTGCTGGAGGGGCGGTTGCCGGGGCAGCTGTAGGGGTCGTGTTGGCTTAGCTCTTTGCTATCGCCTTGGCTGCCTTCCATAAAGGCGTTGGCCTGGGCGAGCATATTGGTCAGCAGGGCGAAGTGGTGGTCTTCCACGCCGGGCTCGGGCTTGAGCGAGGCAATAAAATCAATCGGCACGTAGCGGGTGCCCTGGTGCAGCAACTGGAAGAACGCATGCTGGCCATTGGAGCCGGTTTGGCCCCACACAATCGGGCCGGTTTTGTAGTTCACCGGGTGGCCGAAAATATCCACCGACTTACCGTTAGACTCCATATCCAGCTGCTGCAGGAAGGATGGCAGTTGGTTCAGCGCCTGGTCGTAGGGCACGATAGCCTGGGTTTCGGCGCCAATAAAGTTGATGTACCAAATACCAATCAGCGCCATCAGCACCGGCATGTTTTGCGAGAAGGGCGCGTTGATGAAATGGTTATCCATCTCATGAGCGCCTTCCAGCAGCTCGATAAAGCCTTCGAAACCGATCGAAAGCGCAATCGGCAGGCCGATAGACGACCACATGGAGTAACGGCCGCCCACCCAGGCCCAAAACTCGAACACGTTCTCTTCGCGAATACCGAACTCCATCGCCGCTTTGCGGTTGGTGGAGGCGGCAATAAAGTGCGCGCCCACGTCCGCATCTTCACCAGCGTTCTCCAGGAACCAGCGCCGCGCGGTTTTGGCGTTTAGGAGGGTCTCTTGGGTAGAGAAGGTCTTGGTAGAGACGATAAATAGCGTAGTTGCCGGGTCAAGGCGCGAGAGCACCTTCTGAATATGGGTGCCGTCCACGTTGGAAACGAAGTGGAAGTGCAGTTCCGGGTGGCGGTATTTGAGCAGCGCACGCACCGCCATATTGGGGCCAAGATCCGAGCCGCCAATACCGATATTGACCACGTCTTTAATGCGTTTGCCGCTGTAACCTTTCCACTCGCCGCTGCGTACCGCCTCCGAGAACAGTTTGATCTGCTCGCGAGTGCGGGTGATCTCCGGCATGACGTCTTCGCCGTCCACATAGACCGGTTCATCGCCTAAGTGGCGCAGCGCCGTATGCAGTACCGGGCGGTTCTCCGTCACGTTTATGATATCGCCAGAGAACATCTGAGCCCGGCGCTGTACCAGGGCGGAGTGGTCGGCTAGCTCAATCAGCTTGGTGAGTACTTCATCGGAGACATGGTGCTTGGAGTAGTCAAGAAACAGACCGCCCACCCGTAAGCTCATTTTCTCAAAGCGCTGCGGGTCATTGGTGAAGTAATCACGAATGCGGTCGTTGGCGGTTTTGTCGCGCAGGCGGTCAAGCGCCTGCCAGGTAACGCTGCGAGTTAGCTGAAACATAGGGCGATCCGTTTGTTATGAAACCTCTGATTAACTATTGCGCTTGCCCATACGGCGTTAAAAATCGCCTCAAAATGCTCATTTACACCCACGTAAACTCCGCTTTTTCGTTGATTTTTGCCTTGTCTGGCCTACGTCATTACGTTAATCAGAGGTTTGTTATAAGTGAATTGGGTGATCAAAATCGAAAAGTGGGCTATGTAAAAATACTACATAAAAAATGACAAAGAGTAGAGGGTATAAGTGGCATGAAAAGGTATTAAATGCGTAAAGCGACGTATTTAAAAGGGCAGGCATGTTCGCCTGCCCTCACTTTTTGGTAACAGCGGTTAGGTGGCGAGGGCTACCTGGGCCGCATCACGTTTGATAAATGCATAGCCTAGTCCCGTCACCAACGAGCCAGCCACAATGGCACCAAGGTAGAGTAGTACCGGGGTGATGGCGTTAGGGATCAGCAGTACAAAGATGCCGCCATGAGGGGCCATTAGTTTTGCACCTACCAGCATCGAGAGAGCGCCTGTGAGGGCGCCCCCTGCGATACAGGCGGGGATAACACGTAGCGGGTCTTTCGCTGCAAAGGGGATTGCACCTTCACTGATAAAACACAGGCCCAGTACAAAAGAGGCTTTGCCCGCTTCGCGCTCCGGTGCAGAGAACTTGTTGCGCGCGACAAAGCTGGCAATCCCCATACCGATGGCAGGCACCATCCCTGCGGCCATGATCGCCGCCATGGGGCCGTAAGTTTCAGAAGCCAGCAGACCCACGCCAAAGGTGTAAGCGGCTTTGTTGACCGGGCCACCCAGGTCGAAGCACATCATCGCGCCCAGCAGAATACCCAGCAGTACTGCGTTGGTGGAGCCCATGGATTCCAGGAAGCTGGTCAGGGCATTAAGCAGCGCCGCGACCGGTTCGCCAATCACGTAGATCATGGTCAAGCCGGTGACCAGGCTGGCAACTAGTGGAATGATCAGAATCGGCTTAAGGGATTCAACGCTGGAGGGTAGTTTGACGTAGCGTGTCACCGCCAGGGCCACATAGCCTGCCAGGAAACCCGCCAAAATACCGCCGATAAAGCCGGAGCCGATATTGGCCGCCAGCATGCCGCCAATCATACCCGGCGCGATGCCGGGACGGTCGGCGATGGAGTAGGCGATATAACCTGCCAGCACTGGAATCATCAGCGCAAAGGCGGTGCCGCCACCGATCTGCATCAGCGCGGCGGCCAGGGTGCCTTCCTGCTCGAAGGCTTCAATGCCAAACACAAAGGAGAGGGCAATCAGCAGGCCGCCCGCCACGACCATGGGCAGCATAAACGAAACGCCGGTGAGCAGGTGCTTGTAAACGCCTTTCTCTTTGACGCTCTTATTGGCTGAGCCCGCATTGCTGTTGCCGCTCTCTATGGCGGCGTCGCTGAGCGCAGCTTCAAGGGTAGGGCGCGGCTTTTTCAGCGCGTTGCCGGTAGAGGTGCGGTAGATGCGCTTACCAGCAAACCGCGACGGATCAACGTCGATATCACAGGCCAGTACGACTATGTCGGCGTCGGCGATCTCTTCTTCGGTCAACTTATCTTGTGCGCCCACCGAGCCTTGGGTTTCCACGCGAATGGCGTGGCCCATGGCTTTGCCTGCCTCTGCGAGTGCTTCGGCGGCCATAAAGGTATGCGCCACGCCGGTGGGGCAGGCGGTGACGGCAACGATTTTCTTGCCACTCGCGCTGCTTGCAGCGGTAGGTACGCTAGAGGCGGCAGGTGCGCTATAAATCGGCGCTTCACGCTTTGCCTGGGCCAGGAAAGCGCTGGGGTCGGGGAGTGCACTGGCAATCGGCGCTTGGAATAGCCGCTTGCCTTCAAAGCGCTCCGGGGCAGGTACGTGATCGGCGGCGACCACGATCAAATCGGCATTGGCGATCTGCTTGGCAGTGGCGGCCTGGAGTGGCGCGACTTCTCCGTGCATTTCCACATGCGCCGACCAGCCTTGGCGCTGGGCGGCTTGTTCCAGGCGCTTAGCAGCGAGGAAGGTGGTCGCCATGCCGCTGGGGCAGGAGGTAATCAGAATAATATTCATAGCGTGGCTCCCTCGGTGATGGTGTCATCAAGACGCCGTATCCGGGTGTGTTGTTGGAGTGAATCGAAATCGGCAGCGCGGGGGTTGCCCACGCCAACATGGCGCACGGCCTCGGCCGAGAGCGCGGTGGCAAAGCGCAGCGTCTGCTCAGCGTCTTGCTGGCTGTTCTGATGAGTCAACAGGCCGTGGAGCATGCCCGCGACGAAGGTATCGCCGGCGCAAACGGTATTCGTCGCGGTAACCTTAGGGGGTGTGGCGTGCCAGGCACCTTGAGCGTTAACCCACAGCACCCCTTCGGCACCCGCTGAAATCAGCACATGGGCGATGCCGCTTGAATGCAGCCGCTTGGCCGCCTTCAAGCGCGCATCGGAAGAGGTCATATCTTCGCCTGCCCACTCTGCCAGTTCATTTTCATTAGGCTTAACACCGGCGGGGTGAGTCGCTAGCGCCGCATTGAGTGCCGGGCCACTGGTATCTACCCAGAGCGGTACGCCGCTGGCGTTTAAGTGGTTTAACAGCGCGCTGAAATCCTCCACTGACAGCCCGGGGGGCAGGCTGCCCGCCACAACGACCGCCTGGGGGGGCGTCGTGCTGGAAAGCTCGGTATTCAGCGTGTCGGTCAGCGCCTGCAAATCCGCGCCATCAATGGGCATGCCGGGGCCGTTAATATCGGTAACGCGGCCGCTCTGCTCAGCAATTTTGGCATTGATACGGGTTTCTCCCGGCACGCGCACGAAGGCGTCGGTCAGGCAGTACTGGGTAAATGCCAATTGGAAGGGAGCATCGTTGTCGGCACCTAAAAAGCCGCTGACGGTGACATCGTGGCCAAGGCCTGCTAATACGCGGGCAACGTTAACACCTTTACCTGCCGCTTCTAACTGCGCGCTGGTGGGTCGGTTGACGCTGCCCAGTACCAAGGCGTCAAGATTAAACGCCAAATCCAGCGCCGGGTTCAATGTAATGCATAGCACGCGGGCCATTAGCGGGCCTCCAGTGCATCGCGCACTTCATCGCTGGTGGCTTGGGCAAGCGCTAACTGAGCACTGGCTTGGGCATCAGCGAAGTCAAACTCGCGCAGGCGGGCTTTGACCAGCGGGATCTGCCGCGCGCTGACGGAAAGCTCGTCCACGCCGAGGCCTACCAATACGGGAATGGCCACGGCGTCTGAGGCCAACTCGCCGCACACGCCGACCCATTTTCCTTGTGTATGGGCCGCCGCCACGGTCATTTGAATCAAACGCAGCACTGCGGGGTGCAAACCATCGGCTTGGGCAGAGAGTTCCGGGTGGCCGCGGTCGATCGCCAGGGTGTACTGGGTCAAGTCGTTGGTGCCTATCGAGAAGAAATCGACTTCGGCGGCAAGGCTGGGTGCCAGCAGCGCGCTAGAGGGTATTTCAATCATCACCCCCAACTGCACATCGGTGGCGCGTTGGGAAGTGGGTATCTCTTTGAGTAGGCGGTCGTAGATGGCTTTTACAGTGCGGAACTCGGCGATATCTTTGACCATCGGCAGCATAATCCGCAGGGGGTTATTCCTACCTGCCATTAACAAGGCGCGTAGCTGCGTTTCGAGTACCTCGGGTTGGGTCAGCGCTAAACGAATACCGCGAAGACCTAGGAAGGGGTTGTCTTCTTGGGGCACCGGCCAGTAGGGCAGTGGCTTATCACCGCCGACATCCAATGTGCGCGCTACCAGCGGGCGGCCATCCAGGGCATCAATTGCCTGACGGTACTCGCTAATCTGAGTCGCTAAATCTGGTGCGCTGGCGTGGGCCATAAACAGGAACTCGGTACGCAGCAGGCCAACGGCTTCAGCGCCACGCTCCACCGCATCAACGGCGTGGGCAGTGTTGCCCAGGTTGGCGGCGACTTCGACGCGGTGCCCATCGCGCGTTTGGGCGACCTCAAAACGGGTTTCCCAGGCATCGGCTTCGCGCTGCTGGAGGTCGAGCAACTGCTGCTCGGCACGCTGCAGGCGCTCTTCGGAAGGTTGTGGCGTCACCCGGCCACGTTCGCCATCCAAAATCATCATGCTGGCGTTGTTAAGCGCCATCACCGCTTGCCCGGCGCCAACGACAGCAGGAATACCCAGTGCGCGGGCCAGAATAGCGCTGTGCGCCGTGGCGCCACCGCGGACGGTGAGCAGCCCGCGCACACGGGAGGTATCCAGGCGGGCCACATCGGAAGGGCCGATATCGTCCATCACCAGAATGTAGGGATGATCCGGCGGTTCGGGGAGCGTTACATCGCAGAGTACGCCCAGCACCCTGCGACCTACGTCGCGCAGATCGGCAGCGCGCTCGGCCAGCAGCCGGTCGGCGAGCATTTCCTGGGCGTGGGCCGCGGTTTCAATCGCTTCCCACCAGCCCGCTTCCGCCGAGCGTCCTTCGCGAATGGCATCCGTCGCGGCGTGGTGGAGTTCCGGGTCGTCGAGCATCTCTTCGTGCATCGAAAGAATATCGGCGACTTCGCCACCGGGGGCGTTATGCACCAATGTGTGCAGCTGGGCGGCGCCCTCTTTCAGCGCGCTATTTAAACGGCTGATTTCGTGTTCAGCGTCGCTGGCGTGCTCGGTGTACTCAAACTGCATCGGGCGAATGACAAACACGGGCGCAATGGCCAACCCCGGCGAGGCGGCCACGCCGGCGTGGGGCGTATCGGCAGCGAGAGGCTCGACGGCCGGTGTAGCGGTGCTCGCTTCCGGCGCGCTATCAAAGCCACCGTCAAAGGGCGTTACTTTCTCACCCAGGCCCGATTCAACCGCCTCGGCGACGGCCTCTAGCGCTGCGCTTGCCTGCTCACCCTCGGCTGAAAGCACCAGCCACTGGCCACGGCGTGCGCCCAGGCCAATCACTTTGGTCAGGCTGGCGGCGGAAACCGGGGTGGCGCTGCCTTCTTCCAAACGTGCCTGAATCGGCATGGCCTGGGCGCGCGCTATCTGTACAAGCTGTTTGGCGGGGCGGGCGTGTAAGCCATGGGGGTTAAGTACCCGCACACGGCGAGTCTGAGTGCTGGCGGTTTCGCCCGCCAGGGTGGCCAGCAGCTGCGCGCTGGTTTTGCCCACCAGGCTTTGGCTTTCGCTGTTTTCCAACACCGCCATCAATTGCTCTAGCAGCGGGCGGTGGGCATCACCGTGGGCGGCCAGGCAGAACAACGCATGCACCGGATGGCCAGCGCTTTCCAGGCTTTGTTCAGCAGGCGTGGCCACCCCCAGCGCGGGCTGATTAACGCCCTGGGCGCTGCTTGCCAGCCACAGCCCTTTGCCTAACCAAGTCGGCTGCGCGGAAGCGACGGCGGTAATAAAGCTGTTATCAACACAGCCGCTTTGGCGTAAGCGAGCTGCTGCTGCCAGGGCGAGTTCCTGTGGGTCGCGTGCCGGAAAGTTCACGCATAGCGTGTCGGCATCCAGGCGCGGTTCCAATGCGGGTTTGGAGAGCAGCCGCGCGACATCTGCCGCGGAGGTGGCGTTTGCCAGCTGCTCGGAAACGCCTTCGCGATCCAGCACGTGAGTGAGCTGGCGCAGAATATCCAGGTGCTCATCGTTTTGGGCGGCAATCGTTACCAGCACGTGCACCTGCTGGCCGTCGTGCCACTTAATCCCTTGGGGAAACTGCAGCACGCGCACGCCCGTTTTCTTTACATACTGACGGCTTTCTGGCGTACCGTGGGGGATCGCAATGGCGTTGCCTAAAAACGTTGATGATTGTGCCTCGCGGTCGTGTAGGCCGTCGCGGTACTCGGCCTCAACTAATCCAGCGTCAACCAGCGCCTCAGCGGCATTGTCCAGCGCGGTTTGCCAGCTGGCGGCGTGGCGGCCTAGCAAGATGTCATCGGGGCCGAGTGTCAACATAGGTGTCTCCGTGTAGAACCATAGTCGTAGCGCTTCGAAGTGAGCTAGATGAATCGTATCATCTGTGTATAGTTGGCTATGCTGAATCGATTCACTGCATGACACAAGGCTTGGGCGTTTAGACTTTGGTCTGGTAGGCGCTAACTTGCTGATAAACTGCTTGGTTACATTAAGGGAGACCCGAATGACTCTTGCCGATATTGCCCGGCTGGCCGGCGTCTCGCGCACGACCGCTAGCTACGTGATTAATGGTCAGGCCGAGCAGCGGCGCATAAGCGCAGCGACGATTGAAAAAGTGATGGCGGTGGTTCGCCAGCACCGCTATCACATTGACCCCCAGGCGGCTGCACTGCGCCGGGGCGCAAGCCGGTTGCTGGGGCTTATCGTGCCGGATCTGGAGAACATCAGCTATGCCCGCTTAGCTAAACGCCTGGAGCGGGGTGCACGGGAGCAGGGTTATCAGCTGTTGATCGTAAGCTCGGATGACTGCGCAGAGAGTGAACGAACACTGGCGTTGGCGCTGCGTGCCCAGCGCTGTGAGGTGTTGATCACCGCTAGCTGTTTGCCCAGCGACGACACTTTTTATGCCGAACTGGTAGACGAGGGCTGGTGCGTGGTGGGAATGGACCGTGGCCTCAATCCAGCGCGCTTTGCCAGTGTCGTGAGTAACGACCAGGAGGCGGCGAAGACATTGACCCGCTCGGTGATCGGCACGACAACCAAACGTGTTGCCTGGCTGGAAGCGATGCCGGATCTGTCGGTTAGCTGCGAACGGCGGGCGGGTTTTCAGGCAGCCCTTGAAGGCCACGAGATAGAGCCGCTTTATCTAACCGGATCACACTACGAGCGCAGCGAAGGGGCGCGTTTAGCGATTCAGCTGTTGGACGAGCAAGGCGGTGCCGACGCACTGGTGACAGCGTCCTATACACTGCTGGAAGGGGTGTTTGATGTGTTCTTAGAACGCGGTGGCCTGCCGGAAAATATTCGCCTGGCCACCTTTGGCGACCACCGGCTGCTGGATTTTCTTCCTCAGCCCGTTAACTCAGCGCTACAAAATTACGACCGTATCGCCGAGTTAACGTTGAACTGCGCCCTGGCCGCCATGAACGGCCACTATGAGTGTGGCTTACAGGTGGTGGCGCGCCATCTGCACCGGCGTTAAACCGTGCGGGCCTGGGCCCAAGCCGCTGCATCCGGTATCGACATGTCGTAGGTTTCGCTCAAGTAGGGCGAGGAGAGCAGGAAGTCAGCGCTCGCCGCATTGCAGGCGACCGGTACATTCCATAGCGCGGCTAAACGCAGCAGTGCTTTGACATCCGGATCGTGGGGTTGGGGCGAGAAGGGATCCCAAAAGAAGATAAGGACATCCAGCCGCTGCTCCGCTATCCGTGCGCCAATCTGCTGGTCACCGCCCAAAGGGCCGCTCATGAGTCCCTCGACTTCAAGCCCTAACGCTGTCTTAAGTCGCTCAGACGTGGTGCCAGTGCCAATCAGTTCGTGCTGGCTAAGCGTATCCTTCCAGTGGGTTGCCCACTCCAGCATCTCCATCTTTTTTCCATCATGGGCAATCAGTGCAATGCGCTTGCGCGCTTGCAGGGTGCGGATGGCCTGGCGGGGCGGTTGCGCGTCACTCATTGGGTCACTTCCCTCATGGTTCTATTGCCTTACGGCCGAATGGCATTTTTGTTTTAACGTCGCTACCGAGGTTAGCCGATTACTCGCTTTCCAGGGCAAGAATTTTCATCGTATTGGTGCCGCCATGGGCATTCATATGGTCGCCGCGAGTAAGAATGACATGCTCGCCAGGATGGATAAATCCTTGCGCCTGCAAGCATTTCAATGCTTCCTGGTTAAGGTTGGCCGGATCCATATCGGTGGTGTCGAAAGGAATGGAAACCACGCCACGATAGAGCGCCATCCGCCGCTGGGCGATAGGGCTATGGGCCAACCCCACAATCGGCAGGCCGGAGCGAATGCGCGACGCAATCAGCGGTGTATAGCCGGTGGAGGTCATACAGGCGATGGCGCTAACGCCGGATAAGTGATTCGCTGCATACATCGCCGATAGCGCGATGGTTTCGTCGATGCGCTCAAAGCCTTCATGAATACGGTGGCCTGACTCTTGAGCAAGACGCTCACGCTCGGCACCCAGACAAACGCGGTTCATCGCTTCGATGGTTTCTACCGGGTAATCACCCGCGGCGGTTTCCGCAGAGAGCATCACCGCGTCGGTGGCGTCGAGCACTGCGTTGGCCACGTCGAAGACTTCGGCGCGGGTGGGCAGCGGCGACTCGATCATCGACTCCATCATTTGGGTGGCGGTAATCACCGCGCGGTTGAGTGTACGTGCGTGCTTAATAATGCGCTTCTGAGTACCAATCAGCGCGGCGTCACCAATCTCAACGCCCAGGTCACCCCTGGCCACCATGACCGCCTCAGAGGCTTCAATGATGCCATCCAGCGTGGCGTCGTCGGCAACCGCTTCCGCGCGTTCAAGCTTAGCCACCAAACCAATCTCTTTACCGGCTTCGCCAAGCAGTTCGCGGGCTTCCTGCATATCCGCGGCGCTGCGCGGAAAGGAGACTGCTAAGTAGTCAACGCCGATCTCAATAGCGGTTTTTAGATCGGCCTTGTCTTTTTTAGTGAGGGCGGGCGCAGAGAGTCCGCCGCCCTGTTTATTAATACCTTTATTGTTGGAGAGCTTGCCGCCCACGTGAACGCGGGTATGCACTTCTTGTCCAACTACTCGTGTGACATCGAGTACTAAACGCCCGTCGTCGAGCAGTAGGCGATCGCCCTCAACGACATCATCGGCCAGGGTCTGATAGTCGCAACCGACGCGTTCCGCAGTGCCGCTATTGGCGTCCAGCGCCATGTCCAAGACAAATGTCTGACCAACATCGAGTTTGACGGCGCCTTCGACAAAGCGCGCAATACGAATTTTCGGCCCCTGTAGGTCGCCCAGTGCGGCAACGCTGCGGCCAAGGCGCTCGGCGATCTCGCGTACTTCGTTTAAGCGACGGCGGTGATCGTCTGCCGAGCCATGGGAGAAATTCAGCCGCACCACGTCGACGCCGGCTTTTAGCATCGCTTCCAGCACGCCGGGGCGATCACTGGCGGGCCCAAGGGTAGCGACGATTTTGGTGCGCCTTAAAGGTGTATGAGAACCTGAAAGGGGATAGGAAAGAGGGTTAGTAGACGCCTGAGCTGCTATGTTCGAGGTAGCTTTTGTCACGAGGGCGCTCTCCTTATGCAAGGGCATTGTTGGCAATTTAGTATTGGACTAAGATAGCGTTTATATAGTAATTTTACTACATATTGGATATTTACTAGCCTTTTGGGGCGGTTAAGTCGCTATTTATCGGCCTCATGACGCTTAAATACGTATTTTTAGTAATTTTTTTACTAAAAATACCACTCATTATTATTGGTTAATTGAGGAGCTATCATGACAATAAGAGTTGCGATTAACGGATTTGGCCGTATTGGCCGCAACGTACTGCGCGCCCTTTACGAAAACAGCTACCGTGACCGCGTACAGGTCGTCGCCATTAACGATCTGGGCGACCCTTCGCTAAATTCCCACCTACTGCGTCACGATACCGTGCATGGCCACTTCCCCTTTAAGGTAGAACATGACGCCGAGAGCATCACGGTGGATGGCGACCGCATCGCTATCTCCTCAGAGCGCGACCCAGCGCAGCTGCCGTGGGCATCGATGAATATCGATCTGGTAATGGAGTGCACCGGGTTGTTTACCAAGCGTGAGGCGGCGGCCAAGCATATCGAAGCGGGTGCCAAGCGCGTGTTGATTTCTGCTCCCAGCCCCGACGCCGATGCGACGATTGTGTATGGCGTGAATGACCAGGTGTTGACCGCTGAGCACACGGTTGTCTCCAACGCTTCCTGCACCACCAACTGCCTGGCGCCGGTGGCCAAAGCGTTGAACGATGCGGTGGGTATCGAAAACGGCTTGATGACCACAGTGCACGCCTACACCAACGATCAGAATCTGTCGGACGTTTACCACTCTGACCCTTACCGGGCGCGCAGTGCTACGCACTCCATGATTCCGACCAAAACCGGCGCTGCCGCAGCGGTGGGCTTGGTGCTACCAGAGCTGGCGGGCAAGTTTGACGGCCTGGCCGTTCGCGTACCGGTGATCAACGTCTCGCTGGTGGATCTGACCTTTACTGCTAGTCGCGATACCAGTAAAGAGGAGATTAACGCCATCGTAGAGAAAGCTGCCGCTAGCTCGCCGGTATTGGCCGTCAACGCTGAACCGCTGGTCTCTATTGATTTCAACCACGATGCTAACTCATCGACCTTCGATGCTAATCACACCCGCGTGAATGGCCGTCTGGTTAAAATCATGGCGTGGTACGACAACGAGTGGGGCTTCTCCAACCGCATGCTGGATACCGCGCTTGCCATGCAGGCGACTGCCAAGTAATGCAATGCCCAGTAATGCACTGCTAAGTACTGCAATGCTAAGTACTGCAATCTAAGGGCAGGTATCGCCCAGCAGCAACTCAGTTTGCAGCAACTGCTGGGCGAGGGGGATGCGGCCAAGAATCATCTGCGCCGCAACCCGCCCTTTGCCCACGCTATCCTGGCGCACCGTGGTTAAACGCGGCGCGCGGTACTGCCCCTCGGCAATGCCATCGAACCCGGTAATGCGTAACTCTTCCGGGACCCGAATACCGCGCTGCTCGGCCAGCGTTAGCGCCGTAAGCGCAATGCGGTCAGACATGCACAGCAGCAAGTCTGGCCGTTTTTCTATGGGCTGGTCGAGAATCTCGGCAATCACCGGCGAGCACACCTCAAAGGTATTCTCCTCGATATTCCAAAGCGGCACGTGCTCCACATCCACCCCTTGCTCACTCAGCGCGCTATGAAAGCCCTCAAGGCGGGCGCGGCTGATCGTGCTGGTGTTGGGCAGCAGGGTGTGCTCGTCCGTCACCCGGCCGTTGCAGGTCTCTTTGGTTAAACGCAGATTGATAATCGCCGGGCGTTTGGGCAACTCGTTAAGCGCATGCTGGGCGATTTTATAGCTGGCGGCGGTGTCATCGATATGCACCGTTGGGCAACCTTCAATATCAAAATCGACGGCCACCAGGGTGCGCTGTGCGGGCAGTTCATCGAGCAGTTTATTGTTGGGCATTAGCCCATAGACGATAAAGCCATCGGCGATGTTCGCGGAGCCTGGCGGCTGCGAGGCGTGGCCGCGACCCGGCAGTAGCAGCAGCGTGTGGCCGTGGGCGTCGAGGACTTCGGCAACCCCGGATAAAAACTCGCTGGCCACGGCGTCGTTCAAACTGTAAGTAAGGCTTTCCGCAAGAATCACCGCGATAATCCGTGAGCGGCCGGTGCGTAGGCTTCGAGCTTTGGCGTCAGGGCCGCTGTATCCCAGCCGTTTGGCCTCTTTGAGTATACGTTCGCGCAGGGCTGGCGAGAGCTGATCCGGCCGGTTAAAGGCATTGGAAATCGTTGCAGTGGAGACATTGAGTTCCTGCGCAAGGTCCTTGAGTGTCATTCGGCGCTGATCAGTCACGGTACTTCCTTTACAGGCTTTTTTAATAATTGAAGACTTGGCTATTCAAAGCGCTTGCATAATAAAATCGACCCGCTGGGTGCTACCACCCCCATGATAAGCGAAGGGGAGGTCAGGCACACACAGTGGGTCGTCAATGTGGATATCTGAATTGTCTCTCGTGGTTAAGCCGCTGCTTGTTGAGTGGGTAGTGTCAGTGCCGTACCGCTCTCATCAAACAAGTGTACTTTTTCCCAATCTGCTGCCAGTGACACCTGCTGGCCCTCCTGCCACTGGCTGGGTGCTTCGCTGCGATGGATCAGCAGTGTGTCGCCCTGTTTGGGCTCAAGGTAGACGTAAACCTCGTTGCCTAAATACTCGACGTTGACGATATCAAAGCAGTTGTCATCGGTGGGCGCCGCCAAGCATAGATGCTCTGGGCGAATGCCAAGCGTCAAGGCTTCACCGCTACGCAACTGCTGGGCATTCTGGGGCAGGGTAAGTTCGCCAATCCCTGCAGCCCGAACGCGACAGCCGTTGGCATCGCCAGCGATCAGCTCTGTGGGCATAAAGTTCATGGTCGGGGAGCCGATAAACCCGGCAACGAATTTCGTCGCCGGGCGCTGATAAAGCTCGTGTGGGCTGCCCACCTGCTCCACAAAGCCACCATTGAGCACCACGATTTTATCGGCCAGGGTCATGGCTTCCACCTGGTCGTGGGTCACGTAAATCATGGTGGAGCCCAGGCGGTTATGCAGCCGGGCGATCTCGTTACGCATCTGTACCCGCAGCGAGGCATCCAGGTTGGAGAGCGGCTCGTCAAACAGCAGAATGCGCGGTTCCCGTGCCATCGCTCGGCCCATCGCCACCCGCTGGCGTTGACCGCCAGAGAGCGCCTTGGGTTTACGATGCAGCAGCTCTTCCAACTGCAGAATCTTGGCGGTGGTCATCACCCGCTCGTGCACAGTCTCTTTGGCGGTTTTAGCCAGCTTCAGGCCAAACGCCATGTTGTCGTAAACGGTCATATGCGGATAGAGCGCGTAGGACTGAAACACCATGCCCACCCCGCGCTCCCTGGGCGGTAAGTCGTTGACTACCGTTCCGCCCATATACAGATCGCCATCGCTAATCGATTCCAAACCGGCGATCAGGCGTAAAAGCGTTGACTTGCCGCAGCCGGAGGGGCCGACGAAGACTACGAACTCACCGTCGCCAATGTGCAGATCCACATCGTTGATAATGTGATCGCTACCAAACACTTTATTGATCTTGTTAAGCGTAACACTTGCCATGGGTGACTCCTTGCCGACCTTACTGCTTTACTCGCTTTGGGTCGGCCTGTTCTTGTGTACGGTTATGTGCAATTAACGGTTATGAGCAACGCGCATAAAGGCTGCTTGATACCCTGGTAGCGTTAAAACGTCGCCGTCGCGCTGGGTGTTAAAACCGTGGCCCTGCAAATCGCTCTCAATCGTTAGTGGCAGGTTAACCGTCTGGGCCTCGGCGGTGAGGTTGAAAACGCACAGCAGCGTTTCATCCCCTTTGTGTCGGGTAAAGCCCAGCAGTGTTTCACCTACATCGACCAGCGTTAAGTCACCGTCGAACAGCGCGGGGTGTTGGCGGCGGAAGGTCAACATGTTGCGCAGTGCATTCAAGGTGGAGCTGGCATCATCCTGCTGGCGGCTGACCGCCATATCCCGATGACTGGCCTCCATGGGTAGCCAAGGCTCAACGCTGGAAAAACCACCATGTTCGCTGTCGTTCCAAGGCATTGGCGTGCGGCAACCGTCGCGGCCTTTGAATTCCGGCCAGAGCACTTTGCCGTAGGGGTCTTGGATGCGTTCAAACGGCACGTCGGCTTCCGGCAGGCCCAGCTCTTCGCCTTGGTACAGACAGACGCTACCGCGCAGCGAGCAAAGCATGGCCAGCGCCACTTTAGGGTAGTCGGTGGGGTCTTCTCCAGCACCCCAGCGGGTGGCGCTGCGCACCACGTCATGGTTGGAGGTTGCCCAGCAGGGCCAGGCATCGCCCGCCAGGCGCTGAAAGCGCTCCAGCACTTCATGAATATAGCGCGCCGAGTGGGGCGTGTTGAGCAGGTCGAAGGTGTAGGCCATATGCAGCTTGTCGCCACCGGCAGTGTATTCGGCCATGCGCTCCAGCGGGTTATCGTCGCCAATTTCGCCCACGGTCGTGGTGCCGGGGTATTCGTCCATCAGCGCCCGCAGATCTTTCAAGAAGTCGAGGTTTTCGGGGCGGCTCAGGTCGTAGACGTGGCGCTGCCAAGTGTAGGGATTGCTATCCGGCGCGCCCAGGGTTTTAGCTTCGCCCTTGGGCACCGGCGGATTGTCGCGCAGCTCGGCGTCGTGGAAGTAGAAGTTGACGGTATCCAAGCGGAAACCGTCCACGCCCAGCTCCAGCCAGAAGCGCATATTATCCAACTGCGCCTGACGGGCTTCTGGGTTATGGAAGTTAACGTCCGGCTGGCTGGTCAGAAAGTTATGCATATAGTACTGCTGGCGACGGGAATCAAACGTCCACGCCGGGCCGCCGAAAATCGATAGCCAGTTGTTGGGTGGCGTGCCGTCCGGCTTGGGGTCGGCCCATACAAACCAGTCGGCTTTGGGATTGCTGCGGTTTTGGCGGCTCTCCTGAAACCAGGCGTGTTGATCCGAGGTGTGGCTAATCACCTGGTCGATCATCACCTTCAAGCCAAGCGAGTGGGCTTTTGCCAGCAGCGCTTTAAAGTCTTCCAGGGTGCCGAACATGGGGTCGACGTCGCGGTAGTCGCTAATGTCGTAGCCAAAATCGAGCATCGGCGAGGTGAAAAACGGCGATAGCCAGATACCGTCCACCTTCAGAGACGCCACGTAATCGAGTTTTTGAGTAATACCGTTAAGATCGCCAATGCCGTCGCCGTGGCTATCCATAAAGCTGCGCGGGTAGATCTGGTAAATAACGCCGCCGCGCCACCAGAGTGTGTTGTTCTGCTCTGTTGTATTGTCCTGGCCAGTTGTGGCGTCTTGCATCGTAGAGTCCATCGTTGACATAAAAAATTCCTTAGCCTTTAACGGCGCCTGCAGTAAGGCCTGACACAATGCGGCGCTGGAAGATAATCACTAATACGACCAGTGGCACCGTGACCACCACAGAAGCGGCCATAATTGGCCCCCAGGGCAGTTCGTAGGCACTGCCACCTGACAGCAGCGCGATGGCGACGGGTACCGTGCGCTGGGTGTCGGTCAGCGTGAAGGTGAGGGCAAACAGAAACTCGTTCCAAGCGGCGATAAATGCCAGCAGGCCTGTGGTCGCCATGGCGGGCCACATCAGCGGCAGAAATACTTTCGTAATCGTCACCCAGGGTGTGGCACCGTCCATAATGGCGGCCTCTTCCAGCTCCATGGGCAGCTGTTTCATAAAGGTGGTCAATACCCATACGGTGAAGGGCAGGGTGAAGATGGTGTAGCTTAAAATCAGCCCGGCGGGGTTGTTATAGAGGTTGAGTGCACGAATCACCTCAAAAAGCCCGGAAAGCACCGCTACCTGGGGGAACATCGACACCCCGAGAATCACCAGCAGTACCGTGGAGCGGCCCCGAAAGCGCACCCGGCCCAGGGCGTAAGAGGCGGTAATGCCGAGTAGCAGGGCAATAAACACCACGCTAAACGCCACCACAATGGAGTTGAAAATAGCGCGCAGAAAGCTGGTTTGGCTAAAAATGCTGATGTAGTTATCGAAGTTCCAGTTCGAAGGCCAAAGCTCAACGCGGAACAGGTCGCTCGACGGTTTTAGCGAGGTGACTACCGCGTAGTAGAACGGGAAAACGGCGTACACCATAATCAGCACAATCAGCGCCCAAAACCCGATGCGTTTGGCTATTTTGGCCAACTGACGAGTATTCATTAGTCGCCTCCCAATTGGATTTGTTTACGCCCAACGTAGAGGTAAGCCACGGTAGCCAGGGCAATGATCAAGAACAGCAGGGTAGAAGCGGCGCTGCCGTAACCGACATCCTGAAACTCGACCAGCTGTTGGCGGGCGTAAACCGACATCGACATGGTGCTGGTGGAGTTGGAGGTGAGTACGTAAATAACATCGAATACCCTCAGCGCATCCAGCAGGCGGAAGATCACCGCGACCATTAACGCCGGGGTAATCAACGGTAGGGTAACTTTGAAGAACACCCGCAGCGGGTGAATACCGTCTACCTCGGCGGCCTCGTAACAATCCTTGGGCAGCATCTGCAGAGCAGCAAGCACCAGTAGCGCAACGAAGGGAATGGTTTTCCACACATCGACCATAATCACCGCCCACATGGAGTAGACGGCGTTCGCTGTCCAGGCGATGGGGGCATCGATAATACCAACGCTCATTAGCAGGTGATTGATGATGCCGAACTGGTCGTTAAGCATCCACGCCCACATTTGCGCGGAAACAATGGTGGGGATTGCCCAGGGAATCAGCACCGCCGCGCGCACAATCACGCGGCCCTTAAACTCGGCGTTCAAAATCAGCGCCACAATCACCCCGAAAACTACTTCCAGCGATACCGACACCACCGAAAAGTAGACGGTGTTCCATACCGACTGCCACCACACCGAGTCGGCCAGTACCCCATACCAGCTGCCATCGTCATAGACAAGGTAGTTCTCGAAGCCAATCAGATTGGCGGCGCCTAAATCCGATAGCGACGCATCGGTAAAGCTAAGAAAAAAGGTGCGCACCAGCGGCCAGCCAGCCACCAGGGTTAACGCAATCAGCATAGGGGCTAAAAACAGCCAGGCGGCTTTGACCCGCTGACGACGAACCTTAGTGCCCCGGCGCGGCTTGGTAGTGAAAGAACGCGCCCCGGCGGGCGCGTCATCATGCTTGATGGAGGTCGACATGGAAGGGCTCCAGGGTTACCAGTTGCGACGCTTCAGGCGAGCCAACTCGTCTTCAAGATCGGCGACCGCTTGAGTGCCATCTTTAGTGCCGGAAAGCACATCGTGGGTGGTGCTGAAGAAGGCGTTACTCACCCGGCCATAGGCATCGCCAGTGGGGGCAGAGGGCCGTGCAACAGCGTTAACGAAAGTGTCGTAAAGCGTGCCAAAGAAGGGCACCGCTTCGAGTACTTCGTCGTCCTGGTAGAGGGCGTCGATAGTGGGGTTATAAGAGGCCTGTATGGCACGACGCTTCTGCTCCTCTTCACCGGTCAGGAAGGCGACCAGATCGGCGGCCAGCTCGGGGTGTTCGCTGTAGCGCGATACCGCCAAGTTCCAGCCGCCCAGGCCAGCGGCACTTTGGCCATTTTCGCCACCCGCGGGCAGTTGCGTAACCCCCACTTTGCCGCGTACGTCGCTGTCTTCGCTTTGGGCCAGCGCCCAGGCGTAGGGCCAATTGCGCATAAATACGGCGCCGCCGCTTTGGAAGACACCGCGTGCTTCCTCTTCGGTGTAATTGAGCACACCGTTAGGTGAAATATCGCCAATCCACGATGCGGCCAGGTCGAGTGCTTCGGCGGCGTGCTCATTGTTAATGCTAATTTCACCGTCGGTTTCCACGACGTTTCCACCGCCAAAGCTCGCGACCCACTCAAGGGCGTTAACAGTCAAACCTTCATAGGCGCGCCCCTGGAAGACATAGCCTTGCATACCTTCTTTGCCTGCGGCGCGTTCAGCATTTTGAATCTCGCGAGCAATCTCAGTAAGCTCCTGCCACGTAGTCGGCGCCTCATGGCCATATTTTTCTAACAGATCTTCGCGGTAGTAGAGCACCCCCGCATCGGTGAACCAGGGCATGGCGACTAGGCGTTCATTGATGGTGTTGTTAGTGACGATGGTGTCAAAGTGGCCGGCAGCGGCGTCATCGCCAAGCACTTCGCGCAGGTCAAGCAGGTGGTTGGCGAGCAGACCTGGCCACACCACGTCGATCTGCATCACATCAATATCGCTGGAGTTAGCCGAAAGAATCTGCTGGTAGAGCGAAAGGCGCTCAGTGGAGGAGTTGGGCGTTGAAACTACATCGACGCTATGGCCGGTTTTCTCCTCCCAGGCGGCGACCCCTTCCTGGCACAGCGTTAGCTCCGCGCCTACTGCGCCGCAAGAAATGGTGAGCTCTTCAGCCTGCGCCTGGCTTGTCACGCTCAGCGTGCTGGCTATTGCGATAGCACTAGTGATCAAAGTCTTCTTCATAACGGCGTACCTCGACGTTTATTGTTGTAGATGGTGTTGCATCTAGATCAGTGTTAAGTCGCTAGCTAAGCGTGTTCTTAACAGCTCTCTTAATCTTATCTTAATCTTATCTTAATCGATTAAGTTCTTGCTGCTCAGTTAGCCGCTTTGTCTGAGTAAGTTCAATAGCGACTTTTGTCTAACAACATTATTCAGTTTTCACTAAATAAAATCGTTCCTTAGACATTAGTCGTTAATTAGCAACTAGCCGTTGGTAAAAAGTGACTTAATCGATTAAGTTTTGGCTGTCTTTCCTTAAGCACCTTGCCCTCAGGTGAGCGGCTTCAGTCAGCGACCTCAAGGTAAGTGACTGAGTAAGGCAGCACTGCCCGTGTGGGGAAGCTGTGAAAGGAAAGTGTTTTCGGTTTGATCTTAATCGATTTAGATAAAGGCGCTTATAAATAGCGGCTTACCAATAACAATAGGGTACTCAAAACAATGCATAAAATGACATTTAAAACGCCGTTAGCCATTGCGATTGCCGCCGCCAGCTTAGGGATGAGTGGTCTTGCCTCGGCACAGATGACCATGGAGCAACGCTTTGCCGAGCTGGAAGCCCGCATTGAAGCAGCTGAACAGCGCGCCGATGCCGCCGAGCGGCGTGCCGCGATTGCCGAGCAGTCTCAGTTGACCGCCGTGGCGACAGAGAGCGACGCTGAGATCGAAGAGCGTCTGGCACGGGTGGAGCGTTACGCCGATGGTGAAGAAGGGTTCTCGTTTAACGTATATGCACGTTCAGGCCTGCTGATTGGCGAAGATGGTAAAAGCGAAAATGCTGGCCCTTACCTGACACCCGCGGGTGGAGAGGGTGGCGCCGTTGGCCGTTTAGGCAATGAGCCGGACACCTACGCCGAAGCGATTTTCAACTACCGCATGCAGTTCGATAACGGCGCCAAAGCGCTTTACCGCACCATGATTGCTGACGGCACGACCTCCAGCAATGATTGGACCGGCGGCGATTCGGATATCAACGTGCGCCAGGTATTTGCCGAATTCAGCGACCTTCCCAGCTTCACCGGCGCATTTGAAAACGCCTCGATCTGGGCCGGTAAGCGCTTTGACCGCGATAACTTCGACATTCATTGGCTCGATAGTGACGTGATTTTCCTGGCTGGTACCGGTGGCGGTATCTACGACATGCAGTTGGCAGACAACTGGAAGTCTAACCTGTCGATTTATGGCCGGAGCTTTGCCGACTACCCAATCGTTGACCGTGAGAACCCCGGTCTTGAAGGCGATACCGACAACCTGATCCTGACCTCCAACAACTACTTCGGCAACTGGCAGTGGATGGTCAACGGTATGTCCGCTGCAGACAACAACGAGCGCGATATCGACGTCGGCCAAACCGCAGCCGATACCGGTTTCCACACCATGATCGCCTATCACGGCGATAGCTTCTTCGGCATGGGTGAGGGTAACTTCAAGGCGGCCGTGCTGCATGGTCAAGGGCTGGGTGCCGAAACCAAAAGCCTAGGCTCGCGAGGTGATCTTACCGACGATGCCACCGCTACGCGTCTAGCGCTTTACGGTACTACTTATATCGCCCCGCAGTGGCGCATCGCTCCCTCTATTTTGGCTGAAACCAGTGAAGACCGTTATGTCCAGGGCGATAAGTACAACTGGGCAGGACTTAACGTGCGCCTAGCCAACGAATTAACGCAAAACTTTGAGATGCAGTACGAAGCGGGCTATCAGTGGATGGATCTTGATCCACAGGGTTACAGCGGTCGCAACGCGGTCGATGGTGGCTTCAGCAAGTTCACCATTGCGCCCACCTTCAAGCCTGAAGTCGGCGGTTTTTGGCAGCGTCCTGAGATTCGTCTGTTCACCACCTTTAGCGATTGGGATGACGACCTCAACAACTACGGCGCCAGCTCACTAGGCAACGAAGGCTTTACCGGTGGTCAGTGGACCTTCGGCGTTCAGAGCGAGGTGTGGTTCTAAATCGATGTAAGTGGGTAGCGTTTAACTGTTTCTTCTCCAATGCACTTTGCCCGCGACCTGTCGCGGGCTTTTTTATGGAGGCATTTTTTAAAAATATTTTAATGATCTGCATCCAAAACGCCTCCTCGCGGGTAATCCCTATACAGACGCTATTCAAAGCGACTGATAAAAACCCTTTTAGGAGACTGAAAATGACACTTCACCATCTAACGCGCGCTACCTTGGCCGCTACACTGATTGCATCCTTCAGTCATGCCGCTCTGGCTGAAACGCCTGCGGATGTCCAGGTACCGGATGGCAACACCATCGCCCTCGAAACAGTTGGCGTTGGCGCTATTACTTACATGTGCGAAACCAAAGACGACGGCAACATGGGTTGGGTATTTAAAGGCCCCCACGCTGCGCTCAATGATAGCGATGGCAGCCAGGTTGGTAGCTACTACGGCCCGCCAGCCACCTGGGAAGCGTTGGACGGTTCAAAAATCACCGGCACCCAGCTAGCCACCGCCGCCAATGGCGATGGCAATATTCCGCTCCAGCTAGTTGAAGCCAACCCCGCTGAAGGCGAGGGCGCTATGACCGGCGTTAGCTATATTCAGCGTCTGAACACCCAAGGCGGTGTCGCGCCAGATGTGGCCTGTGATATGGATCACGACGGTGCCACCGCAGTAGTTACCTACCAGGCGGACTATATCTTCTGGACTGCTGAATAACTTAAATGAGTGCTGGGGACTCGTTTGGCGAGTTCCCAGCGGCTATGCTGTCTGCGAGAACGACGACTGGCGTCGGTGCCGTCAACAGGGAGCTGAAGTTTGACTGACGTGTCTTCAGAATTTGATCATGCTGCGGCAATAGCCAACTGTGCCCGTGGCAAGCATGACGCTTTGCACCAACTCTATGTCCATGAGAGCGCCCGACTATTAGGCGTGGTCATAAGAATCGTTAAAGATCGTGGTATGGCCGAAGATATTGTCCACGATGCGTGCCTCAATATTTGGCAGCGTGCCGATAGTTTTGACCCCGATAAAGGCTCTGCCCGAGCGTGGATATTCAGTATCGCGCGCCATTTGGCTTTAAACGCCATTCGTTACCGTGATCGCGAGATCACGTTTGACAGTAGTGCCCCCACCGAATTAGATCATGACGAACATTTTCAGCACGCCTCCGTTGTCGACGAAGCCTTCGATTGGCAAACCGGGCAACGGATTGATAGCTGTTTGGAAGCGCTTGAGCCCGAGCGGCGTAACTGCGTACTACACGCCTATGTCGATGGCCTCAGTCACGCGGAAATTGCTGCGCATACCGGCGCGCCGCTGGGAACCGTTAAAGCCTGGATCAAACGCAGCTTGCTGCGCCTACGGGAGTGTATGGCATGACCCGCCCAAATGATCACGAACATGAAGATGACCATGCCTTGGCGGGTGAATACGTGCTGGGTACATTGTCGTTAGAGCAGCGCAAAGCGCTGGAAGCTCGGTTAGCCAATGAGCCTGAACTGCAAAAAGCCGTAATGGCTTGGGAAGAGCGCTTCTTGCCCTATACCGATATCACCGATCCGGTAACGCCCTCTGATTATTTATGGCCGCGAATTCAGCGCAGCCTAGCGTCACGTGAAGCGCTTGCTAAGCGTGCTGGAGCTGCCACTACCGTGCCGCCAAGACCCCGTCGTATGCTGCACAGCCTGCCGCTTTGGCGCGGCGTCGCCGGGTTTGGCTTAGCGGCGGCGTTAGTATTGGGCGTAATGCTGACCAATCAAGTAACTGAGCCGGCTATTTCAACTACGCCCGAGTACATGGTGGTTCTGCTGGCGCCGCAAACCCAATCAGCTGGCTGGGTAGTTCAGGCATCATCGCGCCAGGAAATTGAGCTGATCCCGCTGGGCACCTTCGCAGTACCCGAAGGTAAAGCGCTAGAGTTCTGGACCAAAGCCGATGAGTGGCAGGCACCGGTATCACTGGGTTTAGTGGAGCCTGGCCAGCCAATTCGGATGCGCTTAGACCAACTGCCGCCGCTTGAAGATAACCAGCTATTCGAGCTAACGCTGGAAGACGAAACCGGTTCAGCTACCGGCTTGCCCACAGGGCCCATTGAGTTTATTGGTCGCGCGGTCGAGATTTAGCCTCTCAAAAGCGCCTGTTAGAAGTGTCGTTAAAAGAACGTCAAGCCAACTTGGAACAGGCGCTCCACATCGCGAATGCGGCGCTTGTCGACCACGAATAGAATCACGTGGTCGCCGCTCTCCACCATCACCTCGCCGTGGGCGATGATGACTTCCTTGCCGCGCACAATCGCACCGATGGTGGTGCCGTCGGGCAGGTCAATCTCGCGGATCGTACGGCCGACCACCTTAGACGACTGCTTATCGCCGTGGGCGATGGCTTCAATGGCCTCGGCGGCGCCTCGGCGCAGCGAGTGAACGTTGACAATATCGCCCCGGCGCACGTGGGTCAGCAGGCTGCCGATGGTCGCCTGTTGGGGGGAAATGGCGATATCGATCTCGCCGCCCTGGACTAAATCCACATAAGCGGCGTTGTTAATCAGTGTCAGCACCTTCTTGGCGCCCAAGCGCTTGGCGAGCAGCGACGACATGATATTGACCTCGTCGTCGTTGGTCAGCGCGCAGAAGATATCGCACTCTTCGATATTCTCCTCTTCCAGCAAGCGCTTGCTGGTGGCACTGCCGTGGAGCACCACGGTGCGATCCAGCCGCTCAGACAGCGTGGTGCAGCGCTCCAGGCTGTGCTCGATAATCTTGACCTGATGGCTGTGCTCCAAATGCTCCGCCAGCCGCTCACCGATATTGCCACCCCCGGCGATCACCACCCGGCGAAAATCTCGCTCGACACGGCGTAGCTCGCTCATCACCGCGCGAATATCCCGGCGAGCGGCGAGGAAGAACACCTCGTCGTCAGCCTCGATGACGGTGTCTCCGCGAGGGATAATCGGCCGGTCACGGCGGTAAATGGCGGCCACGCGAGTATCCACGTTGGGCATGTGGTGGCGCAGAAAAGCCAAATCCTGACCCACCAGCGGGCCACCGTAGAACGCTTTCACCGCGACCAGCTGTACCAAGCCACCGGCAAACTCGAGTACCTGCAGGGCACCGGGGTGCTCGATCAAGCGGCGCACATGGTCGGTGACTACCTGCTCGGGGCTGATCAGCACATCAATGGGGATAGCTTCATGGGCGAAAAGCCCTTTACGGGTTAAGTACGCCGTGGCGCGTACCCGGGCAATTTTGGTCGGGGTGCGAAACAGCGTATGGGCGACCTGGCAGGCGATCATATTGATCTCGTCGCTGCTGGTCACCGCGATCAACATATCGGCGTCTTCGCAGCCTGCCTGGCGCAACACAATGGGGTAGGAGCCCGCCCCGGTGACGGTGCGGATATCGAGCTTGGTGTGCAGGTCGCGCAGTTTTTTGGCGTCGGTGTCCACGACCGTAATGTCGTTCTCCTCGCGGGCGAGGTGTTCTGCCAGTGTGCCGCCGACCTGGCCGGCGCCGAGAATAATGATTTTCATGCGGTCTTGTCCTCACTGTCAGGCTCAAGGGAGAGTCGGTAACCAATGCCGGGTTCAGTTTGCAGTAGGGTGGGGGTCTGGGGGTCGTCACCGAGCTTTTGACGCAGTTTGCTCACCACGATGCGCAAGTAGTGCGTATCCTCCTGGTGGGTTGGGCCCCATATCTGTCGCAATAGTTGGGTTTGCGTGACCACTCGCCCAGCGGAGGCAATCAGTTGGGCGAGAACGGCGAACTCTTTAGGCGTCAGATGAATGGCCTCGCCGTGCAAGCTCACCTGGTAAGCGGCCAGGTCGACTAACAAACCACCATGCTGGAAACGCTGGGCGTTTGGGCTGGCGCGCCGCCTTAATAGGGCTCGAATACGTGCCAACAGCTCTTGAATGCCGAAGGGCTTGGTAACGTAGTCGCTCGCCCCGTTATCCAGGGCGCGCACTTTTTCAGCCTCATGACCGCGCACCGAAACAATGATCACGGGTACCTCGCTATACTGGCGGATCGAATCAAGCACTTGCTGTCCATCCATGTCTGGCAGACCAAGATCCAGCAAAACGATGTCGGCATTAGCGGTGAGGGCATTAGCATTGAGTTTTTCCAACCCTTCACGACCACTGGCCGCCTCAATCACCTGAAACCCTTGAGAGGAGAGGCTGATACGCAAAAAATGGCGAATGTGTGGCTCGTCATCAATGACTAATACACGCGCTTGATCAGTGGTCATTCTCGGCGTCCTTGCTGGGTGCCGATAGAGGCAGCGTCATGGTGATTCTGGTGCCAACATTGTTAGGTCCCGGGCTTGCGTGGATTTGACCCGCATGGGCGCCAAGCATTCCCCGACAAATCGCCAGCCCCAGGCCGCTACCGTGCAGGCTGCGATCTCCGTCGTTACCGGTGACAAACATATCGAATACGCGCTCGCGTAGTGCTTCGGGAATGCCTGGGCCTTGGTCGGTAACCGAAAACATTAAGATGGGCTGGTTCTCATCCCTTTTATCATCACGACATTGGGCTTCGATAGTGATATGGCCATTAGGGGGTGAGAAGCGCGCCGCATTTTCAAGCACATTGACCAGCGCTTGCTCGATCAAGGCAGGGTGAACGTAAAGTAGTGGTAGCTCTTTTGGCCAGTGCTGCTCTATTTGGAAGCCTTCAAGGGCGCTGCCCAAGCGCTTCCGCGCTGAAGTGACTAAATCATCAAACGCCACCCAATCGCGCTCGATTTTCATATCGCCATGCCCTAAGCGGGTCATATCCAACAAATTTTGTATATAGCGGTTAAGGCGTTCACTCTCGCTTAATACGCCATCTAGTAACGCAAAACGATCCTGTTGGCTGAGCTGTGCATCCAGGGTACGAAGCGAGCTGGCCGCACCAATAATCGACGCTAGCGGAGTGCGCAGGTCGTGGGAAACCGACGATAGTAGCGCTGAACGCAACCTCTCCTCCTCTTCAGCCAAGCGAGCAACGCTAAGCTCCAGCAGGCGTTGGCGGCTGTCTCCGGCGAGTTTGCCGACGACCAATGCGACTAATAGAAAGAACAGCAGTGTTAGCAGTTGCTCTTGCTCTTCCACTGCTAACGAAAAGTGCGGAACGGTGAAGCAAAAATTAAACGTCAGAAAGCCCAGCACTGCACATAACAGCGCTGCGTAGCTTCCTGCCAACACAGCACTGGCGAGCACCGCGGTAAGAAAAATCAGCGAAAGATTAGCCAAGGCTAGCCAGGTATATAACCCCCAGGCGATCAGCAGCGCAATTAGCGTACTCGCCAGTGCAATCAGGATTTCTGATGGCATTGGCAAGCGCAACTGGTTCGCAATCTGCCTAAAGGGTTTGAATATCGTTTTTCTAAGTGTCATGACACGACTCTCCCACGAGAACGACCTTCCAGATGTTCGGCTAGCGCCGCCAGAACATTGGCGTCAGTAACACGACAACGGTGAGTATTTCTAATCGCCCCATCAGCATGCCAATACATAACAGCCACTTCGCCGCGTCGGGTAGTGGGGCAAAATTACCTGCGGGGCCGATGATATCGCCTAGCCCCGGCCCCACATTGGTGACGGCGGTGGCCGCACCAGAAAGAGCGGTGACTAAATCCAACCCCAGGGCGGAAAGGCTCAATGCTAGTGCCGCTATAGTGATAAAAAAGAAGAACGAGAAGGCCACTACGCTGCGTGAGATATCACTGGTGACCGGCTGTTGGTTATAGCGAGTGGTAAACACACCATTGGCATGGATGAGATAACGCAACTGGTTAAGCAGCATTAAAGAAGCAATTTGAAAGCGGAAGATTTTCATTCCGCCGCTGGTAGAGCCGCTACAGCCGCCCACAAAGGTCAGGTAGAAAAAAGCCACCACCGGAAGCGACCCCCACTGGCTATAGTCATCAGACGCATAGCCTGTGGTGGTCACCACTGAAATGATGTTAAAGGTGACGTGGGTCAGCGATTCAAACCAGTGGT
The DNA here is from genome assembly GCF_029854215.1 of Halomonas alkaliantarctica. Taxonomy (NCBI): domain Bacteria; kingdom Pseudomonadati; phylum Pseudomonadota; class Gammaproteobacteria; order Oceanospirillales; family Halomonadaceae; genus Vreelandella; species Vreelandella neptunia. Next base: position 2,508,909 of record NZ_CP122961.1, on the reverse strand, counting down.
CACCTTGGGTAATGCGCCAGACACTGAGTAACAAAATCGTGGCCATTAGGAGCTTTAACAGCCCGAGTACCTGCTGATCTTTCCATAGGGCGCTACGCGACCCGCGTAAAAGGCGGATATATAGTACAAAGGGAAGCGCGCCGCTGAGCATGAAAATACTGGCCATCCAGAGTAACCATGGCTGCTCGCTATAGGCGCCAAAGGAAGCATCAGAATTGGCAAAACCGCCGGTGGAAAGGGATGTCATGCCGTGTACGGTTGCGTCCAGTAGCGTCATGCCGCCAAACCAATAGCTTCCAATGGCAACTAGCGTAAGGCCGACATAGATCGTTAGCGTCGCTTTAGCGATACCGCCAGTGCGTGGCATGACCTTATCCGACCAGTCAGAAGATTCGGTGTGAAACAACCGCATACCACCTACTTTAAGAAACGGCAAAATGGCAATGCCCATAACGATAATGCCGATGCCGCCCATCCACTGCATGAGCCCTCGCCATAGCTTCAATCCATCGGAAAAGTGCTCAATACCGACCAGAATGGTGGAGCCTGTCGTGGTTATCGCCGATACCGATTCAAACACCGCATTGGTGAAGGTTAACTGAGGCGCGCCAAGCACCAGCGGCAGGCTGGCAAAGCAGCTAATGGTGACCCAACTGGCGGCAGTAAGAATAAACATCTGCCATGGCTTCAACTCTAGGGCTGCGCGATAGGTGAATAACCAAGTCAGCGCTGCGGCGCCAAGTACAATCAGAATGGAAACACCGAAGGCGGGCGCATCAGGGTCTCTTTCAAACAGCAGTACGATGAACGGCACTAACATAAACAGCGCTAGCACTACCCAGAGGATTGAGATGATTTTAAAAACAGCTGCCCAGTGGCGATACACATTCCTGCTACGATAAAACCATGGTGTGGATGGTGTCATAAGCCCAGCTCGCCATTTAGTATTCTTAATATGCGCTATAACATCATGCACATGCATAAAAAGTCCGTAAAAAATGCAGACGTGATTAATGTTTTTTTACGTAACGCCACGATGCCCGCCAGCGATTTTTATTACTAAAGGCGCCAGGGTAGGTTTTAAAAGCAGCTAGTTCTCAATGTAGGTTATTTTTGTAGTAAAATTACATGAATTATTGCGTATAATGCCCCCTTTACGGTAGATTTTAGGTAATCTAACTACATTAGATGCCTAATTATAAATAGGAGCGACGATGAGCCAGTCCACTGCTTCCCAAGGTGCACCGCTGGGCGATCCGAACCATGCTATTGATTTAGCGTTGTTTGGGGCGCTGGGTGATCTTGCCATGCGCAAGCTATTTCCTGCCTTATACCATCTCGATCGCGAAGGCTTAATGCCTGAAAGCACGCGCATTCTGGGGCTGGCTCGCCATGAACACGACGCTGCATCGTTCCGGAAAATGGTTAACGATGCGCTGCAGAAACGGCTGAAAAGCAGCGAGCAGGATAAGCAGAGCCTTGAGCGTTTTCTCGCCCGCCTAGATTACTTAAAGCTCGATTTTTCCAGCGTTGAAGGTTACGACGCCATTCGGCAGTGGCGAAAGGGCTCGCAGCACCCAATGGTGGTCTATCTTTCCGTTGGTGCACCTATTTATGGCGATATCTGCCGTCACCTTCAGGCCAGTAAAAGTCTGGACGATGAGTCCCGTGTGGTGGTTGAGAAACCCATCGGCTACGACCTGCACTCATCCATTGAAATTAACGACGCCATTGGTCAAGTATTTCCCGAATCGCGGATTTACCGTATTGACCACTATTTAGGTAAAGAGACCGTACAGAACCTGATTGCGCTGCGTTTTGCCAACCCGCTGTTTGGCACTCAGTGGAATCAGAACAACATCTCCCATGTGGAAATTACCGTTGCCGAAAAAGTGGGCATCGAAGGGCGCTGGGGTTATTTCGACCAGGCGGGTCAACTGCGAGACATGGTGCAAAACCACTTGCTGCAGCTGCTGTGCTTAATCGCCATGGATCCGCCTTCTAACCTGGATGCCGACGCCATTCGCGATGAGAAGGTGAAGGTGCTTAAAGCGCTCAAGCCGTTTGTGGGCGAGGCGCTTGGCCGTGATGTGGTTCGCGGCCAATATATCGCCGGCACCAGCGATGGCCAGTCGGTGCCGGGTTACCTGGAAGAAGAGGGCGCCAATACCCAGAGCCAGACCGAAACCTTTGTGGCCATGAAAACCGAAGTCGCCAACTGGCGCTGGGCGGGGGTGCCATTTTACCTGCGCACCGGCAAGCGGATGCCGGAGAAGCTCTCGCAGATCGTCATTCACTTCCGTCAGCAGCCCCATTATATCTTCGACCCGGATCAGCGCGGCATCGCCTCTAATAAGTTGATTATTCGCCTGCAGCCGGAAGAGGGTATTGCCCTGCAAGTATTGACCAAAGATAGCGGTTTGGATAAAGGCATGCGTCTGCGCCCGGGGCCGCTGCATTTGGACTTCAACAGCGCATTTCCCAAATCGCGGATACCCGATGCTTACGAGCGCCTGCTGCTCGAAGTCATGAAAGGCCAGCAGTACCTGTTCGTGCGTCGCGATGAAATTGAACACGCCTGGCGTTGGTGCGACCAGCTCATCGATGGCTGGAAAAAACGCGACACGCCGCCGCGCCGTTATCCCGCAGGCTCTTGGGGGCCAGTCGCTTCTATTGCCATGATTACCCAGGATGGCCGCAGCTGGTACGAGGATTATTAATATGAGCCAAGCACGCCAACAGTTGGCCGAGCAGCTTGCCGAAACCGTGTTTCAGGGGCTGCAAGAAGACTTAAACCACCAGGAGCGCGTCTTGCTGGTCGTTTCTGGTGGCTCTACGCCGGTGCCCTTTTTTAAGTCACTGGCGGCCAAATCGCTGCCCTGGGATCGGGTAGATGTAACGCTGGCCGATGAGCGTTGGGTAGACGAGCAGAGCAGCGATAGCAACGCCAAGCTGGTGCGTGAGCATCTGCTACAGGGCGAGGCATCGGCGGCCACTTTTATACCGTTAACTTGCAGCGCGGCTACACCTGAAGAGGGCGTTGATGAAGTTGCCAAACAAGCGGAAACGCTATCGTGGCCTGCTAGCGTGGTGATTCTGGGTATGGGCGGTGATGGTCATACGGCGTCACTGTTTCCCGACAGCCCTGAATTGACCCTGGCACTTGCCACGGAGGAGCTGTTAGTGGCGGTCCGAACGCCTAGCCAGCCGCAACCCCGGATTACCTTTTCGGCCGATCGCCTGCATCAGGCGCGGCGACATATTCTGCATATTACCGGCGATGATAAACGCGCTGTATTGGCCAAGGCACTAAGTGGCGACGATGTACGTCAACTGCCTATTCGTGCCTTTTTAACCTGCCCATTGGCCATTTATTGGGCGCCTTGAGCGCTAACTGCCTTAGCCAATAATAATTGCTTGGAGACTCACGAATGACTATCGACAAACAGTTACCCTCTACCCGTACCGCCGAGCTGGATAGCATCTGCTTAAAAGCCGAAGTGATTCCGGTCATCACCATTGAGCGCTTGGAAGATGCGGTACCGCTAGGCCGCGCCCTGGTGGAAGGCGGCTTAACCGTGCTGGAAGTGACCCTGCGTACCGACTGCGCCCTGGACGCCATCAAGCGAATGAAAGCAGCGCTGCCGGGTGCCAGCATTGGCGTGGGCACCGTGCTAACACCCGCGCAATATCGCCAAGCCGAGCAGGTTGGCGCTGACTTTGTGGTAACGCCAGGCGCAACGGAAGCCCTCTATCGCTACGGCGTTGAAAGCCCAGTGCCGATGCTGCCGGGTGTTTCGACGATTTCTGAGCTGATGACCGGCTGGCAATACGGCTACCGCCGCTTTAAGTTTTTCCCGGCGGAATCCAGCGGCGGGGCCAAAGCGATCAAAGCATTCGGCGCGCCGATTCCTGAAGCCCGTTTCTGCCCCACTGGCGGTATCACCGTTGATAATGCCGAAGACTATCTTTCGCTGCCCAATGTGATGTGCGTTGGTGGCTCCTGGCTAACACCCAAAGCGATGGTGGAAGCAGAAGATTGGGATGGCATTCGTGAGCTGGCCCGCCAATCAGCGGAGCGTTTTCATCACTAACTTTTTCATCACTTGATAGGCCACAGCGCTGAGTTATAAAGCAGTGCTGAGTTAAAAAATAGCCCCAGTTCCTTGTTCTAAAAAAACATCGCTGGGGCTTTTTTATAGCCTTAACGCCGCCTTCAATAGTGATAAGACTCAATATAAGACCAAAGGCGTATAACGGGCTATATTAAGCTCAACTAAAATGATGGCGCGATTTGTCTGACATTTCGCTATACGCGCATACAACAACGTGCGTGCCACTTACAATGATGATGAGGTGAGTCAAAATGCACGCGTTGACCCTGGCGTCCTTCCTGTTTTTTACAGGGCTTGTCGCCTTTATCACTTGGCGGATCACCCGCCGAGATGATCACTCCAGCACCAGCGGCTACTTTCTTGCCGGACGTACGCTAACCTTCCCGCTGATTGCCGGCTCTTTGCTGATGACCAACCTCTCCACCGAGCAAATGGTGGGGCTCAATGGGGCGGCTTTTTCTGATGGTTTGAGCGTAATGGCCTGGGAAGTGGTCGCGGTTATCGCCCTAGTGGCATTGGCGCTATTCTTCCTTCCGCGGTTTTTGAAAAGTGGTATTGCCACGCTGCCACAGCTTCTCGAAATTCGTTTCGATAAAACGACTCAGCTAATCACCAATATCATTTTCTTGATTGCTTATGCGGTGATCCTGCTACCGATCATCCTCTATTCAGGTGCCATCGGCCTACAGGGAATGCTCGATCTACAGGGATTAACCGGCATTGAGTCTTCGACGACGCTACTTTGGCTAACGGTGTGGGTCGTCGGCATTATCGGTTCCGTTTATGCCCTGTTTGGTGGCCTGCGCACGGTGGCAGTTTCCGACACGCTCAACGGTGTTGGCCTCCTGATCGGTGGTTTCGTGATCGTCTATTTCGGCCTCCAGGCCGTGAGTGACGGCAGCGGTATTATGGAAGGTTGGAGTATCCTCAAAGAGGCTGACCCGGATAAGCTTAATTCGATTGGCGGTCCTGATCAGCAGGTGCCGTTCTTTACCCTGTTTACCGGCGTTTTCCTGATTAACCTGTTCTACTGGAGCACCAACCAGCAGATTATTCAGCGTACCTTTGCAGCCAAAAACCTCGCCGAAGGCCAGAAGGGCGTACTGCTGACCGGTCTGTTTAAACTGCTAGGCCCGCTGTATCTCGTGCTGCCGGGCATCATTGCTTATCACCTTTATGCCGATCAGGGCGTGCGTGCTGACGAGGCCTACGGCCACTTGGTGTTTAACGTACTGCCGCCGTATCTCACCGGGTTTTTCGCTGCCGTTATGGTCGGTGCGATTCTGTCGTCGTTTAACTCGGCGCTAAACAGTACCACCACGATTTTCAGTCTGGGCATCTATAAAGGGGTGCTGAACAAAGAGGCGACTGAAGAGCAGGTGGTTAAATCGGGTAAGGTGTTTGGCTGGATCATGGCCATCATCACCATGATTATTGCGCCACTGCTGGCAGGTCAGGAGAGCCTGTTTGGTTACCTGCAGAAGATGAACGCGATCTACTTTATTCCGATTCTTGCCGTAGTGCTGGTCGGGCTGCTAACCAAACGTGTTCCGCCTATGGCGGCCAAAATCGCCCTGGTGGGCGGCTGCTTGTTGATTGCTGCCGGATACTTTGTGCCACCGTTTACGCTGCTACCGCAGATCATGCACGAGTTCCACTTCGTGGCGCTGGTGTTTGTGCTGTTGGTCGTCGTGATGCTGATCATCGGCAAGGTGCGCCCAAGGGAAACCGACTGGATTCAGCAGCACAGCGGCGATGTGGATCTAACCCCCTGGAAAGGCGCAGTACCCGCCGGTATCGTCTTGGTCGTGTTAGTCATCGTTATGTATATAAGCTTTGCTGGCTAAGCTGGGATTGTCGGGAACGAGGCCGCGTCGTTGCGAGGAGCGCAGCGACGCGGCAATCTCAACTTTCGGTAGCAGATCCGCCGAGCTTGCTTCGTTTTGCTCGCAATGACAGAGGGTTCGCTTGGGACAATGACAACAGTCTATTTTAGGCGCAGCGGCAGCTCGGCCAACCCTTTAATGCCGGTCTCGACCACATAAAGCGAACCTGCGGTGGGCTCCTGGGCAAGCTGCTTAGCACTGAAGCCCTCTTGCGCCGTGGTGATATACAGCGTTTTCAGATCAGGGCCTGCAAATGCCGGGCAGGAGGGTTGGCTGACCGGTAGCTCAACGCGACCTATTATTTCGCCGTTGTGGTCTAAGCGCACGACCTGCCCAGCTCCCCACAGCGCTAGCCATAGGCAGCCTTCGCTATCCATCACCGCACCATCCGGATTGCCTTGGCTGGAGAAAAAGTCCGCCCAAGGCTGCGGCTCACCTTGTGGCCAGCCCTCGCTATCCAGCTCCCAGCGCATCACCACACCTGTCACGGTATCGGTAAACCACGCGAATTCGCCATCTGCGGAGAAGCAGATGGCATTGGGAATCGTTAGGCCTGAACGCAGCCGCGATAGCTCACCGCGATGCAGGCGGTAAAGGCTTCCTGCGTTTCTTTCGGCGCTTTTACCCATGCTGGAAAGCCATAGGCTGCCGTGGCGATCAATGCGCGCGTCATTGCTGCGGGTGATAGGGTTATCGGCCTCGAAATCACTCAGCTTTTCGATACTGCCGCTGCTTGGGTCGAAGCGGCTTAAACGGTCTTCACCGACTAACAATAGGCCACCATCGTCAACGGGCGCTGCCAGCGACACCCGATGATCAAGCTGATAGTGGCCGCTTTCCCCGCTGGCGGGGGAGAGCCAGTGCAGCTGTTTTTCCAGAATGTCGCACCAATAAAGGCGCTGATTTCTGGCATCCCACTGCGGGCCTTCACCCAGGGTGCAGCGGCAATCGACCGCTAACTCGGCCTGCCACGTTGGAACACTCGTGTCTGTATTCATTGTGCTTGTTCTCCTTATTGTTCTCCTGCTAGCCAAGCATCGACTAGAGCTTGTGCCTGTTTGCCTACCTGAGAAGCGCTTTGGCCCGGTTTGTATAATGCACTGCCCAGACCTGCACCATCGACACCCGCTGCGCGCCATTCGGCGAAGTTATCGACGCCAGCGCCGCCGACGGCATACAAAAGCGTGCCTGCCGGTAGGACCGCACGTACCGCTTTCATTCCTTCTAAGCCTACCTGCACCGCAGGGAAGAGTTTAAGCCCGGTGGCGCCTGCATCCAGCGCGTCGAAGGCTTCTGAAGGCGTCACAATACCCGGCCAGCTAGCCATGCCGAGATTATGCGTTTCTTCAATCACCGCTGGCCGACAGTTGGGAGAAACGATTAAGCGCCCACCAGCAGCATGAACGTCACGCACCTGCGCCGGGGTGAGTACCGTACCTGCACCAATGACCGCGCGCTCACCAAATGCGTCTACCAAGCGGCGAATGCTCTCCAAAGGGTTGGGTGAGTTAAGCGGTACTTCAATCTGGGTGATGCCTGCGGCCAGCACCGCTTCCGCGATATCCACGGCCTCATCGGGCGTTACACCGCGTAAAATACCAATCAGTGGCAGCGACATAGCAAATCTCCCCTTTAATAGTTAGTGGCGTTAGGCCTTGAGCGCACGGTGGGCAAGGCATAGACCTGCCAGCACGGCAGAGTCGCCATTCATATGCTGCGTCTGATAGCCGATCGTATTGAGCGCCAGCATATAGCGCTGACTCAGGGCTTGGTTGCCAATCAGCATGATCGGCTTATCGGTAGGGCAGTCACGACAGGCACCAGCAAGCTCAAGGCCAATGGCGAGCCCTGAGAGCCTGGCCGCCAGTACGGCGCCACGCGTATCGCCCGCTGGTAGCTGGCCATCGAGCAAATCTTGCGCGCGTAGGCCGAACAGGCGGCTACTAAAGGTTTCGGGCGCCGTGTAGAGCTCACTAACTGCCGAAACAAACGCCTCACGGCAAGCGGGGTCTTGAAACTCATCGCTACCGATTGAGTGGCGCAAGACCGATTGGTTGGCCAATAGCTGGTAAAGCTCGCCGGTCAGGTAGGTCGAAAATCCGTTCACCGCGCCCGCTTCCAGGGTTGCCCATTTGGAGTGAGTGCCGGGTAGGCAGACTAGGCCAGTAAAATCTGGCGCATCAGCGACGAGCCCTGCCAACTGGGTCTCTTCGCCGCGCATCACATCAAAGTGAGTCGCGGTACTGCGGCTTTGGCTTAAACCAGGCAGCAGGTAAACACGTAGCCGATCACCCGTAAGCGTTGGCATTACTGCGCCTTGGCTAAGCTGGTCAAGCGGCGTGGGTACCGGTAAATAGGCGGCTTCCAACCAGCCCTGGCGAGCGCCCGCCATACCGCACACCATCACATCCGTCCGGCCAAAGGCGGGCAACCAATCGCCCACCAGTCGCAGCAGCTCGGCTTCGTACTCGTCGGCCTTTAGCGACAGCATGCCCTTGTCGCTACTGGCTTGGGCAATCACCTGGTCGTGTTGATCCAGCCCCCAGGCACGCAGGTTGCTGGAGCCCCAGTCAACGGCAATCCAGGTTAATTGGTCTGCAATGTCAGGTGTTTCGCTCATCTCGGTTAATCCCATGGCTTACCACTCCGCAATAGAGCCATCTTCATGAGTCCAGACCGGGTTGCGCCAGCGGTGGCCCACCTTGGCACGCTCCTCAACGAATTCTTCGTTGATCTCGACACCAAGGCCTGGGCCCTGGGGAATGGCGCAGAAGCCGTCTTCAATGGCGAGGGCGGATTTATCGACCAGGTAATCGAGGACGTCGTTACCCTGGTTGTAGTGGATGCCCATGCTCTGTTCTTGGATAAAGGCGTTGTGGCTGACCGCATCCAGCTGTAAAGAGGCGGCCAGGGTTAACGGGCCGAGCGGGCAGTGGGGCGCTAAGGCGACGTCATAAGCGGAGGCCAGGGCGGCGATTTTGAGACCTTCGCTGATTCCGCCGCAGTGGGAAATATCCGGCTGGATAATGTCGATCATGCCGTCGGCCAGCAAATCGCGGAACTGGAAGCGGGTATGCAGCCGCTCGCCAGTTGCCAATGGGTAGCCCAAACCACCGGCGATATCTTTCAAGCAGGGCAGATGTTCGGGGGCGACCGGCTCTTCCACAAACATGGGGTGAAAGGGTTCCAGCTCGCGCAGCAGCGCTTTGGCCATGGGGCGGTGCACGCGGCCATGAAAGTCGATGCCGATGCCTACATCTGGCCCAACGGCGTTGCGGGCTTCGGCTACACGGGCGACTGCTTCGTCGACCTTGCGGTGTGAATCGACGATTTGCATTTCGGGGGTGCCGTTCATTTTAAAGGCCGTGAAGCCTTTGTCGACCAGCGCTTTGGCGCCAGCGCCTACGTCGCTTGGGCGGTCGCCACCGGTCCAGGCATACATGCGCATTTTGTCGCGCACGGCACCGCCTAACAGCTGGTGAACGGGCACACCCAGGTCGCGACCTTTAAGATCCCACAGCGCCTGGTCAATACCGGCAATCGCACTCATCAGAATAGGGCCACCACGATAAAAACCGGCGCGATACATGATGTTCCAAAGATGCTCAATGCGGTGTGGATCCTGGCCGATCAAGTAGTCAGAGAGCTCGTGCACGGCGGCTTCAACGGTGGCCGCGCGGCCTTCAATCACCGGTTCACCCCAGCCGTAGCAGCCTTCGTCAGTCTCTATTTTTAGGAACAGCCAGCGCGGGGGAACTTGCCAAGTCTTGAGTTTGGTAATTTTCATGTTCGGTCATCCTTCTGAATAGGAAGTATTCATTGCGTAATTGTCAGCTGACGATGCCAAGGTCGATGGCCGTGCGGCGCAGCACTTCTCTTGCGGCAGATTCTGCGGCGCTGGCATCGCGGTTGCGGATCGCGTCAAGTACCTGGCGGTGGAGCGCGAGACTGTCATCAAGGGTGTCCGTGCGGTGTTGCGAGCGGTGTATCAGCGCCATGATCGAAGGGCGCAGTAAGTGGCCCATTTGCCGCCAGACTAAATTGTGGCTGGCCCGGTAGGTGGCGTCGTGAAAGGCGACGTCGTACTCGGCATGCTCAGCACGCGCTTCAACACTACCTGCGCTGCTCTCCATGCCTGCAAAGGCGCTCTCCAGACGTTCTATGTCTTCAGCCTGGGCTGCCTGGGCAGCGAGCCCTGCGACCACCGGTTCAGCAGAAAAACGAAAGGCGTAAATAGCCCTGACCAACTGCGGATCAAGGTCGACTAGCCCGGTCATCCATTCGCTCATCAGTGGGTCGAGTAGATGCCAATCGCCCATCTCGCGGACCAGCGTGCCGCGGCCCGCAGTGCGCTCTAATAAGCCCGCAGCGGTGAGGCTGGTGAGTGCGTTACGCACTTGGTTGCGGCTAACGGCAAAGTGTTTGCCGATATCCAGCTCACGGGGGAAAACATCACCTGGCTGCCAATGGCCTGCCAGCAGAGCCTGGGCGAGCAAACGCGCTAACTGTTCAGCGCCACCCTGGTGGGGCGGCAGAGCGTCCAGCGTCATCGGTCATCTCTTGTTCTTTATTGGATTAACCCTAGTCTATTAAATGTCTGACATTTCCACAAGCGAGCCGCTTTAGACATAAGTCCGAATTAGATTGGCGACGAGTCGACCCCTAAGAAGCATAAAAAAAGCGCGCCTGTGTCGGGCGCGCCATTTGTTAATGGGTTATAGCTTTACTTGTTTAGCCAATATCCGCTCGCGTTGGCAGCGCTGCGTAAGCGCCTGGCCGAGTAACGGCGTGGGCGCCGCAGCGGCTGGCGGTATCCACCGCGCGGAGTAGGAAAACGGTATCGCTCTGCCAGTCTTCATCGATGCCGTGGGCCGAGAGCTCCGCCAGCAGGCCGCCAATAAAGGCGTCGCCTCCCGCGGTGGTATCGACCGCTTCCACTTTGGGTGGCGCAATTCGCTGGTCGATACCGACACCTTTGAGTACGACATCATTGGGGCCGTCAGTAATCAAAATAACTTTTACCCCTGCCGCCAGCCGCTCTGAAAGCCACGATTCTGCAGGATGATCGGCGCGCAAGTAGTCGAGTTCTTCCTGGGAGAGCTTGAGTAGCTCAGCGCCGTCTAGCAGCTGTGTGACTAAGCTGGCATCGGCTTCGCCGTCGGGCCACAGGTTGTGGCGTAGGTTGGCATCGACACTGACCAGGCAGCCGGCGCGCTTGGCCATGGTGGCCATCGCCAGGGTAACGTCGGCGATCTCTGGGTCGGTCAGGCTGTTACTGCACAAGTGCAGAATGGCAGGGTTCTCGAATACGCCATGGGGTAAATGCTCAAGGCGATAAAGCAGGTCAGCAGCGGGCGGGCGATAGAAATCAAAGGTGCGTTCGCCCACGTCATCCCGGGAAACGAACGCCAGCGCCGTGCGGGCTTCTTGGGTAAATACCACGCCGCTGGTGTCTACACCGTGGCTTTTGAGTTCACGCACCAAAAAATGCCCGAACGTATCGTCGCCCACCATGCCTAGAAATTGACTAGGTACGCCCAAGCGAGCGCAGGCGACTGCCACGTTAGCGGGAGCGCCACCGGCGTAGGGCGTAAAGGTTTCCTGAGCATCTGAAGCTCCCCCTAAACGGCTGGAGAGCATATCAACCAGGGCTTCGCCAAACGCAATAACTGGTGTCATAAGTGGCTCCTTAGTGTCATTAACGTAATAGTTGTTTTGTACCGCGTCGTTTTATACAAAATAGCCTTATGCCACGCAGTGGCCCCGGGCAGCTTCAAGCAATTCATACCACACTTCACGGGGCAGCGTGGCAGGGCCTTTGAGCATGTCGCTGATTCGCTCAGGCTTAACACTGCCAATCACCGCTATCGGCAAATTGGGAAGGCTACGTAGCCATGCCAGCGCTAAAGCACTAGGGGAGCTATCAAGCTCCGTTGCCCACTTTGCCAAACAGTTGCCAGCGGCGCCTTGCATCAGTTTCCCGCCTGCCAGTGGCGACCACGCCATCGGTGCGTGGCCATCGGCACATAGCTCATCAAAGCTGCCGTCAAACAGCGGCGTTGTATGGGCAATCGATAGTTCGATCTGGTTGGCTGATAAGCGGTGATGCATGGCGCCTTGCAAGCGCCGCCACTGGCTGGGTAGATGGTTGGAAACCCCTGCCGCGCCAATTTTGCCTGCTTCAATGGCATCGTCCAGGGCGCGGCCAGTCGCTTCTGCGTTCATCAGCAGATCGGGGCGGTGGATCAGGAAATGATCGAGGCGTTCGACATTTAAACGCGCCAGCGAGGCATCAATGGCGCTATTAAGATAAGCAGGGCTAGCGTTGTAGTGCTTTACCTTACCCGAGCCGGGTTCGGGGTTGTCGTTGGCGATACTTGCTTTGGTCACTATATTGACCCGCTGAGCCAGGACTGGGCGCGCCCGGAGCGCGGCGCCAAAAAGGGTCTCTCCTTGGCCGTTGCCGTAGATATCAGCATGGTCAAACCAGTTAAGGCCCTGTTCCAGGCGTGCTTCGATCCAGTCAGCCAACACTTCGGGGTCGTGCATGGCGGGCGATTCGTGCAGACGCATCATGCCGAGAAGAAATGGCACATCAAAGGTGGCGGCGGGCATAGCAGATTCCATATTGATATTGTTAGGAATGTTATTAAAAAAAGTTGCTAGAAATTGTGATCAGAAAACTTCTTCGTTATGCAGTGCTTCGGCGGCACCTAGCAGGCCGGTCCAGGGGGCGGTCACTACCCATACGGGGATATCAGCGTTATAAGCGCCCATACGGCCTTTATCGACAAAAGCAGCGCGCAGTTCACTCTTCGGCAGCCATTCCAGCAGGCGCGGGAGAATGCCGCCGCATAGATAAACCCCGCCTCGTGCGCCTATGGTTAAGGTGGCGTCACCGCACACATCGCCAAGAATTTTTAGAAAGCGCAGCAGGGCAGCGGTGGCAAGGCTATCGCCTTCATTGGCCGCTGAAGTCACCTCTGCAGGGCTGTTGAGGCTTGGCTTGATTCCCTCAAGAGAGCAGTGGGCTTGGTAAAGCTCCAGTAAGCCTTGACCGCATAAGATGCGTTCTACGCTCACCCGTTTGTGACGCTGCAGAAATACATCCAGCAGTGCCCGCTCGGTACTATCCGTGGGGGCAAAGGTGACGTGACCGCCTTCGGTGGGTAGCGGAATCCAGGCGTGTTGCCCAGGAAACACCCCGGCAACGCCCAGCCCTGTGCCTGGGCCAATGATTAAGCGTGTGGAGTGCGCCTGGGTTTGACCCGGCTGAACCTCGACCAAATCACTGGCTGCCACATGGGGAACGCCCAGCGCCTGGGCGGTAAAGTCGTTGATCACTTTGAATAGCGATAGATTCAACGATTGCTGAACGTCGCTTTTCAAAAAATCCCAGTGGTTGTTGGTCATTTTCACCCGCTCGGCGTGAACAGGGCAGGCGAAGGCCAAGCACGCCTCTTGAGGTGCGTTTTCACCGGTGGCACCCACGCGATTCAAGTAGTCTTGAACCGCTTCTACAACACCAGGATAGTCGGCGCAGGGTAGGTTCAAAATATCGTATGGGGTTGTTTCACCGGGAGAAACCAGCGCCAAGCGTGCGTTGGTTCCCCCGATATCGCCGATAAGGGCCGGTCGCATCAGGCATCCTCTTCTGAGATTTGCCCCTGCTGACGGGCGAGATCATCGGCTTCAAATCCGCCAAACACCCCAGCGCCTTCTTCGCCACGCATGGCCAGATGGCGGAAGCCGCCAAATAGCTCGCGACCCAAGCCCACGTGGTAGTGATCCAGGTTACCGATGGCCAGTTCCCGCTTAGCCCAGGTGGCGGGGTCGACTTTGGCTTCGAGCGTACCCGCGTTGGCATCCAGGCGTATAATATCGCCATCGCGCAGTTTGGCCAGCGGGCCGCCGTCCAGGGCTTCAGGGCTCATGTGAATGGACGCAGGTACTTTGCCTGATGCACCCGACATGCGTCCATCTGTAACCAATGCCACTTTAAAGCCACGATCCTGTAGCACGCCCAAGAAGGGGGTTAGCTTATGCAGCTCGGGCATGCCGTTGGCTTTGGGGCCCTGGAAGCGAACCACCACAATCACGTCGCGATCCAGCTCGCCGGATTCGAAGGAGGCCTTCATTTCGTTTTGATCTTCGAAGATCTTCACGGGCGCTTCTACCACGCGATGCTCTTCCGTCACCGCAGAGACTTTGATCACCCCGCGGCCCAGGTTGCCTTTCATGACGGTCAAGCCACCCGTCGGTGCAAAGGGCGTGGCGACGGGGCGCAGCACGTCTTCATCAAGACTTTTTTCGGGGCCTTCATGCCAGACGACTTTGCCATCTTCCAGGAACGGCTCCTGGGTGTAGGCGGTTAGGTCAGTGCCAAACACGGTGGGGATATCGCCGTGAATCAAGCCTGCACCCAGCAACTCGCGGAACAGGTAGCTCATGCCGCCCGCGGCCTGGAAGTGGTTGATATCCGCCTGGCCGTTAGGGTAAACCTGCATCAGGCTGGGAGTAACCGCCGAAAGGTCGGTGAAGTCATCCCAGTTCAGGGTAATGCCCGCAGCGGCGGCCATGGCGATCAGGTGCATCGTATGGTTGGTTGAACCACCGGAAGCCAGCAAGCCCACCACGGCGTTAACAATCGCGCGCTCATCAATCTGTTTAAAGAACGGGCGGTAGTCGCCGCCGGGTTCGGTGTTACGGATGGCCTGCTCGGTGGCGTAGCGGGTCAGTGCTTCGCGCATTTCGGTGCCAGGGTTTACAAAAGAAGTGCCGGGCAGGTGTAGGCCCATCACCTCCATCATTAGCTGGTTGGAATTGGCGGTGCCGTAGAAGGTGCAGGTGCCGGGGCTGTGGTAGGACTCCGACTCAGCTTCAAGCAGCTCGGCGCGGCCCACTTTACCTTCTGCGTAGAGTTGACGGACGCGCGCCTTCTCTTTGTTCGGCAGACCGCTGGGCATTGGGCCCGCGGGGACAAACATGGCGGGCAGATGACCAAAGCGTGCGGCAGCGATGAATAGGCCTGGAATTATCTTGTCGCATACGCCCAGATAAAGGGCAGCATCAAACATATTGTGCGAGAGGCCAACGGCCGCGGACATGGCAATCACATCGCGAGAAAACAGTGATAGCTCCATGCCCGGCTGGCCTTGCGTCACACCGTCGCACATGGCAGGCACACCACCGGCAAACTGGGCGGTTGAGCCCATGGCACTGGCGGCTGCTTTAATCGTTTCAGGAAACGTCTCAAACGGCTGGTGCGCCGAGAGCATATCGTTGTAAGACGAGATAATGCCCAGGTTGGCGCTGTTCATCAGCTTGAGTTCGTTCTTATCACGCGGGTTACAGGCCGCAAAACCGTGGGCTAGGTTGCCACAGCTTAGCTCAGCACGGTGCACGCCACGTTTGTGCTGGTCAGCCATGCGCCGCTCGTAGAGGGCGCGACGCTCAGCAGAACGCTCACGAATGCGCTGGGTAACCTCAGCAACGGTGGGGTTTAAAGTGGCGGGTGTTGAGCTCGGCATAGGGACCTCTGCATGATAGAGACGGTGAGTGAAGCTTGTAGTTATTTTACATTTTTTGGCGTCGATATAAGAGACTTTACGGCAATAAAAACCACATTTGTAGTTTTATTACTCGAATATAAGGTGGCAAATACGCCACGCGAAATATCTAAATAAAGCCTTAGCATCCTGACAGGGTGGAAGACCCGCTAATGAAATAGCAAGTATAGCACCCAGGCTTTTGCTACCATTTTGCGCTTTGCCTTTGAATGTTTGATGACCCCTAGTGAGCTGGAGCCTGCATGCACGCCATTGTTGACCACATTCAGTCAGTTGATCTCAATGCCGGTGAAGATACGCGCCGCTACTTGGATACGCTGACCAAGCCACCAGGTAGTTTGGGTGCCTTGGAAGAGTTGGCTATTCAACTGAGCGCCATCACCGGTGAGCTCAAGCCCAGCGTAACGCCGCCTGCGGTGATTGTGTTTGCCGCCGATCATGGCGTTGCCGCAGAAGGGGTATCTGCCTTTCCTCAAGCAGTGACCGCCCAGATGGTGGCCAACTTTGCTAACGGTGGGGCGGCGATTAATGTCTTTGCCCGTCAGATAGGCGCGCAGGTCGAGATCGTGGATGTGGGCGTAGCTACGCCCTTAACGCTGCCTGGGGTGACCTCTGCCAAGGTGCGCCACGGCACCGCCAATATGGTATATGAAGACACGATGCAATCGGCTGAAGCCATTGAGGCTATTAATGTGGGCGTGGAGGCCGTGGAACGAGCAAAGAGGGCGGGCGCAAAGTGCATTGTTGTGGGTGAAATGGGCATTGCCAATACGACTGCTAGCAGCGCGGTATTATCGCTACTAACGGGTGAGCCGGTTGCCCGCGTGGTGGGCGCGGGAACGGGTATTAACCCCCAGCAGCAAACGCACAAAGTGGCGGTGATTGAACGCGCTATCGCTGCGCGCAACGCTGACCCGCTGGCCCCTTTAGAGGTGCTGGCAAATCTAGGCGGCCTGGAGATTGCCGCTATGGCCGGCGCTTATTTGGCCGCAGCGGCCCAGCGTTTACCCGTCATTGTGGACGGCTTTATTGCCACCGTCGCCGCGCTCACCGCCTGCCGAATGTGCCCCGCCGTGCGTGGCTATCTGATTTTTGGCCATCGCTCCCAGGAGCCAGGCCACGATGTGGCGTTAAAAGCGCTGGAGGCCAAGCCGCTGCTCGATATGGGCATGCGGCTAGGCGAAGGCAGTGGTGCAGCGCTGGCATACCCTTTGTTGCAAGCAGCGGCAGCAATGATGGCAGAAATGGCAACCTTTACCGATGCCGGTGTTAGCGATAAGGCATCACCATGATCCCAGGCGCCACTTTTGGCGGTATTGTTCTGCTCATCTTCGCGATCGCTATTGATTTAGTGGTTGGCGATCCGCGCTCAATACCGCACCCGGTGGTGTTGATCGGGCGCTTTATCAGCGCTTTTGAGCGGCTGTGGAATCGTGGCACGGCGCAGCAGCGCCGAGTTAGTGGCTTTCTGCTAACCACTATTGTCGTCGGCGGCGTAGGGGGGATTAGCTGGCTAGCGCTGGCGCTGCTGGGACGCTTGCACCCAGGGTTAGCGCTGATCGCCGAGCTTTGGCTGCTCTCTACTACGCTGGCGATCAAAGGCCTGGGCGATGCGGCCCGCGCCGTGATCCAACCGCTTACTCAAGGCGATTTGCCTGCTGCCCGCAAGGCACTGGGGATGATTGTCGGCCGCGATACGCAAAATCTAGACGAAGCGGAGATTACCCGGGGTACGGTGGAAACCGTGGCGGAGAATACCGTTGACGGCATTACCGCGCCGTTGTTTTTTGCGATTATCGGCGGGGCGCCACTAGCGCTGGCGTATAAGGCGGTTAATACCCTGGATTCGATGGTAGGTTATAAAAACCAGCGCTATGCTGATTTTGGTTATGCCTCCGCCAAGTTGGACGATGTGGCTAACTGGGTGCCCGCACGTTTGACCGCGCTGTGCCTATGGCTCGCAGGTTTGCTATTAAGCCTTTCAGGTGTTGTACGATTGCGCTGGCAAGGGGCACTGCGGGGCACCTTCCGGGATGCGCCGCGTCACCCCAGCCCCAACGCCGGTTGGCCAGAGGCCGTGGTGGCCCGTTTGCTCGGCGTGCAGCTGGGCGGCACCAATTTCTATGCAGGCGAGGCCTCACACCGTGCGACCTTGGGTGAGCCGCTTGAACAGCTGCGTGTTGCCCATATCAGCACCACACTTCGTTTAATGCACGGTGCCTGGATACTGTTTATGTTGCTGCTTGCTGGGGTAATAGCTGGACTGATGTTTATGCTGCGAGGATCGCTATGAGTACTCCTCTATTGCCCAACGCTCCATGGCCCAGGCATGGCGGCCAAGCGGATGCGCTATTAGCCCACTTCGGTTTGCCCGCCGATCAACGCCTGGACGATTTTAGCGCCAACCTCAATCCCTTGGGGCCACCAGCGTGGGTTAGCGATTGGTTAGCAAAACAGCTGACAGGTCTTGAACGCTATCCCGCGCCTGATTATTCAGCTGCTCGTCAGGCCATCGCCACTCATCATCAGCTTCAGCCCGACCAGGTGCTGCTGACCAACGGCGGCGCTGAGGCTATTTTCCTCGCCGCCGCGCTGCATGCGGGTAAGCGCGCGGCGATTATTACCCCAAGCTTTGGCGAGTATGCCCGTGCTTGTCGCGCCCATCGGCTTTCAATCAGCGAGATCGCGCTGCCCGCGCCGCACTTTACGCTGGACGATGACTCGCTACTGGCAGCGTTAAGCGACATCGATGTGCTGTTTCTATGCCGCCCCAATAATCCTACCGGGACGCTAATCGATATTCCTGCAATGGAGGCCTTGTTGAATTACACCGCTGCAATTGGTTGCCGCGTTGTGGTCGACGAAGCCTTTATCGACATGTTGGGTGAGACGCCACAGCAGGCCTCGCTGGCGCCGATATTGGCGCGCTATCCGCATCTGATGCTGCTCCACTCCATGACCAAGTTTTATACCCTGCCAGGGCTTCGGCTGGGCTACCTGCTAGCGGATACCGCGACTGTTCAAGCGGCCCAGGCCCACCAGCCACCCTGGAGCGTTAATCACCTTGCAGCTGAACTGGTAGCGCCGTTACTGGCGGATGATGCCTTTGCCCGGCGCACCCAGCGGTGGCTGGCCAGCGAGCGTCCGCGTATGGCTCAAGCGCTTACTGAGTTAAGATTAGAAGTCGTGCCCAGCCACGCGTGTTTTTTTCTTATCCGGCCTGGCGCAAAGCATGAAATTAACAGTGATGCGCTGTTTGAGCAGCTGCTACGCCAGGGTATTTTGGTTCGTCATACCCACAATTTTGCCGGGCTCAATGGTGATTGGCTGCGTGTGGCGCTGCGCGATGCCCCTGCCAATCGACGGCTGATAAGCGTGTTGAAAAATGTGTTGGAAAAAGGAACGGCATGATTGACTTCGTTAGCGGTGGGGCGCGCTCGGGCAAAAGCGAGATAGCCGAGCTGCGAGCAGTGAGTGCAGCGGGCAGTTCGCCCTGTTACTACTTAGCCACCGCCGACGTGTACGACGACGAGATGGCCGAACGAGTGGCTCGCCACCGTCAATCCAGACAAGAGCAGTGGCAGAACGTGCAGTGGAAAACCATTGAGGCACCGCTACGAATTGATCAAGCGATTGCCAAGGTACCCAACGGTAGCGCCGTGCTGCTGGACTGCCTAACCCTCTGGGCCAGTCAGGTCTTGTATGCCAGCGAGCTAAGCGAAGAACTATGCGAAGAAGAAGGCTTAGCGTTGCTGGCAAACGCACTGGCTGATGCCCGAGCACGCAGCGTGCATTTGGTGATTGTCTCCAACGATATCAACGAAGCGCTGCCGCCTACCGATCTGGAGACATGGCGCTATCTGGCGTTTCTCCAGCGCGCCCACCGCTGGCTAGCGGCAGAGGCTGACACAGTACTCGAGATCGTCGCAGGCAGCGTACTGACGTGGAAGGATGAGCAGTGGAAACATGGCAAGGAGGCAAGCGTTTGAAAAATGCCTTGTTCGGTGTCTTGCTGGCGCTGCAATTTCTTACCCGCATCCCCATTCCTATTGCCTGCCCTTGGACGCCCGATACCCGCCGCTGGGCAGTACGCGCCTATCCGTTCGTGGGGTTGATGATCGGTAGCGTGCTAGCGCTAACAGCGTTTGCCATGCATAACGTTCCCACGCCGATCACAGCTTTGGCGGTACTAAGCGTATGGGTGGCGCTCTCGGGTGGGCTGCATTTGGACGGCGTAATGGATATCGCCGATGCGTTAGGCAGCAATCAGCCATTGGCGCGCCGTTGGGAAATCATGAAAGACCCGCAAATCGGCAGCTTCGGAATGCTCGCGCTGGTGTTTCTGCTCGCCTGGAAGGCTGTGCTGGTGTGGGCGCTACTGGCTTACCAGGCGCCTCTCTGGTGGCTATTAGTCGTCCCTGCGCTTGGGCGCTGGGCAGGTGTGGCGTTGCTGGTGCTGACTCCCTGCGCCAAACAGCAGGGCTTGGCGTGGAGCTGGCAGCAGTCGCTTAGCGTTCAAGATGTGGCGCTGGCATTGATACCGCTGGCGTTGATAGCGCTGCTATCACCCGCACTAGTGTTGATGATGCTAACGGTGATGGTTTTTGTTGTACTAATGCGCTGGCTAATGCTGCGACTGTTTAACGGGATTAACGGCGATATGGTAGGCGCCACCATTGAAGGAGGAGAGCTTTGGCTACTGATCTTACTGTGGAGCTGGTGGCAGTTCGCCACGGTATCACCGCTTGGAATTTAGAGCGCCGTTATCAAGGCCAACAGGATATTCCGCTGCTGTTTCCCGAGGCTGAAGATGGGCTGCTGGCACTGCGTGACGCGCTGGCGGGTGAACGGTTCGATGCTATCTACTCAAGTGATCTTAACCGCTGCCAGCAAACCCTGGAGTGGGCTGAAGTAGCCAAAGCCAGCGTGCCGCTTGTACTTGAACAACGCCTGCGCGAGCTTGATTTTGGCGAGTACGAAGGCAAGGTTTACGACGAGCTAAAAGATTTGCCTCACTACCGAGCCTGGATCGATAGCGTGGGCGAGCTGCAAATTCCCGGCGGTGAATCGGCGGCCCAATTGCGTGAGCGGTTAGACGCTTGGCTACATGACCTAGCGGTCAATGCTCGCGCCGATGGCCATAAAAAGATTCTGGCCGTCACCCATGGCGGTGTGATTCGCGAGCTACGGCGCCGTTTTGAGACGATTCACTTCTGGGACGGTACCGTGCTTCAGGCCCAAGGCAGGCGCTGGCAGCTTATCTATCAGCAAGACGAACATGGAAAAGGGGAATGGCAATGCAGCTCTTCATCGGCGGTGCCTGCGCTGGTAAACGCGACGCCGTAGCCGCACGCTTTCCCACTGCAAACGGGTGGCGTCTGAATACTGATAGGCCCTTCAGCGATAGCCAACAAGCGCTGGTAGCCAATACGCCGTTGGTTATTACCGGCGTGCTTGAGTGGCTTTGCGCTGCTCTTGAGCGTGAAGATAACGATGCCCTGCGCCAGCAGTGGCAGAACGATATAGCTGCACTCGACCAGCGCGCCGACGAGCTAAACGCGCCGTTAATCATCATTGCTAGCGAAGTGGGCCGTGGGATTGTGCCCATGCAGTCCGGACAGCGCCGCCTGCGTGATCTCAATGGCTGGTTCACCCAAGACGCCACCGCTCAAGCTGAACAGGTGTGGTATGTCCGGCATGGGTTAGTGATGCCGCTCAAATAGCCACTGGCGGGCTTTCTTGAGCGGCTTACCTCCCACCCCAATTCAATTGACCTCCCTTTGGCAAGTTGCTAGTTTACGCCCACTCTCAGGTGCTAGCGGTGGATAAAGCCGCTAGTGAAACGGGAAGTTGGTGAACGCCTTGCGTGATTCCAACGCTGCCCCCGCAACGGTGATCGAGATAAGAACGGCCAATACGCCACTGTGCTCACGCACGGGAAGGTGGTCGTTCGGAAAAGAGTGACTCTGCTTGCTAGAGACATCTTTCGCTCGTCAGCCCGGAGACCGGCCCGAGAGTAATGGTTCTGACTGAACCAAACCATGCCGAGGCGCGGAGGGCGTTCTTAGGGCAGTGAACGGTGGCGCAACGCTATCGTTACTCCCTTGTTTTTCCCTGCGTTCGGTCAAAAAAACTGCGTTGTGCGGGTGAGCACGACGAGCAAGGGATCCCACATGAATCACCGTTTCCACACGACCGCCAAACAGGCGGCGTTTTGTATGGCTGCGTTACCGCTAGCCATCTCCTTTTCTGCCCAGGCCCAATATGCTGAAGCGACGACCGACTTAGCCGCGCTAGATCCTGTCGTCGTGACTGCTGCGTTAGCGCCCCTTACCGCCAACGAAAGCCTCTCATCCGTTACTGTCTTAGATGAGGCTACGTTTCGCAATCAAGACCCCACCAGCCTGACGGATCTTCTGCGCGGCCAGCCGGGCGTTGATGTCACTAGCAACGGCAGCTTTGGAAAAAGCAGCAGCGTTTACCTGCGTGGTGCGCCCAGCGATGCCTCCGTGCTATTGATTGATGGCATTCGTCTGCGCTCCGCCACGGCGGGTGGGGCAGCATTCCAGTATTTAGACCCACGTATGTTTGACCGTGCGGAAATCGTGCGTGGGCCGCGTGGTAGCCTTTACGGCGCCGATGCGGTGGGCGGCGTTATTCAACTCTTTACGCCTGATGGTGATGAAGAGGGTCCGCAACCCAGAATTTCAGTCGGTGGTGGTTCATTTAATACTCAGCGAATAAGCGCAGGTGTTTCTGGCCGCGAGGGAGGCACGCGCTACAGCTTTGCCGGTAGTCATTTCAATACCGACGGCCAGCCGATTCGCAGGGGGGGTGAAGACAAAGGCTACGACAACACCTCTGCACTTGCGCGGGTGTCGCATACCTTTGAGAGTGGTGCTGAAGTCGGCGTGCTGGCGCTGCGTGCTCGCGGTCACAACGAATATGATGGCGGTGAGAATGACTTCGTCCAGCAGGTAGCGGGTATTTACGGCGAGCTGCCAGTTACCGATACCTGGCAGAGTCGATTGACCCTTAGCGAAGCCCGCGATGAACTCGACACAGTCGATAATTTCGGTAGCTCGGTCATTGATACCCGCACGCAAACCGCGCGCTGGCAGAATAATATTCAGTTTGGCCCTCATGAATTAATCGCTGGGGCAGAAATCAGCGAAGACCGCGTTTCAAGCACCAATGATTTTGATGTCACCAGTCGAGATAACACCGCTGTATTTACCCAAGGTCTGCTCGACTTCTCTCCGTTCGCCATTCAAGCAAGCTTGCGTTACGACGACAACGACGCTTACGGCGATGAAGTCACCGGCAGCCTGGCGCTGGGTTACGAGCTGGATAATTACCACACACTGCGTGCCAGTGTGGGCACTGCATTTAAAGCACCGAGCTTTAATGACCTTTATTGGCCAAATTCGGGTAACCCTGATCTCAATCCGGAAACCTCTGAAACCGTCGAGGTGGGCGTTCGCGGCCAATACAATCAGTGGTTCTGGGACTTGGCCGCCTTCCAAAACGACTACGATGACCTGATTGCCTGGGCACCGACGCCAAGCGGGTTATGGGCGCCGCAAAACGTTAACAGCGCGCGCATACGCGGTGCCGAACTTTCGAGCGGCGTCGAGGTTAACGACTGGACACTGCAGGCCGCCTTTACCTACCTGGATCCGGAGGACCAGGAAACCGGCAATCGATTAGCCCGCCGTGCTACCCAGAGTGTGCGCTTGGATGCAGACCGAGAGCTTGGCGATTGGTCGCTGGGTGGCTCATTAGTGGCGCAGAATCACCGCTACGATGATGCCGCCAATACCGAGCGTTTGAATGGCTATGGGCTGGTTAACCTGCGCGCTGGCTGGCAGTTTGCGCCGCTCTGGACGGCTCGTGTTACGCTAGAAAATGCCTTTGATAAAGAGTATTCAACTACCCGTGATTACATCAACGCCGGCCGAGCAGGGTTCTTGAGTGTTCACTTTGGCCAATAGGAAAAGTGGTTTAGCGCGCGGGGCCCTGGGCCTCGCGCTGTTGCTAATGGCAGCTGTGTCGCACGCCAACGAGCACTCGCGTTGTGCAGTGGATGATCGTGACCGTGAGGTCTGTCTTTACAATGCCGCTCAGCGAATTGCCACGCTCTCGCCAGGTGCAACCGAACTTACTTATGCGGCTGGCGCGGGTGATCAGGTAGTCGCCGTCGTCTCGTATAGCGACTATCCGCCGGAAGCCAAGCAAGTAGCGTCGGTGGGTAGCCATACCCGGATCGATTTAGAAAAGCTGGTGGGCTTGGCACCGGATTTAGTGATTGGCTGGGTAACCGGCAACCCCGCTGAACAGCTTGAAACCCTAGAAGCCTTGGGCATGCCGGTGTTCTACATTGAGCCCCGCGATATGGAGGGCGTGGCTAGTGCTATCGAGCGCTTGGCGCGGTTGGCAGGAACGGAAGCGGCCGGGCAGGCGGTGGCCGACAATTTCCGGGAGACCATGGCGGCCCTTGAAGAGCGCTACCGAGACCGGGAGCCGGTAACCACATTTTACCAAGTGTGGGATGAGCCGCTAATGAGCGTTAACGACCAGCACCTGATCGGCCAAGTGGTTGAGATGTGTGGCGGCAAGAATGTGTTTGGCGAACAAACACGCCTTGTGCCGCGGATCGATGATGAAGCGGTACTGGCAGCCAATCCTGAAGCGATTATTGCCGGTGGCATGGGCGAAGAGAATCGCCACTGGCTGACCCACTGGGAGCAGTACCCGAACTTGACGGCAGTGGCGGAGGAGAATCTCTTCTTTGTGCCGCCTTCACTGATTCAACGGCCCACACCGCGACTGATGGAGGGCACCCAGATCCTCTGTGAGAAGCTCGATATCGCCCGCCAAAAACGTGAGCGCAGTTAATGCTAGCGCGCCTGGGTCTCCCGCTTAGTCTGCTACTACTAGCGGCGCTGGCAGCGCTACTTTTAGCGCTAGGCGTCGGCAGCGCGCAGATTTCTCCTGCGCAAATTTGGGACTTGTTACAAGGCGAAGGCGATGCACTGGCGCGCACCATGGTGATGGAGCTGCGCTTGCCCAGAGCGCTTTCGGCGTTTGCCGTTGGCGGTTTGTTGGCGGTAGCCGGTGCTTTAATGCAGGTGCTACTGCGCAATCCCCTAGCTGACCCTTATGTACTCGGACTTTCCGGCGGTGCCTCTATCGGTGCATTGGCGGCCATGCTCGGTGGGTTAGGCGGGCTGGCGATTTCAAGCTCGGCGTTTGGCGGCGCGCTATTTTCGACGTTTTTAGTCTTCGGCTTGGCCCACGGCAGCGGCGGCTGGACGCCTTCGCGGCTGCTGCTCACCGGCGTCGTCGTTGCCGCAGGGTGGGGCGCAGTAATTACACTAATGCTGGCTATGAGCCCCGCCGAACGCCTGCCAGGCATGCTCTACTGGCTCATGGGCGATCTCTCCTATGCGCGCACGCCTTGGCCGCCGTTACTGCTGTTACTGGCCACCTGCGTGGTGCTGATTCCACTCGGGCGTAGCCTCAATGTGCTGGCCCGTGGCCCGCAGCAAGCCGCCGCGCTGGGCGTGGCGGTCAGGCCGCTTGAGTGGTGCATTTACGTTGCCGCTAGTTTGCTTACCGCCGCTGCCGTTACTACCGCAGGCAGCATTGGTTTTGTCGGTTTAGTCGTGCCCCACATACTGCGTTTGCTATTAGGCAACGACCAGCGACTGATACTGCCCGCCTGCGCATTGGCGGGCGGCACATTGTTGGTGTTGGCCGATACCTTGGCGCGCACGATGATCGCCCCGGAACAGCTACCCGTTGGGGTCATCACCGCGCTATTGGGCGTGCCCACCTTCCTGTTTCTGCTCTACCGGAGCCGCTGATGAGCGTACTGGCTACCCGCGAACTCATCATCGATGTGCCTGGCCGCGCAGGCGGTACGCCAATTAATATCACCATCCAACCAGGGCAAGTGTGGGGCGTACTAGGGCCTAACGGTGCGGGTAAAACGACGCTATTACACACCCTGGCCGGATTGCAGGCGCCGCGTTCAGGCAGTGTTCAGCTTAATGACGCCACGCTTGGTCAACTGCGCCGCCGCCATGTTGCTCAGCGATTGGGGGTGGTGTTTCAAGACCGTCAGGATGGCTTTCCCGCGACCGTATTGGAAACCGCGCTGATAGGCCGTCACCCTTATTTATCGCCCTGGCAGATGGAGGGGGCTGAAGACTACGCCCGCGCGGAAGCCGCCCTTGAGCGACTGGATGTAGCACACCTGCGTGACCGCTTGGTAAGCACACTTTCTGGCGGTGAGCGCCAGCGGGTGGCGATTGCCACGGTGCTGACGCAGGCACCCAATGTGTGGCTGGCGGATGAACCGACTAACCACTTGGACCTACATCATCAGAGTGCCGTGATGGCGCTAATGGCAGAACAGGCCGCCCAGGGCCGGGCGGTCATCATGTGCTTACACGACCTCAACCTTGCTGCCCGCTGGTGCGACCATGTGTTGCTGCTTTATCCCAACGGCGAGGCGTGCTGGGGCCCGCGGGATAGGATGCTGGTGCCCAGCGCGCTGGAAGATCTCTACCGCCAAAAGCTAGCAGTGGTAGAGGTGGATGGCGCACCGGTGTTTGTGCCGATAAAAGAGTAGTGCTTACTGCTCCAGTTCATCTCGCCAAGCGTGGCGGGGTGCGAAGCCGACCAGACGGCGGGCTTTTTCGATGCTGTAGAAGGTTTCAAATTCGCCCATTTCGCGCTTGATGGGTACGCCTGAGTAGAAGCGTTCAATCACCTGGGCATTGGTCAGGCCCACTGACAGTTCATTATTGGCGACGTTGAACACCTGGTAGCCCAGGCCATCCGTTTTCAGGCAGCAATCGACCATCTGGCCCAGATCGCGGGCGTCGATGTAGGCGAAAATGTTGCGGCGACGCAGGGCGGGGTCGTCCATGTAGGCTGGGAAATCCTGACGGTACTCGTGGGGCTCGATAACGTTGTTGATGCGCAGGCCGTAGATGTCGATGCCCGAGCGCGCCTGGAAGGAGCGCGCAGTCACCTCGTTGACCACCTTACTCATGGCGTAGCTATCTTGAGGCACGGTGGGGTGCTCTTCATCGACGGGCAAGTAGTCGGGTTTTTGCTCGCCATCAGCGAAACAGACGCCGTAGGTGGTCTCGCTGGAAGCGAAGATGACCTTGGGGATGCCCAGCTTGGTGGCGGCATCAAGAATGTTGTAGGTACTTAGCGCATTGATGCGGTAGGTCTCGTTGTCCGGCCGATGCAGGATGGCGGGTATGGCCGCAAAGTGGACAATCGCATCATAGCGCGGCACGCCGGTGCCGGGTTCCAGCTCATCGAACCCAGCGTAGGCCTGGCACGCATTAAACACTTGCCCAGCATCGGTCAGATCGGTTTTCAGGGTAGCAATACCGGGTACATCAGATGTGGCCCAGTCCAGATTGGTGACGCGGTGGCCTTGATCGCGAAGATAAGCGGTTGCATGACGGCCAGCCTTGCCACTGCCGCCGGTGAACAGGATGCGCATATGAACCCCAATAATGAATAGATTTAACCACTCACCTTAGCAAAGAAAAATCCTCACATCCGAAAATGATTTTGTGTTCTACACTAAAAATGATTCGGAACCTTGTTGATCCGATTAATCAGCGTCTGACCCTAACAATAGCGTGATTACAAAAACGGGAGGTCGTTATGGTCAATCATGTTTGGGGGCTTCTCCATCATCCTGAACGGGAGTGGTATAAAATCAGCGAGGAGCATGAGTCTGTTAGTCATCTCTATGCTCACCATGTTCTGTTACTCGCTGCCGTTCCTGTTGTCTGTGCCCTGATAGGCACCACCCAGGTAGGCTGGACTTACGGTGGCTCGGCAACCTATAAAGTCTCTCTTGCCAACGGTATCGCCTTAGGCGTGGCTTTTTATGCGCTGATGCTAGTGGCAGTGGGTATTGTGGGCAGCATGATCCATTGGATGGCTCGCCGAATTGAGAACCGACCTAGCCGCCGCGACTGTATTATCTTCGCGGGTTATATTGCGACACCGATGTTCCTGTGTGGCGTTTTTGCCCTCTATCCGGCTTTCTGGTTTTGTGTGCTGGGTATGGTGATCGGGCTGCTCTACAGCGCCTATCTACTCTATAAGGGAACCCCCAGCTTTTTGGGTATCAGCCATGAGCGCGGGTTTATACTGTCAACAACGACGCTCGGTATCGGTGTTTTGGTACTGGAGGCGCTGCTCGTGGTGATTGTGCTTCTGTGGAGTATGGGCACGGATCACAGCGTGGTTTGGCATTTTTTCCGATGAATGGACGCCGTAGCGCTTGATACTGGCGCTAGCTTAAATAGCACTCCGAAAAAGCATTATCTGCTTGCCATCGGCAGGGTCGTCGATCATTCGCGCATGCACACCAAACGTTTGCTCTAGCCTGTTGGGGGTGAGTACGTCTTGGGGCTGGCCGCTATCGATCAAGCGGCCGCCGTCCATCACGCCGATACGGTCACACTCCATGGCTTGGTTAAGGTCATGCAGTGAGATAACTACCGTGATTGGTAGTTGCCTGACCAATTCAAGAATCGACAGCTGGTGGCGAATATCTAGATGGTTGGTGGGTTCATCCAATAACAGAATTTTAGGCTGTTGTGCCAGCGCCCTGGCAATATGCACGCGCTGGCGTTCGCCGCCCGACAGGGTATGCCAAAGACGATCCGTCATATGCGCCATATCAACGTCGCGCAGCGCCTGCGCCACGATGGCATCGTCTTCCATCGACCAGGGGCGCAGCGCGGAAAGGAAGGGGGTGCGGCCCAGTGAGACCACCTGGCGCACGGTAATGCGGTCGGTAGTTTCGGCCTGCTGTTCCACCAGAGCGATGGACTGGGCGATTGCCCGTTGCTTGAGGGTGTGCATTGGCTGGTGGTCAACCAGCACCCGGCCAGACTTGGGTTTGTTCAAGCCTGCCAACAGGCGCAGCAGGGAAGTTTTCCCAGAGCCGTTCGGCCCCACCAGGCCAAAGGTTTGGCCGGGCTCGACGGTAAGATTGACGTCAGCAAGCAGTGGCGTGCCGTGCACTGACCAAGCAAGCTTTTCAGCCGTTAATCGCATTAAGACCTCTTGCCGCGAACCAGAATAAACGCAAAAGCAGGCGCGCCGATCAGTGAGGTAATCACCCCGATAGGGAGTACTTGGCCGGAGACCAGCACCCGGGAAAGAATATCCGAGCCGATCAAAAACACCGCACCAGCCAAGGCCGTGGCCGGTACCAGCCGGGTATGGCGGCTACCGACGATAAAACGCATGGCGTGGGGGATCACCAGGCCAACAAAGCCGATGGCTCCCACGATAGACACCATCACGGCCGTGACCAGTGCCATGGCGATAATCAGCATGCCACGCACCGGGCGCACGGCGATGCCCATGGAGGCGGCACTGTCGGCGCCGAAGGTAAACGCATCCAGGGAGCGCCGGTGCCACAGGCAAACCAGCAGCCCGAACAGCGCAGCAGGTACCGCCAAGGTTACATCGGCCCAGCGCACCCCGGATAGATTGCCCATCAGCCAGAACATGATGCCCCGCGCCTGCTCGGCGCTCGCTGACGTGGTAATGATAAAAGCGGTCAGCGCATTGAACAGCTGCGAGCCTGCAATGCCTGCCAGAATAATCGCCCCTGCGGCCTGAACGCCACGCCCGCCACCCACACCGCTGTTGGCTGCATGGGCGAGCATCACCACAATGCCAAAGGATAGCAGGGCGCCCACAAAGGCACCCAGGGAGAGCGAAAGCGCCCCTGCGCCTAAGCCTGCAACTGCCACCGCAACGGCACCCGTAGAGGCTCCGGCGGAAATGCCCATCAAGTAAGGATCGGCCAGGGGGTTGCGCAACAGCGCCTGCAGCACGACTCCCGCCAGGGCCAGGCTGGTTCCGCAACAGGCGGCGACCACGGCGCGGCTGAGGCGATAGTTCCAGATAATGCCCGCGTCGATGCGGTCAACCGCGTAATCGGCGCCTAAAAGCTGATTGGCGAGCACTTTCAAAATGGTATCCACAGGAATCGGTGTCTCACCGATGGCCGTGCCCGCGATCAGCGCTGTAACCAGCACCAGCGGCGTTATCCATAGCCAACGCAACCCGAAGCGCGCGGAGGTAGCCCTCGTTAGCGCTATGCTCATTCGTTAAACGACATATTGGATAGTGCCTCGGCAAGTGTTTCAAGGCCGTAAATAGTGCGCATAGTGGCGCTCATGGCGTGGGCGTCCATCTCGACGATACGGTTATTTTTAACCGCGCTCATCTCGCGGGTGACCGGGTCGCTGCGTAAAAACTCACGTTTTGCTTCAATGTCATCAGCGGGAAAACGGCGGCGATCCATACTGGCGATAACAAGCACATCGGGGTCTGCTCTGGCGATGCTTTCCCAGCCCACCGTGGGCCACTCTTCGTCAGACTCGATGACATTACGAATGCCGAGTTTTTCCATCATATACCCCGGTGCCCCCAGTTGCCCCGCCACGAAAGGGCTAACTCCCAGATCTGTCGATGAAAACCAGAATGCCGCCGACAAGTCTTCCGCTAAATCAAGGCTGCTCGCCAAGTCGATAGCGCGCTGTTCGCGGGCGGTAAGGTCGGCTATCAGCGCCTCGCCAGCGTCTTGAACATCGTAGATCTCGGCTAACTCGGTGATCCCTTTATAGATGGACTCCGTCGAGAAGGCGGCGGTGCGGGTACCATCGCCACCGGTAGAGTTATCCTTGGTGTCGCAATCGGCGGGCATGACGTAAGTGTTGATGCCCAGCTCATGAAACTGATCCCGGCTGGCCACGCTGCCGGTGGGGCCCACGTGCCACTCGTACTGTACCGCCACCAGATCAGGGCGCTTATTGACCACGGCCTCGAAGCTCGGGTCGTCGTTGGCAATTCGCTCGATCTCGGCATTAGCCTCAGCAAATTGGGGAAGAACCGGATTAAACCAAACCGAGGTGCCATTCACTCTATCAGCTAACCCTAGCGAGTAGAGAATCTCTGTGGCTGATTGGCCCACTGTTACCGTTTGCTCGGGTGCTGATGCAACGCTTATCTCTACACCGCAGTTGGTTAAGTTCACGGGATAATTGGTGGCATCGGCCATCGCGTAAGAAGCGGGCAGTAGCGATGTCGCTGTCAGCAGATAGCGTAGGATCTTCATGTCTGGCTTCCAGTAAACGTGTGGGCTAGAGAGTTGATGGCCGAATAACATTTTTATTAGCGTACATATGTAATGTTATAACATAATTGATCGACTTAATGTCAAAGATCAGCCGTATCTTACCTTATGCTTATCTGGGCTGTCTCTTGGGTGGGTCCTGGGAGCTAAACTGGCTTCGCCGCCATGCCTTCCTCTATACTGCATGCCTTTATGTCATCACTTCTTTATGAATGGTTTTATCATTACTCACCTGGTTATCATGAATCAAACTCAAGTCCGTTGGTCATCAAAGTGTTCAGCAAAGGTCGGTGGGTTGGCAGGCTTGCCTAGCACGGGAGGTGCCGGTGAGTGAGTTTCCGTTTGCGGCGGTGGTCGGTCAGAAACCGCTGAAAACCGCCTTGTTGCTGAATGCTATTAACCCCCGCATTGGCGGTGTGTTGATCAGCGGCCCCCGGGGGAGTGCGAAGTCCACCCTGGCGCGGGCGCTGGCAGAGGTTTTGCCTAAAGACCAAAGCGGCAAAAAACCACCCTTTGTGACTTTACCCCTCGGTGCCAGCGAAGACCGCCTGGTGGGCAGCCTGGATCTGAACAAGGTGTTGGCCGAGCGCGAAGCCACGTTTCATGACGGCTTGCTCGCCAAGGCCCACGGCGGGGTGCTTTACGTGGATGAGGTCAATCTGCTGCCGGATATGCTGGTGGATTTGCTGCTGGACGTGGCCGCCAGTGGCGTCAACGTGGTCGAGCGCGATGGCATCAGCCACTCCCACCCGGCGCGCTTTAGCCTGATCGGCACAATGAACCCGGATGAGGGCGAGCTGCGCCCACAGTTACTCGACCGTTTCGGCCTCTGCCTCGAGCAGACGGGTGCCATGAGCATCGACGAGCGTATTGCTATCGTCCAGCAGCGCGACGGCTTTGACCGCGACCCCGAGGCCTATAAAGCGCAGTTTGCGGCCGAGCAGGCCGCGCTAATGCAGCAGTTGGAAGACGCCCAGCAGGCGCTGGCAACGGTGGCGACCGAAAGCTGGGTCTACGCGACGATTGCCCAGCGCTGCGAAGCCGCCGGTGTTGAGGGAATGCGGGCAGACGTTACCTGGCACCGGGCAGCCCAGGCCCATGCGGCCTGGCGAGGCGCGGCGAGCGTTAGCCAGACAGATATCGATACGGTTGAACCCTGGGTGCTTGCTCACCGGCGGACGCGTTCATCAGACGCTGGTTCAGACGCCCAACCCCCCGAGCAAAGCGGGGGTTCCTCAAGCCCGCCACCTTCCACGCCGCCTGATCGGTCGTCGGGTGTTGGCGAGGATCATCGCAACAGCGCTGGCCCGTCAGACCCTCAAAACGGCGGGTCAGGCCAGTGGGGCGCCATGCCGCCCCAGGCTCAGCAAGTGATCAGTTCCCCCGCGTCGCCCTGGCCGGACGAGCCTTCGAGCAAGACTTTAAACCAGGCTTCCAGCAGCGCCGAATCACCGGCAACGTCGGGCAGCGGCCAAACGCAAGGCCGTGGCCGCTCCCAAGTAGCGACCTCGCGGCTGGACGGGTTCGCGACGCTGATCGCCAATCGCGGCCAGTGGCCCTGGCAGCAGCTAAAGATGCGTAAGTCCCGCGCCGGGCAGGCGACTGCCCATCTGGTGTTGCTGGACACTTCCGGTTCCACCCTGGGGCAACGCCTGTTAGGCCAGGCAAAGGGGCTGGTAGAATCGCTGGTCGGCCAAGCCTACGCCGCGCGGGAGCAGGTCGCGGTGCTGGGGTTTGGCAACGGTGGCGTGGTGCCGATACTCTCCCGCCGCCGGGCGCCCAAAAACCCGCGGGGCACGCTTGAGGCGGCCAACGGCGGTGGCGGCACCCCGCTGCGGGAAGCCATCATTGAAGCCAAGCGGCTGATCCGCCAGTGGCAGCGCCGCGAGCCCGGCCTGAAGGTGCGCACCTATCTGATTACCGATGGCCGCACCCGGGAAACCGTTGACGACCTCGCCCCGCTGGATGACTGCCTGCTGATCGATACCGAACAGTCCAGAGTCAAATGCGGGCAGGGCGCGCGAATTGCCCAACAGCTGGGCGCGCGTTACTGGCCTGCCTCGTTTGGCAAACCCTCTATGGCGCCTACTGTCTCTGCACATCAACCTGGGAACCTCTCATGAGCGACGCAAGCCACCTCAATCGTATGCGGCGTAAAAAAGACGTGGTCGATGAGCGCATCAGCAAGGCAACGGAAGAACGCGGCGTGCTGATTCTGCTCAAAGGCAACGGCAAGGGTAAAAGTAGCTCCGCCTTTGGCACCATGGCGCGTTCACTGGGGCACGGTCAGCAGTGCGCGGTGATTCAGTTCATCAAAGGCCGCCGCGAAACCGGCGAGTACCTGTTCTTTCGTGATCATCCCAAGCTTGATTGGCACATCATGGGCCACGGCTTTACCTGGGAAACCCAAGACAGGGAGCGTGATATCGAAGCTGCCCAGGACGCTTGGTTGGTCGCCAAAGGGCTGCTGGAAAACCCCGCCTATCAACTGATCGTGCTGGACGAGATGAGCTATATGTTCAAGTACGGCTATCTCGACCCCGAGCCGGTGGTGGAAGCACTTAAGCGCCGCCCGGCACACCAGAACGTCATCATTACCGGGCGCACCATGGTCACGCCGCTGCAGGAAATCGCCGATACCATCAGCGTTGTTCAAGATGAGCGCCACGCCTTTCGCGGCGGCGTCAAAGCCCAGGCGGGGATCGAATACTGATGACGACGCCAACCGCTCGCTGCCCCGCGCTGTTTATCGCCGCCCCGGCCTCAGGCCAGGGCAAAACCACCGTCACCGCGGGCCTGGCGCGTCTATTGCGCAACCAGGGCAAGGTGGTGCGAGTGTTCAAGACCGGCCCGGACTACCTTGACCCGCAGATACTCGCCCAGGCCTCCGGCCAGCCGGTGGATCAGCTGGATCTATGGATGGCAGGCGAGGCCTACTGCCGCCAGCGCTTTTATGACGCCGCCTGTGAAGCGGACTTGATCCTGGTGGAAGGCGCTATGGGGCTGTTCGACGGCGAGCCCTCCAGCGCCGATCTAGCGGCTCTGTTCGATATTCCCATGGCGATCGTCATGGATGTAAAAGGCATGGCCCAGACCGCCGCCGCGCTGGTCTCGGGGCTGGCCAGCTTTCGCGACGACATTCATATCGCCGGGCTGATCGCCAATGCCTGCGGCTCGGCGCGACATCGGGAGTTGATCGAAGACGCGCTGCCGCCGACGATTCCTCTGCTGGCCGCCATGCCTCGCGACCCCGCGCTGTCGCTCCCCGAGCGCCACCTGGGCCTCGTCCAGGCGGCGGAGATTCGAGAGGATCTGGAAGCCCGCTTTGAGGCGGGTGCCAAAGCGCTGGAAGCCGCCGGGCTGCTGGACGCGCTCGCCGCGCTTTCACCGGTGACCTTTACCGCCCCCCAGGAACAACTTGCGGCCGCTAAGCCGTTGCTCAACGGCCACACCATTGGCGTGGCCCGGGACGCCGCCTTCAGCTTTGTCTATCAGGCCAACCTCGACCTGCTGGAGCAGATGGGCGCGACGCTGCGCTTCTTTTCACCGCTGACGGATAGCCACCTGCCCGAATGCGACGCCCTGTGGCTGCCCGGTGGCTACCCGGAGCTTCACGCTCAAACGCTGGCGAATAACGGCGCCATGCGTTCGGCCATTGATGCGTTCTATAGTGCCGACAAACCCATTCTGGCCGAGTGTGGCGGGCTGCTGTACTGTCTGGAAACCCTGACCGACTACGACGATATTACCCACACCATGCTGGGCCTGCTGCCTGGGCAAGGCGCCATGCGCGGGCGGCGGGGCTGCCAGGGGATGCAAACCGCCGAGCTGCCGGAAGGCCCGGTTCGCGGCCATGCGCACCACCGCTCCATGGCGGAAGGCACCCCCGAGCCGATTGGCCACGGCCGCCGCCAGCGGCACCCCGCACCGGGGGAGGCGATTTACCGCCAAAAGCGCCTGACGGCGACCTATTTGCACCTGTTTTTCCCTAATAATCCTGACGCTGTGGCTCGCTTGTTTTCATCAACGCCTTTTTTATCAACCCAGGCGCACGCCGAACAGCAACTTCTTAGCGAGGCATTTACCCATGCAACTCAATAAAATTCCCGCCACGGTCGTCACTGGTTTCCTGGGCAGCGGTAAAACAACGCTGCTGGCCAATATTCTGCGTCAGGTGACCGGCAAACGGATCGCCGTGATCGTCAATGAGTTTGGCGAACAGGATATCGACTCCAGCCTGCTGCGCAGCTGTGCGCTGGGGTGTGAAGAGGGTAGCGAAGGCGGGCAGCTAGACGGAGAAGACGGCAGCATCTATGAACTTGCCAACGGCTGTATCTGCTGCACCGTGGAAGAAGAGTTTCTGCCGGTCATGAAAAAGCTGGTCGCCCGCCGCGACGATATCGACCACATCCTGATCGAAACCAGCGGCCTGGCGCTGCCCAAGCCACTGGTGCAGGCGTTCAACTGGCCCGACGTGCGCCAGCACTGCACTGTGGATGCGATTATTACCGTGATCGACGGCCCCGCCGTGGCCGCCGGGCGCTATGCCAGCGACGTGGACAAGGTGGCCGCCCAGCGCCTCGCCGACGAGAGCCTGGATCACGACCCCAGCCTGCGCGAGCTGCTCGATGACCAGCTTAGCGCGGCGGATCTGGTGCTGGTCAGCAAGGCCGACCTGCTCAGCCCGGAAGAGCGCACACAGGTGGAAGCCGTGATTCAGGCACGGGTGACGGCCTCGGTGAAAACGCTATTTATCGATCAGACCCAGACCACCGACACCACCCAGTTGGAAGCACTGATGGGCATCGGTGCAGCCAGCGAAAAAAACATCGATAGCATTACCAATCACCACGACAAGCACCACGCCGAAGGCGCTCACCACGATCACGCCCACGATAATTTTGATTCCTGCGTGATCACCCTGGGCGAAGTCGATGGAGATATCCTGGCCGAGAAGCTCCAGCAACTGCTGAAAAGCCACGAGATATACCGCGCCAAGGGCTTTGCGGCGATTCCGGGCAAGCCCATGCGCCGAGTGATTCAAGCGGTGGGAGAGCGTTTGGAAGGCTACTTCGACCGACTGTGGGCTCAGGACGAAATCCGCCAAACCCAATTAGTGATTATTGGCAAACACCTGGATAGTGCAGCGCTGCGTGATGCGCTGGCTGAAGCAGAGGTTCAAACGGCTACCTAATGCACTTATTTGCCGCCAAGCCCGGAGGCTTTGTCGATGATGAAGGCATCATCGACCTGCAACAGAGCCCCGCCGAGGTCGTGATACTCTCCGCCGCCGATAGCAATCTCTCGGCGCTGGCCCAGGCGGTTGATCGTCTGGGCGAAGCGTACCCCTCGGTGCGGTTGGCCAACTGGATGAACCTGGTAAAACCCGCTGCCTACGATCTCTACGAAGATCGGGTGCTGGAAAAGGCTCAGTTGGTCATCGTCTCGCTGCTGGGCGGCAAGGCCTACTGGCAGTATGGCCACGAACGCCTGCTGGCCTGGGCGGCAGCCAAACCCGAGCGCCAACTGATACTGGTGCCGGGCTGCGATGCCCCCGATGACGCCCTGCTGGAAGACTCCACCATCGCCTTCGATGACGCGTATCGCGTGTGGCGCTACCTACGCGAGGGCGGTACCGATAACGCCGAGCAGCTGCTACGCTTTGTCGCCAATGAGTATATGGCCAGCGAGTGTATAGATAGGTCGTTGGGTGACTGGCAGGAGCCCAAGGTCATTCCGCCAGCGGTGATTTATGCGCCGCAGGAGCAGCAGGCGTCCAGCCTCAGCGAGTGGCGCGATCGCCAGGTACCCGGGCGGCCGGTGTGCCTGCTGCTGTTTTATCGCAGCCATTTACAGGGGGCGAACACCGCTGTGCCCGACGGCATGATCGCAGCGCTTAAAGACCAGGGGCTTGAGCCGTTAGCGGTGGCCGTGGCGTCCCTGAAAGAAGGGCCGTGCATTGATTTTATCAATCACCTGATTGAGCAGACCGGCGCGATGCTGGTAATTAACACCACGAGCTTTGCGGTCAATCGTAACGCCGACCAGGTCGATGCCCAGGGTAAAGAGGGGAGTGAAGAATTACCCGCTGACCTTCAAAACAGTCTGTTTGTAGGGCGTCCGGTCGTGCTCCAGGCGATTCTTGCCAGCAGCACCAGTGAAGACTGGCAGGGCATGGCTGCCGGGCTGCATAGTCGCGATGTGGCGATGCAGGTGGTGCTCCCCGAAATGGATGGCCGCATCATCACCCGGGCCGTGGGCTTTAAAGCCGAAGCCCACTACAACCCGCGCTGCCAACTGGCGGTGACCCACCACGTGATCCACCCGGAGCGGGCCGCCTTTGTGGCCGAGCTGGCGCGGCGCATTTGTTCGCTGCGACTGACCCCCAACGGGCAAAAGCGTGTCGCGCTGATCATGGCCAACTACCCCAATCGTGATGGCCGGATCGGTAACGGGGTCGGGCTGGATACGCCTGCGTCGACGCTGCAGATTCTCAGCGCCCTGAAAGCGTCGGGTTACCCGCTCAGCGAGCTGCCGGAAAACGGCGATGAATTGATCCGCCAGCTTCAGGGCGCGGTAACCAACGACCACGCCAGCCTCGACCAGCGCGCCTGCTGGCAGAGCATCAGCGTTGATGACTACCTGGCCTGGTTTCAAACCCTGCCCAGCGAGCTGCAGGAAACCGTATGGACGCGCTGGGGCGCGCCTCACGAAGACCCCAAATGTCGCCAGGGACGCTTGATGATCGCCGGTATTCGTCTGGGGGAGACCTTTGTGGGTATCCAGCCGGAACGCGACTTTATCGACGATCTCACCCAGTCCTACCACGATATGGAGCTGGCGCCGCCGCACAGTTACCTGGCGTTTTATTTTTGGCTGCGTGAGCACTACCAGGTCGATGCGGTTATCCATGTGGGCAAGCACGGTAATTTAGAATGGCTGCCGGGTAAAAGCATCGCCTTGAGCGCCGACTGCTGGCCGGATATTGCTCTGGGGCCACTGCCGCACTTTTATCCGTTTATCGTCAACGACCCCGGTGAGGGCGCCCAGGCCAAGCGCCGCAGTCAGGCGGTGATTATAGATCACCTGATGCCGCCATTGGCGCGGGCCGAACTCTACGGCCCTATGGCCGAGCTTGAAGCGCTCACCGACGAATATTACCAAGCGCTGGATATGGATCCCCGCCGGGAAGCGCTGATACGCAGCCAGATTCTCGCCCACCTGCGTGATACCGGTATCGACCAGGAGCTGGCGCACGCCGTGGATAGCGCTGATGACGCCGAGATTCTTAACGAGCTGGACACCTTCCTGTGCGACATCAAGGAATCGCAGATTCGTCACGGCCTTCACATACTCGGCACGCTGCCTCCGGAAGAGAAGCGGTCGGGCACCTTGGTGGCACTGTTGCGGCTCCCCCGGGGCGAAACGGTGGCCAGCCGCGGCCTGCTGCACAACCTGGCCAGCGATTTAGGCTTGGATTTTGATCCGTTAGCCGCGGGCAGCGAGCCTTGGCAGGGGCCCAAACCAGCTATTTTAAGCCAGCAGCTCGATACCCCCTGGCGCACCGGGGCGGATGCCCGCGAGCGCCTGGAACTGCTGGCCGAACGCTGGGTGGCCGACTACGTATTGGCAGACGGCTGCCTGGACGACCTGGGCCGAGATTACCCCGCTACGGCAGCGCAGCTGCGCTACGCCCGCGACCAGCTATGGGTCACCATGCAGCGCGGCGTGAAGATGGAGCTTCAGTCGCTGCTCGACGGCCTCGAGGGCATCTTCGTGCCTGCCGGGCCCAGCGGTGCGCCCAGCCGGGGGCGGCTGGATACGCTGCCCACTGGGCGCAACTTTTTCAGTGTCGATAACCGCTCGATTCCATCGCCCGCCGCCTGGACGCTGGGCGAAAAATCCGCCCAGGCGTTTGTCGAGCGCTACCTGCAGGATCACGGCGACTATCCGCGGCGGTTGGGGCTATCCATCTGGGGCACTGCGACCATGCGCACTGGCGGCGATGACATCGCCCAGGCCTTCGCGCTGATGGGCGTGCGTCCCCTCTGGTCGCTGGGTTCCCAGCGGGTGAGCGACTTTGAAGTCATTCCCTCGATGCTGCTCAATCGCCCCAGGGTAGACGTCACGCTGCGGGTGTCCGGGTTCTTCCGCGACGCCTTCCCCAACGTGATTCGCCTGTTTGACGCCGCCGTTCAGGCGGTGGCGCGCTATGAAGAGCCGGGTAACAGCAACACCATCCGCGCTGCGGTGCTTTCCCGCCAGCAAGAGCTGGAAGACCAGGGGCTAAGCCCGGAGATGGCCGCCCAGGAGGCGAGCTACCGTATTTTCGGCAGCAAGCCCGGCGAATACGGCGCGGGCCTCAACCGGCTGATTGAAAACCGCGCCTGGGACAGCGCCGACGATTTGGCCGAGGCCTACATGGGTGCAGGCGCCTACGCCTACGGTCAGTTCAAGGCCTCCGGTACCGCCGCGCGCGGTGCCTTCGAGCAGCAGCTCCAAGGGCTGGATGCGGTGATGCAAAATCAGGATAACCGCGAGCACGATATTCTCGATTCCAACAGCTACTACGCCTTCCAGGGCGGCATGGCCAACGCCACCCGCTCGCTGAGCGGAAAGGCGCCGGAGATTTACCACGCCGACCACGCCAACCCTGCGATGCCCAAGATTCGCACCTTGAAAGAGGAGCTGGCAAAGGTGATTCGCTCACGGGTGCTGAACCCCAAATGGATCAACGCCATGCGCGAGCACGGCTACAAAGGCGCCTTTGAGATGGCCGCCACGGTGGACTACCTATTTGCCTACGACGCCACCACCGACCTGATTGCCGACTACCAGTACGCACAGGTAAGCGACGCCCTGGTGCTCGACGCCGCCAATCAGCAGTTTCTGCGCGACCACAACCCCGCAGCTCTGGAAGAGATGGCCGAGCGCTTACTCGAAGCCGCCCAGCGAGGCATGTGGCAAGACCCCGGCGAGCACGGCCAAGCACTTCAGGATCTGCTGCTGGAAATGGACGAAGCCAAAGAGACCAATGGTCATGCCTCCCAGCCCGCGCATTAAAGGCTGGTGCCCCGGCGCGTGGCGACCCATGGCCACTGGCGATGGCCTGCTGGTGCGGGTGCGCCCGCCGCTGGGCCAGCTAACGCGGGAGCAGGTAGAGGCACTGTGCGACGCCGCCGAGACCTTCGGTAGCGGTTTAATCGAGCTGACCAGCCGGGCCAACCTGCAGCTGCGTGGGGTGAGCGACGAAAGCTGGCCGCCGCTGATGACGTTTCTGGTCGAACATCAACTAGTGAGCGGCGACCCGGAAGCAGAACGCCAGCCACAACTGATGCTGGCGCCCGCCTGGCAAAACGGCGATGACACCCCTACCATTGCCTGCCTGTTGCAGGCGCGGGGTAGCGAATTAGCCGCCATGCCCGGCAAAGTCGGTATCGCCATTGACGCGGGAAAAGCGCCGGTGCTCGGCGACAGCGCCGCCGATTTTCGCATCGAGCGCTCAACGGAAGGTGGCCTGCTGGTACGCGCCGATGGCCACGCGCTAGGCACGGCAGTGAGCGATGTTGGCGCCGCCGTCGAGCAGCTGATACGCCTGACCCACTGGTTCGTGGCTACCGGCGGTTGGGCGTCAGGCCGTATGCGGCGGCATACCGCACCGCTGCCCGACTGGGCGCCTGCCGATACCGCCCCTGCAGCTCCCGGCGAGAAGCTGGCGTTGGGTGAACATCGTGAGGGCATGGTGGTGGGGCTTCCCTTTGGCCGAGTGGCGGCTGAAACGCTGCGTGAGGCGGTCTCCCCGACAAATGGCTCCCAAACAAGTATCAGTGCGGTGCAGGTCACGCCCTGGCGACGCCTGTTGTTGAAGGATTGCGATACACTGCCTGCAGCTGATGGCTTGATCCGCCATAATAGCGACCCGCGGCTAGCGATGGACGCCTGCCCTGGCGCGCCCTCCTGTGAACAAGCGAGTGTCGCCACCCAGCCGCTTGCCGAGAAGCTAAGCGGCTGGGTGAAAGGAACCGTGCATATATCCGGCTGCGCTAAAGGCTGCGCCCGCCAACGACCGGCAGCACTGTGTCTTACCGGCCGCGATGGTCGCTTTGACGTGATAATCAATGGGCGCGCCGATAGCGCACCGCAGGCCACCGGGCTGAGTGAATCTGAAGTTATACGTTATTTGGAGAGTTTGGGTGCCCTATAAGTACGAAACCAGTGGCCCGGCGATTTACCGGGAATCGTTTGCGATTATTCGCAGTGAAGCCGAGCTTGGCCGCTTTTCAGTGGAAGAAGAGACCGTGGCGGTGCGCATGATTCACGCCGCCGGGCTGGTGGAATTGGCCGCGCATATTCATTTTCAAAATGACGTGGTTAATAAGGCTCGTGTCGCGTTAGAGCAGGGCGCACCGATTCTCTGCGATGCCCGCATGGTCTCCGAAGGCATCACCCGCAAGCGGCTGCCCGCTGACAACGAGATTATCTGCACCCTCAACGA
Organism: Halomonas alkaliantarctica; assembly: GCF_029854215.1. Lineage (NCBI taxonomy): Bacteria > Pseudomonadati > Pseudomonadota > Gammaproteobacteria > Oceanospirillales > Halomonadaceae > Vreelandella > Vreelandella neptunia. The sequence continues at coordinate 2,467,639 of NZ_CP122961.1, read as the reverse complement.
TGAGCGCACGCCCGGCCTCGCCCAGGAAATGGCCAACACCCGCTCGGCGGCGGCGCTGGAACTCTGGCGGCCGCACCTGGAAGGCGCCGTGGTCGCCATTGGTAACGCGCCCACCGCGCTGTTTCATCTGCTCAATATGCTCGAAGACCCGGCGTGCCCGCGCCCGGCGGCGATTATCGGCTGCCCGGTAGGCTTTGTCGGCGCGGCGGAATCCAAGGAAGCGCTGTTGGCTAACCCGACACTGCCCAGCTGCATCGTCCGCGGGCGTTTGGGCGGCAGCGCCGTGACGGTGGCGGCCATCAACGCCATGGCGGATCGTATCGAATGACCCAGGGAACGATATACGGCGTTGGCCTGGGGCCAGGCAGCCAAGACTTGATGAGCGTGCGCGCCGACCGCCTGATACGCGGGGCGACCCACGTGGCGTATTTCCGTAAAAAGGGCCGCTGCGGCCATGCACGCACTATCGTGGAGGGTATGATCCCACCCGGTGCCATCGAGCTGCCCATGGAATACCCGGTCACCACGGAAATTCCCTTCGACGACCCACGCTACAATGAGCTGCTGGCGGCCTTTTACGAACGCAGCGTGGCCCAGCTCGTCGAGATGGCAGAGGCCGGGTGCGATGTGGTGGTGCTGTGTGAAGGCGACCCGTTCTTCTACGGCTCCTTTATGCATCTCTATACGCGACTGCTAAACCGCGTGCCTGTCTCGGTGGTGCCGGGGATTACCGGTATGTCGGCAGCCTGGACAGCCACCGGGCAGCCAATTACCTGGGGCGATGACATCCTGACCGTGCTGATGGCCACGCTACCGGAAGAGGCATTGGCCGAGCGCATCGCGCAGACTGATGCGCTGGTGGTGATGAAGATTGGCCGCAACCTGGCCAAACTCCGGCGAGCACTGGTTCACGCTGGTCGCGAAGGAGAGGCATGGCTGATCGAGTACGCCGCCATGACGCAACAACGCGTAATGCCGCTGGCGGACGTTGGTGAGAGCGTGCCGTACTTCTCGATTGTGCTGATCCATGGCCACGGGAGGCGACCATGAGCGGCTGGCTGAAAATTGTCGGCCTGGGGCCGGGCTCCGAGGCCATGATTACCCCAGAGGTAACGGCCGCGCTATTGGATGCCACCGACGTGGTGGGCTATGTGCCCTACGTTAACCGGGTCGCGCCACGGGCTGGATTAGTCCGCCACGGCTCGGACAACCGCGAAGAGATCCGCCGGGCGGAGCAGGCGCTACAGCTGGCGCTTGAGGGGCATCGGGTAGTGGTGGTGTCTTCCGGTGACCCCGGCGTATTTGCCATGGCTGCTGCGGTATTCGAGGCGCTGGAAGTGGGCGATGCCCAGTGGTGCACGCTGGATATTCAGGTATTGCCGGGTATTTCCGCCATGCTGGCCGCCAGTGCCAGCGTTGGTGCGCCGCTAGGGCATGACTTCTGTTGTATTAACCTATCCGACAATTTGAAGCCTTGGGCACTGATTGAAAAGCGCCTGCGCCTGGCTGCCGAGGCCGACTTCGCCATGGCGTTTTACAACCCGCGCTCCAAGGCGCGCCCAGCGGGCTTCGAGCGCACGCTGGACATACTGCGGGAGGCCTGCGGGCCGGATCGATTGATCATCTTCGCCCGGGCGGTTTCAACGCCGGAAGAGTCGATTCGCGTCACCACCCTAGGTGAGGCGACGCCGGACATGGCCGATATGCGCACGCTGGTCATCGTCGGTTCCCAGCAGACGCGATTGATAGAGCGAGCCGGGGCACCGCTGGTGTATACGCCGCGCTCGGCTGATTAAGCGTATTGAAGATTAAGAGTGGCTATCGAGCCAGCTAATCACGTCATCGATACGATGAACTTCGTGGCGAGGAGGCAGGTGAGGCCGCTCGATCATCACCACGGGCAGGCCGAGCCTACGGGCAGCGGTGAGTTTGGACGCCGCCCCTTCGCCACCGGAATTTTTACACACGACGCGCTGGATTCGCTGACCTTCCAGCAGGACGAGATCGCCTTCCAGCGTAAACGGGCCTCGATCAATCACGGTGCTGACATCGGCCAGTGGTAACGGGCTAGATGGTTGGTCAACCAAACGCAGCACGTAATGGTGCTGGGGCTGGCCGGCAAAGGCCGCAAGGTGCATGCGGCCAATGGCGAGCAGCACCCGCTGGGGCGGGCCCGCCAGAGTGCTGACAGCTTCATCGATACTTGCCACGCTGTGCCACTGGTCGCCGTCAACGGGTTGCCAGGCAGGCCGGGTAAGGGCAATGGCCTTTACGCCGCACTGGGCCGCAGCGGCTAACACATTCGTGCTCATCTGCGCGGCAAAAGGGTGGGTGGCATCGACGATATGGGTGATGCGCTCCCGGGCCACAAAGGCGGCAAGGCCGCTAACGCCGCCAAAACCACCAATGCGAGTAGGCAGTGGCTGGGGTTTAGGCGTGGCAACACGCCCAGCATAGCTGAATATGGCGGGCAGCCCGCGCTTGGCAACCGCACTGGCCAGGGCGCTGGCCTCCGAGGTTCCCCCGAGAATTAGGATCTTGATCATGGTTGAGGTTAACAAAACTCCCTGGCTGACCCTGTTAGGTTGGGGGGAGGGTGGCACACAGGCGCTAACGGCGGCAAGCCGCGCCGCACTGGAAAGTGCCGAGGTAGTGTTCGGCGCGCGCCGCCACCTACGCCTTTTGCCGCCCCTAAACGCCGAAGTGATTGAGTGGCCTGTGCCCTTTGCCGATGGCATCCCAGAACTGCTCAATCAGCGCGGCCATCGGGTAGTCATGCTGGTCTCGAACGACCCGTTCTGGTTTGGGGCGGGCAGCACCCTGGCGCAGCATCTCGGCGCTGACGAGTGGCTGGCATTGCCTGCGCCTTCCACCTTCAGCCTGGCGGCTTCCCGCCTGGGCTGGCCGCTGGAGCGCTGCACCTGCCTGGGCCTGCATGCCAAACCACTGGCGCGCATTCGGCCTTACCTGCATGTCGGTAGGCGTTTGCTGGTACTGGTAAGAGACGGCGCGGCGGTTGCTGAACTCGCCTCTTTGGTCAGTCGGTTCGGCTTTGCGGATTCACAGCTAACGGTGCTGGAAGCCCTGGGCGGCTATAACGAACGCCTTCGCCATTGCCGTGTCGACGCCAGCTTGCCCCAGGATATCGCCCACCCGGTGGCGGTAGGGCTGGAAGTCACCGGTAACGGCCCGGCCTTGCCGTTGACGCCCGGCCTGCCGGATCATTTTTTTGACCACGACGGCCAGATTACCAAACAGACCATTCGCGCCATCACCCTGGCGGCACTAGCCCCCATGCCCGGCGAGCGGTTGTGGGATATTGGCACCGGATCGGGCTCCGTCGCCATTGAGTGGCTGCTCGCTCACCCGGATAATCAGGCGGTAGGCTTCGAGCAAAACGCGGAACGGGCAGCGCGGGCGCGCAGCAATGCAGATAACCTGGGCGTTGATTGGCTGGAAGTAAAAGAGGGCTGCGCGCCGGAAGTGCTAAACGATACATCGCTCCCGGATGCGGTATTTATCGGCGGCGGGCTATCCCAAACGCTGTTGGAAGACTTATGGCAGCGCCTGCCCGAAGGCGTGCGCGTCGTCGCCAATGCCGTAACACTGGAATCCGAAGCGCTGCTGGCGCACTGGCATCAAAAAGCAGGCGGCGAACTGCTGCGGCTGGAACTTGCCAACGCCGCCCCCATCGGCACTCGGCGGGGCTGGAAGGCCAGCTACCCCATCGTTCAGTGGCGGGGCGTTCGATGAAGGCGCGGGCGTTACACGTCGCCGGATTTGGCTTTCGCAGTGAGGCCACGCTTGAATCTCTTGCCCAGGCGCTGGATCAACTGATCGACCAATGCGGCGCTATCGATAAGCTGGCGGCGGCTCGCTCCATGCTGCCGTTAGTCGAAGAGCTGGGACAACTGCGACACATCGAGGTTATCGCCGTGTCGGACGCCGAGCTGCCGACGGTGGCAACGCTGACTCATTCAACACAAAGTATGCAGGCCCGCGGCACGGGCAGCGTGGCCGAGGCCGTAGCGCTGTTAGCGGCAGGCCCGAATGCTAGGCTAATGGGGCCGAGGATAATTTCAGCGGATAGGCTGGCCACCGCCGCGTTGGCGTTGGCAGAAGGAATCACAGAATGACCGTACATTTCATTGGCGCCGGCCCCGGCGCGCCGGATCTGCTTACCCTGCGCGGGCGCGACCTGATCGCCGCCTGTCCGGTTTGCCTCTATGCAGGCTCGTTAGTGCCGGAGCAGATTCTGGAACACTGCCCACCAGGGGCCAAGGTGATTAACACCGCGCCGCTCTCGCTGGATGACATCATGCAGGAGATCAGCCGCGCCCACGCCGAAGGCCGGGATGTCGCCCGGCTGCATTCAGGGGATCTATCCGTGTGGTCGGCCATGGGCGAGCAGTTGCGCCGCCTGCGCGAGCTGGATATCCCCTACAGCATTACCCCCGGCGTGCCAGCCTTCGCGGCAGCCTCGGCTACCTTGGGTCAGGAGCTGACGCTCCCCGGTGTCGCCCAGTCAGTAGTGCTCACCCGTACGCCCGGTCGGGCCAGTGCCATGCCCAGCGACGAGACGCTAGCCAATTTCTCCCGCACCGGCGCCACGCTGGCCATCCATCTCTCTATCCATAACCTTGCCCAGGTGGTCGAGAGCCTGACACCTTACTACGGTGAGCAGTGCCCGGTGGCCATCGTGTGGCGGGCAAGCTGGCCCGACGAGCGGGTGGTACGCGGGCGGCTAGCCAGCATAGAAGCGTTGATCGATAACACCATGCAGCGCACCGCGCTAATTCTGGTGGGGCCGGTGCTGGAGAGCGACGACTTCCAGGAGAGCAGCCTCTACGCCGTAGGCTACGACCGCCGCTTTCGCCCCCAGTCGGCGGATTCGCCTTTTGCCACGGTAAAGCAAGACCAAGAGAGCGAACCATGATCACGCTCTCGCTCATTGGCATCGGCACCGGCAACCTCGATCACGTCACCCTTGCCGCCGTGCGCGCCCTCAATAACGCCGATCTGATCCTGCTGCCCCGCAAAGGCGAGGCCAAGTCGGATCTTATCGACCTGCGCCGCTTGCTCTGCGAACGGCTGCTGGAAGCGCCGATGACCACCAAGATCGTTGAGTTCGATCTGCCTAGTCGTGATGGCCGCAATGACTACCTGGGCGCGGTAGACGACTGGCACGCAGCCATCGCCAGCGTCTGGGCGCAGCTAATCGATGAACACTTACCCAACGGCGGGCGGGTAGGGATGCTGGTGTGGGGCGACCCCTCGCTTTACGACAGCAGCCTGCGCATTACCCAGCGCCTAAGCGCTGCGGGTAAGCAGGTTGATGTAGAGGTAGTGCCCGGCATCACCAGCCTGCAAGTGCTCACTGCCGAACATAAAATCCCCCTCAATGCCCTCGCCGAGCCGGTACACATCACCACTGGCCGCCGCCTGCGCGAGCGCGGCTGGCCAAGCGATGCCGCCACCGTCGCCGTAATGCTGGATAGCGGCGGGGCCTTTACCTCGCTTCCGCAAAACGAAACCTACATCTGGTGGGGCGCCTACCTGGGCATGGAGAAACAGTGCCTGATCAAAGGCTGGCTTAGCGAGGTCAGTGACCAGATCGTCCAGCGCCGGGCGGAGCTGCGCGACACTCACGGCTGGATAATGGATATTTATCTGCTGGCCAAACAGCCTCTGCTATAACGCTGGTATAAATATGGAATGTTTTTCCATAAAATGGCGCTACTGATCAACTAGTATATTGAGGAATAGTCATGAGCTTTTACGTTTACTTATCCGGCGAGATCCATACCGACTGGCGCGAAGAAATCCAGCGCGGCGCCGAGGCCGCAGGCCTGGATATCGTGTTTACCGCACCGGTCACCGACCACGCCGCCTCTGACGCCGCCGGCGACCACCTGGGCAAGCCGGAAAATGGCTTCTGGCGCGACCACCAGTCCTCCAAGGTCAACGCCATCCGCACACGCACGATGATCGAGCAAGCGGATCTGGTCGTTGTACGCTTCGGTGACCAGTACAAACAGTGGAACGCCGCCTTCGATGCAGGCTACTGCGCAGCACTCGCCAAGCCCTACATCACCCTGCATAGCGAAGACATTGTTCACCCGCTGAAAGAGGTCGATGCTGGCGCTCAAGCTTGGTGTACCACCACCGATCAAGTTGTTGAAACTCTGCGTTACGTTCTCAAAGCCTAATACGCCCACCCAGCTAAGGGCACGGTGCCCTGTAAGGGGCATCGCGCCACAAAGCCTGCAATAGGGGGCTGTAGGAGCCCAATTCATTGGGCGATCAGCGCTTAATCAGCCACCCAAAGTGATCGCCCGACGAAGTCGGGATCTTACAGAAGTCTGTTGAAATGGGACTACAGGTAAGCCGTTAGTCGCGCCACTAAAGTCCGCAATACGGGGTTGTATGAGCACAACTTGTGGCACGATCAGCGTTTTATTAGCCAACGGAAACAATTGCTTATGAAAGGTCTTCTTCTTCCGCCTCGCACTCCATCAAAACCTCACTCCCAAATTCTATCTTCCCAATGCGTGACCTAAGCCAATTTTATGAATAGAGTGATATGAATATAGAAAAACGAGCGGGCACGCAAATATTGGGTATGCTGCCTAGTGGTTGGGATGTTGGTTTTTAAAACAATGAGTTACGTAAATGTGGCGAGCTAGATAACATCGATAAACGCGAAGGCACTTTCATTGAAGTTATGCAGTTGGGTGTATAATCACTATTATACGTTTTATGAGTCAGGAGTGACCTCCCCATGAAAACTAAGGGCAAACATGTCGTCCCCCGCCAAAGAGGTGGTTGGGCCGTCAAAACAGCAGGGAAAACCCGCGCAGGAAAGGTCTTTGAGAGCCAAGCCGATGCTGTGAAATATGCACGTGACGCTGCAAAAAAAACACATGGTGAACTTTATGTCCACGGAAAAGATGGAACCATCAAAGAACGTCGGAGCTATGGGATCGATCCGTTTCCTCCGCGAGATAAGAAATAGTTAAGGTGGCATTCGATCAAAACGTGTTCGTTAACTGCCCATTTGACGAACCTTTTTATCCGCTGCTTCGGCCACTACTATTCACCATCATCTATCTCGGGTTGAAGCCGAGAATTGCAACTGAGCGGATAGACTCCGGAGAAGCTCGCATTGCCAAGATCGTCGAGCTCATACAAGAGTCAAAGTACGCAATACATGACCTCTCACGCATCAAAGCCACAAAGAAAGGAGAAGTATTTCGCCTAAACATGCCGTTTGAGCTGGGAATTGACGTTGGGTGTCGCCTGTTCAAAGGCGGGGAACACGAGCAAAAGAAATGCCTAATTCTTGTCGGGGAAAGATATAAATACCAAGCAGCAATTTCTGATTTGTCGAATTCTGACGTTGCGAATCATCAAAACATTCCTGAAGACGTTGTCGTCGAGGTTCGTAATTGGCTCAGCTCAACATGTGGGCTTGGCGCGGATGGAGCTAGCCGCATCTGGGATTCATTCAACGTTTTCATGGGCGACAACTACGATGCGCTCACCGCAAGGGGGTTTTCCAAAAGAGACATCGAAAGACTCCCGGTTCCGGAGCTATTGGAAAGCATGGAGAGTTGGGTTGACGAAAACGTATAACAAGTTGTTGCAGGCGACATTTGGCCCGCGGCGCACCTTTGCTTTCGAAAACGCAAGCACCGCCTCAAACGCGCCTGAACCATGGCGTTGAGGCTGTAGTAAAACCCCACTGACAGCTGCTTTGGTATGCTCTGGAAAACAGGCGAAGAGTGGTCAGCATGCCGCGCTTCAAAGCTTAGAATTAAGATCAGAACACCATGTTGGTGATCAACTACCAAGATCAGCTTCAGCCAGGCACTTTTGAACACGCCGTGCACTTTATGATTGAGCACAAGCTCGACTTGTCGGTTTCGATGATTTCCATTCCAAAGCACCGAAGCGACGCGACTAGTCGGTGCACTATGATCCAGCTACCTTGCTTAAGGTTATCTCATCTATAAAGAAGAAAATAGCGGTAGCTATGCCTCCCTAAGCTGCCAGAATATACCCTCCAGTCGACGTATTTGCCGCCGCTTTGCGTCGTCAAACCACAGACTTAATGCGAGCGTTATGGCAATAAGGTAAATTAATGAAATATCTGGCTTTACTTGGCAACGTAGATAGCTCTATCCTCGGGATTGACCTTGGTGATGGATTTGTTATTGAAGAAATGACCATGGTTGATTTTGCAGATATGTGTGAGGGGAGTTTCATAACTGCGGATGTATGGTCAAAATTAGATCATGAATGGGGATGTGTTCCATTTGGGTCATATTATCGCCCTGAGTATGTTTATATAATAAAGAAAAATTTAGATGATTATCCTGAGTTTCAAGGGGATCCTGCTGATATTGAAGCGCATATGCCATATTGGGAAATGCAGCATAAGTTTCATGGACAGATTTCGAAATACTTAGGTGATAGAATTAATAAGTTAAGACTTTTTAAAGAGGGGTCCATTCGGATAAGTATAGAATTTTATTATACAGATGAAGATGATGAGTTGGAAATGTTCAGCTCAATGGAAAATACTCTATTTTGTGAAAATCGTTTGTTTAGTCTGAATCAGAACGAAGTTCCGTTGGTTAATGAATATCTATCATCCCAGCTTATAGGTAAATTGCCGAAATATTTAGAATTTTCCCTATCAAATTTTGAGCAATCTTATCATGTGCCTCATATAGAATTTGAATTTCTGTCCCTAATGATTTCTTTAGAAGCCTTGCTTAATGATGGTAAGACCGAGCTTCGGCTTAGAGTTTCAAGGGGTTGTGCAGTGCTTTTAGGTGAAGATAGAGAAAGTTCTCGCGAGATATTCAAGGTGGCAAGAGAACTATATGATAAACGCTCGGCACTAGTGCATACAGGAGATCGTAAAAAAATAAATAAAATGACGTGTTGAAAATGAAAGAACTCGTGAGGAAGTCTTTGAAACGAGCATTAGAATTAAATTTATCCAAACAGGATCTTTCACAATTGTTAATGGAAAGTGGGTTTGGAAGACTAAATGAAAATTTGACATAAAATTCCAAGTATCTTTTTGTGTACACTTGGTTTGAGCGTTGAGGCTGTAGAAAAAAACTCTGTAGACAGCTACGCTTTGGTAGGATCAAAGAAAATAGATGAGGAGTGTTCACCATGCCGCGCTTCAAACCCTATAACCACGATCAGAACGCCATGGTGGAGATCAACGACTAATCATCTGATTGAGCCCAAATTAGACTTAACCGTTTTCCATGCCAAGTACCGCAACAATGCGACTAATCGGCAGTCTATGATGCAGCTATTTCATAGATTCAGTATTCTATAAATTCAGTTTATTCAAGGCGATCCATCAATAATATGACGAGAAAAATACTAAGTTTGAAGGCGAAAAGAGAGACAGATGCCAACCCCGCCGAAGAAATTGAAGATCAATTCCCTAATGATCCCGAAAAACGTTTTTTAAATGGCGTCGCTATTCATCCTTCCCCACGCATCTATTTAGAGCCTGGTTCTAATCAGCGTACTGTGCGAGCGATGGATTTGATTACGCCCATTGGGATGGGCCAACGTGGGTTGATTGTTGCGCCGCCGGGCTCTGGCAAAACGACGATGTTAAAACATATCTGTCAGGCTGTAGCGGAAGCTAATCCTGACATAAAGCTGTATGCCTTGCTTATTGATGAGCGCCCGGAAGAAGTGACCGATTTTAAGCGCAGTGTGTCGGCAGAAGTCCATGCATCGTCTTCAGATGAAAGCTACACACATCATGTAAGTATGGCCGATAAGCTCCTTGAGACGGCGCGTAAGCAAGCAGGCGAAGGTCATAATGTGATGATTGTGATCGATTCTCTTACCAGACTCTCGCGGGTTCATAATGCCGAGCAGCGCGGCAATGGGCGCACTATGTCGGGTGGGCTGGATTCTCGCGCGATGGAAATACCCCGAAAACTGTTTGGCGCTGCGAGAAAGATCGAAAACGGCGGATCGCTCACCATTCTGGCCACCGTGCTGGTGGATACGGGAAGCCGTATGGATCAGGTGATTTTCGAGGAGTTCAAAGGCACGGGCAATATGGAACTCGTGTTATCCCGGGATGTGGCCAATCAACGGATTTTCCCTGCGATAGATATTGCCAAAAGCAGTACCCGTCGCGAAGAGCTTTTGATTGATGCAAAAGATATTGAAAAGGTAAGGACATTGCGTAGAGGTTTGACAGCGCTTAAGCCAGTAGAAGGCGCCCAGAAGTTGTTTGCGTTATTGGATAAGTATCCCACTAACGCCGAGTTATTGGATGCGTTTGTGCCGGATTCGTGAAATACCTATAATAAAGAAGCTCACCTTTGGTTTTTAAGAATACAGGGAGGTGAGCTTGTTGGGTAAGGTTTAACGATTACTTTGTTTATTATAGTTTAAGTTTGACTCGGGTACTGCTTTTCGAACCGAAAAGCCTGCAATCTCTTTGCGCTCAATAATGCTTTTTAAGCGTCTTTCAATAGCGCATAGATTTTTAAAGTCACTCATGTCGACTAAAGAGATGGCTTCCCCCGAGGCACCCGCGCGGCCGGTTCGGCCAATGCGGTGGATGTATTCTTCTGGCTGAAAAGGTAAATCGTAATTCACCACACGACTCAGTTCATCAATATCCAAACCGCGCGCGGCAACCCCCGTAGCAACCAAGTATTTTAGCTCGCCAGATTTGAACTGAGCCAAAATCTTTTCGCGCATGGCTTGGCTTCTATCGCCATGGATAGAGTCCGCTGTGATGCCGCGTTTTTCCAGCTGAGCAACAAGCTTGGCCGCATTGTGTTTTTTCTCGGTAAAAATAAGCGCCTGATCCCACTTTTGCTCATTAATTAAGTGGCTCAACAGGGCGGACTTAGTGTCTTTGTCGACGGTGATGAGCCACTGTTTGACATTAGCGGCGGCACGGATGTTGGGGGTGATCGATATTTCAGCCGCCAGATCGGTCATCTTGCTATCTGAAAAATCGTAGGCAAGGGCACGAACGTCGTCTGTGATGGTGGCCGAAAACAGTAGGTTCTGACGGTTTTCAGGTAGGCGCTCTATGATTTTATGGATATCGTCGGCAAAACCCATGTCGACCATTCTGTCCGCTTCGTCCAGCACCATGACTTTAAGTTCATCAAAGTGCAGCGCACGCTGATGGGCCAAATCAAGCAATCTGCCCGGCGTGGCGACCAGAATATCCACCCCTGCGATTAGGCGCTCTTTTTGAGTTTCGGTATCCACACCGCCATACATCGCCATCGAGGTTAGGTGCGTGTGCTTGGCGTATTGAGCCACACTGGCTTCGACCTGAACCGCTAACTCACGAGTCGGTACGAGAATTAGCGCCCGTATGCGCTTGCCGCGTAACGTTCCCGCGTTGCTGAACCGTTCTAGCAGAGGCAGAACAAAGGCAGCGGTTTTGCCCGTGCCTGTTTGGGCGGTGGCGATTAAGTCCTTACCCGAAAGAATGGCAGGAATCGCTTGTTCCTGGATGGGCGTTGGCGTTTGGTAACCTAGTTCGGTAATCGCTTGAACAAGAGGAGGGGATAATCCTAGTTTTGAAAAGGGCATAAGGCGCTCTGACAGATGGTCGTAAGGTGCGTCGAAAAGAAAAGATGACGCATTATAGCGTAAAAGCAGCCGTTCATTGCTCGATTAGTGCAATTAGCTTGATGGCCCTGAATGGTGGCTTATATAATGAAATTAAAGGCATTCATAAAATTAATAGTAAGTGGTTTTTTGCTTATTTAATTTGAGTGTTGAGTCTTTAACTTGGGTTCCAGGGTTACTAAACAGCATGTTATGAAAAAGAAATAGTGAATTGAATATAATATGCACGGTAACCGGTCTATCGATCCACCCCTGCCCGCTGCTCCGCCTGATCCAAAAGCACCGGCCCGCTACCGATCTCTGCTAACTGGTCATTCGGGTTATAGAGTGGGCAATTGGTCATGCTCAAACAGCCGCAGCCGATACAGCCAGTCAAGTTATCGCGCAGCTTTTGCAGATAAGCAATACGGCCGTCCAGCATTTGCTGCCAGTTTTTGGAAAGCTGTTGCCAGTCTTCCACCGTCGGCGTGCGGTTATTGGGCAGTGATTCAAAAGCCCGTTTGATCTCCTCCAGGCTGACGCCGACTTTCTGCGCTGCTTTGATCACCGAAATACGCCTTAGCACTTCTGGCTTATAGCGGCGTTGGTTGCCCGCATTGCGCCAGCTTTGGATCAGACCTTGCTGCTCATAAAAGTGCAAGGTACTGACGTTAATGCCGCAGCGCTTTGCCACCTTGCCAACACTCCAAATTGCCTCTGCCATCACGCACTCCTGAATCTTTTTTGCCATTTTTCTCCAAAAACAGCTTTACCTCAAGTTAAGTTGAGGTTTTATCCTGCCATTTCACTTAACGCAAGGAGACTCTTATGTACTTGGAACACGTTAATCTGGTCGTTGATGATATGGATGCCATGCTGGATTTTTACCGCGCCGTATTCCCGCATTGGCGGGTAAGGGATGAAGGCCATGGCGAGTGGTATGGCAAACCCCGCAAATGGGTGCACTTTGGTGACGATGAACATTACCTGGCGTTAAGCGATCACGGCGAAGGGGCGAACCGCGACCTTAAAGGCCATAGCGTTGGGCTGGCCCATTTTGCCTATGTGACCGATAACCTCGATGCCGTGGTGGCCAGGTTAAATAACGCTGGCTATGCCATTGCCAAACCCGGCGCTAAAGAGCCGTTTCGCAAAAATGTCTATTTTGTCGATCCGGCTGGGTTTGAGGTGGAGTTTGTCGAGTACCTAAGTGACATCCCGGCCGAGCGGAATTTAAATCAAGATGCGCAGTAAAATAAGTTCAGCACCCTCCGGGGTGCTGAGCCGTACTGGATTTAGATTTTATGCACCATAAAATATCTTTTGAATAATCTGGTAAAATCCCTTTTTGCTTTCAGTGGGAATTCAAAGCAGTCCCGCCTAATTTCATGAAGCTGTCTAGCCCTTATACAGGTGCAAACCTATTCCAGGCGTAGGCAGCTTTCAATAACGCCTTTGGCCCCGATGGCCCTCATTAGGAACGTCTAGATGATTCGTGAATACCGGGAGGCGGATATTGAGCAAATTTTGGATATCTGGCTTTCAGCCTCGATTAAAGCTCACTCTTTTGCTGGGTCAAAATATTGGCAGTCCAAAGTTAGCGAAATGCGTGATGTCTATATCCCTGCATCGGAAACCTTTGTCTATGAAGCTGATGAGCAGATAGCAGGGTTTTACTGCCTCTATGGAAATACGTTGGCAGCCGTTTTTGTGTCACCAAGCCTTCAGGGGCAAGGCATAGGGTCAGTGTTGATTGATGATGCCAAGAGCAGAAGGTCGTGTTTGCAGCTCAGTGTCTACAACCAGAATGCCCCCAGTATCAATTTTTATAAGCAGCATGGCTTTATTTCATTAGGTGAGCAGATTGATGAGCAAACGGGACAATCTGAGTTCATCATGGAGCATTACTGCTAATAGCGGCGGCCTGATCCTGACAGTTTTGAAACGATTAACTAAGCCCTGCAGGGAAATAGACGCTCCAAGCCCGCTTTACCAGCACGCATGCTACAAAACCGAAAAATGAACGCCCGTAGCGCTATCCTCAAAGGGTATAATGTCAGCGGCCACGATGGAGTGGCTGTTTTGTGAACGTTCAGGTTAAGCGGTTTTTTGCTTGTTACAGGTTTTACTAAAGAAAAGGGTAGTCGTTCATGATTAACACCAAAATATACAAAGCGGTTTACGAGCTCGCTGAAAAACTCATGAAGGCTGCTGATAAAGAGGATAGAGAGGCTTTCGACGCACTCTATGCGCAGTTGGAAGCGATCTGCACAGAGAACGATAATACCGATAAGGATCATCCAGAGCAGTGGGAAACGCTGGCTGACTTCACGGAAGAGCTGGATGAGGCGCTGGCGGTCTACGAAAAAGCCTTTGAAAAGGCTGTCGCTGTTAACTCGAAAGACCATATGTCATCCATCGCGTTCTCCATGGCGAAGTTACAGGTTGAGCTGGGTCAGACTGACGCGGCTATCAGTAATCTTAAAAATGCCCAAGTCACCGCCAATAAAATTGAAGATGGCGAGCTTAAAGACGAAATTGACGAGCTGCTTGGAAAGCTGACCACCGGTTAGGTTTTTTAAAGCTGTTGCTTTTAATCATATTCACGATAAACGTAGATGCACATAAAGCCTGATTATGCTGGGTTTGCCTAAGACTAGGACACTATTTTGACCAATAACGATATTTTTCGCCGTATACGTTACACCTTCGATTTAAAAGACCGCACCATCGTGGATATCTTCGCCTTGGCAGAGGTCAGCGTGGCTCAAGAGCAGGTAACTGCATGGCTGAAAAAGGATGAAGACGACGCCTTTGTCACCATGAAAAACAAAGAACTGGCGTCGTTTTTGAACGGCTTCATTAGCTTTAAGCGTGGCAAGCGCGAAGGCCCGCAGCCTGCACCAGAAGCGCAGTTGAACAACAATATGGTGTTCCAGAAGCTGCGCATCGCGCTGAATTTAAAGGCTGAAGATATTCTGGCTGTTTTCGAGCTGGCAGGTTTTCGTTTAAGCAATCATGAATTGAGTGCGTTTTTCCGCAAGCCCAGCCATAAGAATTATCGAGAGTGCAAAGATCAGGTGCTGCGAAATTTCTTACTCGGTATCCAGCTTCAATTGCGACCAAACCAGGAGGCTTCAAGCTCTGAGTTCTGAGCTTCATGGCCTGATTCATATAATAGCTGCAGCACTTTTTATTATACGGTATAGGCCTGCTGCGGCTTCGATGTGATGTTTTAAGTGTCGCTACAAAGCTGCGCCGCTTTGCGCAGGTGAACTCAGACCTTAAGGCAACGGTTATGGAAATAGAAGCGGATCTTATAAAAAAGGAAAGAGCTTTGCTTAGCTTCGAGGTGCGTAGTTCACCGACGAAGCTGCGGTCTTTACTGTCTTCGGATTTCCTGGAGATCGGAGCATCAGGCGATTTTTTTGGGTTAGATAGTGTCCTTGATTGTTTGCCTCAGGAATCCGCATGGTCGGCTATACCTCAGGACTTTGAGCACCGGAGATTGAGCTCTGATCTTATCCAGCTCTTTTACCGGGTTGCGATCAGTCGTCAAAACAGCTTAGGTGCAAGCTATTCTCGGCGAACGTCAATATGGCGTAAAGAGGGGAGTGAATGGAAAATGGTTTACAACCAAGGTACGGCTATTTCTCCTTTTGAGGTTCAGTCTTAGTTCGTTGATTCTGCGGGCGTTACACACTTCAGTTTTGAAAGGTGAGGGTCTATGGGAACGCAAATTTGGCTTCTGTATGTCAGCACCGTATTCATTTTGATGAGTACACCTGGCCCTAGCCAGCTTTTGATGCTTTCCAATAGCGTTAGCAATGGCTTGCAACGGTCGCTATTTACCGCCGCAGGAGATTTGTCAGCCAATTTTTTACAAATGATTGTCGCCTCGATAGGTTTGGTCAGCATTGTTCAGCAATCCAGTGATTTCTTTATCGTTGTGAAGTGGGCGGGGGTGGCATATTTATCTTACTTAGGCCTAAGGTTGATCTTCTCAAAGACTGGGGGCCAGGTAGGTGTGGCGAATCAGGGGCGGTCGAAAAAAAGCTTGTTTTGGCAAGGTTTTATCACTTCAGCCGCAAACCCCAAAGCCGTTATTTTTTTCGCTGCTCTGTTTCCACAGTTCATTATTCCATCTGAGCCGCTTCTGCATCAGTTTGTGATACTGAGTGCCACGTATCTCATCATGGATGCGGTTTTCTTGTTTTCCTACGGTAAATCAGCTGAATGGGTTAGTACGAAACTAAAGTCATCAGCGCACCAGTACTTAGGTAAGGTATCTGGATCGTTTTTGATTGGCGCAGCGGTGCTTCTAGGGCTGAAGGATGTTGATGCTAACTTATAATTATAAAGAGCCTCGCCAGCGATAAATACGGGTGATAAGGCTGTGATCAAGCAAGTGGGTGGAGTTAAAGTTCAACCTAAGCACAGGGCTACCTGCCACTGCGGCATGGTGGAGCTCGAACTCGATCTGCCTGATGGTCTTGTTGACCCGAAAAGATGTAACTGCTCTATTTGCAGGCGCAAAGGCGCTGTTATGGCCTATGTCCCGTTGAATGGCCTTCGTGTTGTCCGCGGCGCTGAGCATTTAAAGCTCTATCAGTTTAATTCGGGCGTAGCTAAGCACTACTTCTGCTCGAACTGCGGCATCTACACCCACCACCAAACGCGCTCGAACCCCAATGTGTATGGATTCAATGTCGGGTGCTTGGAAGGCGTTAACCCCTATTACTTGGAGGGTGTACCGGTTAGCGACGGTATCAACCATGAGTATCAACCATGAATCTGATCTGTAGCAGCAGGGGAGCTATAACGTCTCCAGCGTTGGAACATCCAGCAATTCAAAATAGGTGCATTGGTAAGGTATTGATATGGAGCATGAGGCGCTGGTCAAAAAATGGCTGATGAGTGATCCGGATCGTATGGAGGCGCTGACAATAGCGGCCGCGCAGAAGCTGCCGGGGTGGTGTCTCGCTGCTGGATTCGTTAGAAACTTGGTGTGGGACAAGTTGCATAACTTTTCAACGAATACGGCCCTTAACGACATCGATTTAATTTACTTCGATCCTGATGATATAAGTGATTCCCGCGATCATGAGATCGAGCAAGGATTAAGGGAAGTCTCAACGTTTCCCTGGTCGGTAAAGAATCAGGCAAGAATGCACGAGAGAAATAATGATTGTCCGTATACGTCTACTGAAGATGCCATCAGTTTCTGGGTAGAAGTAGAAACGGCTGTAGGCGCTGCTTTGAATGACGATGGTGACGTTACCCTTGTCGCTCCCTTTGGTGTTAAACCTCTGTTTGACTGTACTATTACATTAAACCCCAAACGGCCCAAACGAACGGATTTTGAAGCCCGAATATGCGCTAAGCGATGGCTACAAACCTGGCCAAGGTTGGTGGTCAATCTTTAGTAAGACATTCCAATGATGGAGCTTTTACTAAGCCAGCTCCAAAGGGCTTAATGGTTTAAAGGAGATGGATCTCGGCTATCGGAATTTGCTGGATACCGAATGCTTAAGTGCTAATGGCATTAATTTTTCATTGAAGAAATTTTGCCACATCAGCTCTTATAGCCGCTAGGTAGCTAAAACCCAGCGGCTATATCAATGTCGAACGTCGACACAATTAAACACACCTCTTACCAGCGCCTCTCATCAGGTAAATAATGAACATGATCAGTGAGCCCATTACAAAACACCATACGCCTACGGTTGCGTAGCTGTTAATGGTGCGCTATCTCACTGTTCATTTAATTTCCTTATCTGAAATATTACTTTCAGGAGCCTCACAGTGCTTAAATACTGATGTCTGGTGCAAACTGAAAGCCCACCGATACCCGATTCCAACTGTTGATTTGGACAATAATGGCGGTGAGGTTAATTAGCCCCTGCTCACCAAACGCAGCTAGGGCGTTTTGATAGTCGTTGTCACTCACCGCTTGCTGGCTGACCAGTGTTAGTGCTTCGGCCCAGGCGAGTGCGGCGCGCTCTTGTTTGTTGAAGCAGGGCGCTTCACGCCAAGCAGGCAATACATCCAGGCGAACCTGATGCTCTCCATCGTCTCTGGCCTCTTGCGAATGCATGTGCTGACAAAAGCAGCAGTGATTAATTTGCGAAACGCGCAGGTGCACTAAGTGGATTATCGAACGACTAACCGTTGAGTCTGGGGCAACCTCGCCTAGTGCAGTCAGGTGCTTAGCTAGGCGGGGGCAAAGGCGATAAACAGACTGTTGAGACATACGAGCAGACATGCGGGTGACCTCGGTGAGTAAGTTGAGAACTCAGCTTAACGTCGAGGTTTTTTTACGCCTTGTAAATTTGCGACAGTTTGCGTTTGCGATAGGCGGCGGGCGTTTCATAGGCGAGTGATTGGAAGGCATGGGTGAAGTGAGCTTGGTCATAGTAACCGCATTTTAGGGCTATTTCCGTTATGGGTAGCGTGGTTGCAAGCAGTCCATGGCGGGCTCGGTTTAGTCGGGAATAGGCCACTAATTGGCCTGGGGTAACGCCTACCTCGCGTTTTAATTTGCGCTCCAGTGTACGCCTAGTGAACCCTAGCGTGGCGCCAAGCTGTTGGGGTGGAAGCTTTAGTTCTCCAATGGCCTGAACAATCGAAGTGATACGGCGATTAGGGGGTGGCTGGCTCTCTAGTCGATGTAACAACCATGTTTCCAGCAGGCGTAAACCCTGTTGCGAGTCCAACTGGTAAAGACGCTCTACCACTGGCATTAATCCTTGCAATCCTAGCGGTTCAAGCTCGTTATCCAAGCGGTGGTGTGTATGTGTGAATGCTTCGGGTGGAAAGCCCAACAAGCAGTAAATGCCGGCTGCCTTAAAACGAATGCCCAGACAAGGTGCGGTGGTGTCGAGCGTCTCTATCAACGTGGTTTTGTTGAAGCAGAGCGTGATGTCGGGAAGGGAACTGGTGAGCTTGATGCTGAGGCTCGCACCGGCATCTGGGTAGAACTTTTCAGTTCGTTGTTTAGCTAGATGGCCCGAACCTCCTATTGACCAAAGGCACTGAACCCATGGGGCTAAGCGTTTATCAGGCAGGCGATGCCGAAAATTTAGATCGTTGGCGTTGCTTGGCAAGATGAAGTCGGCCATGGAGTTTACCAATGGTATGTTTTTTTAATGTTGGCTCACATTAACTCAATCACACAGCGTCTGGGAGTTGGCTCTGCGCCATACGCTAGGCGGCGCTTTTTCCTGGCGAGCCCAATTGCGCCTTAGCTGTCGCTCATCGCCGAATCCGGACGCTTCGGCAATGCGTGCTAGCGTCCATGTGGTTTCGGTCATTAACGCTTTGGCTCGCTGCAGGCGTAACCCCATAATGTAGTCGCCCACCAGCATGCCGGTGAGACTTTTGAATTGGCGCCGGAAATGACGTTCGCTCATGGCTGCCTGAGCCGCCAATGTTTCGACACGCCAAATTTGCGAAGGGGCGGCGCATATTGCATCTTGAACGCGATGCAGCCGTTCATCCACATGATTGCGGCCCTCAAGCCAGGCCCCCACTTGAGGCTCTTGGCCACTACGGCGAAGATACAGCACCATTTCTCGCGCTACCGCCAGAGCCAGCGAGTGGCCGCAAGCACGGGTAAGCCAGTACAGCATGGTATCAATGCCGGTCGAAATACCGGCGCTGGTTAAATAGCGTCCATCCTCGGTAAAGATACAATCACGTTGTACCTTTGCTTGTGGGGCTTTGGTTTTTAGCTGCTCAATTAGCGTGTGGTGGGTAGTACAGCGTCGTCCCTCTAAAAGGCCAGCATCCGCCAGTAATATTGTGCCAGAGCAAACGGTCATCAGCGTATTGGCATAGTGGGCATTCGCCTTGAGCCAAGCGACGCACTCTTGCTGCGCTAATGGCTCAAGACTATTGCGATACTGCCCCGGAATAAGCAGTAAATCTTGAGTAGGGAGCTGTCTAGGCAAGGGATCGATGCCGCTAAGGGTAAGCGGCCCTAGCCACTGCATGGCGGCTTTGGGGCCGATATAGCGCACCTGAACGTCTATTGATAGCCGGTCTGCACACTGTAAGACCTGAAGTGGGCCAACCAAATCAAGCGGCACCTGGCCGGGCATCATCAATACCGCCACCCGCAGGGTTGTGGCTCTTGGGGATGGCGGTTGGCTATGCTGCTGCTCTTCACTCACGCGTGCTTTGCCATTCGTTGACCATGTCTTGTGTAGTGATAATACGCGCAAAGCGGTCTTCAAGTACCAGTTCGGTGCGTGCCTTAATATCCTCGGCTGTCCAGGTGATGTCGTGGCGCGTCATGGGGAATGTTAGGGTAGCATCGCTGATAAAGTCGACGCTAAACCCTAAATCCGACGCCACGCGTGCTGTGGTTTCGCAGCATTGCTCGGTGCGAATACCGCTAATCGCCAGCCGTTCAATGCCTCGCTCCCGTAACCAGCTTTCAAGCGAGGTATCGCTGAAGGCGTTATGTACACGCTTGTGAAAGGTCACCGCCACTTCATCGTTAAAATCATCAAGCGGACGAATAAGGCCACCATCAGGGTCGAAAGCCCCTTGGCTGCCAGGTGCTTCATGCAGAATG
Source organism: Halomonas alkaliantarctica (assembly GCF_029854215.1). Classification (NCBI taxonomy): domain Bacteria; kingdom Pseudomonadati; phylum Pseudomonadota; class Gammaproteobacteria; order Oceanospirillales; family Halomonadaceae; genus Vreelandella; species Vreelandella neptunia. Next base: position 2,447,421 of record NZ_CP122961.1, on the reverse strand, counting down.
CGCACGACCGGTATCTCGTTAGCCTGGGCTGCGTCTAGTACTGCACGCTGCTTGGGCCGCCATGCCTGAGCCAGTGATTCTACCCAGTAATCGCGAGCGGGAAAGGAGGCTTGGACATCAATTAATAACAATGCAGTTTTAGGCTGGGTCATGGCTAATCTCATCGTGTTGAAGTGAGGCTACAGATTAGCGGTTACGCATTCTGCCAACGATGCGTTGGCCGGTCACAAAGGGGGCAATTTCGGCCATGTATGGCCAATGTGTTCTAGCCGACAGCTGTTGTGACGGCGCAAGTAGGATTTATTGCTTCACACAAACAAAAATCGCATTTCCAGAAGCATTATCCCAGGGAATGATTTTTTCGTAATTGTGCTCAAATACATGAACCTCAAAGTGAGGCGCTAAAAGAGCAATTAACTCTGCAAAGCTAACCGCCACCATGGGATGTTCGTCGTTCCATAGCTGTGTTTCTTCAGGGTTGGCTTTTTCGATGCTTAGTCTTAGCGACTGCTTTTCACCCTGGCCACTGTAGTGCCATCCCGAGCGGAACGTGAACATGTTATTCGCTTGCTTTGCGCTGTGTTTAACAGATAAAGCGTTATCGATTTTGTCTTTATCGACCGCGTTAAAGCAGAAAATACCGCCAGACTGAAGTGCGCGGTGCACGCTGGAAATGCACGCTTTTAGCTTCTCAATCCCATCGTTGTAGTGAATCGAGTATAAAAAACACGTGATTAAGTCTTGGGGATCGTTAACCGCGAAGCCACTCATGTCTTGCAGGGTGAACTGGGCTTCTGGGCAACGCGTGGCGGCGATGTCCAGCATGGGTTGATTGATATCCAGCCCGCTACTGGCATAGCCAAAATCAATGTAATGACGCACGTGAGGGCCGGTGCCACAGGCTAAATCCAGGTGTGTTGTTCTGCCGTTGCCGAAAATCTGATGCAGCCTGCGAATGGCGTTGCTCTGCGCTTGATAATCGATATCCACGCACATCAAATCGTAGTAGCCAGAAAGGTCGGTATACAGTGCATTGACGGACATAGTGACCTATTAGTGGCGGCTGAAATTGTGTGGGTGGCGCATAGTAAACGAGCTGGTAGGGTTTGAGAAGCCGACGCTGCTTGGCGTGTAACGATTACGCACCGGCATCTTTCAGCCCTAAAGAAACACTGACGATGACCGATATATAACTGAGGCCATCGAGATGTCTCTGGTCGCTGCTAAATGCCGAGAGTGCCTGCTATGCCGAAAATACTGATCTTTATCACTACCTTGCTTCTCATGCTGTCTAACCAAGCGCAAGCACACTCGAATGCGCCAGAGGAGGCGGCGTTGGCATGGCTAGAAGCCATTGATAGCGGTCAGTATGAGCAGGCATGGGAATCTTCCTCTTCAATACTCAAAAAGCCGCTTTCGCCGCATATGTTAGAGCGGACGATTGGTGCAGCGCGTCGCGACCTTGGTGCGGTTCAGTCGCGCCGACGAGTGAGCGTCGTCCGTGAAACCTCTATGCCAGGGGCTCCAAAAGATGACTACGCGGTTTTAACGTTCCAAACAAGTTTTGAAAACAGGCCACAAATTACGGAAACCATCACTCCTCACTTGGAAGAGGGGATATGGAAAGTGAGTGGTTATTATTTGAACTAACCGGTCCCTCAACAATATTGCTACCACCTCTGGCCTTCAAAATCGCCGCTTTGGTTCAGGCTCTTTTTACCCTCGAATCCTGCCTTCACGTTGTTCATGACGTAGCTCAATGTGGCTGCTAAGTTGAGTAGGTAGCCTTGTGTATGTGCTATGGATAAGCTTCAGGTTCAGAGGGGAATGTTCAGGCGTTGAATGTGAGGAGCGGGTATGCAAACCCTTTCTCTCAAACCGCATTGGTTCTGGTGGATAGTTGCTGGTTTGCTAATGGCTACCATGTCGTTTACGTGGCAGGCTATGGCACAAAACGCTTCATCCAGCGTTCTGGTGCTCAATATCGAAGGCGTGATCGGCCCGGCCACTAAGGACTACTTTGGGCGTGGGCTGGATAAAGCCCACGAGCAGGGCAGCGAGCTGGTGATCGTCGAACTCGATACCCCTGGCGGGTTGGTCGACACCACCCGCGACGTGATTCGCGAGATGCTTAACGCTGACATTCCCGTCGTGATGTACGTTTTCCCCAGTGGTGCGCGAGCGGCAAGCGCGGGCACCTATCTACTTTACGGTAGCCACGTGGCTGCCATGGCTCCCTCGACCCATCTCGGCTCGGCCACGCCGATACAAATGGGCGGTGGGTTGTCCGTAAGCGATGACAGCGAAGAAGATAATTCCGCTGAGAAGTCGGATGGCGAGGGGGGCGCCATGGAACGCAAGGTGATGGAGGATGCAGTGAGTTTTATCCGCAGCCTAGCTGAACGCCATGGTCGCAATGCCGACTGGGCTGAGGAAGCGGTGCGCGATGCGGTCAATCTCACTGCTAACCAGGCGTTGGAGCAAAACGTCATCGATGTGGTAGCACGTGATGTCGACGACCTGCTAACACAGATCAATGGCATGACAGTCATCATGGAACGCGGTGACTACACCCTTTCTACTGATAATCTCACCATTGAACGTTTTGATCCGGATTGGCGCACGCAAATCCTGTCACTGATAACCAACCCCAATATTGCCTATTTTTTAATGGTTCTTGGTTTTTACGGGCTGATATATGAGCTTGCCAGCCCCGGAAGTCTATTTCCTGGCACCATCGGGATCATTTGCTTGCTGTTAGCTCTGTTTGCGTTTCAAGTGCTGCCGATTAACTACGCTGGATTAGCACTAATCGTAGTGGGATTGGCACTGATCGTGGGGGAGGCCCTAATGCCAAGCTTCGGGGTGCTGGGTGTCGGGGGCATAGTTGCCTTTGTGCTCGGCTCGGTCATGCTAATGGATGCCGAGTATCTGGCTATTTCAGTGCCGCTTATCGTGGGTGTTGCACTGGTGTCAGGAGGTCTAATGCTATGGACTCTGATGCGCTTCGCAACGCTTCGTCACCGCCAGGTACATACCGGTGCCGAGCAACTGATTGGTGCAGACGCCATTGCTCTGGAGGATTTTGATACCAACGGCCACGTACGATTGCACGGTGAGCGCTGGAACGCGGTAAGCGATGTTCCGGTTAAACAAGGCGATCAGCTTACAGTGAAACGCCTCGAAGGATTGACTGTATACGTCTCGCCCCACTAGGCCCTCAGTTGTCGTGCGTTATTCATGTGATGGTCCAACAACTCTGTGAGGTGACCCATGATGATTTCGTATTTAGTTCCCGTAGTGCTGGTGTTGATGCTGATTGCTGCCTCCATCCGCATTCTGCCGGAATATAAGCGCGGCGTGGTGTTCTTTCTCGGTCGGTTTCAGAAGGTCAAAGGCCCTGGACTAGTGATTGTGATTCCCGCCATTCAGAAGATGGAGGTGGTGGATCTGCGCGTCATTACCATGGATGTGCCGGAACAGGACGTGATCTCTCAGGATAACGTCACCGTTAAAGTTAATGCGGTGCTTTATTTCCGCGTCGTCGATCCAGAAAAGGCGATCATTCAAGTCGAGAATTTTACCCAGGCGACCAGTCAACTGGCGCAGACCACGCTGCGTTCGGTGCTGGGTAAGCATGATCTGGATGAGATGCTCTCCGAGCGCGATAAGCTTAACGACGATATCCAGGAAATCATTGATACCCAAACCGAAGCGTGGGGTATCAAAGTCGCTAATGTTGAAATTAAGCATGTAGACTTGGATGAGAGCATGATCCGTGCGATTGCCCGTCAGGCCGAGGCGGAGCGCGAGCGTCGCGCCAAGGTCATCCACGCCGAGGGTGAACTGCAGGCTTCCAAGAAGCTGGTCGAAGCGGCCAATGTGATGCAGGAAAACTCCGCCGCGCTGCAACTGCGCTATCTGCAGACCATGAGCGACATGAGCAACAAGAACGCCTCGACGATCGTCTTCCCGCTGCCCATGGACATCATGGAGGCGTTCAAGGATATGAAGGCTAAGCCTATGGCATCTGGGCCGGAGCCCCACAAAAGTGATGGCTGATGCCTCCAGGCTTCATTATTCTCTTTTCAACCGTGATGGAACACATGCTATACATTGCTGACACCCCTGAACCGCCTTACTACGCCGTTATTTTTACTTCACTACGCACCGAGGTCGATAGCGGCTATGACGCAATGGCAGCAAGAATGGTTGAGCTTGCAGCGCAGCAGCCGGGATTTTTAGGGGTGGAGTCAGCCCGCAATGAAGTAGGTGTAACGGTCTCTTACTGGGCCGATTTGGCGTCTATTAAAGCGTGGAAAGCCCATGCTGAGCATCAAGAGGCTCAGCGGTTAGGCCATCAGCAGTGGTACCAGCACTTCAAAACCCGCATCGCTAAAGTTGAGCGAGATTACGGTATTTAGCTGATTGTCACCGATTCAGCGGCTTACACCACCAGCCCCGCCAGTGCCTGCATCCCTAGGGCCACCGCCATTACAACGACGCCTGCCACCAAACTCGTTATCAAGGCATGGCGTTTCCACAGTACCAGAACACGGTGGCCAAAGCGGTGAACCAGCCAGGCAAGGCCGAAGTAACGCAAGCCACGGGCGGTTAACGCCGCCAGTACGAACAGCATAATCGGGTAGCCGGAAAGCCCGGCGGTAATCATCGCCACTTGGAAGGGAATTGGCAGTATGCCAATGGCCAAAATGGCGGCAAAACCGTACTGATCGAAAAATGTTTGAAATGCCTGGTAGCTACTCTGCATCCCCATAGACTCAATAAACCAGGTGCCCACCGACTCATAAAGCACTAAGCCAATGCTGTAGCCCACCAGCGATGCGACGAGGCAGCCCGCAGTAGTGACCAACGCCAGTAACCACAGCCGCTGCCTATTAACGGCCATCAGCGGGATCAACACCAGTTCAATAGGAATGGGTAGAATAATCGTCTCCAAAAAGGAGAGGGTGGCGAGTAGCCACAACATATTGTTGGAGCGGTTAATACGCTCAAACCACTGTTTGGTGCGTTTGGATGCTATGGCCATGCAGGTCTCTACACTTCGGGATTAATGCGGCGATAGACGGCCGCTAATAGGCTGTAGAGACCAAACGCGAAGAGCCCCAGCGCGACAAAACCCAGTAACCACTGGCCGTAGGGTTGGCTTCGCAGGGTGCTGAATACTTCGTCCATACCGCCTGCTTGATCGGGATTGATTTGATAAGCGGCGATGATAAAAAAACTACCTACGATCACAAAGACAAGACCACGAATCACTAATCCGAAACGGCAGATTGGATAGGCCCATTGTTGCGTTTGCTGTGGCATGGCGAAGTGTTTGTCGAATTTGGCTTGGTAGCCTTTCAGCGCATGAGCAATACCTACGCCAATCATGACTAAGCCAACCCCGCCTACCAGCCAGCGCCCGAAAGGCTGCTGCATTAGCCAGCCCGCGACACCTTGTGAGCCGCCACCTGAATCACCTGAAGAACCCGCAAATTGAAAGATGAGCGTGGCGGCAAAGAAAGCCAGCAACGTGTGGGTAATGGCGCTGGCCAACAAGCCCGCACGAATAGCCAAGCCCTTAGCGCCGTTGCCGTGATGGTCAGTGTCTTTGACTGCCTGGATAGTCCGCCACATAGCGTAGCCCACCAAGCCGATGGCCATAATGGCTAACAAAACTTTTCCGAAGGGAGCGGTGAGCACGCGCTCTAAGGCGCCCCGACTGCCTTCTGTCTGGCCGCCTTGCCCAAAGGCTGCCAGCGCTGCAAGGCCCCCCACTAATAGGTACACAATGCCCCGAGAGGCGTAACCCATGCGGGCGAAAAGGGTAATCGCATCACGGTGGTCGGGGTTATTCATACTATTGGCCATGGTGTCCTCCTGACATATTAGGCGTTGCGCATCCCTATGCAATCTAGTTCATATAGCGCTTATCGGCGGCCCATACTGGGCTTGTGCTGTGCTATTGTCCAGCCTAGGCCAAGCCGAAGTGTCAAAGGCTATTTTTGAATAACACGAGCAGAACATGAGCACAATTTCGTCACCTATCTTCTGGCGGGATGCGCGTATGCCCTACGTGGAACTGCGCAAGATTAGCGACGCGCGACAAGTTTGTTATGCGCCACATAGTCATACATATTGGTCGCTGGGGGCCATTACCGCAGGTAACAGCACTTTTTGCTATCGCGATGCGGCGCATCAAATTAGTGCGGGAGACATCGTTATGATGAACCCCCACTGGGTGCATGCCTGCAACCCCATCGAAAACCAGCCTTGGGCGTACATTATGCTCTACGTCGATACCGAGTGGCTGAGTGGATTGCGTTACCAATTGGGATTGCTAAATACGCCGGACTGGCAAGATATCGCTACCGCCGTTATTACCCAGCCAGCGCTTTATGCCGGGTACTGCGATATGGCCGCTTGCTTGCTGGATGAACACCGCGACATTAGCGATAAGCAAACGGCGCTAGTCGAGTACTTGTCTACCATTCTGCAAGTCCTTGCTCAAGAATCCCCCGAGGCATTGCCCCAAGCGCCCAGTGCGCTAGAACAGGTCGCGGCCTATTTGCGTGCCAACTGTAGCGCTGATATATCGCTAGAACGGCTATGTAAGCAGTCCGGCTATAGCGCTGGGCACCTGATTCGCGCCTTTAAACAGCACTTCGGACTAACGCCCCATGCTTACCTGATTAATCAGCGCATTCAGATGGGGCAGAAAGCGTTAAAACAAGGGCAACCTATTGTTGAGGCGGCTTTGAACGCTGGCTTTAATGACCAGCCCCACTTTCAAAGAACGTTTAAGAGGCTGGTAGCCGCGACACCCAACCAGTACCGTTATCCGTTACTCAACCAGTAAGAAAATAGCGCTAGCCGCCAAGCATATAGCGAGTGTGCGGTTAATCGTCAGTAAGACAATCGGACGATGAACATAGCGTTTCAGAAAAGCGCCTGCATAGACCCAGCTAGCGAGCGATAGCCAGCAAATAGGCAGATAGAGGCTGGCGAACAGCCATAGCTGATAGGTCTCATTAGCAGTGGTGTAGGCGCCAATGCCCGCGGCAGACGCCAGCCATGCCTTGGGGTTGAGCCACTGCATCGTGGCGCCTGTCATAAACCCTGGCGCTTTGACGCCGCCTCGCTCCTGCAAGCGCCCATCGTGCTGTAAAAGTTGATAGCTGAGGTAGAGTAAAAACAGAATGCCTGCCCAGCGTAAAAACGTTTCCAGCAGTGGCACCACGCTCAGTAGAGAGTAAAGACCAGCGCCGATGGCTAAAAATAGCGCGACAAACCCCAGCGTGGCGCCGGTTACAAAAACAAGCCCTTTAGCGATAGGGTAGTGCGTACCGCTACTCAAACAAACGATGTTGACCGGCCCCGGCGAAATAGACGCGGCAAGTGCAAATGCGGCCATGGGTAAAGCTGTCGATGCTAATAAAACGCTCATTGTCATCCTCCTCGGTAGTGACAGGAGTTTGCAATGGCAACTACTGGCGGTATTGCACAAAATTGAGGTGGTTGGTTAAGCCGTTGCCTTGCTAGTGCCCAAAAACCGACCAGCCGGTACGCTGCACAAACATTTCGAGCGCCTGGGTGCCCAGCAAGCTGTTGCCGTAGGCATCCAGCCCCGGCGACCAAACGGCGATGGAGCCATGGCCGGGTGCAATGGCCAGAATGCCGCCGCCCACGCCGCTTTTGCCGGGCAAGCCGACGCGAAAGGCGAACTCTCCCGAGGCGTCGTAGTGTCCGCACATCATCATTAGCGAGTTGATTCGCCGCGCCCGCTGGGGGGCTACCACGCGAATGCCACTGGGTTTGTTGATGCCATCCGAGGCCAAAAATAGCCCGGCATGGGCCAACTGCTCACAGCTCATGGCGATAGCGCACTGGTGAAAATAGGTGCCTAGCACCTTATCGACATCATGGCGTAGACGGCCAAAGGCTTTCATAAAGTGCGCCAGTGAGGCATTGCGGTCGCGATGAGCCATTTCGGAAGCGGCCACCGCGTGGTCGAAGTAAATGCTCTCGTCATCGGCGATATAGCGCACAAAGCTAAGGATCTCGCCCAGCGTCTCTTTGGGTTCATGGCCCATCATAATTGCATCGACCACCGCAATGGCCCCGGCATTGATAAACGGGTTACGCGGTTTGCCGCTTTCGTGCTCAAGTTGAACAATAGAGTTGAAGGGATCCCCCGAGGGCTCGCGACCCACTTTTGACCATAGCGAATCACCTGCTTGCCCCAGCGCAATGGTCAGGGTAAATACTTTCGAGATACTCTGAATCGAGAAGGGCGTGGTAGCACAACCCGCCGAGTACACTTTGCCATCCACGGTGGCGAGCGAAATGGCAAACTGCTGTGGGTCAACATGGCCCAGCTCGGGAATATAGTCGGCGACCTTGCCGCGTTCTTTGGCGTTTGCCATGGCGGCTGCAATGTCATTGATCAAGTCTTGCATGGGCGTATCGTGTACCGTCAATTGAGGCGGGGCATTACACTAGCGAAAACCAGTGGCGATGTCTGTTAAACATAACGTCTCTTTTAAACATAAACAGTCTTATCACCTGCCAGTGCGCAAGATTCGGGTCGGCAACTTTCCTGTGAAGGCATAGGCTGAAAGGAACTAAGCAGCCCCGACGGCTAGAGAGATAACACAATGAATGACTATGAGCGTGTCGAAAAAGCCATGGCCTATATGGTGGCCCATGCGGCGGAACAGCCCAATCTGGAAACGGTGGCAGCTCATGTTCATTTGAGTGCCTTCCATTTTCAGCGGCTGTTTTGTCGCTATGCGGGGATTAGCCCTAAACGCTTTTTGCAGGCGCTCACTTTAGAGCGCGGCAAGCAGTTGATGCAGTCGTCTGCTTCTTTGCTGGACATCGCTCATACCCTTGGACTTAGCGGTGGCTCGCGGCTTTATGACCACTTTGTTCAGTTAGAGGCAGTCACGCCCGGCGAGCATAAGCGCCAGGGTGAAGGAGTGGAGATCGCTTACGGCGTTCATGCAACACCCCTCGGGAGCATATTCGTCGCGGTAACCCCCCGGGGTATCTGTCGGATGGGCTTTGTCGATGCGACTCATTCGGAAGAGTTACTGGCAAGGTTGGCCAAAGAGTGGCCGCGCAGCACCTTTCGGCCAAGCCTAGAGACCACCCGCTACGCGGTGGAAGCGCTCTTTACCCAACCCGCAGAGGGCGCTGCCGCCTTGTCGCTGCATGTCACCGGCACCAACTTTCAAATAGCGGTTTGGCGGGCGTTGCTGACGATTCCCGAGGGGCAATTTGCCAGCTATTCCCATATTGCCCAGGCGCTGGGGTCACCTAAATCATCCCGAGCAGTGGGTAATGCGGTGGGGGCTAATCCCATCGCGCTATGGATCCCCTGCCATCGGGTGATTCAGCAAAGCGGCGCACTCGGTGGTTACCGCTGGGGATTAGAGAAAAAGCAAATGGTACAAGCCTGGGAGCTGGCGCTGGCACACCCCGGCAACGAAGCGCTCGCCCCCAGTCTAACGACCTAATCAATCAGCCCATTAGCATCATAAAACGGGAAAGGGCCAGGGTAGCGCTCGATAAACCCTTGGTGAGTCACCATACCGTTAGTCGCTGACCACTGGTGGAGCAGGTAACCGGGGGGTTCTAGCTGAAAGTGGGCGGGGCCCTCTGGGGTGAGATCCAAACTCACCTGGTGGGAAACCCCAGGGCAGCTAATCGCCAACGTGTTAGCAAAGCGGGCTTGGATCGAACGGTGCAGATGCCCGCAGAGCACGCGCTCTACCTGGGCATGTTTGCCAATGACCTCAGCTAGCGCGTCTGGTCGCTTAAGCGGCTGGCGATCCATATGGTCGATGCCACTCATAAAAGGGTGGTGATGGACCATGACCAAGGTAGGTTTTTCGGGCTGCTCCGCCAGCGTTCTATCCAGCCACTGCAGGCTTTCATCGCTCAGCTCGCCATGGGGTTTACCGGGCACCGATGAGTCGAGCCCCACTAGGCGCACCGGATAGTCTTCCACGACCCACTGTAAATAGTCGCGGTGCTGAAACAGGTAACGGTGTTCGGGAAAGGCGGCGCGTAGATGCTCGCGGTCATCATGATTGCCCGGGATCAAGTACACGGGCAGGGTTAATTCAGCCAGGATCTGCCTAAAGGTGGCGTATTCGTCAGGATGGCCAAAATCGACCAAGTCACCGCTAATCAACACCAGGTCGGGCCGCGGCGCTAGCTGATTGAGCGTGCTGATTGCTCGACGCAGCGCATTGGCGGTATCTACCTGGCGGTAAGAGCGTTTACCGCCCGCCTTGATATGCGGATCGCTAATCTGGGCGATAAGGCATTGCTGGGCACGAGGGGCTTTCTGAATGTTCAAACCTTGATCAGCCATTGGCCATCTCCTTGGCATTAACAGGGGCAGTAGGCTTATCTGGGTGAAAAAGCACTCTAGACGGGAGTGCCAAACCAATGGCGGTGCCGTTTGGCCAGCGCTGGCGGGAGGGTGCCTCAATCTGGAGCGGTGAAGCGCCGCCGGTATCCACCATCAGGCGCTGGGTCTGGCCCAGGAAAATGCTTTGTATCACTTTCCCCTTTACATCGGCTTGGTCAAGAGGCACAACCTGAATGTCTTCTGGACGGCAGTAGACAGTGGATACTCCCTGCAAATGGGCAGCGATTAGCTCACCGCCATGGACCACCAAGCCCCCATCGGCGCGGGTGCTCAGGACGTCCAGGCAGTTCACCGCACCAATAAAATCGGCCACAAAGGCGTTGGCTGGCTGATGATAAATCTCTTGGGGGGTGCCCAACTGCGCAATGCGTCCGGCCTGCATTACCGCGATGCGGTCACCCAAGGCCATCGCCTCGTCTTGATCGTGGGTAACGTACACCGCCGTGGTGCCTAGCTCCCGTAGAAGCTGGCCAATCTCGATGCGTAAGCGGTCGCGCAGTTTGGCGTCGAGAGCTGCCAACGGCTCATCAAACAGCAGCACCTTGGGGCGCACGGCGATGGCGCGGGCTAGGGCGACGCGCTGTTTTTGGCCACCGGAGAGGGCGTCGATACGCCGACCACCAAAGCCCTGCAAGTCGACCATCCGCATCACTTCGTCAAGCCTTTGGGCAATCTCTGCCCGCGGTAAACGCTGTATTTTAAGGCCGTAGGCAATGTTGTCGGCGACGCTCATGTTGGGAAAGAGCGCGTAGTTTTGAAACACCATTCCCACATCGCGTTTCTCAATCGGCAGGGCGGTGACATCGCGCTCGCCAAACAGCACTTTTCCGCCTTTGTCGGGGCTTTCCAGGCCGCTGATAATACGCAGCGTGGTGGTTTTTCCGCAGCCGGATGGGCCCAGCAGTACCAGGGTTTCGCCCGCGTTAACCTGTAAATCAAGTGGCTGTAGCGCAGTAGTGCCACCTGCAAAGGTGCGACTGCACTGGTTTAGGGTAATGCTGACAGATGAACTCATAACGGATTCTCAAATAATAAAACTTAGCGGCGCTGCTCGGTGAGTCGACCTGCCCACTGAATCGCCACCAGCAAGGGCACGACCATCACCAGAAATATCAGCGTGTAGGCTGAGCCAATTTCCAGGCGCATCGAGGCGTAGCTGTCGGCTAAACCGACCGGCAGCGTTTTGGTTAGCGGGGTATGCAGCATCCAGGTAATGTTGAATTCACCGATGGATAAGGTGACCACCATCAGCGCTCCTGCAAGAATGCCGCTCATACAGTTGGGGATGACCACCCCGAAAAAGCGTTGCCGGAAGCTGGCGCCTAAGCTGGCGGCGGCTTCTTCAAGATGCGGAAGCTTGGCGGTTTGCATCACGGAGAGCACCGCGCGCACCATAAAGGGCAGGGTAAACAGGACATGGCCAACAAGAATAAATAGCCAGCTGCCACGAAATTCACGGTAGCTGCCATAGGCGAGCAGTAGGGCAAGCGCGGTGGCCAGCCCAGGCACGGCAACTGGTAGCAGTAGGAGTTCTTCAATCGCGTTGGCCCAGCGGCGGCGGCTGCGCAGCAAACCATAGGCAGCGGGTACGCCAATCAGGATAGTGATCAGTAAGCAGGCCAGTGCCAGTTTAATGGAGAGCCAGATGGTATCGGCGTAGAGCTGCCACACCTCATTGACCCAGCGCAGGGTCAGACCACTCTCAAGACCCACAAAGTAGTTCTCGGTTAGCCCCGCCATGACCGACATGGCGACAGGCACAATCATGAACAGGCACACCAGCAGGGTGAAGCCTAATTGCAGCGTGAAGCGTAGGCGAGATTTCATACCGAAGCTCCCAAGTTGCCGCCTGCAAGCCTGCGGGCAAGGCTCAATGCCATCCAGGTGATCACGCCCAACACCACTGAAAGCGCGGCTGCCATGGCAAAGTTAGCGTAGTTGGTGAATTCGCCGTAGATATTGAGCGGCAGGATGCTCAAACGCGTGCCCAGGGTAAACGCCGTACCAAAGGCGCCCATGCTGGTCGCAAAGCAGATGGCGCCGGTTGAGAGCAGCGCGGGTGCAATGCCGGGTACGATGACGTCTTTGGTGACCTGCCATGTGTTAGCACCTAATGAGCGGGCTGCCTCTTCAAGGCTTTGATCCAGGTTGTCGCAGGCAGCCATCACGGTGGTGATAACACGAGGAATGGAGAAGTAGAGGTAGCCGATAAATAGCCCGGCCATAGAGTAGGCGAACATCCAACGCTCGCCAAACAGCCACAGACTAGTCTGCGCTAAGGCGCCTTGGCGTCCCCCCAGCATGATGACCAAAAAGCCCACCACCACGCCTGGAAAGGCCAGCGGAAAGGTAAGGATTGCCACTAGTATGGACTTGCCAAAAAAGCGCTGACGGGCGAGAAAAAAACCGGCAACGCCCGCAATGGCAACCGCTACCAGTGACACTATCAGCGAAAGGCCAACGGTGGTCGCCAGGCTGATTAAGTACTGACGATGGGTAAGAATGGTCAGGTAAGCACTGATGCCACTACTTGGGTCTGCCTCGTTACCCATCATAATCAGACGCGAAAAAGGCAGTAGCCAAAAGGCGCAGAAAATCACCAGTGCAGGCAGTAAGGCGAACATTGCGATAAGGCTTTTTCGTCGTGCGGGCCCCACCATGATCTGATGAGTATTGACGTAAGAAGCAGCCCCAGAGGGCTGCTTGGATGCCGCTGTCATGATTAACGAACCTCCGACAGATACCGCTCGGAGAAGCTACGTTGAGCAGCCGCCATAGCGGTGTAGTCGAGTGCCTCGGCGCGGGCATACTCGCTATCGGGCAGAAAGACTTCGCGTGCTTCAGGGGAAATGGCGCTGGCGCGAACGGGGCGTAAGTAAGCATCCGCCCAAACCGCTTGGCCTTGATCAGAGAGCACGAAATCAAGCACCTGTTTGCCGTTCTCGGGGTTGGGGCCATCTTTCACCAGGCTCATCACATAGGGCACTACCACGCTGCCTTCTTCGGGAATCACAAACGCTACATTGGCACCATCGCTATGGCGTGCGCGGTAAGCGTTGAAGTCGTAATCGAGAAGAATCGGGATCTCACCTGAAAGTACTCGAGCGTAGCTGGTTTGCTTGGGCACAATCGGGTCGTTTTCGGCGAGCTGATTGAAGTAGTCGATCGCCGGGGTGAAGTCATTAAGATCGCCACCCATGGCTAGGTTGACCGCCACAGCACCGACGTAGCCGACGAAGGCGCTGGCCGGGTCAAGGTAACCCACCATGCCGCGATACTCAGGCTTGAGCAGGTCTTCCCAGGACGTGGGCACCGGGGCGCCATCCAAGGCGTCGACGTTGACCATAAAACCAAGGGTGCCAGAGTGAATGGCAAACCAGTTACCTTCGGGGTCTTTCAGACCTTCGGGTATCTCGTCCCAGTGGGCAGGCTGGTAGGGCGTCACTACGTCCTCTTCCATGGCTTGAATGCCGAAGGTTACCCCGTAGTAAACGACATCTGCCACAGGGCTACTGGCTTCGGCAACCAATTGGGCTAAGGATTGGCCGGAATTTTTGTTGTCTTGCGGCACGCGAATGCCAGTCTCCTGTTCGATCAAACGCAACTGCGTTCCCCAATCGGCCCATTCCGGTGGGCAGTTGTAGCAAATAGCGTTGTCGCTTGATTGCGCAAAAGCGCTTCCCGACGCGCTAATCACCGCCGTGGCCAATACCGCTTGATAAAGACGCTTGAGATTCATGACGTACTCCTCTATGAAGTGCCTAACATGGACTTACGGGATGCCGGGATTCCGACACTTTCGCCCTTACGCAGTGCGTGGGGCAGGGGAGCAAGTGTGCATTCTTCTCCCCGAATCATGGCTAGCAAGGTGTGAACAGCCGCGCGCCCGATCTTGGCGCGAGGCTGTTCAATGGTGCAGAGCGACGGGTAGAGGTGCTTGCCTAAGGCAATACCGTCAAAGCCCATCACTGAAAGGTCGCCAGGCACGTTAAAGCCTGCGCGTTGCAGTTCGCCCATCAGGCTGATGGCGAGCAGATCATTGGTACAAATCACTGCGCTGAGAGTGTCTGGCCCTTGTAGTGCTGGTGTTAGGCTTGCCAGGTCAGCCTGGGTATGGCGGGCCATCTCAACCAGCGGGCGGGCGATCAGACCGGCCTCGCCCATAGCGTGGCAGTAACCGTCAAAGCGCTGCCGGGCACGGTCTGACTGCAGTAGCGGGCCGGCGACCATGCCAATTCGCTCATGGCCCAGACTGATTAAGTGACGGGTGGCATCGGCGCTGGCGGCACGGTTATCGACGCCGACCGAGGGGAAACCGCTGCTTCCAGGCGGGTTGTAGACCAGCAAGCAAGGGGTGGTTTCCAAACGTAGCTTGTCCAGCACAGCGCTGTTATCTGCTTCTGCCACGGTAAGTATCAGACCGTCCACGCGCTGGCGCAGCATCTCCTCAACAATGTCACCCTCCCGGCTGGACGAATATTCGCTGGTGGTAACGATCAGTGAGTAACCAGCAGCACGGGCAGCCACTTCCATGGCTTGTAGTTGCTCGGCAAACACCGGGTTATCGAGACTGGGCACCATCACGCCAATCATTTGCGTGGCTTGCGAGCGTAGCTGCTGAGCGACTTTATTAGGCCTAAACGCCAGCTGCTGGGCAGCGTTAAACACTTTTTCGCGAGTCGCTGAGCGGACCAAATCGGGGCTTGAAAAAGCCCGCGCCGCAGTTGCCCGGGAAACCCCGGCGAGTTTGGCCACACTGAGTAAATCTGCCATGCGAATACCTGTTATTAATGCAATGAGATCGATCTCATTTATCAGTCGTTAGCCTAAAGACGGCATATGACAAATTGATGGCGTTTAAAAGTATTTTTGATTATTTAGGGGGCAGGGTGGCTTGAGCGGAGATTGAACACATTGCGCCCCTTAGCGCCTCCCGCTAAAGTCTTGCTCTTGTTCACCTGGGCGAGACCACTCTATGGCCACATTGATGATTCAAGGCACCACCTCGGACGCGGGTAAAAGCACCGTGGTGGCTGCCCTTTGCCGCGCGCTGGCAAGGCGAGGAATATCAGTGGCGCCGTTTAAACCCCAGAACATGGCGCTGAATAGCGCCGTAACGGAGGATGGCGGCGAGATTGGCCGTTCCACGGCGTTACAGGCCCAAGCCTGCTATTTAGCGCCCCACAGTGATATGAACCCGGTACTGTTAAAACCAGAAACGGATCGTGGCGCCCAGGTGATTTTACGCGGCAAAGTCCATGGCCATATGGATGCGCTCGATTACCATGCCTATAAACGCACTGCGAAAGAGAGCGTATTGGCGGCATGGCAGGCGTTGGAAAACCGCTTTGACGTGATTATTGCCGAGGGGGCAGGTAGCCCTGCTGAAATCAATCTACGCGAGGGCGACATTGCCAATATGGGCTTTGCCGAAGCGGCTGACTGCCCAGTATTACTCGTCGGTGATATTGATCGCGGTGGGGTATTTGCCCAATTGGTAGGTACGCTGGCGCTATTGAGCGAGAGCGAACAGGCGCGCACCAAGGGCTTTATTATCAATCGCTTTCGCGGCGACTTAGCACTGCTAAAACCTGGGCTCGAGTGGTTGCAGGCGCGCACTGGAAAACCCGTATTTGGAACATTGCCTTATCTGCAGGGGTTGGTACTCGATGCAGAAGACAGCATTGGCTTAACACAAGGCGAAAAAGCCAGCCAGACGCTTAACGTGATCGTTCCCGCTCTACCGCGCATCAGTAACCACACTGACTTCGACCCACTGCGTTTGCACCCACAGGTGTCGCTGACCTTCGTGGGGTCAGACCAGCCGATACCCGCCGCCGATGTGATCATTCTGCCCGGCAGTAAAAGTACTGCCAGTGATCTTGAATGGTTGAAACGCCAGGGCTGGGATAAGGCAATCCAGCGTCACTTACGCTATGGCGGCAAAGTACTGGGTATTTGCGGCGGCTTCCAAATGCTGGGGGAATGGGTAGATGACCCTGACGGTTTGGAGGGGAAAACTGAAAAAGTAGCAGGATTAGGGCTGCTTCCCCTTACCACTCGGATGGTGGCGGGTAAGCAACTGCGCAATGTGAATGGTTTAACGGTGGCGGAGGGCGCTACCGTTACAGGCTATGAAATCCATAACGGCGTAAGCGATGGTGCAGCGCTTAGTTCGCCGCTATTTGATTTAAAGGGATGCCCGGAAGGTGCCGTTAGCAAAGATGGCCAAATTATCGGCACCTACCTGCATGGGTTATTTGACCATCCAGAAGCCTGCCAAGCCCTCTTGAAGCAGCTCGGCCTGATTAATGCTGATAAGAGTGACTATCAAGCTCACCGAGAGCGTGAGCTTGACCGTTTAGCCGATATGCTGGAAGCCCACATTGATATTGAGGCGGTTATTGCTCTGATTGAAGCTGGCGCTTAGCCATCACAGTGATTTCAATACTGCTTCCACCGTAGAGGTTCGGGGATTCGGTGCAGGTGCGGGCAGGGTAGCGGCCAGGTTCAAAGTGCTCTGCGTAAACACTGTCCATGTCTTGGATGGCGTGTAGATCCGTGAGGTGGATATCCACCCGCACTATATCCGCTAAGCTGCCGCCTTCCATTTCAAGCATGCGCGAGAGTGCGCGCATCACAAGGCGAGTCTCCTCTTTAACATCGCCTCGGGCGGCATGGCCGTTAGAGAGGTCGGCAACGGTCAGTCCTGAAATAAACACATAGTGATCATCGACTACCATGTGGCTACCGGGGAAGCTTGGTGTGGGCATGGTAGGGTCATTCATAAAGGTGGGCATACTAGCTCCTTCTAAGTGATGTTCACGCTTATAGTTCTCTTCGACAGGTTGTTAACAGTGGTGTTCAGTATCAGTAACAATGAATGGAGGTCGCGTGAGGCACATCGCGCTGTCAAAACGGTGATAATTACTCTAGGCTTGCGGGTTTTTAGTCGGTGAGGATGATTCAAATGAAGGTCGTACACGTTAACGCAGAGGCCCAGCGCAACGCCTGTCTGGCGCGATTATGCGCTGAGGTATACGGGCAACAGGCGGGGCTTACGCCGCTGGTCGTTTTCACCGGCACCTGCAGTGTGTTTTTTCCGCAAGAAGCCGCGCGACTTTTTGCTGCTGTTGACGGCCAGGGTAAACCTCAAGCGCTGGCGCTGCTAGTGCTGGATGAAGAGGGCGAGGGAATGACGGTGACCCACGCCTGTGCACTTGACCAAGCAGATGCCAAGCAGCGATTGGTCAGCGAGCTGACTCTGAAAGCGCCGCTACGTGTCGAAGTGGATGACGCCGAACAAGAAGCGTTCTATCAAAAAAGTGGCATTAAGCGCTGGTTTGGTGGAACTGATGGCAAGCGCATAGGCCTAGGCGCTCGCCACCCTGCTAAAAACGTTCGCGAACTGGCACCCACCCTGGCTTTGGATGAAGCGCTCATTTTACGCCGCTTTAAACATGACCCGAAGGCGTTTGAAGAGGCTAAACAGGCATTTTTGAAGGGTTTGAACGATTTTCCACAAACGCTTTAATGGCCCGTTAGGACACCTCTGATTAACTATTACGCTTGCCCTGATAAGCCGACTACTTCTTCGCTAGTTCGCGCATGGCCGTTTCCAGCCCCTCAAGCGTCATGGGGTACATACGGTCTTGGATAATCTCTCGTATGAGATTAGTTGAGTAGGTGTACTCCCAGGCACGTGGTGGCAAAGGGTTCAGCCACGCCAGACGTGGAAAAGTGTCGCATAAACGCTTAAGCCAAACGCTGCCCGCTTCGTCGTTAAAGTGCTCAACACTGCCGCCTGGGTGGGTAACTTCATAGGGCGACATGGCCGCATCGCCGACAATCACTACCTGGTAATCCGCACCGTAGGTGTGCAAAACATCCATGGTCGGGATGCGTTCATTCCCTCGGCGCATGTTGTTACGCCAAACCCCTTCGTAAAGGCAGTTATGAAAGTAGTAGTGCTCCAGATGCTTGAACTCTGAGCGGGCTGCAGAAAACAGCTCTTCGCAGACGCGAATATGGTCATCCATCGAGCCGCCCACATCTAAAAACAGCAATACTTTAACGGCATTATGGCGTTCAGGGCGCATCTGTACGTTGAGTAACCCGGCGTCCTTGGCAGTTTCGCGGATGGTGCTGTCCACGTCGAACTCATCTAATGCCCCTTGGCGGGCAAACTTGCGCAGGCGACGCAGCGCCATTTTGATATTGCGCGTGCCTAATTCCAGAGAATCATCGTAATCGCGGAAGCGTCGCTCGTCCCAGACCTTGGTGGCCCTGCGGTGGCGAGAGCCATCCTGACCGATGCGAATGCCTTCCGGGTTATAACCGTAGGCGCCAAAGGGGCTGGTGCCGCCGGTACCTATCCATTTATTGCCCCCCGCGTGGCGCTCTTTTTGCTCCTCCAGGCGTTTTTTAAACGTCTCGATGAGCTCTTCAAGGCCGCCCAGGGATTCGATCTTGGCTTTCTCTTCATCCGTTAGTTGTTTCTCAAATTCCCGGCGGAGCCAGTCATCGGGAATCAGCGCCTCAATGGCGGCGTCCATGTCCTCGAGACCTTTAAACCAGGCGGCGAAGGCACGATCGAAGCGGTCAAAGTGGCGTTCATCCTTGACCATCACCGTGCGGGCCACCTGATAGAAGGCTTCCATGTCGGCGAACACGACACCGCGCTCCACCACGGCGTGAAGATCCAGCAGCTCGCGTAGCGACACCGGGACGCCCGCGCGCTTGAGCGTTTCAAATAGGCCAATAAACATGGCTTAGCGGCCTGTGCCTTTCTGGCGACGAATCATAAACGCCAGGCGTTCAAGCAGTTGGGTATCCTGCTCGTTTTTGACCAGTGCGCCGGCCATGGGCGGCAACGCTTTGGCCGGATCACGGTTGTAGAGTGCTTCTTGAGCAATATTGTCAGCCATCAGTAGCTTGAGCCAATCGACGAGTTCTGACGTGGAAGGCTTTTTCTTGAGGCCGGGCGCTTTACGAAGCTCAAAGAATACCTCTAGGGCTTCGCTGACCAGCCGGGGGGCGATATCCGGGAAGTGAACATCGACAATCGCCTGCATGGTCTCGCGGTCGGGGAACTCGATATAGTGGAAAAAGCAGCGGCGTAGGAACGCGTCCGGCAGCTCTTTTTCATTATTCGAGGTAATAACGATAATCGGGCGCTGTTCTGCACGGATGGTTTCGCCGGTTTCGTAAACGTGGAACTCCATACGATCCAGCTCTTGAAGCAGGTCGTTGGGGAATTCGATATCGGCTTTATCGATCTCGTCGATCAGCAGCACTACGCGCTCGTTGGCAGTAAAGGCTTCCCACAGCTTGCCGGGCTTGATGTAGTTGGCGACGTTTTCCACGCCTTCAACGCCAAGCTGAGAGTCGCGCAGGCGGCTGACGGCATCGTACTCGTATAAACCCTGGGCCGCCTTGGTGCTGGATTTGATATGCCAGGTGATCAACTGAGTATCGAGAGACTCGGCCAACTCTTCGGCCAGCAGGGTTTTGCCGGTGCCCGGCTCGCCTTTGATTAACAGCGGCCGCTCAAGCACCACGGCAGCATTCACCGCCTGCTTAAGCGCATCGGTCGCGATATAGGAAGAAGTGGAATCAAACGCCATGGGTGAGCCTCGGCTTGTCGAAAGCGGGGTTATAAAAGAATAAATGGATTCAAACAAGTGTACGTGAGGGTAAACCCCAAGGCCAACTAGCGGATTAACGGATTGGCGCTTAGCCCTGCCAATTTGGCGGCACTATGCCCTGGCGCTGCATTTGCCGGTATACCGTGGGCCTAGAAACCCCGAGCGCGCGAGCAACGGCGCTAATGTTCCAGCACTGCTCCTTGAGCATTTCCAGCAGTGTGTGATCGCTGTCTCTACCCGCGTCTGCAGCCAGGGGAGGTATCTGCCGCGTTATGCGCTGGCTTAGGCACTGCTCGGGTAAATCATGAACGGTGATTTCCTCGCTTTCTGTGGTGGCCAGTGCAAAGGCCAGCGCATTCTTTAACTGGCGGATATTACCAGGCCAGGCGTAGGCAAGCAGGGCGCTGATAGCATCGGCCCGCAGGCGGGGTGTTTGGCTGGAGGCGCGTTCTTGGATGATGTCGTCAAATACGCGGCGGATAACGTAGAGCTTATCGGCGCGGTCGCGTAGCGCGGGCAGGCGCAGTTGAGCGCCATTAAGGCGGTAATAGAGATCTTCGCGGAACTCGCCCTGCTGGATCATCGCATCGATATTGCGATGGGTGGCGGTAATCACCCGAATATCAACCTTCTCAGGCTTATTGGCACCCAATGGCATCACTTCTCGCTCGGCCAGTACGCGCAGCAGGCGGGTTTGCAGGGCCAGCGGCATATCGCCGATTTCATCTAGAAACAGCGTGCCGCCGTGGGCTTGGGGGATGAGCCCACGCATGCCTTTGGCGCGACCACCGGTAAAGGCGCCGGGCTCGTAACCAAACAGCTCGCTTTCGATCAGGGCTTCGGGAATAGCAGCACAGTTCACTGCGATAAACGGCCCTTTAGATCGGTTGCCGCTGTCATGTAGGGCTCGGGCAACGACCTCTTTGCCGGTGCCGGTTTCACCGCTAATCAGCACATTGACGCTGGCTTCGTTGCGCAACCGCTCAGCCAGCTTCTGCACTTTGCGCATAGCGGGGTCGTCGGCACCGAGGCGTGCCAGTGGTTCCGGCAGGCTGGAGGGGAGAGGTTGCGCTTGCTGTGCAGGTCGAGGGCGGCGCGGCTCCAGCAGGCTAATAAAGTAAATGGTGTTGTCGACCCTGGCGCGAAAAGCACGCAGTTGATCGTCGGTGGCGCTATTAATGCTGAGTACATCAGCGATCTCGCACTCGAATAGCTCCCCCAGCACAGGGGTGTGATGGGCTGACCAAGGTGGCCAACGGCGCTGGTGTTCTTCTATCAGATTACGGCCCACTGCGTTGGCAGCAATCACCTGCCCGTTCTCTTCAATAGCGATGAGTCCGCGCCCGTTTACATGTACGAACTCTCGCGAGGTATCCAGGCGCACCATTAGGCAGTCACGGTAGCGCTGCAGAAAATAGGCGTCCTCGATCATGCGTGCGTACAGCGTCACCAGCGAGAGGCTAAAATTTTGGCTCTCATGCTGGGTAGGCGATTGCAGCGCGGAGATATCCAGCACGGCCATGACGTTACCTTGCGGATCGGCAATCGGCGCGGCGGTACATGTAAGCGAAATATGCGACGCGTCGAAGTGCTCCTGGCGGTGGCAAATAATCGCTTGGCGATCATGCAGGCAGGTGCCCACGGCACAGGTGCCCGCAAAGCGTTCGTCCCAATCGGCACCAAGGTAGAGGCCCGCTTTGCGCAGTTGCTGGTCTTGGTTGGGGTCGCCACGAAACTCGACGGTAATGCCGCGGTGGTCGGTGAGTAACAGTACATAGCCTAGCTGGGCGATTTGTTGATAGAGCTGGTCAACCCCGGCTCTTGCCACGTGCAGTAGTTCATCAACCGATTCTCGGTGCTCGATCAGGATTTGCTGGGGTACCACCCGGGCAGGGCGTGGCTGGGTAGGATCGAGCCGGTACTCGTTTAGGCAGCGCAGCCAGGAACGCCGAATGGTTTGCTGGGCCGGTAGCTGCGGAACTTCCAGGCCTTCGCCAAGCTGGAAAATATGCTCGATATGCTGGCGCTGGACGGATGGCAGCCGCGCAGGCAGGGGCGATTGAGTAGGCATGGCGTGGTTCACCGTGGCGATTGTTATTGTCCTTCCAGCCTATGCGCTTTGGCGTGGGTGTCAACGCAGTGCTATTACGCCGTTAGTCGAGCGTTACACCTGTAACACCCGGCTGTAAACAGTGTGACAGGTGTACGCGCCCTCGCTACGCCTTATCGCTGCTTCGTTTTGTTAAATAATTATATTTTTCAGTTAGTTATTTTTGTCATGTGCGTTTTGGCACGACGGGTGCTTAGGGGTGGGTGTCTCACCAGCAATTCAACAAAAACAAACGATGGAGTACCCGCTATGTCCGAGATACCGGCACAAACTCAGCAAACCGCTACGGCCACTGTTCAAGGGTGGCTAAATGATTTTGATAAAGCGCTGCAAGCCCAGGATATTCAGCGTGTTTTGTCGCTATTTAATGAGGAGTGCTACTGGCGCGACTTTGTAACCTTTACCTGGAATTTAAAAACCTGTGAGGGAAAAGATGCTATTCAGGCCATGCTCAATGCCACCTTGGAGAACGTGCGTCCTTCGAACTGGTTGCTAGAAGGTGAAGCCACCCAGAACGGTGATATTAGCGAGGCGTGGTTTACCTTCGAGACAGCCGTCGCCAGCGGCAAAGGCTACTTGCGTCTGAAAGATGGCAAATGCTGGACGCTACTAACCACTATGCAGTCGCTTCATGATTACCCCGAACCGCGTAAGCACAACCGGCCAAAAGGAGCAGAGCACGGTGCCAATAAACAGCGTGAAACCTGGTTAGAGTCACGAGAGCGCGAAGAGGCAGAGCTTGGCTATACCCAACAACCTTATTGCGTGATCATTGGCGGTGGCCAAGGAGGGATTGGTCTCGGGGCGCGTCTGAAGCAGATGGGCGTTCCGACCATCATCATAGAGCGCAACGAGCGCGCAGGGGACTCCTGGCGCAAGCGCTATAAATCTCTCTGCCTGCACGACCCGGTGTGGTACGACCACCTACCCTATATTCCTTTCCCAGAAAACTGGCCGGTGTTTGCACCTAAAGACAAGGTGGGCGACTGGCTTGAGATGTACACAAAGGTGATGGAGCTCAATTATTGGAGTTCCACAGAGTGTCAGAATGCGCGCTTCGATGAAGCCGCAGGCGAGTGGGTGGTAAATGTTAAGCGCAACGGTGAAGAGATCACGCTACGCCCGAAGCAGTTAGTGATGGCCACCGGAATGTCCGGGATGCCCAATGTACCGACATTTCCCGGCGCAGAGAGCTTCGCTGGCGAGCAGCAGCACTCCAGTCAGCACCCTGGGCCAGATGCTTATGCGGGCAAGAAATGCGTGATTTTGGGCTCGAATAACTCTGCTCACGATATTGCCGCGGCCCTCTGGGAGCACGACGCCGATGTGACCATGCTGCAGCGTTCATCCACTCATATCGTGAAGTCAGACTCTTTGATGGAGGAAGTGCTGGGGCCGCTCTACTCCGAAGAGGCGGTTGCCAGTGGCTTAACTCACGAAAAGGCTGATCTGATTTTTGCCTCGATCCCCTACAAGGTGCTTCCAGACTTTCAGCGTCCGGCGTTTGAGGCAATCAAACAGCGCGACGCCGAGTTTTATCAGAGGCTTGAGGATGCGGGCTTTCTGCTCGATTTCGGGGACGATGACTCCGGGCTGTTTTTGAAGTATCTACGCCGGGGCTCGGGGTATTACATCGATGTAGGCGCCTGCGATCTGGTGGCCAACGGGGATATCAAGCTGCGCAGCGGCGTAGGTATCGAACGGATCAACCCAAACTCCATCACGCTTTCGGATGGCAGTGAGCTAGAGGCTGACTTAATTGTCTATGCCACCGGCTACGGATCAATGAACGGCTGGGCGGCCAGGCTTATCTCCCAGGAGGTAGCGGATAAAGTCGGCAAATGCTGGGGCCTGGGCTCCGACACCACCAAAGACCCCGGCCCCTGGGAGGGCGAGCTGCGTAATATGTGGAAACCCACCCAGCAAGAGGCGCTGTGGTTCCATGGCGGCAACCTGCACCAGTCGCGGCACTACTCACACTATTTGGCGCTGCAGTTAAAGGCACGCATGGAGGGGCTGGAAACGCCTGTCTACGGTCTGCAGCCGGTTCATCATACGTCTTAAAAGGAAGGGTAATCCATGAGTCAGTCAAGCATGCAGGCAGCAGTTTGGTACGCAGCAAAAGATTTACGTGTCGAGCAAGTGCCGGTTCCCACTATCAGCGACCCCCATGAGGTGAAGGTGAAAGTGGCTGCCTGTGGTATTTGCGGCAGTGACTTGCACGAGTATGCCGCCGGGCCGATTTTTATCCCAGTAGGCAAGCCGCACCCCATTAGCGGCGAACAGGCGCCGATCATTATGGGCCATGAGTTCGCTGGGGAAGTGGTAGAGATCGGCGAGAAAGTAACGCGGGTGAAGGTAGGTGACCGCGTGGCCATTGAGCCGATCCTTTCCCCCAACAAGGACGGCGCTTACCAGATGGAGCGCTACAACCTCACGCCCTTGCTGGGGTTTCACGGCCTTTCGGGCGGTGGCGGCGGCTTTTCTGAGTTCACCGTGATGGGTGAGCATATGGTGCACCAACTGCCGGATGATCTCAGCTTCGAGCAGGGCGCTCTGGTAGAGCCCGCGGCGGTAGCGCTGCATGCGGTGCGCCAAAGCTGCCTGAAAGCAGGGGATAGCGCGGTAGTTTTTGGCGCGGGGCCGATTGGTTTGATGACCATAGAAGCGCTAAAAGCCGCAGGTGCTGCTCAAATATATGCTGTTGAGGTCGCACCTTCGCGGAAAGCCAAAGCTGAAGCGTTAGGGGCCATTGTAGTTGACCCTCAGCAGGAGGACGCGGTTACGAAGCTACAAGCCTTGAGCGGTGGTGGGGTGGACGTGGCGTTTGAAGTGACCGGTATTCCTGCCGTGCTGAATCAGGCGCTGCACAGCACCCACGAAGGGGGTGAAGTAGTGGTGGTGAGTATTTGGGAAGGAGAGGCCAGCTTTCAGCCTAACGATCTAGTCATCAAAGAGCGCACCATGAAGGGTATTATTGCCTATCGCCATGTTTACCCCGCGGTAATGGCGCTGATGCAGCGAGGCTACTTCCGGGTTGAGGACATGGTTACTCAGCGTATTCCACTGGCGGATATCGTGGAGGAGGGCTTTGAGGCGCTGCTAAACGACAAAGCCCAAGTGAAAATTATCGTTACACCCAATCACTAATCTGAGGATTCCAAAGCATAAACAAACGCATATGATTCTTTGTGATGCAAAAAGACTGCAAAGTGCGCAATGCTGGTGCATTTTGTTTGCTGCAGTGCGTCGGAGGCTGATGTTAGGCGAATGAGTTTTTATTAAGTGTTTGATTTTTAGTTATATTTAAAAAAATGGCACGCAGATCGCAATGTATATGGCAAAGGATGAGTGAATAGATTGGCTAGGTCCAGTATCTAACTGACGACGTAAAGCTTCTCTCCCTTCTTCATCTACATCGCTAATTAAGAGTAAGAGTAGCGATAAACCGAGTGAGCTGGCGTGCTCCACCTAGGTCCCCTCCGGGGGACCTTTTTTTATGCCTGGATTTCATGCCTGACTTGTATGCATAGAAAAACTATCAGGGGGATAGTTTCTTATAACAATATTTTACAAGCAATTTGGAAACAGTGTTCGTATAATATATGCTGTATAGGAAAGTTGGATAGCAACTACCGCAATCCCAAGCGCAAGGAACTGCGCTGCATATAGAGGATGACCCTGATGAGTAACATGAAACTGATTTCTGCCGCTGTTATCACCGCTAGCTTCGCACTGGCAAGTCAAGCGGTCCTTGCTTATAACGCTGGTGATGTGTTTGTTCGTGGCGGCGTTGCCCAAACGGATGCGGGTTCAGATAATGGTGACGTGGCTGGTGCTCCACTAAGTGTAGACGATGCACGAGGATTCACTTTCGGTGCTGGCTACCTGTTTACCGACAAAGTCGGCGTTGAACTGAATAGCTCAGAGAAGTTTGAGCACGATATTAGCGTCGGTTCACTTAACAGTAGCGTTGATCGTCTCCCGGTTAACCTATTAGTTAACTATTACCCGATGGGCGGCCTGGATTCACGTATACAGCCCTATGTCGGTGCTGGCCTCAACTACACGCGTTTCTCCGGCGAGCCTAGTGGTGTGAGCATTGAAGAGAGCTACGGTGCTATCGGTCAAGTCGGTATTGATCTGGCCGTAACCAACAACATCATGCTTAATGGTTACGCAAGCTACGCTGATGTGAATTCGGATATCAATGTTGGTGGTGAAGTCGACATCGAGCCCGTCACCGTTGGCGGTGGTGTTACTTACCGCTTCTAAGCTTTATTTGTTTAAGAACCATTTGCTTAAACAGCGTTTGGTACTTGGCAATCAATCAACGCCCGGCCTTGTGCCGGGCGTTGCTCGTTTGAGGCAATTGAAAGCATCGCTAAATCGCTCAGCGTGTCAGGTTGTTAAAACCACTCTCCGTCACCGCCACATTATCTTCGATGCGAATGCCGCCGCAGGGTGAGAGTTGGTCGACCAAACGCCAGTTAATGGGCAGTGAGGTGTTGCGCAGTGGTGCCAGAAGCATAGCGATGAAATAGAGTCCAGGCTCAATGGTAACGACCATGCCAGGGCGCAGCGTGCGCGTAAGCCGCAGCGCTGGGTGCTGCTCTGGCGCAGGGGCGGGAGTACCATCTGAGTGACGTAATCCAGCCACATCGTGCACTTGAAGACCTAGAGAGTGCCCTAGCCCATGAGGACAGAATGCCCGCGTAACGCCTTTGGCAACCGCTTGTTCGGCGGAGCCTTTAAAAAGATCGTTAGCCACTAATATTTCACCCAGGTGGTGGTGCATCTGTTCGTGCAGTGCCACAAAGCTAACCCCCGGGGCTACGCCTTTGACTAACTCATCTTTCAGCCCATGCATGGCGGTGACCAGTTCGCCAAACGCCACGGGTGCATCAGGGCCAGCATAAGTGCGGGTAATATCAGCGCAGTAACCTCGAAAGCGGCGACCCGCATCCACTAGCAGGCTGTAGCGCTGTTTAGGCGCGGTAAGGTCGTAGTGTTGATAATGCAGCACGCCTGCATGCTCATTTAAACCAATAATATTTTGGTAAGGCACATTTGACTCGCGCTGACGACTGGCACCCAGGTAAGCCAACTGAATATCCAGCTCACCGGATGCACCAATAAACGCGGCCTGACTTGCCTGATGGCCCGCTATCGCTAAACGGTTGGCTTCACGGAGACAGGCGATTTCATAGGGCGTTTTAAACAGCCGTAGTTCATCAAGAGCATGGACTATTCGCTCAGGATGATGCTCTGCTTTTAGCGCCTGCTGGATGTTGGAGGCAAGACGCTCAATGTCGCCAATAACGGCAGCCTTTCCCGAAAGCGGTGGGGAGATTTTCTCGCTGCATAAATGGATATCAAACGCTTCTACCCATGGCTCTTCGGGTAGGTGGGTAGGCAAGTGCCAAAAATCGGCGGGCGCATACAAGTACAGCTGTGGGCGCTTTTCTGGCTGAATAATCAACCAGCTATGCTGCACATCGGCTAAACCTACCCAGTGCATAAAATGCCCGTAGGTTTGAAAAGGGGGGGCGTGGTCATCAGCAAAATGTACGCTGGTATGACCACTGTAAATTGCCAGACTATCAAACCCGTGGTCGGTTAAAATACCCGAATAAGCACGCTGAAGGTGCGCTATGTGATCGCGTTGCAGGTTAAATAGGGTGGTTGACATACAAAACTGTGCCCTCTCTTAAGTAAGCATTTATCAAATGCGGGTTCATGCACGGGGCGGCGCCAGTTCGCTCCAGAGGCTATCCAGCTCCGCATGACGATGATTTTGATGGCGGTATAGGCGTAGTTCCATGGGCACATCCCAGCGACTATCGCCCGCTCTTACCAACGTGCCTTGGGCAAGTTCTGCCGCGACGTTGCGCTCGGGCAGCCAGCTCATGCCGTACCCAAGTAGCACCAGCTCTTTAATACCCGCCGCGTAAAGGTTTTCACTCTGCGCGGTTAAATAGGTAGTTTGGGAGAGTCTGGCCAAGTGTGCTTTAACCGCAGACCCCAACAGTCCACGCTTTGGGTAGGCAAGCCAAGGCAATGGCCGAGGGCGCGACCCTGGCAGCAGTGCGCGCGGCTCTCCCTCTGGGCTTAAACCAGTCACTGGAATCAGTCTTTCATGACCAATCACACGATAGTTGCAGGCACTGGTGTCGATATCCAGATCGCAGCGCCCAATCGGCCAGTAGCAGATAGCCAGGTCGCACTCGGCACGTGCTAAGGCTTGAAAGTAGTCGTTGGCCACCCAGCCGGTTGCCCGTAAATACGGCTGTACGCGATCTTGCCACCCTGTAGACGCCAGCCATTCAGGTAAAAATTGAGGCAGCAAACTTTGCGGCGCTGCGACCATAATGCGCCTCTGCTGGCCGGCGTTAATTTCGCGCACACGGTCACGGGTCAGACGCACTCGTTCGGTCACCTGTTCGCACAGGGTCAAAAACTCCTCCCCCGCCGGGGTGAGCGAAAGCGGTAGCGTTTGACGATTAATCAGCGTTACACCCATCTCCTCCTCAAGCAGTTTAATCCGTCGGGAGAAGGTAGGCTGCGTAACGTTTTGATCATCTGCTGCGCGTGAGAAGTGCCGTGTTCTGGCCAGGGCAATAAAATCTTCTAGCCAGCGAATTTCCATGCTCTACCTCTCAGCGCCTGGGTTCGCTGTGTCGAATATGACACCCGCTTCATAGGCGCCCCTCCTCAACAGCGTGGCACGCCACTCGGGTTCCGTCATCCTGTGTTTGCAGCGCGGGAATCTCCTGCTTACAGCGTGCATTGGCATGCGGGCAGCGGCCATGGAAAACGCAGCCGCTAGGCA
The DNA here is from genome assembly GCF_029854215.1 of Halomonas alkaliantarctica. Taxonomy (NCBI): domain Bacteria; kingdom Pseudomonadati; phylum Pseudomonadota; class Gammaproteobacteria; order Oceanospirillales; family Halomonadaceae; genus Vreelandella; species Vreelandella neptunia. Next base: position 2,418,382 of record NZ_CP122961.1, on the reverse strand, counting down.
GGTTAACAGGGGTCGGCACCTCGCCGGTGAGACGAATATGCTGCGGACGGTCGTCCTTCAAACGTGGAATCGCCGAGAGCAGCGCTTGGGTATAGGGGTGGCGTGGCTTATCGAACAGCGTCGCCGTGGTGGCAATTTCACATACCGTGCCTAAGTACATCACCGCCACGCGGGTGCCAAAGTGCTCTACGACGGCCAGGTCGTGAGTAATGAACAGATAGGTCAGATTGCGCTCTTGCTGGGCTTCCATCAACAGGTTGAGCACCTGGGCTTGAATCGAGACGTCAAGCGCAGAAATAGGCTCATCGGCAACGATGAATTCAGGGTCAACGGCCAGGGCACGGGCAATGGCAATACGCTGACGCTGGCCGCCGGAGAATTCGTGGCCAAAGCGCTTGCCCCAATCCGGGTCGATGCCTACCGAGCGCATCACTTCTTCTACCTTGTCGAGAATCTGCGGCCGTTTCCAATCTGGGTGGTGCAGGCGCAGCGGCTCTTCCAAGGTCTGCTGAATGGTCATACGCGGGTTGAGCGACGCATAAGGGTTTTGGAAGATCATCTGCATCCGCTTGCGATACGGCAGCAGTTGACGCGAACTCAAATTATCGATGCGGTTGCCGTCGTAGCGTATCTCTCCCTCTGTTGGGGTCAGCAGCCCCATAACGGTTCGTGCCACGGTGGATTTACCGCAGCCCGACTCACCAACCACGCACAGCGCTTCGCCGCGTTTGATATCCAGATTCACGCCATTAATGGCATGAACGTGCTCTTGGTGGCGAACCAGCTTGCCGCCCTTAAAACGCAACTGATCAAGGAAATCCCCAGAGAGGGAGAAGCGCTTCTTCAGATCGCGGATCTGCAGCAGTGAATCTGCGCTCTCTTCGTTCTGTCGGGGGGTAGGATTATAGCTGCCCGTTATAGCCTCAGCGTGCGCACTCATGAGGTTTCCTCCTTCAAACGGCGATCTTCAAGCATTTCAGCCACCATATGACACGCTACACGGCAGTTGCCGGATTCGACGAATTCAGGCACCTGCTGCGTGCAAGCGGGGCGGGGCTGACCATCGGCACGATTGATAAAATCGCAGCGCGGATGAAACGCGCAACCGCTGGGCAGATTAGAGAGCGACGGCATGCTGCCACGAATCTGATTGAGCTTTTCACCCGGCGTTGCCATCTGGGGCAGAGCGTTGATTAACCCCTGGGTGTAAGGGTGCTGCGGATCGTTGATAATCTCCCGCGTCGGGCCCTGCTCAATGACTCGTCCCGCGTACATGACCAACATGCGCTGGGTGACCTGGCTGACCACACCCAGGTCGTGGGTGATCAGGATAAGCCCCACATTGTGCTGCTCGCAGAGATCAAGCAGTAGCGCCATAATCTCGGCTTGAATGGTCACGTCGAGCGCCGTGGTGGGCTCATCGGCAATGATAATGTCCGGGTCAAGCAGTAGGGCGATGGCGATAATAATCCGCTGGCGCATACCGCCTGAAAGCTCATGAGGATATTGATCCAGACGCGTTTCCGGCGAAGGGATTTGCACCTGCTGCAGTTTGTCCAGGGCAATCGCGCGAGCTTCCTTAGAGGAAATGCGCCGGTGCGCTTTTAAGCACTCAACCATTTGCTCACCAATGGAGAGCACCGGGTTCAGCGTCATCATTGGGTCTTGAAAGATCATCGAAACACGGTTGCCGCGCACTTTACGCAGGCCACGTTCAGACATGCGGTTAAGCACCTGACCGTCAAACGTCACAGTACCGCCAGCGATAAAGCCCGGCTTGGCGATCAAGTTGAGCAGTGAAAACGCGGCAACCGATTTGCCTGCGCCGGACTCACCGACAATACCCAGGCGCTCACCGCGCTCAAGGCTGAAA